>CAMAPH010000023.1:0-42333 GCA_945859975.1 Chthonomonas calidirosea
GCGTACTAGCGGATCGTTTGAGATCTCTTCCCGAGAGCCTTCTTTGATGATCTGCCCATCGATGAGGATGTAGTTGCGGTCGGTGATACGCAGGGTGGCCGCGACGTTGTGGTCGGTGATCAGGATGCCAATACCGCGATTCCGGAGCCGGAAGATGATCTCTTGAATCTCTTCGATCGTGACCGGGTCAATGCCGGTGAACGGCTCATCGAGCAAGATGAACTTCGGGTTTGTAGCTAGCGCGCGAGCAATCTCAACCCGTCGTCGTTCGCCACCCGAGAGCACATTGCCCGTGCTTTGAAGAATTCGGGTGATGTGCAATTCTTCGGCGAGCTCGGCGATGCGAGATTTGATTTCCGCGCGGGAGCGACCAACGAGCTGCAACACAAGCCGAAGGTTGTCCTCGACGGTGAGCTTTCGGAAAACGCTGGCTTCCTGCGGCAAGTATCCGACGCCTTCTCGAGCGCGCTTGTACATTGGCCACTTGGTGACATCGAGGTCATCGAACAGCACCTGTCCGCCATTAGGGCGAACCAAGCCGACCGTCATGTAGAACGTGGTCGTTTTCCCGGCGCCGTTCGGACCAAGAAGCCCGACGATCTCACCTTGGGTGATGTTGAAGCTCACTCCGCGGACGACTTGGCGTCCTCGGTACGTCTTCTTCAGCCCTTCTCCGCGAATTGTCAACGTGCCCCCAGTCGCCCAGAACCCTTTGTTGCCGGACGACGAAAGGTGCTTTTGACCGGCTCGCCGATGGCTTCTAGGGCTTCAAGCTCGCCTTTCTCGTTGAGAGACAGGACTAGCTTCGTAACACCGGTGATTTCGGCGGTGTCCGGGTCGCTGCTTCCGTCGATCTTTACGTTACCGGAGAGCACTGCCTGAGCCGGGCTCACGGTGTAATCGACGGTGAGCTTGTCTCCGGTGGCCACGTAGTTGCCGGCCCGTGCGGCCTCGGATTTAGCCTGGACGATTGTCACCTTCACCGATCCAGTGAGCTCCGCGCGCCGAACGGGGTTCTTCTTTTTTTCCGCGGCGGGGGAAATCGTCATAAAGCCTCGCTGACCTACTGCAGTCAGGTTGGTACTGCCTTGGGTCGATTTATCTCGGAGCGTCACATCACCTTCAAACTCGGCCCGATCTTCGGTCTTTCCACTTCGGTAGGTGAGCTTGTTGCTGTTCGCTTGTGACGTTCGGTCCGGCCTTGTCAAATCCAATTGGACATTGCCGATGGCGACGGCTTCGGTGATCTCGAGCAGACCCGCGGCGTTTGGTTTGGCGGTTGCTACCCGTTGGGCATCGGCCCTCAGCGAAGTTGAAGCTTGCAGCCGGAGGCCATCCGATTTCGATTCGAGCACGGCTTGCTTTCCGGCGGCAGGATAGACCACGTATTGCTCAACGCCCTTCTTGCTGCGCTTGACTCCGCCGCTTGCACCGGTGAGCGTAATGTCTCCCTTGTTAAGTCGAACGGTGAAATCTGCGTATGCCAGCGTGAAGAGCAGCAGGACGGCAGAAGAAATGGCACCTTTCATAACTTACGAAAAACCTCCGGTGAACCTACCTTTTCCAGCCCCGGAGTTGCCCAAAGCGGTCCATCCATCTGGAGTTCACCTTGAGGACTGGTCACGCGGATGTTTCCCGTGGCTTTGACGATTTTGTCGGACTCGCGGTACGTCACTCGGTCGCAGGTGAGGACCGCGTCGACCTTGGTCGAGGTCAATTTGACTTTCCCAACTAGTTCAACCGTTCGCTGTGCAGTGTCCACTTTTCCCTGCAGTGCCTCGTACCGGTTGGAGACGGCTTCGGCTTCCAAAATTTCGCCGCTCACGATTTCAAAACTTCCGGTTCCGGTTGACTCGCTATCCGGCCGAACCTGGGCCTGTTTCCATCGGATGGTCCACAGCTTTTCGCGTGGCAGCTTGGACGAGAACGTATCGGCCGCACCTGACTCAAGGTTAACGATCGGCGGGATTTCTGCTTTTTCTGGCGGTTTCGATGTGGCCTTCGCCTCAGGCTTCTTTCCGCCGCAACCGCTTACGCACAGAAGGATCAGGGGGAGCAACGCAACGATTTTCAGATTCACGACGGAAGCACCGGAACAGGCCCGAGGGCGGTCCGCTTCGCAAAGCGGCCAGCATGTTGGCCGGCCAACTGGCCGCAGGCGGCTGCGATGTCGTGCCCGCGCTCGGTGCGCTCGGTCACGTTGATGCCACGGCCCTCCAGAATGCCTCTGAACTTTCGAACAGCTTCTCGCGTTGGTCGGGCGAACCCCTGATCGGTATCCACCCAGTTGAACGGAATCAAGTTCACAACATTCGGAAAGCCCTTCATCAATCTTGCCAACGCCTCAGCTTGGTCCGGCGTGTCGGTGACGTCCTTGATCAATAGGTACTCGAACGTGACTTTCCTTCCGGTGGCCTGCTGATAGTCCCGCATGGTCTGAACGACTTCGGCAACGGGCCAGCGGTGATTAACCGGCATGAGGCGGTCGCGAACTGCGTCCAATGGGCTGTGCAGAGACAGGGCCAGGTGGATCGGAAGCTTCATCTCGGCCAGCTTCTTGATTTGCGGCACGAGACCGACGGTCGAAACCGTGAGGTGCCGCATCGAGAGTCCGACCTCATCCTTGAACAGGTGGAGAGCCTTCACGACATTGTCGAGGTTAAGGAGCGGCTCCCCCATGCCCATGAAGACCACGTGAGAGATTCGGCGTTCGGTCAGGCGTTGGAGCATGAGGTACTGGCCCACGATCTCTCCAGCGGTGAGATTGCGATCAAATCCGCCAAGCCCGGTCGCGCAGAAGGTGCAGCCCATCGGGCAGCCGACTTGGCTGGAAATGCAGCAGGAGACCCGGTCCGCGTACGGCAGGAGCACGCACTCGTAAACCTGGCCGTCACCGTTGTGGACAAGGAGCTTTTCGACGCCATCGGTGGACTTTCGATGGGTCGCGGTTGTCAGCGGTTGCGCGACAAATCGGGTGGCGAGTTCCTCTCGCAGGGCCTGGGGAAGATCGCCCATTTTCTCGAGTTGGTCCTCGGCTCGGCGATATAAATGCCAGCAAAGTTGCTTGGATCGAAGTCCTGCATCGGACCTATTTTCCAAAACTTCCTTGAGTTCTAGACGCGTCTTACCGACAAGAGAATCGGGGACGGTTGCCATGACGAGAGAATACCGCCCTGTAGTACATGCGGATTCGTGTTAAGTTTTCCGCTGTAAATCCTGAAGGCAGGTTCAAATTGACCGAACCTGTTAATTCCACCTGTTGTCGGCGCGTGCCGGAACATGCTAGACATTGTAACGATGCTTGCGTTAACTGCGGCTATGGTAGCGATGTCGGCAAACCCGGCAACGCTGCAAAACGCCTCCCCTCAAACTCCCATCGCCAACGCTTTCATTCGTAACAACGGTCAATGGGATCCGGAGGCTCGGTTCTTGGCCCGCTCCGGAGGACTTGACTTCTGGGTGACTCGAACCGGCTTTACGTTGGACTTCCACCGGATCGCTTACGGAGAAAACACGGCCTCTAAGCAGGGCCACGTCGTGCAAGTTGAAGTTGTTGGTTCCACGGGTACAACCGCGGCCAATGGCGTCATCGAACTGCCTGGCGTAATCAACTACCTCAATGGCTCCCAAGAAAATTGGGTGAGCAACGTTCCTCGGTTCGCCGAGGCACAGTCGGTCGGCCTTTTGCCGAACGTCGATGCTCGCTTCTATTTCGACAAGGGAATGCCTCGATACGACATGGTTGTTCGCCCTGGCGCGAACCCGAACTCGATCAAGCTCGCCTACACCGGCGCCAAGAATCTTCGGGCTGAGAACAACGTTCTTCGCTACGAAACCACTTTTGGCACGGTTGAAGAGCAGGGCCTCTTCGTTTACCAAAAGGTCAACGGAACCATCAAGCCAGTCTCGGCAAAGCACGTAGTTAACGCAGATGGAACCGTTTCGTTCCAACTGGGCGCCTACGACTCTTCGAAGGCACTGATCATCGACCCAGTCATCTGGTCCACCTACCTTGGTGGCACCGCGAACGACCAGCCTAAGCGAAACATCGTTGACGGCACGGGCGCTCACTACGTTACGGGTACGACTCTCGCAGCCGACTTCCCAACCACCGCTGGTGCCTACGATCTCGCGATCAACGGCGCTTCGGATGCGTTCGTGACCAAGCTTGCTGCTGATGGCAGCTCGCTGGTTTACAGCACCTACGTTGGTGGAACAGGATCGGAAGAAGGAAACGGCCTTGCTGTTTCGAACTCCGGTACGGTCACCTTCGTTGGTCGAACGACCTCTGGCGCGACCTTCCCACAGATTCCTCCTGCGGCAACTCCGTTGTCGGCCGGTGGTGGTGTGGATGATGCCTTCATCGCGACGATCAACGCAGCTGGAACCGCACTCACGTTCGCTTCCAAGCTCGGTGGAAGCCTCCACGATCAGGCCAACAACGTTGTTCTAAACAACACCACGGCTACGGTTGTCGGAGAAACGACTTCGACCAACTACCCAGCTCGAACGACCAACCCAGACATTCGACCGTTCCAGTTCTCGAACGGCGGCGGACAGGATGCCTTCATCACCGAAGTCAACCTCGACACCCGACGAGTCAGCTTCTCCACCTACGTGGGCGGCGCTGGCACGGAAACGGCAACCGACGTTCTCTTGCTTTCTGGCTTGCCAATCGCAATCGGAACGACCACCGGAACCTTCACGGCAGCTTCTTACGCTGCTAAGCCAGGATTCGACAAGACTGCCAACGGCGGCACCGACGCTTGGCTCCTCGGAGTCGGCAGCGGTTACGCTTCCGTAAGCTTCTGGTCGCTCTACGGCGGAACGAACAACGAGTCGGCTGGTGGCTTCTACCGAGCCTCCGACGGTGCATTGTTCATGGCTGGTACCACGAACTCCGGCGATCTTCCGATCGTTCTCGGATACCAATCCGCTCTCTTCGGATTCGGCGGCGGCTACATGGCCAAGTTCACCGGCGACACGAGCACGCTCACTGCATCGACCTTCTACCGAGGATCGACCGGCGACGTTTCGATCGCTGACATTCAGGCAGACCCGCTCGGCGCACCAGTCGTCATCGGACGATCGGCAGCTCGAGACCTTAAGCTCGGCGGAATGGATGCAGACCGAACTCGACGCGGCGGCAGCGATGTCTTCGTTTCGCGATTCAGCCCTGCTCTGAACGTCTTCTGGCACGGCACTTACCTCGGCGGTAACAACGACGATTGGGCTTCAAGCCTTGCAATGTTCGGCACGACCGCCGTTGCTTCGGGTTGGACCAACTCCAGCATCCTGCCAAACACGGCTGGTAAGGCACAGCCTGCACTCGCAGGTGGAAACGACGGCTTCTTGGCCAGCGTTACCCTCCCAGTCTCGTTCACGCAGTTCAATGCTTACGCTCCAATCTCGCCATACCGATGGCCATTCGACGTTCGAACCGATGCTGGCGTTTACGCTGACACCGTCGTAACGTTCACTTCGGACAACGCCAAGTTCCCACTTCCAGCATCGGTAACCATCCCACGCGGAAGCAACAAGTCGGCAACCCTTTCGGTAACTCCAACTCCCGCTGGTTCGATCCAGATGGACGAAGTTGCTAACCTGTCGGCAACCTCCGGCGCAACGGTTTTGACCCAGACGGTCAACATCCCAGCACCAGTTATCTCGACCATCGCCTTCGACACCACCGAGCAGCCAGCAGGCCTCGACGTGATCGCAACGGTCAACCTAGCTTCGGCTAACCCAACCCTCTACATCCCAGTTGGTCTTTCGCTCGTCGATGCGACCACCGGCGACCCAATCGACCCAGCGCAGGCATTCCTGCACCGGTCCAGCGTCCTCACGATTCCAGCCAACGAAATGTCTGGCGTCGTCTACATCCGATCACTCGCTCGAAACACTGACCTCTCGGTCAAGATCAAGGGACCTCTCGGATTCATGAGCGACACCGTTCTTCTCAAGAAGACTGCGGTGAGCAGCGTGACCCTCAGCCGAGACACGGTGAAGGGCGGAACCTCAACTCTCGTCACTGGTACGGTTCGACTTTCGAACCGAGCACCACTTGGCGGAACCGTGGTCGAGCTTGACGCCGACACCGACGCGGCAAACGTTCCAGCGTCCGTAACGGTTCCTGCTGGTTCCACCTCCGCTACGTTCACGTTCAACACGGATGCAGTTGCGACCGACACCCTTGCCACCATCGTTGGTGCTGCAAACGGAACGTCGGCTTCGGATACGGTCACGATTCAGGCACCAGTTCTTAACAACTTCGTGCTTGACTTCCCAACCCGAACCGTTGGTACTTCGCAGCGAGCCCGCGTCTACATTGACGGCAACGCTCCGGTTGGCGGCATGGACATCACGATCATGCTCGTGAATCCTTCCACGGGTGTAACCGTTCCTGCAACGGTCAACATTCCTGAAGGACTTCGAGTCTCCTCGAGCTTCCTCATGCCAATCGATGCTTCGATCGGAACTACCCCAGTCGTGGTCACCCTCCGAGCAACGCTCGGAACCGTGAGCATCGACAAGACCTTCACGGTTAACTAAGAAACCGTAAAGGTTGGGCGGAGAGCAACGTTGCTCTCCGCCCTTTTTGCGTTTGGACCTACCGATTTCCGGTCAGAGAACTCTGGGCTAGTTTTCTGCGTTTTACTTCTCAAAGGTTATGAAAGCGATTCACTACTTTGGAACTGGAGTTGCCGTCTTCGTAGGTGCCCTGGGAGCGTTGCAGGTCAACCGACAATTTGAGAAGCCTGCGGTCGTTGCCACCGCGAAGAAAGTGCCGGTTGAATACCAAATCGAACCGGCGCAGTTTTCCGCTGCCGGTGCCGTCGACTTCCGCGCGGCGGCGCAAAAGGTGAACAAATCCGTGGTCAGCATTGACCGGTTCAACAACGCCACCGACTTCTTTGGCGAGCCGGTGGGCGAGCAGGAAACCGGTTCAGGCTCCGGCGTTGTCATCGGCGCAAACGGAATCATCGTCACGAACAACCATGTCGTCGCGGATGCCACTCGAGTCCAAGTTCGCACCAGCGATGGCCGATCGCTGGATGCCAAGGTACTTGGAACCGACCCCGTTTCAGACCTGGCGGTACTGCAAGTAACGGGAGCAAACCTTCCGGCAGTTCCGATGGGGAATAGCAAAGACCTTCAGGTTGGCCAATGGGTCATGGCGGTTGGTAACCCGCTTGGATTTGATAACACCGTTTCGGTCGGCGTTGTGAGTTCGCTTAAGCGAAGTCTGCCGATTCAGGGCAGTGCCCTTGTGGATGCCATCCAGACGGATGCAGCAATCAACCCTGGTAACTCCGGCGGTGCACTGACGGATGCCAGCGGAAACTTGATCGGAATCAACTCCGCCATCGCAAGCAACAACCGAGGCAGCATCGGAATCGGTTTTGCGATTCCCGTCGACCGGGTTCAAAAGGTCGTCAATGACATCGTTAAGTTCGGCTACACCCGATATCCCGGCCTAGGCATTCGCTACCGAAAGGAATGGGACGGCGCGCTTGCATTTGGCCGAGTTCGACGCCAGATCGCCCAGGAGACGAGAGCCACCGATGTGCCGAATTCCGGAATCATCATCGCCGGAGCCGAGGGGGAAGCCGCGAAAGCAGGAATTGGTACTTGGGATATTCTGCTGTCGATTGACGGACAAAAGACGGAAAGCTTGTTCGATTTGAACCGAGTTTTAGTACCGAAAAAGCCAGGTGATGTAGTGACCATCAAGGTGTGGTCAAAGGGTCAAGAAAAGACCATAAAGATTGCATTACAGGAGCTTCGACGAGACGTCTGAGTTCGTCACTTAGTAGGAGAGTGAAGGTTCGTTCCTGAACCTTCTCACGAACCATATGTCGCTCTACTCAGATGGACTGGCGCAATTTCTCGACGTTCTTCCCGGCCATGTCCGCGCTCGTCTTGAGCGGTCCGGCGACCTCGATGCTCTCATCGAGGTCGTTCTAGACTACGGCCGACCGGCAGAAGCCCGCTATCGCGACCGCGTGGAACGCTTCCACGATATTGGGGTCAGCGAACTGGATTTGGAATACGTTTCCAAGTCGATTGGTGAGTTCGGAACGGACAACCGAGCTGGAATAGAACGGACCCTCCACCGAATCTCGGCAATCCGAAACCGCCACCAAAAGATTGTTGGTCTCACTTGCCGAGTTGGTCGTGCGCTAGAAGGCACGATCGACATGATCGACGACATCGTGCGGAGCGGCAAGTCGATTCTGCTGCTGGGCCGACCCGGAGTTGGAAAGACAACGAAGCTTCGCGAGATTGCGCGGGTTCTTGCCGACGAAGTTGGCAAGCGGGTCGTGATTGTGGACACGTCAAACGAAATTGCAGGTGATGGTGACGTCCCACACCCAGGAATTGGCTACGCCCGACGAATGCAGGTTCGGGCGGCGGCGGAACAGCATAACGTGATGATCGAGGCGGTGGAGAACCACATGCCCGAAGTCATCGTGATCGACGAAATTGGCACCGAGCCTGAGTCTTTTGCGAGCCGCACCATCGCTGAGCGCGGCGTACAGTTGGTCGGCACGGCCCACGGACAGACGCTCGAGAACTTGATGCTGAATCCGACCCTCGCCGATCTCATCGGTGGCATCCAGGCGGTTACGTTGAGCGACGCTGAAGCCCAGCGACGAGGCACGCAGAAGACGGTCCTCGAGCGAAAGGCTCCTCCAACCTTCGACGTTGTCATTGAGCTTTTGGACTACGACCGCTGCGCTGTGCATCACAACGTGATGAAAACGGTCGACACCATCCTTCGTGGCGTTGCGCCGCGACCGGAAATTCGGGTCCGAACCGGCGGGGGAATCGAAATTGTTCAGAACGAGCAGCCCATCGAAACCGATGAGGCCAGCTTCAACGAGCGATTCCCTTCGCTCGCAAGAAAGCCCCAAGCGGAGCCCCGCGGTAAAGAGCGGGGCACAGATCGAAACGCACCCGCACTGCCGCGACAGGCGCCAGTTGCAGGAGACCCTACAAAGGATAAGGAGGTGGACGCTACGACCGGCTCGTACGTCCGTATCTTTCCCTACGGGATCGCCCGCACCCGTCTCGAACGTGCAATCCGGGAAAGGAAAGCGGCGGCGTTCGTCACTTCGGACATCTCCCAAGCGGACGCGGTAATGGCCATCCGGTCGGCGTATCAATCGAAGCCTAAAAAGCTGAGAGAGATCGCGGGTCGGCCGATTCACACCGTCGTGGTCAAGTCGAATACGTTCAGCCAGATTTCTTCGGCCCTTGAGGAAGTTTTGCGGTCTTCGGGTCAGAAGCCAGACAACGATCGGGAAGTGATTTCAGAAGTCGAGACGGCTATTGAAGTCGTGATGCAAAGCAATCGCCCGTTCGAGCTGAGCCCGGCACCGGCTCCTGTACGTAAGATCCAGGCGCAGTTCGCCGAGAGCCGAAAGCTCGCGGTCGAATGCGTCGGCGAGGACCCCAACCGAAGGGTGCGCGTGCTTCCGATCAGGCTATGACCTGGAGGGTGTCAGGAGGTCTGCTCATGATGCTGGGCTTGGCCGGGTGCCAAGTCCGGCCACTTGGGCAGACCCCAAAGCCGTCAACGCCGAAGCCGGCGTTCTTAGAAGTTCACGTGGCGGCTGATCCGAAGCCGGGATACACCGTCGCGGTGCCAGCAAGAATGGTTCCGGAAAATGAACGGTTTGCCTCTTACGTTCGGGTGACAAAAGGCGAGTTTCGTTCGACTTACGGCGAGTATATCGCGATCAAATATCGAGCAAATGTTCCGGACAAGGTCATGAACGCGTTCATGGCGTCAAGAGACCCCATGCTCACGAAAGATGATGAGGACCTAAAGCAACGTGCTCGAAAAACGACCATCGTTTCGGAGTATCCAAAGGCACCCGAGACGGTCTTGCAGCTAACGCTGCGACGGGGAGAAGACCTAGTCGATGTCGAGTACCGAGCGAAGAGCACGCTGTTCGATGCAAGCCGGGACTGCAACCTGATCGTTTCGACCATCCGAAAAGTGCGGGGCCGGCGACAGAGTCCGTTTGTTGGCCCACTTTCCGACTTTGGTGGACCACCCGGCGAAAAATGAGCCATTCCGGGAAACTGAAACGGTGATTACCCTTGCGGCGGCGGACCTTGTCGTCCTCGCGGTCTTTGCCGCCACTTTGTTTGGTCTGGGATTCAGCGCGAAGCTCCGAGAGCTTAGCGTCTTCCAGTTCGTCACCGCGGGCCGGCAGCTCACCCTGCCGTGGTTTGTCGCGACACTGGTTACCACTTGGTACGGCGGCGTGCTTGGAATCGGTGAATCCGTGTCGTACTACGGAATCGGCACCTGGCTGCTTCTTGGGGTGCCGTACTACATTTTCGCCGGCATTTACGCCGCGCGGATGGCCGGGCAGGTGAGGGAAGCCGACCAATATAGCATTCCTGAGCGCGTGGCCCATCGCTGGGGGAAGGGCGCCGGGCTTGTCTCCGGCAGCCTCGTCTTTCTGCTCGCCGTGCCCGCCGCCCACGTTCTGATGCTCGCCACGCTGGTGCAGGGCCTGACGGGCTGGGGATTGCCCATTGCGATTCCGGTGGCCGTGCTCTGCGGAACGGCGTTCTTATACAAAGGAGGACTGCTGGCGGACGTTCGGGTCGGCATGCTGGCGTTCGTTCTCATGTACGTTGGCTTCGCGGTGATGGTCGGGTTCAGCATTGGAACGTACGGACTTGGCTCTCTCGCTGAGATCAAGCAGCCTAATGCGCTGGGCTTCACCGGCGGTCAACAGCCTCTAGCAATCTTGAGCTTCTTTATTCTCGGGGCGTGGACGATTGTTGACCCTGGCTTCCATCAGCGCGTTGCGAGCGCGGCTTCGCCCGAGGTCGGGCGGCGAGGAGTATGGGTGGCCATTGCGTTCTGGATGCTGTTCGACATCCTGACCGTCACGGCCGGAATGTTTGCGCTCCGCCTGCTGCCAGAAATGCCAGCGAACCCGCTGCTGATTTTCCCCGCCCTTGCGCAAGCGGTTCTGCCGGCTGGGCTCAAAGGAATCTTCCTGTGCGGCCTTCTTGGAACGATTGTTTCGGCCCTCGTTGGGTATTCCCTCGTGGCCGGATCTTCGATGGGGCGAGAAATTTTGGGCCGGGCGTTTGACCTTGATGACGCAAAGACCCGCGCGGCCATTCGGCTCGGTATCGCGATCTCCAGCCTGTTGGCCGCGCTGCTGTCATTTGCCGTTCAGAGCGTCGTAGCGCTTTGGTACAGCTGGGCGGGGGCGGTTGTAGGTGCTTTGCTCATGCCGACCGTCGTGGCGTATTCCAGCCGTAAGGTCCGTTGGCGCCCCGGGGCGGTCGTGTTCTCGCAAATTGCGGGGTTTACCGTTGCGGTGTCCTGGATGGTGTTTGGTTTGCGAACGAATAACCCGCTGTTGGAAGTCGAATGGATGGGACAGCGATTTGGCCTAGGCACGCTCATTCCGGGACTCTTAGTTTCCGGCATCGTGCTAGGATGGGAGAGCTTGATCCAAGCGAAAAGGAAGTCAGCATGATGGAAGACAATGCGTCAATCGTAGATAGCGTCGAAGAAGCCGTAGTTGAGGCAGAATCCGCCGAAGAGGCCGTCGATGCCGGGCACATGGCTCCGGTCATGGCGATCCCCGGCTTGGCGCGCTTAGTTCTCAAGCGGGCCGGGAGCGAGACCGACACCGTGTTCCCCGTGATGGCACCTGCCGTAGTCGGGCGATTCGATCCAACCGTCGGGCCAATCGACGTCGACCTGGGCGCTTTGCAACCCGAGGGAACCTACATTAGCCGCCGACACGCGCGAATCCTGTTCGAAGACGGCGTTTTCCGAGTTGAGGACCTTGGATCAAGCAACGGAACATTCCTCCTTCGCGACGACTTCGTGAAAGTCGAAAACGAAGAACTGGTCGATGGTCAGGACATCGCCTTTGGCAACGCGCGATTCGTCTTCCGAATCGGCGAAGCCTAAACGAGCTGAACTTCTTGCGGGCCGGACTGGACTTCGCCGATGATGGCGGCAGACTCTCCGGCCTCGTTTAGCCGCTGGACAATTCCCGGTGCCGCGACTCGGTCGACCATCAAGGTCAGCCCGATTCCCATATTGAACGTTCGGTACATGTCAACCTCGGGAATGTTGCCGGTCTCTTGGATCAGGGTGAAGATCGGTGGTGGCGTCCAAGCGCGCTTCTCGATCATGACCCGCGTGTTCGCCGGTAGGACTCGCGGAATATTGTCGTACAGTCCGCCGCCCGTAATGTGAGCCACCGCGTAAACGTGGTCGTCTTCGAGCAATGGCAACACGGCGTTAACGTAGGCGCGATGCGGCCGCAGAAGTGCCTCGCCGACGGTCGCTCCGAGGCCAGGAACCTCATCCCGAACGCTCAGTCCACCGACTTCGAACAACGCGCGTCGCGCAAGTGAGAATCCGTTAGTGTGCAGTCCGCTGCTGGCGATGCCAATGACGGCGTCTCCCGGCTGAACTTTGCCCCGCGGGAGCTTTCGCTCGAAGTCGACGACGCCGATGATCGAGCCGACAACGTCGACTTCTTCATCGTGATATACCCCTGGCATTTCGGCGGTCTCTCCGCCAATCAGAGCAATGCCGAGTTCTTTGCACGCTTCCGCCATTCCAGATACGACTTGTTCGAAAACGTCTGAGTGGAGGTGCGAGCAGCCGTAATAATCGAGGAAGAAGAGTGGCCGCGCGCCTTGGCAGAGGATGTCGTTTGCCGAATGGTTGACAATATCGAAACCAAGTCCGCGAAATTCACCGACCATCGCGGCGACTTTGGTCTTGGTTCCGACGCCGTCGATGCTCGACACGAGCACAGGCTGGGACATCTCGCCAAAGTCAGCGCGGAAGAGTCCGCCGAAGCCGCCAATCCCGCTGATCACCTGCGGTCCGTACGTTTCGCGAATTTGTCCGCTTACGGTACGTAGAGCACGTTGGGCTTCGTCAATGTCGACTCCAGCGTCGCGGTACGTTAGGCCTTCAGACATGCAGTTGAGGGTACCAGACCCCCTCTGGTAAACTAGAAATCTTGTGGGCTTGTAGCTCAGCGGTAGAGCAGCGGCCTTTTAAGCCGTTGGTCGAGGGTTCGAATCCCTCCGGGCCCACCACCACGAGACTGCTTGTCCAATCACTTATTCCGGACACATGGGTAACAGTCCTTTTTCGTATCGGGTCTGCGATGCGCTAAGAAGCTCTCTGGCTCCGCGACTGGGGTCTTCGCGGGCATGCAGAAGGGAAGTTTTGGAGGCGCCGGACCTTGAAGTTGATCGGATCATCCGGTCAGTCCGGGAGAATCGAGATGTCTCCGGCAAACTATTGCGGGAATATCCTCAGTTTGAAGATCCGGACCGGGCCGCTTCAAGTGTCGCCCCGTTGCGAGGTGACGACTGAATCTGTCGAATCGATCCGAAGAGCGGTTGTAGCCAAAAGTCTCGTGAAACAAAAACTAGATATGTGTCAAACCACTCAATTGGACACGACCATTTATAGCGAGTGCCGTACAGACTTTGGTAACTCCCTTCTCAGGATACGCCTTCCGTCACCGGGGCCAAAGTATGCAAAAGATGTCTGCGAGTTCCTTGGAGCGCTCAAGAATTGTCGATTCGGACCATTTCTCGTTCAAAGCAACACGTCGGTTCAGTTTGAGAACACTTTCATCACCCAGCTTCTTTCGCTTTTCTATCCAACCGGCGTTCGATACCGATAAATTCAATGGTCCAGTCAAGATGGTCAAATTTCCGAATCTGTGAATGGCCTCATTTCGTTGACCGGTCAGCTCGCCCTGGTCACCTTGTCCGAGAGGCCAATGGTCCGCCCATTTTTGGGGCATGATGTGCTCGATTTGAACAGGCGCTCCAATCTTAAATGGCTCCTCAGCTTTTGCATTTCTAAGGTGATTCTCCACCCTTGAAAACAGGTAGCCAAGGGTTGCGGTCCGAATATCGTAGTAAGCGGAGCGATTGCAGATCCGCCATTGAATGTGTCCGTCATCGAACCAAACGCTAGAATTGCCCTTTCCTTCCAGAAGTACGCCTCGCAAATTCTCGTTTGTCCATCCGATTTCGTTCAGTTTTGAAATCGTATCAGGAACGATCCTGCTCAAGTTCTTACCGCCTGACCCACCGAGAATTCTTCGCACCAAGTAGGACTCGACAGTGGCTAACATCTCAATTTCGACGTTTGGATTGCTTGCCTTTGCTAGGATCCCCAGAATCAGGGGAAACGGCAAGTTTAGATCAGTTACCCTAAGGAACAGCCTTAGCTGTCCCACCTGATCTGAGCTGGATGCCACGTCAAATTTCTGATAAATTGAGGCGAGTCGGGCAAAGTCTGCAAGTGCTTCCACAACTGTGCCGAACTTTCCTTTTAAGTAGTGGTCCCGAAAGTCTCGAAACTGGTGTGAGGTCTGGGTTTCACGTCCAACGTGCAAGACCAGATAATGCTGGAGGAATAAATCTAGCCGCGACCGCTTGCGCCTGCCGACTTCTACAGTACTTCGCCAATATCCGTCTTCAACCTCGAACTGCCGCCAGTATCTAGAATATAGATCGTCGGTGTTTAGGCTTTCAGCTTGAGCGGCGCGGAAAAGTAGATTTTTAACAAGGTCCGAAGGAAGCAGTGGAGCACCGAGTGAGTTGAGGGTCTCAAAGATTAGCTGGCCATCGTCATCGTTGTCGAGATCTATGGCAATAAATACAAGGTCGTTTATTAGGCCGTTTACTATTGCGGTCAGCCTTTCCAGCCGGTCGTTGCCATGACCAATCCAAGAAGAGAGTCTTTCGGTGAAGTATTGACGTGCATCGTGCATTCGTCCGTTCTTGCTACGGCCTTCCATCACGTCACGGAACGTATCACGGTCAACATTCGTGGGCCAAACCTTGTACTGAAAATCGGTTCCGGTACCAAGGATATTTCGCGTCACACGATCTAGCAGTCTCGAAATGGAATCTGAGTCAGCCGCTAGCGACTTCGCCGATTCCATGAGGATTTGAAGTGTTGTCATCCGCTGCTGCCCATCGATGATCTCGCGTGATGAAACCGATCCGGTGAGCCCATCGAGCTTGGCAAGTACGATCGCTCCCATGAAATAAGGTCGAGCAGTTGTTCCCTTCAGTCGATTTCCAGCAGCGTCCTCAACGGCCCGCCAGAGCGGCTCCCAATTTTCCACTTCACTCCAAACGTACGGTCGCTGAAACAGCGGGGCCACCAAACGGATGTCGGCGGCGAGAATTTCGCCGAGGGTTCTCTTATTGGCCTGCACGCAGTAAGTATGCAAGACGTTGCACGGCCCGGTCTTGACAAGCAGGAGCAATGCCTGCCACATGACTGGGTTAGCGAATGGGCAACTGCAGTTACTGGTTCAGCCGTAGGAGCATTTGCTTAAACTTTTCTTTACTCGCGGACATACAGGGTAACTCCTTCCCGATCTATAGAGGCTTGCATCTCCGGCGGGACTTTCTCGTACTGCATCACGTCTAGACCAAAAAGCGTCGGCGGTTGGGCGATCATGTCGGCTGCGAAGTGGGCCCAGGCTTTTGCGTCTTGCACGCCGAAGAAGGCAAGGTCGAAATCGCTCGTGGGTCGGTTATCCCGGCGGGCTCGGGAGCCGAAGATGACGATTTTGGAAGGCTGAAAGTCGGCGACGGCACGATTAAGAATCCGCTGGATGCTCGGTGGAATCTCGATCGTGCTCATCGCACATTCAGTTTACAGGGTCGATTACGACTTGAGGAACTTGATCAACGCCGCGTTGACTTCCTCGGCGTGGGTCCAGTTGACCGCGTGAGGGCCGTCTTTCACGACCACAAACTCGGTCACGCTCGGATTCTGTGCGGTCTTTGCGCCCGAGATCGCGATCGGTACGATTCGGTCGGAATCGCCGTGAATGACGAGAACCGGCAGGTCGAATCGATAGAGATCTTCCCGAAAGTCGGTGCCCCAAGTGTCGACAACCGCGTGGGTGGCGATTGGGGAAGCCGCGATCGCGACGTTCCAGTTCGCTTGAACGGCTTGATCGGTGATCTTAGTGCCACCCAGGACATCGGTGTTGAAGAAGTTCGCGAAGAATCCGGTGAGGAAGGAGGGACGATCGGCGAGAATGCCTGCCTTGATTCCTTCGAAGACTTCCTGCGGAACTCCTTCCGGATTATCTTCGGCCTTCACCAAGAATGGGGTCACCGCGCCGATAAACACGGCTTTGCTCACCGAACCGATTCCGTACTGAGCCGTGTACCGAGCAACTTCACCGCCGCCCATCGAGAAACCGACGAGGGCAAAGTCGGTCAGTTCTAGCTTTGTAACGAGGTGGTGCAGGTCGGCGGCGAACGTATCGTAGTCGTATCCGGTGGACGGCTGGCTAGACTTTCCGAATCCACGTCGGTCGTAAGTGATCACCCGGAAACCAGCTTCCAAGAGTGCCGGAATCTGCTTTTCCCAAGACGCTCCGCTCAGCGGGAAACCGTGGATGAGAATTACCGGATAGCCAGATCCTAGGTCTTCGTAATACAGTTCAATCGGGGTCGAGTTCTCGGTTCCAACGGTGAAAGTAGCCATGATCTCCCCTGTTTTACGCCAATCGCAGGAAAAGTGGTGACCCATCAAAACAAAATGAGCGCGTTTGCGCAAAGATCATTTATCTCTTCGCCAACGCGCTCAAGTTGACTGGCGTTACTTTACGCGGCCAAGGAACGAGAGAATCTTCTCGGCGATGAAGTCACCCTTTTCCTCGAGGGCAAAATGTCCGGCTTCCAGCAGGTGCAATTCGACGTCCTTTAGGTCCTTCTGGAAAGCTTTTGCGCCGGCCACGGTGAAGAATGGATCGCCGGTTCCCCAAACTACCAACGCCTTAGGCTGCCACTTTCGGAAGTACTCGTGCCAAGAGTCGTACAGCGCCACGTTGTTCTTGTAGTCAGCAACGAGGTCGAGCTGAGCCGCGGTGTTCTCGGGTCTGGCGTTGAACAGGGCGGAATCGAAGGTGTAGCCATCGGGGCTCATCTTCGAGGCATCCGTGCCGGTGACGTACTGGTACTTGATGCCCTCGGGGCTAAAGAGTCCTGCTACTGCCTTCTCGGTTTCGGCATTTCGGTTGCTGCCAAACCCGACCAAGATTCCCTTGGCGGCTTCGCTGATGCCTTCAACGTAGGCGTTTGAGTTCTGGATGACGAGGCCCTGAACTCGTTCTGGATGCGCCGCGGCGATTCGGAGGCCGACCGGTCCGCCGTAATCCTGAACGTACAGGCTGTACTTCCGAAGGTTCTTCTGCTCAAGAAACTTGTTGGTGATGCTCGCCAATCGGTCGAAGTTGTAGGTGAAGGTCTTTGGAGATGGCGCATCCGAATAGCCGAAGCCGATGTAATCCGGCGCGATCACGTGGTACTTGGTGGCCAGCTTTGGAATCAGGTCGCGGAACATGTGCGACGAACTTGGGAATCCGTGAAGGAGAACGATGGTTTTTGCCGACTTCGGACCGGCTTCTCGATAGAAGACCTTTAGACCATCCACCGTTTCGAACTTGTGGTCGACTTGAACGGCGCTTGCTTGTGCGGAGATCAGACCGAGGGTGACGAGACTGGTTGCGAGAACGCTTGCTTTCATGATTCTAACCTGTAAACCTATGCTTGAGTGGTTACGATGACTAAAGCGAACTCAAACCGTTAAAGTTCCATTAATATGGTTAGAATGACGAAAATCTTGGAATCCGAAGCTGATCCTTGGCCCGAGCTTTTTTGGATTGGCGGGGTGCTTTGGGTCGATTTTGCAAACTCACTGAGCCTGGAGCGCCTGAACCTTGGGAGCGTCCTCGAAAGTCGCGAGTCGGTTCAGTCCTGGTTTGGGCGCGACTTTGATGCGGTGAACTTGGAGGAGCTTGTAGACCTAAGGTCGCTCATGGCCGAAGCGGTGAGTAAGTTTCGCATCGGCAGTCCCGAGCTGGCATCTGCGATCGAACGTGTGAACGTGATTCTAAGGTCAAGCGCTGGCTATGACCAGATCCGCCAGACCGGTGATCACTTTGAGGTCGCGAGAGTTTATGAGAGTCCCCTTGCGGTCGTCGCGGGCTCGTTCGCAAACTTCCTCGCGAGCGGAGATTTCGGTCGGGTCCGAAAGTGCGCGGAGCCGACTTGCACCCTGCATTTCTTCGACGAGTCGAAGGCAGGACGGCGAAAGTGGTGCTCGATGTCCCAGTGCGGAAATCGAGCTAAGGCCACTAACCACTACCGGAAAACCCGGAGCGCAGGTTCGAACTAAAAAATCAGGCGACGGGCTGCTCTGCCTGACCGAAAGCCGTCGCCAGCTCTGCCAGCGGGTTCTCGCCGGAGGCTGCCCAGAGGATGCTCGTCACGCCTCGCGGGTAGTACCGCGAGCCAACGGCTTTGCCTTGCAGCATCTGGTCGCTCCATGCGAAGTAGGCATTCTCTTCATCCAACAGCCAACCCACGTGCGCGGCATCGGCTTCGGCATCTGGTGCAAGGCCAAGCACCTTCTCCGCCACGAACTGACAGAGGTAGATCTTGCTGAGCCACGAGTTTCGGCTGGTCGAGGAAAGCTTCCAGCCCCCGTCTTCGAACTTGCAGACGCCCGGCTTGAGCACAGCACTTAAGTGCTTCGACAAAGTCTCCTGAAGGGCAGGATCGATGGCGAGGCCAAGGACGAACGGATAGACCAACGCTTCGATCGCAGGGATGATGCGGGCTTCTACGCCTTCGCCAATGACCGCTGGCAACAAGCCGTCCGCGTCCGCGGCGGCAATGATCGTCTGTGCAGCCTTAGCGGCCTGATCCCGAGCCTCGGCGGCGGCTTCACCTTCGTCTAATCGGCGCAGAACGTCCTCTAGCAGCAGGTAAGAAGCCCAGCCTTTCACGGCCAGGTAAAGGTTGTTTCGCGCTTGGCCAAGGCTGGCATCGAGGCTATCGTAGGTTGTGATTTCGGCACCGCCTTGACAGCGGTCGGCATCGAGTCCCACAACGCCATTTCGGGCGGCGGGGTCAGGATTGTCACGATTTGCGAGGCTGCGAAGAGCAGCGAGGAAAGTTTCTCTCTGCGAAATGGACCAAGCCATATCTCGGGCGTGGGCATCGTAAAGGCCCGCGGTAAGAACCCAGTTCATGAGCTCTTCCACGCTCATGTAAGAGAAGCAGCCCTTGAGGCGAGCCTGCTCGTAGCCGGAGTAGCCAGGTCGTGAGAAGGCGTTGCCGACGCCCATGTCGTGCGTGAAGGCGATTCCGGCGGGGTGAACGTCGTCGGAGCCCGGGAACCGTGCACCATCTTCGTACGCGTACCGCTCAACATACAGGTCGAGAACGTTGCGCACCGTCCAGGGGTTCAGAACGAGTTCGAAGAACGCCTGGTCGATCGTGAGATCGAAGGTGTTCATCATGCGGTACTCGCCTTCATTCACCACCCAAAGCGGTTGGCCATCTTCCCGCTCGAGCAACTGGGTTGATCCGAAATACGAGCGAATCGAGTGGGCAGCCATCCAGGCTCGGTCCGGTGAGAGACGACTTGCAAGCCGGGAATCGAATGCCTCGGCTTCCTGCTTGCTCACATCGAAGTTGGACAGCGTATGCCGGAGCACGCTTTCGATGTCGTCGAAGAACCTGCGGTACAGGTACCGGGTCTTGATCCCAGTCGTTGCCGTTCCTTCGCGGAAGAATGCAATGGCAAATCGGAAAGTGTGAATTTGTCCCGCTGGTACGGTGCCGACCAGCATGCCGAGGCGGCCAACGAGAAACTCAAGATTCTCCTCGGTGTCTGGCTCAAGAATCTTTTCTGGCTGAAAGGCGATGCCGGCGTGGACGTTCGCATCGTCGGTCGCAATCGCGGTGAGGGTGTGCTGCGCAATACCGGTAAGGCCAGCTTCCTTGATTACACGCATTCCGGCGGCGCGGTCGGAGCCCTGGTAACCAAAGAACACTTTTCGGCTGGTCGTGCCCTCGCGGTTGTCGATCGTTAGTTCCGCGAGGATCGAAGGCGTGATCGCTGCTTTGAGGTCTTCGGCGCTGGCCGTTTCTGGATCGGGAACCGACCGCACGGGGGAGATGAGTCGGAACACCATATCTCCAACTCGCCATTCGTCGATGCCCGCGCCCATGGTTCGCTCGATTTCTGAATCCGCAAAGTGGACAACCTTGTTTGGCCGACCAAAGCCAGACAGGTGCTCGACATCGAAATCTTCTTCGTGCGATTCGCCGCCGGTGAAGAATGGAAGCGCGCGGAATCCATCGCCATCGCGATCCTGAATGCCAACAAACAGGTTCTCGTTTGCAGGTCCCGCGAGCTCTAACCCGAGTCCGCCGGTGGATCCTTTCTGGCCGAGGGTGAGCGTGGCGAAGGCACCGACAGGCGCGTGATGGGCGTTATAGAATTTGCGGTTCATCTTGGTGTCTGCTCCACCTGGAGCCAACCGTCGAAGCCATAACCCGTGTTTGGGCTAGTGATTAGCTCGACGAATCCGCCCCTCAGCGTACCTTGGCACACCTTTATCCGCGACTCAGATTCGAGTTCTGAATCGGACCCTAGTGTGAGCGAGCAGACGACGTTGAATCGCGAATATCAAGTCCGCAATCGTACAAAGTCGACGTTGCCGGTGAGCTTGGGCTTCCTTCCTCGACGGCACGGATGAGCGAGATCAGGTGCATCGTGGCTTCGAACGCCATGCGCTCGACGGGCTGAGCGACCGAAGTAAGTCGCGGCCGCGAGGTCTCACAAACCGGCGATGAGTCGAATCCGACGATCGAGACGTGCTCGGGAACTTTAACTCCGTACCGAGCGCAAGAATCGAGCACAAAGCAGGCGAGTTCATCGCTAAAGCAGATCAGCGCGGTGTGGGGCGCAGAAGGTTCCGCGTACCGCTGAAGGATGCTGTGGTCTTGTGCGAGGATGATCACGTCAGGATCGTGAAGACCCGCCCTTCGGGTCGCCAATAGCAGCGCTTCGGCTCTCGCTTGGCCTTCCACGCTGTGTTCGCTCACGGGGTCAATGACGAACGCGAGCCGCTCATGACCCAAAGATACGAGGTGCGAGACGACGCGGCGCATCGCTCCGTCATTATCAGCGCAAAAAGTGGGCAGTCCAAGGACGGTTCCGGGCGGTGCGTGCATCATGACGATCGGAACGGCGGCCTCTTGCAGGGCGAGCGTGCTCGTCTCGGTGAGATCTGGCCGGCACCAGAGCACGCCGTCAAACCGTCCGTCGGAAACAAACCCGGGATCGCCATCTCGCATCAGCTTTGGGCAAAGCGACAGCGTGTAATCGTTTGGAAAGAGCGCCTCCATGACGCCGTTCATCACCTCCGCCCGGTACGGGCTCTGGGGGATGAATCGGCCGAAGTTCTGAAAGACCACCGCGACCTGACCCGTCTTTCGGTTTCGGAACGATCTGGCCAAATGGCTCGGCTGGTAGCGCAGATCCCGCGCGGCTTGGCGGATTCGCTCCGCTTTCTCGGCCGTCACCGTGACCTTGTTTCCGCCCCCTCCGTTCAGAACCGCGCTTACCGCCATGGCAGAAACTCCGGCTCTCTCGGCAACGTCGCGAATCGTAACTCTCATGTTGATTTACGGATATATAGCCCGCTATCAAACTATATAACGATTCTCCGTGGCCAGACAGCACGATCCGTTCCAAATCAGACAGGCCACTCGAGTCTCAGCACAGAAATCGGTCTTGCGAGCCAGATCTGAGCCGAGTCAGTTGACTTTTCCGCAGAGTTAGCTTAATTTACAGGTAAATAAGAAACCGGCTCCAGGGCTTCCGTTGACTCCAGAAACCATGTTATTCCTCCTCCTCATTCAAGAACCGGCTCGATTGAGCCTAGACCTGCGAGCTCCCGGAGTCGCGGTGAGCCCATATCTCTATGGCCACATGACCGAAGAGATCAACTACTCCTACGACGGAGGGCTATACGCAGAGCTCATTCGAAACCGGGCGTTTCTGGATGATCGCAATAAGCCCGCGCATTGGAGCCCGGTGGAGGCAGGATCGACGGTTACGCTTGAGCGAGCAGGCATGAGCGCCGCTCGACCGGTGGCGCTGAAGGTGACTAGCGGAACCATGAACGACGGTTACTGGGGCATCCCCATTCGGCCCGCAACAACTTACAGCCTCAGCGTTTGGGCAAAAGCGGAGACATCTGGCCCGCTGCGAGCGAGCCTGGAATCGGTTGACGGGAAAACCATTTTCGCCGAAGCCGTCATCAACGGCGTTGGCGCGGATTGGAAGAACCACACCGTCAAACTCAAGACGGCAAAGGGACTGAAGCCAACGAAGGACGCCCGATTTGCGCTGCGCTCTGGCCCGGGCAAGACCTTCATGCTTTCGCAGGTTTCGCTCTTCCCGCCGACCTACCGAAATCGGCCGAACGGCAATCGCCCTGACCTGATGAAGTTGCTGAGCGATATGAAGCCAAAGTTCCTCCGCTTCCCGGGCGGCAACTATTTGGAAGGCAACACGCCCGCGGACCGATTCCCGTGGAAGGAGACTCTCGGCCCAATCGAAACCCGGCCAGGACACCGCGGAACCTGGGGATACCGATCGAGCGACGGAATGGGACTGCTTGAGTTCCTGCTTTGGTGCGAAGAAACCAATGCGAAGCCCCTGCTCGGCGTTTACGCGGGCTACGCGCTCAACGGCGAATACACAAAGGCCGGCCCAGAACTTGAGCCGTTCGTTCAGGAAGCACTGGACGAGATCGAGTACATCGTTGGCGGACCCGAGACCAAGTGGGGCGCACGGCGAATTGCGGATGGCCATCCAAAGCCGTTCGACCTCGAATGGGTTGAAGTCGGAAACGAAGACGGCTTTGACAAATCGGGTTCGTACGAAAGCCGATTCGTCCAGTTTTACGACGCCATCAAGAAGAAGTATCCGAAGATGCAGGTGATCTCCAGCACCGGCGGAAAGGACTTCCTCGGCGCTAAGTTCCCGATCACCCAGCGTCGGCCAGACCTATGGGATGAGCACTACTATTCCGAGTCTTGGGACATGATGGGCATGGCTACCAAGTACGACACTTACGACCGAAAGGGACCGAAGGTGTTCGTCGGCGAATGGGCGGCCCACGACACCGTGGCCCCATGGCAAGCCGGACCAAACGCCGGCCCGACGCCAAACATGAAGTGCACGATCGCGGACGCCGCGTTCATGACCGGCATGGAGCGCAATTCCGACATCGTCGAGATGGCCTGCTACGCGCCGCTGCTCGTCAACGTGAACCCCGGCGGTCGACAGTGGTCGCTCAACCTCATTGGCTACGACGCCCTTGAGAGCTTCGGCTCGCCTTCGTACTACGCGCAAACTTTGTTCGCGCAGAACCTTGGCAACCGCACGGTGGAGCTCAAGCTCTCGGGAGTTCCGACTCAGCGAAAAGGCACCCAGACCCTCCCCGGCATCTTCGCCTCCGCCACCCGAGACACGAAGTCCGGCGCGCTGTACCTGAAGGTCGTCAACGCTTTGCCTGGGTCGCAGTCCATCGACATCGACCTCCAAGGCGCAAACCTTCAGCCAGATGGGACTTGGACATACCTGACCGGCTACCTGAAGGACATGAACTCGATCGCCGAACCGTTCAAGGTCGCTCCGATCACGCGGAAGTTGACCGGGCTCGGATCGAAGTTCCAGCAGCGAGTGCCGGGTTACTCGGTGAACGTGTTCAAGCTTCAGACGAAGCGCTGAGGTTAGGAGAGAGAAAAGGGGACCGCCGCGCTTGCGGCCGTCCCCTTTTTCATTAACTTCATGCCACCGGAGTGGAAGTTTGTTGTGGCTGCCGGACTAGGATTCGAACCTAGACATACGGCACCAAAAACCGTTGTCCTGCCATTAGACGATCCGGCACCGTCCGCTGGTGATTATACCGACGTCAGCGGGTGAAGGTCGTGAGGGTGCAGATGAAGATGAAGCTGAAGAATATTGGCCAGTAGAGGTAGTTCGGGATGGCGTTTTCTCGGTATTCCACGATCCAGATGTCGTCCCTCACGCCAAGGAGGATGCTGTTGAGGGAAACGAAGGCGGTGAGGATGTACAGGACGAAGTAGAAAAAGTCCAGGTAGATCAGGCTCTCCGGCGCGAGGGTGGAGCGGACGGTGGCGTGGTCAATGACGATGACGAAGAACAGCGCCGCACAGTAGCTGAGGACGGTGAAGATGTTGAAGCCGACGATTTCGCCCTTTTTTGCCTCCTGACGGCGAGTCAGATACAGCGCGGCATAGAGCAGGAGGGCCACGATGATTACGGGCACGATTCGGGTGATGAGGGGACCGGTGACGTCTCGTTTCAGCCCGACGTTGAAATACAGCTCGGGGTGCGGCGGCGATTCGGCGTACTTGCCCATTCCGAACGAGGATGAGTACTTGAAGGTTTGGTAGCTGAACCCGGTGTACAGGGTGGTCCAGCCTTCTCGGACGAATTCTTGGTCAAGGCCGGGCAAGGTCGCCGGGTCAAACGGCTGGGTGTACGATTCCCAATCAGGGACCAAGAGGGCGCCCTTATCGAAGTCTCGGTGCCAAATCCTCAACCAAACGTTTTGCCGATCGATGGGGAACTTCTTGTATGTGTACCGTTGCCGCAAGGTGCTGGTGAAGAACCACACGTGAAGCTCATAATCTCTCTTCTTGACCCGGGACACTTGCCGTAAGGTCAAGTTTTCTTCGTGAAAGGCATCTTTCGCCTCAGGGAGTACAAATCCGCGCGCGAGATCTTTTGGCGTACCGTTTGGATACTTCTGCCACACGTACCCGGTGACGTCGACCTCAGTTCCGCTGGCAAAGTGGATGGATTGAATAAAGACGCCGGTCGGGATAACGGTCGGCAGAGCTTTAGTTGCGAGGAAGTGCTTCTGCAAATACTCCTGCTGGCTCTTCTCGTTGGTGACGGGGACGCCGAATCCGAAGGAATCAATCGGACGGCTGTGCTCGGTCTCCCAAATGCAGAACGTGCCAGCGGCACAAGTGAGCGAAACGATCCAGCTCAACTTTTTCAACTGCTTGAATCTGGCTCCCCGGATCGCAATCAAGGTTGCGGAAAGCAGAACGATGAAGAGCCCAACCCAGCCGATCAATCCGACAAAGTCTTGATTGAGCTTGCCCGAAGAGAGGTTGGCCCATACGGAGGTGCTCGAAGAGAACCGGCTAAAGCCCACGATGCTCAAGATCAGGGCGAAACAAAGGCTACTTACCAGCAGAATCTTTCGTCGATTTTCCGGAGACTTGGTCAAGTTGATTACTCATACGGCAGCACACGCCGGGTCCACTCAATGGTAGTGACGAGCTTGCTCTTCTTGCCCATCGGCAACCGAGCGAGGCCAACGGGTTCGCAAAGGACATATTCTTCGCCTTCAAACTGAATTGAGTCTTGCCCCGAAACTGCCTGGGCTCGGATGCCCACTAGCTGGTGCCCGGGAACTGCAACCATCACCATTTTGGCGTTTGGATAGAAGGACATCAAGGTCCCGAACAGTGTGGCTTTCGAGTCGCAGTCGCCCCAGCCCTGGCTGAGAACGCCAGCAGGAGGGAGCAAACCGCCGTTGAGCTTTCCGTCTATTTCGCTCGGCGGAATGCCGTAAGGGAGATCCTGACAAAAGTTGAGGACGAAGTTCACTCGATCGGTTAAATTCGCGTCTGGCTGTTGCTTGTCAAAAAGCTGTGCAACCGTCTCAACGACCGGTCGGCTCGTTCGGATCAACTCCCGATAGTTCGGCCGCAAATGCGCCCCATCCTGACGGAAGCAACCCGCAAGGAGCTGCTTTTGCCGGTCGGCCACGACATCAGGCGTGGGCGAGTACGGGTTCAGCATGCTCTTGGGAATGCCATAAGAACTCACGAGTCCGTCAACTTGCGCCTTCGAATGGCTCCAAGACCACTTCATGCTCGCCGTCTTCAAACCCTTGAAGGCATAGTTGACCGAGTACGTGGAAGTAGATCCCGCGACCTCGTACCTAGAGTTTGGCGACGCCATATACGATTTTGGTGTGATCTGGGCGCGAGGGTGTCTTAGCGCATCGCCGTACGCCTCTACAACTTGACCGTTGAGCCACATCACGCTTCCTACGGACAGCGTGAGCGTCCCGAACGCGCGAAGGATCATTCCACCGACTCCGGCGCTACCGGCGATACCGTCGTGGTCGATTCTGGGGCCGTGTGTCCGGCATCTTGTCCGATCTTGTTCAACATGTCGTAGCTCACAAGGCCATCAAGCAAGGTTGCCAGCGCGGGCCGCGCGATGATCGTTGTGGCAAGAATGCTGAGTCCGACGAACAGAGCGGTCGCCAGGTTTCCCGCTTTGATCTCCGCGAGTTCATCCAGCTTTTTTGTGCACAAAGTGATGACATGGATCGTGGCGGCGAGGAGAATGAACCCAATCACGGCAGAAACGGTAAACAGTGCCAGGCTGTATCCTGCAGCAATCAAGAGCATGCGCGGTTCCAGCACGTCTTGCACCTGAACCATCGTTCGTAGAGCGTCTACGGAAGGGTTTACGCTCTCTGCAGTGAGCCAGAGGAGGCAGAACGCATAGATACCGCTATACAAGGTGACGGCGTGGTTCTTTGACTCAATTGCGTCTTGGATGCATATCCCGAGCATCTTTTCGGTGCGTCTATAGATGATCAAAATTGCGAGAAGTCCGAAAGCGAGCGTGGAGACCAACTCGAAAAGGCCAAACACGACGAGGTGATAGTTCAGTTGCATATAGGCCCTGCGGCGCGCGGCGGCAGACACTTCAAGAATTCCTGAAAATGAATACGTTCCAATCTTAGACCAAGGGAGTTTAAGCGGACGTGGCAAAATTGGCAACTGGTTGCGGGAAAGTTGACAATCGGACATAAGGCTGCTCGATAGGACGGTGCCAAAATACGATCCATGTCACGCATTTCCCAACTTGCCGAGGCCCTTCGGAACAACCAGATTGACGCCTTCTTTGCCCAGGCTCCAATCTCAATGGGCTACCTGCACGGCTTCTGGGAATCAAGCCACGAGCGATTTCTGACCTTGGCGATTTCGTCGACCGGGGAGATTCGATTGATATGCCCTTCACTCTCGGCCGCCCAGGCGGCGCGGGTGGGCATTCAGGACATTCGAACTTGGGCCGATGGCGAAGACCCCTACGAGCTGGTCCGTGAGCTAGCCAGCGACTGGAACTTGAAGACGGGCATCGTCGCCGTCGACGACGATATGCCGGCCGCCATGCTTCTCGGGCTCGAAAATGCCTTGCCAACCGCGTTGTTCCGCGCCGGTGGGGCTTCGATCTCGTCGGTCATGCGAAGTAAGGATGCGGACGAGCTTGATCTGTTAACCCGATCGGGCAATATCGCCGACCGAACCTTCGACGCACTGCTTAGGTTCTTGCGTCCTGGACTCACCGAGCGACAGATCGAACGATTCATCAATGAGTCGATGTTAGACCTCGGCGGAAAGCCAACGTTCTGCATCGTCGGCACCGGCAGCGGCGGCGCCGAGCCGCATCACCTCACCGGCAACACGGTGGTTCAGGACGGCGATACCATCGTGCTCGATTTCGGTTGCAGCTTGGAGGGTTACCAGAGCGACATCACGCGGACGGTGGCGATCGGAAGTGCGTCGGAAGAATCGAAGAAGGTCTATGACGTCGTCTTCCGAGCGCACATGGCCGCCCGCCAGGCGATCCGCCCCGGCGTGACTTCGCACGAAGTAGACGCCGCGGCCAGAGCGGTGATTGAAGAGTCAGGCTACGGACCGCAGTTCTTCCACCGCACTGGTCACGGAATCGGGCTCCACGGACACGAAGAGCCTTATATCGCGCCCGGCAACACCACCGTTCTGGAGGTCGGAGACTGCTTCAGTATCGAACCCGGCATTTACCTAGAAGGCAAGTTTGGGGTCCGAATCGAAAACATCGTCACGGTAACCGAAACCGGGCATCGCTCGTTCAACGATGATCCGTCGGCCTCGATTACCGTGATCAACTGATTACTGGCCTTGGCCGGCGCTGTACGCCATCTTGCCGTCGAACGCGTAAAGGTTCTCGGTCTTGATGACATCCAGCTGAATCCGGTTCAGGGCAATCAGGAGGTTGACAATCCAAAGCTGCGAGGCAGATTTGCTTGTGAACCGGCATCGGTAGTGATCCACTAGGTGGGTTTCCGGCAGTCCCGTCGGCCAGACGACCACGCCGCGGTTGGAAATCATCTGCAGGTCGGAACCGTCCGGCAGAATCGCCTGGAGCCGCTTCGCGAGGTCGTTCGGTTGCATTCGGCTAGAGATAAAGATGTCGACGCCCTGAAGGTTGCGCCGAGCCGGAATTCCGGAGACCGGTTTCGTGGTGACTTTGATGGGCTTAGCGTCAGGCGGATAGATCGCCGCTGGGAGACGACGGGGCATTTCGCCCAGTCGCTCGCAAACGGCGCGAGCGAAGTCCATGGTTGATAGCGGGTTTATTCGGTTCAGATCCGCGGTCTGGTGACCGTCTTCGATGGTTCGCAGCCAAGCGTTGTGGATCAGCGAAGCGGTTTCGTATTGTCCGATGTGCTGCAGCATCATCGTGCTGGCCAGCAACATTCCGCTGGGGTTTGCGATGCCCTTTCCAGCGATGTCCGGAGCGCTACCGTGGATGGCCTCGAACACTGACATCTCGTTTCCGATGTTCGCGCTCGGCGCAAGTCCGACCGAGCCGCTGATCTCGGCCACGACATCGGAGAGGATGTCTCCGTAGAGATTGGGCGTCACGATGACGTCGAACCTTTCTGGCTGCGTAGCGACCTTGGCCATTCCGATGTCGATGATCATGTGCTCCTGCTGAATCTCGGGATACTCCGCGCCGATTTCATCAAAGACTCGATGGAACAGTCCGTCGGTCATCTTCATGATGTTGTCCTTGGTCATGCAGGTGATCTTCTTGCGGCCATTCTGCTTGGCATATTCGAAGGCGTACCGCACGATTCGCTCACAGCCCGGACGCGTGATCAACTTCAAGCACTGATACACATCTTCTGACTGTCGGTGTTCGATGCCGGCGTAAACGTCTTCTTCGTTCTCTCGGATGACGACGACATTCATTTCCGGGTGCAAGGTCGCGATATAGGGTGCGAAGGCTTGAACCGGTCGGACATTTGCGTAGAGACCCAGCGCTTTGCGGAGGGTGACGTTGACGCTCTTAAAACCGCCCCCTTGTGGCGTCGTCACCGGACCTTTCAACAGGATTCCGGTGCTTCGAATCGCTTCCCAGGCTTCCGGGGCGATGCCGTTGCTGGCCCCATTATTGTAAGAAGCTAGGCCGATCTGAACCGGCGTGAAGGACACGTATGCCTGTGCCGCCTCAAGAATGTGTAGGACGGCCTGAGTAATTTCGGGGCCGATTCCATCTCCCTGTGCCAGCGCAATCGGGGTGCGCGTTCGTCGAAGGTAGGCAACCGGAGCTGGGCGAGAGAGTTCATTTATCATACGATTAATAATACGCGAAAAATAGTTCGTACGTTTCGTCGTGTACATTGTGCAATATGGCGGAATTGTCGTCGTGGACCTTCTTGACCAACCATTCGCATGTATTGGTGTGTTTCCTTCGTGATCCGACGTTACGGATGCGTGATGTGGCCGATCTTGTTGGGATAACTGAGCGCGCGGTTCAGCGAATCGTGAACGAGCTGAGTGAGGCAGGTTATTTGCAGGTTACGAAAGAGGGGCGAAGAAACATTTACGAGGTTCATTCGGAGCTACCGCTGCGACATCCAATCGAGGCTCACCGAAGCGTGGGAGAGTTGCTTGGTTTGTTGAAAACGGACGGCGAAGCGTAGACTAAAACGATGTTCGTCACCGCTTTGATCGTCCTTGCAACGGCTCCACAACCGAAAATTAGTATCGAACTCCCAGCGGTGCGATCAAAGTCGGTTGTATCGGCGGCGGCTTTGCGAGATGCCAAAATTTGGGCGGCGACGAAGAAGGCTTGGATCCTAAGTACAGCAAAGCGCGACGCAAACGAGCCTTGGTACAAGGAACTGACTTATCCTTACACCCTGGAAATCACGAGCCACGTTTCGACCGATCTTCCGAACTTGCAGAGTTATCGCCTCACGGCCGGGACCTACACCGGCGGTGCGCACGGAAATGGGCAGTACTTCAGCGTGAACAAAGTCATGACCCCGGCTGGCCAGCGTGATCTGATGCTGGCCCACCTGTTCCTACCGGGCATCGACTATCGCGCCGAACTCGCTAAGGTGCTGCATCGGAAGCTCTCGGAGACGAATCAGGCGAGTTCGCTGGAAGACGGAACGGTTTCGGCAGAGAACGCCCTAGGTTCGGCTCAGTGGAACGTCTCGACCAAAGGCATTGAGTTTGGCTTCGACAACTACGCGGTTGGTTCGTTCGCCGAAGGGATGCCGGTGGTGACTGTGCCCTTCAGCGAACTCATCGGCCTGAACCCGGCCGGACCGCTGCGCTTCCTTTTGAAGTAGTTACTCTTCGGACTTGCTGGCGGTTTGCCAAAGGTCGATTGTGCGAAGGTCTCGGCGCTTGCGCTCAAGGGCAAGGTTGATCTTTTCCACGAGGACCTCGTAGGCGTCGATACCGGGGGCGTTCTTCTCGATATAGTCAAAAGCGCCGCGCCGCATACATTCGACCGCGTTGGCCACGTTGCCGTAAGCCGTCATCACAATGACTTCAGCGAAAAGGTCTCGCGTAAAGGCCGCGTGCAGAACTTGCAGTCCAGATTCGGGTGAATCCATGCTCATGTCGGTGACCACCGCATCATACGGCGGGTCTGACTCGAGGAGTTTCGCCACGCCAGAGTCCGCAGAGTCAGCCGTGTCAACGGAGTGCCCGGCTCTTTCGAGTCGGCGGCGAATCGCGTTTAGAACGCCCTCTTCATCATCAATCGCAAGTACTCGTGCCATAGCTTATGGACCCTAGCATATACGAATTCAAGCCGGGATGGTTTCCGCACCGATGGCGGCAATAGGAGCAAAATGAGTGCTATGAGTGTGCCGACCCCAAGTCGCCTGGAGAATTTGCGCACCCTTCGAAATGCCAACTTGGATATGGCATTTTCGATGTCCTTCATCACGCTCACTACCGGAGCGTTTTTGGTGGGCTTTGTCCAGTTGCTGGGCGGTTCGGATTTATGGATTGGCGTCCTTTCGGCAATTCCGTCACTCGTGGGATTGCTGCAGATTCCTGGGGCCATTTGGGGCCGAAGTTTTCCGAGCTACAAAAAGTTTGTGACGCCAGGCGGCGCAATGTGGCGGTTGCTGTATCTGCCGGTGGTGGCGTTGCCGCTGTTGCCTTGGCCCAACGAGGTCCGGCTTGTGATCTTGGCCGTGCTGGTCGCGGTGGCGTCATCATTCGTCACTTTTGTTAACCCGATTTACAGCGACTGGTTGGCCGAGATGGTGCCGAACAACTCGCGAGGTTGGTACTTCTCCCGCCGAAACGCGATCGGCGCAACGGTTGGAGCGGTGGCTGGCATTGTCGGTGCGTGGTTCTTGGATGCGGTTCGGGCGACGAATCCGCAGCTCGGCTTTGCGGGTGTCTTCGGCCTTGGCGTGGCCTTCGCCGGGGTGAGCATGTACTTCTATCTGAAGATGACGGATTTGCCCCGTGAGAATCCGGTCAAGCAGAATCTGAAGCAAGGCATCCGCGCCATCGGGACCCCGTTTGGCGACCGAGAATTTCGAAAGGTCCTATTTTTTATTGCGGTCGCGGTGGCCAGTCAGACGTTCCCCGGAAATTTGTACGCAGCGTTTGCGCGAGAGACATTGTCGCTCGACTTTCGCGTCATTCAAGGCACGGCGGTTTTCATGGCGGTTGGCAACGTCGCCGCCGCTCCACTTTGGGGTTTCTTCGCCGATAAGTTCGGCAACAAGCCGCTCCTCGCCCTGGGCTGCCTGCTTCTGGCCACTAATCCGATTCCATGGATGCTCTGCCGGCCGAACGACACGCCGTTCAACGCAACCCTCCTGCTGACGAGCCATGTCTTGATGGGCGTGGTTTGGGCAATGGTCAGTCTCACCCAGTTCAACCTTGTCCTCGCGACAGCCAAGCCTGAAGATCGTGCCAATTACATTGGTGCCGGAATGACGGTAACGGCGGTTGTTGGCGGCGTCGCCCCGCTGCTTGGAGCGGCGACCATGGCGTCACTTCGGAGCGGGATGCCCGCCGAGTTTGCTTACAAGTGGATATTTGGAATTACGATTGTCCTCCGATTCCTGAGTGCCGTAGTGCTGATTCCGGTTCGGGAATCCGGCGCTAGTGGCTTCAGGATGACCCTCAGCCAGCTTCGCAACGTCACCCCGGGCCGAATGCGCGCAATGCGAACCGTGACGCGCAGTGAGGATGTAGATGCCCGTGCGGTCGCCATGCAGGATGTTGGGCGGCAAAGCAACCGACTTGCGGCAGACGAGATCATCAAGGCGCTTCATGACCCTACGCCGAAGGTTCGGCGGCAAGCGGCCGCAACCTTGGCCCAGCTCCGGGACCCGCGAGCTGTCGATGAGCTTGTGCACCAGATCGAAATGCACCCGGACCTCATCGAAGAAGAAATGATTGAGGCCCTGGGGCAACTTGGGGACCTGCGCGCCTCTCCGGTTCTGGCCGGACTGCTGATGTCGCCAAGGCCAATGCTCCGCCGCGCCGCCGCAAGGAGCCTCGGGAGGATTGGTGCACGCGAACCGATGCTTCTGCAAGCCGCAATGGACCAGAACGATCCAGACTTGCGCCGCGCCGCCCTTCAGGCGATCCGAATCTCGGGAGACCCGGACGGTCATCCAGCGATTCTGCAAGCCTTGCAAGATGCTCATCCGAGCGTTCGAATCGCGGCGGCTGAAGCGGTTATCGAGTTCGATCTCAAAGCGGGAGCGCCTGTTCTGCGTGAGTCTTTGCGTAGGCTGAACGACGAGGCCTGCGCGGAGCTTGCCTACGCGCTGGGCTGCGTTGGCGACCGGTCGGACATCGAGCAGATTTGCGAAGTCGCCAGCCGATCCGAGTCGATGATCACCCGCCGAAGGTGTTTGCTCGGGATCGCACGGCTCTTCGATGCGGAACCCATGGCGTACCGCATGTTGTTGACCGAAGGAATTGCTCGCGACACGAAATTGATTGAGATGCTGCGAAGGGTGAGCAACAGCCACGAGATTCTTGAGGCGTACAGCATCGGGGATGAAATCAATGCCATCCGAAATCTCAAAAAGGCGTACCCATCGCTCCAGGACTTTCCGGAGCAGGACATTCCCGAGCTGTTTCTGGTCGCATGCGCAATGATTTCCCGATAGCTTGAACAACAAGTACTTGTTCGTGGCTTTATTGCGGCACCGTGGGCTAGGCTAAGCGTCAGAGTTTTGCGATGTTGCTAGCCCTCCTTGCCACCGTTGTCGTTCAGACCCCTGAGATCGCTTGGATTGAGGGCGAGAAACCGCTAGCCACAAACATGCCGGTTGTGTCGGGAGCACCGGGCAACAAGGAACGGCTTTCCGGTGAATCTTGGCTTCAGGTGGTCGCAGAAGCCGATCAAGTTCAAAAGGTGGTTCCCGTCGGCGGGGCGCTGGTCACCTACGATTTTCCGATTTCGGCAGCCGGTTCACGAGAAGTTTGGGCGAGGATTGGCTACGAGTTTGCGCGGGCCCCGTTCGAGTGGCGAATCGATTCGGGCCCTTGGACCAAGGTTTCGCCGGACGAGGTAACGACCGACGCCGTGCCGCTGGCGGACTGGAATGAGGTGGCCTGGCTCAAGCTCACCACGACTCCGGTCCTAATGGGGACGCACAAGATTGATTTCCGCATTCCACGAAATTTGAACGACAAAGGCGAGCCGCAGCGGACTTTGTTCGCGCTGGATGCGGTGGTTGTCGCGCCAAAATTTGAGCCGTTCGGGAAGTTTAAGCCGGGGCAAGCTTGGCAATCGGACAAAGATCGGCAAGCGGCGCAGAACGTGTTTCAGCTTCCCGCGACCGGTACGGTTCGACCATCGGTGAAGCTGGAAGGGCTCTGGGAAATTGCTCGGCACGACGAGGTGGCACCGCCATTCGACATCGCCGTTCCGATTCCGGACCTGCCGAAGGACCCCAAGTGGACGGCGATTCCGGTGCCTTCGGACCGAAACGTCTCCCGACCCGACCTCACGCTTGCGCACCGGATTTGGTACCGAACTCAGGTCAACGTTCCCGCCGAGCTGGCCGGACGTGGATTCCAACTCAAGTTCGGCCAGAACAACCTCAACACCACCGTACTGGTGAACGGCAGACTTTGCGGATTCGAAAAGAACCCTCATGTCGCCTTCAAAATCGACGTTTCAAACTCGATCAAGCCCGGAAAGAACGAAGTTTTGGTTGGGATCCGCGACCCTTGGTACGGATTCTCGACCAACCCAAAGGACCCCCTCAAGCTGCGGCGGATGTTCACCTTGCCGGTTTCGTTCACCAAGAACGGATTCCTCGACTTGGCCTATCCGGTTTGGGGGGCTTTCCAATCCGGCATTTTGGACGCTCCGGTGCTTGAGGCCACGGGGCCGGTCTATGCGAACGATGTTTTTGTGAAGCCAAGCGTTGAGAAAAAGCAGATCGCGGTAGACGTGAATGTCGTTAATCCGCGCGGGTTGCCAGAAACCGTCCTGCTCGAGGCATCGGCGATTGACGCCAAAACCGGTGAGGTGGCGATGAGTTTTATGCCCGCTTCCGGCACGGTGGGGGTCGGCAACGCTAAGTTTTCTTTCGGCACCACTTGGGAGGATCCCAAACTCTGGTGGCCTGATGAGCCCAACTTGTATCGACTTCGGCTGAAAATTACGACCAGCCGAGGCGTGGATATTTCTGAAACGAGCTTTGGATTCCGCGAGTGGCAGGCGAAAGGTAACCAGTTCACCCTGAACGGCATCCCTTGGAACGGCTGGGCCGAGCTGGTTGATGGTCGTAGCAAAGAAGAGTTCCTTGCCAACTATCGGGCGAGGGGGCAGCGGTTCTTCCGCATGATGGGCACCACCCAGAACGGCGGGACTCGATGGCAAGGAATGCCATTCTCGGAAGCGCTCGACTGGTGCGATTCTAACGGTCTCATTGTGCGCCGAAGCGGGATTCTGGACGGTGAAACCATTGGCTACATGGCGGTGGAGAATGATCCGGCCCTGCGTGGCATCTACAACTCCCGGATTAAGATGCAGCTGATCAACAACTGGAAAGACCAAATGGTCGCCCAGGTGAAGGCCGAGCGGAACCACCCGAGCATCCACCTTTGGTCGCTTGAAAACGAGTTCCTGTACATCAATTGCATCAATCTCTACGGCGACTTGATGGACGAGTTTGAGCGCGAAGTAGGCAAAGTTGGAACCGTCGTCGGGCAAACCGACCCGACGCGAACCTGGATGGTGGACGGCGGTGGAGCGGCGAAGAACAACTCCTATCCGGTTCATGGCGACCACTACGTTTATACAAACGAGCCAAATGACTATCCGGGCTTGGCGTATCGGGACAATCCAGACGGCGGCGGTCGCGGCCGGTGGAAGTACGACAACTTACGGCCTCGATATGCCGGAGAGGACTTCTTCGCCACCGGAATCAATCCCGCCGATTACGCTTGGATCAGCGGTGAGGAAGCTTTCGGGGGCAAAACATCCGCCCATCGCGGCATTGCGCTTGTACAAAGGATGCTGACCGAAGGATATCGCTGGTCGGGCAACATGGCGTACACCCACCTGTGGCTGGGGGATGAGGGTTCGAAGTTTGGAAAGCACATCTCGAACGCCGACCGCGCGGCGTTTGTGCGGGAATACGATTCCACTTTCGCTTCGGGAAGCAAGTTGCGGCGTACAGTTGGTGTCTTCAACGACTCGCGCCAAGTTGAGCCGCTTACGCTCAAAGTAGAGCTCGTGAGTGCCGGAAAGTCCGTCGTGCAGAAGTCGGTACCGGTTTCGGTTCAGCCTGGTTCCAAGACGGTTGTTCCGGTAGAGCTTGAGCTTCCGAAAGTAGCCGCACGCTGGGATGGCGAACTTGCCATCTCCCTCACGGGCAAGTCCGGGGTGGTTTTTGCAGACAAGAAGCGAGCCTCGATCCTGCCCGAGCCGATCGCGGCTGCGCTAAGCCAAGGCCGGGGGCTGCTGGTCGTTGATCCGAAGGGAAGCGTGAGCAAGTACCTGCGGTCCCTTGGAGTGCCGTTCACGGAAGCGGCGAGCGTGGCAACCATTCCTGACACATCGCGATGGGTGCTGGTTGGGCCAGATGCGGTGGATGAGGCAAGCTCGGTTCAGCCGAAACTCGCGGCGTTGGCGGCAAGCGGCGCCCGCGTCGTAGTGCTGGAGCAATCGTCGCCGTTGCGTTTCCAAGGTCTTCCGGTCCCCATCAAGTCCCAAACGAACCAGGGAGCGTTTAGCTTTTTGGAGCGGCCAGAGCATCTTGCCCTAAAGGGCCTCGTGGACGGAGATTTCTGGGCTTGGCCGGGCGACATTAGCTTCAAGAATGCCTATGAGAAGCCTACTAAAGGAGCTAAGAGTTTGGTCCAATGCCATTCACGGTTGAATTCAAGTGCCCTCTTAGAAGTGCCCGTCGGCCCTGGCGTCATGCTGCTGAGCCAGCTTCAGGTTGGGACCAAGCTCGCCGAAACCCCGGTGGCGCGACATTTGTTGCTCAACCTCCTGAATTACACCGCTAGCTACAAGCTCTCCGAGCGCCCCGTCGCGATGGTGGCAAGCCCTAACTCGCAACTGAGCTTTGTTCTGGCAGAGATTGGAATTGCCACCAGCCCAGAACCGCTGGCGCAAGCAATCGCCAAGCCACAAATTGTCGTGGTGCAAGCTAGCCCAGCAAACCTTCAGGCCCTCGCTGATCAGAAACCTGCTCTGGACAAGTTCTTCGCCTCCGGAGGAGACCTCGTACTAAACGGACTTGAGGAAGATGGCTTGGCGAGTTACAACAAATTCGTTGGCGTTGACCATGGGATTCGGCCATTCCGGCGAGAGCGCACCGCCCTTCTGGCTCCGAAGCATCCTTTGACTGCTGGCCTCAGCCAGGGCGACGCGGTGATGATGTCCAACCAGCGGCTCTTTGAATGGACGCAGGACATGTACATTGCGGACGACATCTTCACGGCCGTGGTCGATACCAACGATGTGGCTCCATTCGCAAAGCTACCCAACGACTATCTGTACAACACGGTGAACGGGATGGTGAGTGCGGACGGGTGGAAGTACATCTTCTCGTTTGATCTCAACAATCAGAAGCCGGAGTACGAAATGGAGTTTGCGAAGTCGTACACCTTCCGCGAGATGGAGTGGGTCGGTAACGGCTTCTATCACCTCGTCACCAAATTGGAGCTCGATTTCGACGGCAAGGAGAAGCTTGTGTTGAACGTCAAGCCAAGTTCCGAGCCGCAGATCCTTGACCTTGCCGGGAAGTCTGGGAAGAAAGTGACGTTGCGGATTCTCGAGTGGCAGCAGGTGCCATCGGGTGGGCAGAACGTGGTCGGGATCGACAATATTCGGCTGAAAGTAGACCGCGCCCCCGAGTGGCGCGGCGTTCAACCGTTGATGAACATCGGCGGAATGGTCCGCTATCCGCGTGGGAAAGGCGGCATCACGCTGTTGAACTTCAACTTCCAGGCGAATGAGGCGGTACCGGAGAATGCCGGGAAGAAGCGGCGTTTGTTTGCCGGCGTCTTGCGAAATCTGGAGGCGAAGTTTAGCGGCGGAAACCTGCTGGTCGCCGGAGCCACCACGAACCAGTATCGGTCCGTGGATCTGAGCAAGGTCGCTAATCAGTACCGGAATGAGCGTGGATGGTTTGGCGACAAGAGCCATACGATGAAGGACCTTCCTTTCGGAGCGCAGACTTTCGCGAACGTGCCGTTTGACGTTTATGAGTTCAAAACATCGCCAGCGCCGAACTGCGTAATGCTAGGCGAAGATGGGGTGCCCGGGAATTTGCCGGAGAAAGTTGAGATCCCGATCAACCAGCTTGCATCCGGATTGTTCTTCTTGCAGACCGCACGCCTAGATCGGCGTCGAACCGAGCCGGAGCTTGCGGAAGGGAAGGGATTCGAATTTGCGGCTTATGTTGTCACCTACACGGACGGGTCCACCGTTCGCGTCCCGATCCGTGGTCAACTCGAGGTGGACGATTTCCGAACAGAAGTTCCGAAGCCGCTCCCTGGAGCGGTGGTCGGTTGGTCCGGCAAAGACAGCAGTTCCGGCAAGCCGAGCACGGCGTACATGATGACGTGGACTAACCCGAAGCCAGCAATCGCGATTCGCAGTGTGACGCTGACCTACGGGCCAGATCGGTTCGGAGTTCCGGTGTTACTCGCGCTAACGCTAGCACGTTAAAAGACTTTCTTTGGGCTGTTGCGGAGTCGAATGTCGGTCGTCTGCGTGCTCGTCAGTCCGCCGCGGGTGATCGTCCCGGTCACGCGGACGCCAGCGATTTCCTTCAGCGTCGCGCCCGTGACGCTGCTGCTCCAGGTCGTCGGGTTCGAGGTTGAGTTGTAGGTCGCACCGGTAATGGTGTAGTACTTGAACACCAACGCGGTCACGTCTGGTATCGAAAGGCTGGGGGTGGTGCTTGATCCTTCCAGTCGTTGGAATTCGGTACCCGTAAGCTTAAACGTGCGCTGCGTTCCGCTGGAGGCAACGTAAACGACCATCGAGTTTGCTGCGGCCGAGTGGACCGCAGAGTCGGTGGTGCAGCCGCTGGTGGCGGTGCAAAGCACGGCATCCTTCACGTCATCGGCAATGATCGTCACGAGGCGAAGCGCGTCTTCTTGAACCGGCGGAAGATTCGTTGCCGTTTTCTGCGCGGAGCCAAGACTCAAAAATCCCTGAAAGGCGATCGACGAAAGAATCGCCAAGATGGCGACCGTCACAAGAAGCTCAATGAGCGACATTCCGCGAACGCGCTTCATCAGAGGCCGTCCTTGGCTAGAACGGTCCCGAGGACAAGAACCACGGTGTTGTTGCTCGTATCCTTTATGGTCGTTGTGATGGTTCGCTTCGAAACCGTGCTGAGTGTGTATGTTGTGCCGGAGATGGTGATCGGAGCATCAACGATCTTTCGCTGCAAGCTGAGGTAAGCCCCGGTAGAGTTGCCCAACGCGACTCCATTTTTGTCGAAGTATTCGACCGCGCCATTGTGAGTGGCGCTGAGTGAGTTGCCGGCGATGGTGCCGAGGGGGAGGTTGGCAAAGCCAACAATCTTGGCGCGTTCAACGTCGGCGCGGGCGATCTGCGAAGCGACCGAGGTTTTGTACTGGGCTACGGAAAGTTGCATTCCGTAGACCCAAGCATTCGCACCAACGACGAGAACCATGACAACGATGAGGCTGGAAATCAGCAGCTCAATTAACGATACGCCGCGCTGTCGGTTCATCTTTTCGATCCTGTTGCGCTTACGAAGCGTTGTAGCTACCGGTGAAGCCAACCGTTCCAGAAGCATTTGAGCCTGGAGTTGACGATCCGCCGGCCAAGGAACCTTCGAACTTAAATCCGGTGAAGTGAAGCTCAGGCGCTCCGTAGTTTCGCCAGTTGTTCACGATCATGTTGCCCTGGATGTTGTTGTACTGGTTGACTCGAGCGTGAACCGCCAGCATCATGCCGGTGAAGGCTCGGTTCTTAACCGTGATGGTGTCGGTGCAGACGAAGTTCCAGCAAAGTCGATTCTTGAAAGGAGCGTTAACCGTCCAGCCCCAGTCAACCGTTGGTCCGACAACGTTAACCACGACGGTGTCGTCCTTGGTCATGTTGTTGAAGTTGATCGTCTTGAGTGCTTTGACGTCGGTAGCATTCACCCAGAACACTCGTAGATTGCCGTTCAGCGTGTTCGCGCTGACGTCAACGTTGATGTTGTTTGGATCTGAAACGTTGATGCGCAGATCGTTGGTCGTTTCGAGCGTTTCGCTTCGGCTCGTCCAAAGCGACTGCTGCGTGCCGACCCAGGACTCGTCCATCGTCTTATAGAGCTTGCCGTTTCCGAGCATCTGGAGCGAACCAGCGATGCTTCCCGAAACGTATGCGTCATAGCCGTTAAAGACCTTCTTGACGTTACCGTTCTTGGTGAGGTTTCCGCACATCCAGAGGCCGATGTTGCCAATGGTGTTGACCTTTCCGGGGGTCGTGTGCTGGTTGATTTCGTAGGGTCCCTGCCAGGTACCGCAGACCGCGACTGGGCCTTCGCTGTGTCCACCCTCAGTTGTCGCCGAGTTAAAGACAAGAGCGTTGAAGTCGCTGCCGCTGGTTCCGGTTGGTGTGCCAGCAGCAATCTTAACTTCCATCGAAGCCTTTCGGATTGCTCCACCGACGACGGCTGTGGAGTTCAGGTAGACCGGACCGGTCCCTGTCCAAGGTGTGGTTCCGTATGGCGTGGTTGAAGCATAGACCCAGAAGTCACCGTTCGTGCCAGCAACCGAGCCTTTGCGTCCGGCGTAGGGCTGACCGCTGAGCTTGGTTGGGGCGGTTACCCAGGTCGATGCCGTTCCGGTGGTGGTTTTCGTGGAGATCAGGGCGAGCTCGTCGTTCAAACCGGCTTCTGCAATGAGCAGGGCGGCCTCCGAGTTAGCGCGGGTCACGCTCAGGCTGTAGTGCGATCCCGCCGTGGTGAGCGAGCCGACCACGAGGGCGGATCCGATTGCCGACATGATGAGTACTGCCGGGAGTACGGAACCCTTCTGATTAAAATTTAGCCCAACCTTCATGAATATTCTTCAACCCTGTTACGGGAATGTAAGAAGTATTCACCCAAGAGTGGCCAAAAGGAACCCTTTGACTGCCCTGTTAATGTGTGACGCCCGAATCAGTTAAACGCCAAACTATGTACTTTTGAACCTGCGATTGCGCGAGAAGGACGAAATTTACGGGGTGTGAGGACTGTTCCTCAAGCGTAAGTCGGTGGTCTGCGTGCTCGAAAGCCCGCCGCGCGTAATGGTCACCGTTACTCGGACTGCGGCGATGGTGGTCAGCGATCCGCTCGCAATCGAGGTGGACCACGTTGTCGGAGCACTTGTGGCGTTGTAGACGCCACCGCTGATCGTGTAGTACTTGAACGAAAGTGAGGAAACGTCGGGAATCGTCAAACTCGGCGTTGTTGAGGTCCCTTCGAGCCGCTGGAACGTCGTGCCGCTAAGCTTATAGGTCCGGCGCGTGCCCGCCGCGTCGACATACAGGGCAACCGCATCGGTAGCGGCCGAGTGGATCGCGGAGTTGGTGGTGCATCCGGTTGTGGCCGTGCAGATCACGGCATCTTTAAGGTCATCCGTGACCATGGTGAGCAGGCGCAGGGCGTCCTCTTGGACCGGCGGGAGATTTGTTGCGGTCTTCTGGGCCGCGCCTATGACGAGGAAACCTTGAAAGGCAATGGCGCTCAGGATCGTGAGCACCATCATGGTGGCTAACAATTCCACAACGGTGAATGCCCGTCGGATCCTCACATTCCACCCTTCGCAAGTTCGGTGCCCATCACGAGGATCACCGAGTTGTTGTTTGCATCCTTCACCGTCGTCGTAATGGTTCGGGTGCTCAAGTTCGAAAGTGTGTAGGTGCCGCTTGCAACCGTTATTGGCGAATCCACGACTTTCCGTTGCAAGGTGAGCGATGCTCCCGTTGAGTTTCCTAAAGCAACGCCGTTCTTGTCGTAGTACTCGACGGCACCATTAAAGACGGCAGAAGTGTTTCCGGTCTGGATGGTTCCTAGCGGCAAGTTTGCAAAGCCGACCACTTTTGCCCGCTCAATGTCCGAGCGACAAATCTGCGCAGCAATAGATGTCTTGTACTGGGCCACGGATAGCTTCATGCCGTAGACCCACGAATTGGCCCCTACGATTAGCACCATGACGATGATGATCGAAGAGATCATCAGTTCGACAAGAGTAACGCCACGAAGTTTGTTCATGGGTGAAGCCTCAGCTCGCGTTGTAGCTGCCTTCGAACGTGACCGCCGTACCAGCCGCTCCGCTAGCGCCGCTACCGCTGCCACCGCCGCTGCCCGTTCCGATGGAACCGGCAAACTTGAAACCGGTGAAGTGCAGTTCGGGAGCACCGTAGTTCATCCAGTTGTTGCAAATCATGTTGCCCTGAATGTTGTTGTACTGCTTCACTTGAGCGTGAACGGCTAGCATCATGCCGGTGAAAGCACGATTCTTGACGGTGATGGCATCCGTACAAACGAAGTTCCAGCAGATTCGGTTCTTGTAAGGAGCGTTGACGGTCCAACCCCAGTCAACCGTAGGACCGATGACGTTAACAATGACCGTGTCGGTCGCGGCCATGTTGTTGAAGTTGATCGTTTTCAGCGGCTTGACGTCCGTTGCATTCACCCAGAACACGCGCGTGCTTCCGTTGAGCGTGTTGCTGGAAACGTTCACGTTGATGTTGTTCATGTCCGAACAGTCAATGCGCTGATCGTTCATGAC
>CAMAPH010000024.1:0-41032 GCA_945859975.1 Chthonomonas calidirosea
GCACCCCCCGCATCGCTAACCGCCTCCTCCGCCGCGTCCGCGACTTCGCCCAGGTCGATGGCCTCGACACCATCGACAACGTCATCGCCGCCAAAGCCTGCCACGCCCTCGAGATCGACGACAACGGCCTAGACCAAATCGACCGCCAACTTCTGCGCATGATGATCGAACGCTACCAAGGCGGCCCCGTCGGCCTAGACACCCTCGCCGCCAGCACCGGCGAAGACGCCACGACCATCGAAGACGTCTACGAGCCCTACCTCCTCCAAATGGGCTACATCCAACGCACCCCCCGAGGTCGAACCGTCACCGATGCGGCGTATAAGCTCCTCGGCCTGGCGAAGCCAAGCGATCCGCCGTTGTTGGAGCCGTGATAACCTCGCTTCGCAAATCCAAGTGAAGATTCGCTTAGCTTCAGCTCACCAAAACCGAAACGCCGCGCCGCCTTAGTTCTTCCACAACCGCTGTCCCCGTCATCGCCGTCTCGTATCGATTAACACCGGTCGGAACGACGCCAGCGGCGACGGCTTGGGCGACGATGCTGAGGCTGAAGCCAGTTAGGCGTTCCATGCTCGTAAAGCCGGTTTCGGGATCTTCTTTGTCGAAGATATCCACGACTGTCCGGGCTTTTTCTCCATCGTGAGTTCCTTCGCCGATCGCGCGGATGACGCACTGGTCGGTGTCTTGGATCTGCCCAAGCGCCTCGCCGAAAACGCGGCAGAACACGTCCTTTGGCCGAACCTTCATGCCGCGGATTTCGATCTCATCTTCGCGCCAAAGGCCAAAGTCCTTAAAGATACGCATCCGCTCGCAATGGCCGGGGAAGCGGAAGGTTTTGTATTCGTAGTTCTGGAGCCGACCTTGGAAGGTGTACGGCGCGGTGCTGGTTCCGCCGGAGGTCGTGAACGCTTCCAACGTCCCGAGCGGTGCGACTTCCAACGTCTCAAGTTCAGAAAGCGTGTCCACTTCCGTGATTTCGCCATCCCGCAATACAAGTGCCTGGTAATCGTATTCGGTCACAAGACCCTCAACGTTGAAGGTGAGTTTGTAGTTGAAGGGAGGGACCGGATGTTGCGGTAAGACGCCGCAGTAAAGACGGATCGATTCTGGATGAGACATCGATTCCATCAGGAAAAGCCCAAGGCTGTTCACAAGACCGGGTGCAAGGCCGCAATCGGGCACCAGGGCAACTCCGGCTTCCTTTGCTAAAGCGTCCAGTCCTAGGGTTTCTTGCGTAACCTCGGTGTTGCCGCCAAGGTCGCACATGTTGGTGTTCGAAGAGATCGCCGCTCGGGCAATCGCCGGGTGCATGTAGTAGGGAACGCAGCTCAAGAGCGTGCCAGCGTCTTCCAAGAACCGAGCGAGTTCCAACGGCGATTTTGCATTAACCTGAAACGGATGGCAACGCTCCGTACCGAGGAGGCCGTTTACGCGATCGGCCGCTTTCTTGGCTTGATCGTATGATAAGTCGCCGAGCTTGATGGTTGCGTCGGGGGCAAACTTCGAGAGGTCGTAGGCCGCGCAGGTGCCCTGCATGCCAGATCCAAGAATGGCGTAAGTTTGGTTCATTGTTTCCTTCAACGACGTTGTTGTCGGGACGTAACTGTTCAGAAAGGGTACCTCTGGCACCGGTTCCACGGAATATGCCGTAGAACCTACACATGGCCACCCTCGTGTTCAGCTCCGAACTTGATTGCACCGTGGCCGAGCTGCATGCGTTTCACAGCTCAACCGAAGCTCTCTACGCCCTAACCCCCCGGTTTTTGAACCTGCAGGTGGAAGGGGACGACCTGAGCGTATACGCGGGAGCGCGCTTCGTCACCTGGTCTGGAATCGGTCCGATTCGACAAAAGTGGGTTGCGGTGATCGAAGAAGCAGGGCCGAACGGGTTCACGGATTTCTCCGAAGAAGGACCCTTCAAAGAATTCCGCCATCATCACCGGTTCCTTCCGCTGGATGACCGTTCCATCTTGGAAGACGAGATTCACTATAAAACCGGCTACGGAACCTTTGCAGATTTCGTAGCCGGATTCGGAATTCGGGCCCTGTTTGCCTTTCGGCATTACAAAACCAAGAAAGCCTTGCGCCGTTAGCGCTTCAGCTTCGACTTGGAGAAGTACATGTACTTCTTGCCGTCCTTCCACTTCGTTTGCCGGGTGTACCGGTAGCCGTCTCGGTTGAAGTACGGCCGACTAAAGTAGGCCGCTTTCGTTCGCTGTAGCTTGCTCTGGCTCTTTCGGTCCTGTTCATACCGGTTTGCAGAGTAGAGTGCTCCAGCCGCTCCCGCGAAGAAGAGCGTGTTGTCCTTTTTGAGCAGCCCGAGTACACCAAGCGCTCCCGAAGCGATGCCGATGTTTCGCCATTCGTTCTTCTTGTCCTGCCGCCGGTCAACCAGCTTGCTCAGGTCGCTCAAGGATTGGGCCGATGCGGTAACCGGTGCAACCACCATCGTTACGGCGAGAATCGCGGCGAGTCCGCTGAATCGTAGATCAAACTTCATTTCATAACCTCCAGTATTTTTGCCAGCAAGATTGCGGCTTATTGCTTCAGACGACGCAAAAGTCTTATCGTTTCTTTTCGTCCCGGCGGTCGTGGGTCTGGGGGCCGTAGAATCTCTGTATATGCCGTTCGCGACGATTGATGAAGCGCTGGCCGATTTGCGGCTCGGAAAAATGATTGTTGTGGTCGACGATCCCGACCGCGAGAACGAAGGCGATCTAGTCTGCGCGGCGGAGACCTGCACGACCGAGGACATGAATTTCATGATCCGGTACGGCCGAGGCGTTCCCTTCATCCCGACCACGGCGCAGCGGCTTCAGGAACTGTCGATCCCGATGATGACCAAGCAGAACACCGCTCGGCATGGAACGGCGATGGCGGAGACAGTAGATGCCCTCCACGGCACTACAACCGGAGTTTCGGCAGGCGACCGAGCGGCGACCGTGAGAGTGTTTGTGGATCCGAAAGCCACCGCTTCTGACCTCGCGCGCCCCGGGCACATCATTCCGCTTCGAGCCGAAGAAGGTGGGGTTCTGGTTCGCGCTGGTCACACCGAGGCAATTGTTGACCTCTGCACCCTCGCCGGGCTCCAGCCGGTTGGTGTTGGCTGCGAGATCCTAAACGAAGACGGCACGATGATGCGGCTCGACGACCTCGAGACCTTCTCCGAGCATCACAACCTCAAGCTCATCACGATTGCTGATCTCATCGCCTACCGTCGCCGAACCGAAAAGTTGGTGAAGCTGGCTGCCGGCCCCATAGATTTCCCAACCAAGTTCGGTCATTTCCGCCTGTTTGTGTTTGAGGCAGAAGTCGAGGCCGCACCGTACGTTGCGATCGTCAAAGGAAATCCGTCCGCCGAGCAGCCGATCCTGGTGCGCACGCACTCCAGTTGCCTCACCGGAGACTTGTTGGGATCTTTCCGCTGCGACTGCGGAGACCAGCTTGAAATGGCCCTACGCATGATCGAAGCTGAGGGCTTGGGCATCGTTCTATATATCGCCCAAGAAGGTCGGGGAATCGGTCTCGTGAACAAGTTGAAGGCATACGAACTTCAGGATCAAGGTCTTGATACGGTGGAGGCAAATATCGCCCTAGGCTTCAAGGCTGATCTTCGAGACTACGGTCTGGGCGCGCAAGTTCTGGCCGAACTTGGAGCCCAGAAGATTCGGCTCATGACGAACAATCCGAAGAAGGTTGCCGGACTACAGGGTTACGGACTTGAGATCGTTGAGCACGTGCCCATCATCGCACCGACAAATCCAGCTCGCGAAAAGTACATGGAAACCAAGCGGGCAAAGATGGCGCATATGTTGCCGGAATGAAATCATCTAAGCGGAAACTTGAGCCGATCGATTGGGCCTTCTTCATCGGAGGCCCGGCCCTGTTTCTCGCGATCGCGTGGTTTGGCTTGCAAGCCATCATCGGACCCGGGCCCGCCCCAAGTGCCATTCAGAAACTGAAGGCCGGAGTCATCACTCCGGGCAAGTCGGAAGCCGACGTCCTGAAAAGTATCGGAAACCCGAAAGCAACCGTCGAAAAGCCCGACGGAACGTATTACTTCCGATATGAACGCTCCGCTTGGAGTGGAGAAACAAAAACGTTTGCCGAAGAGGATGCCTACGTTGATTTCGATTCGACTGGCCAGGTTACCGGCGTGAGTTTCGAGTCTAGAACGCCTCCGCCAACGCCAAACGTGTCACCATAATTCGATGTTATCTTCCCGCCCTAGACCCCCAATCCGGCTGAAAACGCCTGGAGAAATGGATGCAATGGCCGCGGCGGGGAAGGTGGCCGCACTAGCGCTCAAGTCGTTGAGTGATGCCGCAAAGCCAGGAGTGTCTCTCCTGGAACTTGAAGGGTTGGCGCTGGAAGTACTCGCAACGCACGGTGCGAAGCCAAGTTTGCTGAACTACCATCCGGGCTTTTCTCTTACTGCCTATCAGTTCGGTACGTGCCTCAGCGTCAATGACGAAGTGATTCACGGCACGCCTCGAAAGAAGCTCTTGCGCGAGGGCGATGTCCTCGGGATCGATCTTGTCGCGAACATCGATGGTTGGCACGCGGATACGGCCATTACCGTCGGCGTGGGTGAAGTCTCGAATCGAGCCCTCAAGCTAATGCGGATCACCGAAGAATCGATGTGGCACGGAATTGAGCAGAGCCGCTCTGGAAACACGATGGGTGATATTGGCCATGCCATTCAACGCCACGTCGAGAAGAACGGATTCTCCATCCTGAAAAACATGGTCGGTCATGGCGTCGGCACGGCAGTGCACGAGCCTGGACTTGACGTGCTCAATACGGGCCGACCCAAGTCCGGAATCCGACTCGAAGTTGGGATGACTTTCTGCGTGGAGCCGATGGTCACCGCCGGTCGAGGGGATATGAAGCACCGAAAGGATGACCCCTGGGCGGTGGTGACAAAGGACGGGAGCTTAGGAGCGCACTTTGAGCACACCGTCGGGGTTACGGAAGACGGTCCGCGAGTGCTGACTCTACTCCCAGCAAGCTGACGCAAAAAAAGCGGCCCTTCGAGAAACTCGAAGGGCCGCTTAACTTTGATTCTTACTTCTTGCGCTTTCGCATTAGAGCTGGGGCAACCAGCGCGAATGCGAGGAGGGAAGCTGGCTCTGGTACTGGGTTGTACTTGCCTGGTCCGATGAGGCCCTGGTTCTTGTTGCCGTTGTATGGGTTTGGCTTGAAGAACGTAGCGTCGCCGGTGATGCCAGCGAGAGCATCGCTCAGGTAGCCGTTGAAAGCGGTGAGCTTAGCGCCGGAAAGCGAAGACTTGAACATTCCGGTCGAGAGACCGTCGCCGTTGTCGTAGATCACGTCCCAGATGGCAATCTGGAGGGCAGCAGCAGCGTCTCCGGTTACCGATCCGCTGTACTTGTTGTACAGCTTGGAAACTCGGGCACCGTTCGAGAGGTTGCCTGCGGCGCTGACAGCATCAACGTTGTAGCTGGTTGGCGTGTAGTTGAAGTGAAGGAGGTCAACGCAGTATGCGTCGAATGTTTCGCCTGCAAACGTGGACTGTTGTGGTCCCGCGTAAACCGTCGAATTGTTCCCGTTGAAGTTGATGGTGACCGTGCTGAACTTGCCAGGGGTCATGCCGCTGATTGAGATCAGGTCAGCGTTGGCTGCGCCGGCCAATCCAAGCGTAGCGATAAAAAGTGATCCTAGATGTCGAAATTGCATGAAAATTCTCCTCTTCGGGAATACAAACCTAATATTCCTGCATTCAGACAAGGTCAGAGTGACACGATTTTTAGCGTCACGCGTTTGCGGGACAGTAAATCTAGCGCCAATCGAACGCAAACGTGATCTCACCCGGACGCGTTTTGAGTCGATCATATGCACTCTGGGCATCGGATGGGGAGAGGACATCTGACACGATCGACCGCAAATTGATCCGACCCCGGCGGTGAAGATCCATAACGGCCTCCATGTCCTGCCGGACGACGTTTCGCGGAAACCGAACGGATAGCTCCTTCTCAAACGTTGCCTGATACGGGAAGCTCACCAGGCCAGGATAGCTACCTTGAACGATGATGCGAGCTGGGTTGGTTTCGGCGCGGTCCCAAGGATGCCCCTTGGCTAGCGCGATGGTGAGCGCGGTTGCGCGCTCGCTGCCGGTTGCGTCTACCACTACATCGAACGAGTTGATAAGGTCTTTTGCGGCCATCTCGGGGTCAACGGTTTCGATGCCTTCGGCTGCGGCGTGGGCTCTTCGTTGCTCCACCGGGTCGATTGCCACCACGGTCGCACCGGTGGCATGAAAAAGTCGGGCCGAACATTGACCAATGGCGCCGAGGCCGAGAACGGCAACCCTCTCATTCGGCAGAACCTGGGCGTACCGAACGCCACGGTAGGCAATTCCTGCCAATCGAGCCGCACTGGCCGCCACGAGGTCGTCGCCATCCTGAAGCGGAATGCAGCTATCCGCAGATAGGACCGCATATTCGGTATGCCCGCCCCAAGCCCTTGGTACCGAAGCGCGCAGGGTTCCGCCACCGATGACCTTGGCGTCCGGAGCACAACCCTTGGCAATGGCACTTTCTGACGCCTCTACGATGGTGCTAACCGCCGCGTAGCCGGGAATGTAGCCCCAGCCATCAAGCCCAGGCTGCAGGCCCGCGAAGCACCGAAGCTCGGTCCCGGGGCTAATGCAGGTGAAATCGGTCCGAACAAGCACTTCGCCTAGTTCAGGATGAGGAATCTGAACTTCGGCAAGCTCAACGACATCGACGGCGGTGAACAGTAAGGCACGGGACTTTTGCACGTTTTCGATTATCCATCACGATATAGACTCCAGAGCGGTGAAGATTGCGGACAAAGCGATCGAGCAGGATGAATGAATAGTTTCGACAAACTAATCGGACCCATTATCGTTCTGCTTTTAGCAGGACTCGGAATCTACGCTTATCATTCCTACCGTCGTCGCTTGACTCAGCTCTGGGATGAGTTGGCAAAGCGGTTCCGGGCAGAACCGGTCACCAACCCGTTTGATGGGATGTTGCTGCGGACGGGCAGCACTGCAATCCGCGTCAGCATGAAGTCGACCAGCGAGATTGGCGGCCTGGACAAGACTTCTTACACAACGGGCTTGGAAACAAGCCGACCGTTTCTGGTGATCTTCTTTCCTCGAAAGTCAGAGACCGAAAATCTTGCCAAGGTTCTAACCAAGAGCGTGTTTGGAAAGTTCACGGCCCAGCAGCACGGCCTGAAGGTGGATGTTGCCGGCGATCAGTCGATCGATAGTGCGTTCGTCATCATCTCGGATGGATCTGTCCCGGCTAGCAGTCTCAGGTCCATTTTTCCGTACCTGCGTGACCGAGCGCTGGTCTACGCGGTTGGCAGCATCAAGAAGTCGCCGGAGCCTGGTCTGCAAATTCTTCCGGTTCTGGTTGGCAGTCCGGTACAAGACTTTGATCCGAACGTAGCCCAGGATCGGATCAAGACCTTGGCCAGTTTTGCCGAGGCCCTTTCGCACCACAAGTTTGGCCGCATCGTTGAGCCGCCGCTTCCAGTCAGTTCAGAGTGACTCCCGCAGAACGAATCGAAGCATTACGGTCCGGAGCAGACCAGAAGCTCATCATGCGCCTTAAAAGTGGCTTTCTGACCCTCAGTGAATATCAGTTTCTCCCCGGCTACTGTTTGCTCCTGGCGGACCCGATTGTGGGCCAACTCAACGAGCTCGATTGGGAGAGTCGGCAAATCTTCCTTCAGGACCTTGCGCTGGTGAGCGAAGCTGTCCAAGCAGTTACGAATGCGAAGCGAACGAACCTTGCGATCTACGGAAACGTCGACCCATTTCTCCATGCCCATGTCTGGCCAAGATTCGAAGATGAACCACCGAGCCGGGCCACGTTGCCCCCACTCATGTTTCCGGAAGGATTTCGACTGGAAGAAGAACATAAGTTCTCCATGGATAAGCATGGAGAACTCATGCAGCAACTGCGTGACTTTTTGACGGAGCGAGCCTAGTTTCCGAACGAGGAGGAAAGGTCCGCGACTTCCGCATTTCCAGCCGGCTTTGACCGCGCGGAGTTCTTCACGAGCTCCGCAAGTTTCGCTTCGTAGCGAGCGCTGTCCATTGGCAATTCGATCGTTTCGCCATCAAGGCTAGACAAGATCATCGCGTTCGCAAGTTCGACTGAGTGAATGCCTTCCACCGCCGGGGCCAAAAGTTCTGCACCGTCCAGGATCGCCGCGGTGAAGTTCTTGATGATTTCCAAATGCTGGTTCGAAGGATTGCTCGTCGGAATTTCACACCGCCAAGTCGGCATGCCCGGGAAGCTTGAAGGGGTGGTCTTTGAAAACTCAGAGACCGATTCGGAAGTTCGATCGAACACGATTTTTCCGTCTTGGTAAGTAACGCGCCCACGATCGGCTGCAATTTCTAGGCGGTTAGAACCCGGGAACTCACCGGTGGTCGTGATGAACGTTCCGGTTGCTCCATTTGCAAATTCCACGTACGCCGTGACATCGTCTTCAACCTCGATGTCGTGATACTTTCCGAAGCCGCAGAACGCGCGGAGCCGTACCGGCATTCCAAACATCCACTGGAAGAGGTCGAGGTTGTGTGGCGCTTGGTTGAGCAGAACTCCGCCACCCTCTCCGCCCCACGTGGCGCGCCAGCCGCCCGAAGCATAGTAGGCCTCGCTGCGGAACCAGTTCGTGATGATCCAACTGACTCGCTTGATTTCACCCAGTTCACCGCTCTGCACAAGGCGGCGGATTGCTTGGTAAGCGCCATCTGTGCGCTGATTGAACATTGCTCCGAAGACCTGTCCCTTATGGGCAGCAATCAGCTTTTCGCAATCTGCTTTGTGAACGGAAATCGGCTTTTCAACGAGCACGTGCAGCCCGGCTTCCAGCGCTTCGATGCCGACGCTCGTGTGTGCGTAGTGCGGGGTTGCGATAAGTACAGCGTTAACGAGTCCGCTCTGGATGAGATCAGAAGGATTTTCGAACTGGGCGACCTTCTCGTACCGATCCATTCGGGTTGCATCGGCGTCGCTTACCGCCGTGAGAACGAGACGATCCACCTTCGGCAAACTATCACGAATGTGGGCCGCGCCCATGTTGCCGAGTCCGATTACGCCGAGTCTTACGCGATCCATGCGGAGACTATAGCCGAAACTTACTCGTAACGAAGCGCTTCGATTGGCTGAAGCCGTGATGCGCGAAGCGCGGGATAAAGCCCGAAGAACAAGCCGACTGCTGCCGAGAATCCAAACGCAACGATAATGGCTGTGCTGTTAATCACCGGAGGAACCTTTAGCGCTTGGGCCACGAATGCAACGCTACTCAGCCCCATCAGGATGCCAAACGAGCCGCCCACCGTGCACATGACCACGCTCTCGAGCAAGAACTGCCCCAAGATCGTTTCCCGCTTGGCCCCGATCGCCTTACGAAGGCCGATTTCTCGCGTTCGCTCGGTAACGGAAACCAGCATGATGTTCATGATTCCGATGCCGCCAACAAGAAGCGACACGGAAGCGATACCTGCGAGAAGGGTCGAAAGCAGACGCGTTTGCTGCTCCATTTGCTCGATCCATTCGCCCTGGTTAATCACTCGGAAGAGCGGCTCGCCGCCGGCGTTCTTTCGCTTTTTGCCGAGTGTCTCTTCGACCTGCTGCTGCATGATCGGCAACAATTCGGCGCTCACGCCCTGGATCACGATGTTATCGAGGTTTGTTCGGCCGAGCAACCGCGTTTTGGCTGTCGACAGCGGAATGTAAATCTGGTCGTCGGGGTTCCACATTCCCGACCCGCCCTTATAGGCCACAACTCCGATCACTTCGAAGGTTTGGTTCTTGATGCGAATGGTAGTGCCGATCGCATTGTCGTCGCCAAACAGCTCTTGGTAGGCCAGGAATCCGAGAACCGCCTTGCGGTTCGCCTCGGCTTCATCCTCCATCGTGTACCAGGTGCCTTGGTGCATCTTGGTCGCATTGCGGATAATGGCGACCTGTGGCTGTGCACCACTAATCTGGGTCGAGTAGTTGATGTTCTTAAACTTGACGCTTGATCGCGCACCGACTGAGCCGGTAATGAGTTCGATGAGCGGAACCGAGCGCTTCAGGTCGCCGACATCCTCATCCTTCAAAGTCGGAATGTCGTTGGGACCGCCGGCCACGTTGCCGCGGCGCCAGTTCGGCATCACGGTGAGCATGTTCGTGCCCATCACCTGAATGTTTTCGACCGACTTCTTTTTGGTGCCTTCACCAATGCCGATCATTGCGATCACCGACCCAACTCCGATGACCACGCCGAGCATGGTGAGGGCCGACCGCAGCTTGTTAGCTGCAATCGCCCGAAGGGCAGTTCCAATCGCGTCGGCAATGTTCATGATCTAACCGCTACTACTGAAGTACGTCTTGGTAACTTCAAATCGTTACCGGGGTCGAGCTCCGCCGCCTGCACCGGCACCACCGCCAGTCGTAGCTCGCGGTCGGTTCTGGTTCGGGCGTCCGCCGCCACCGGCCAATCCGCCGCCTTCTTGGGCTTCCTTCATCTTGCGCTGAATCTCTCGAAGTTCCGCGACATCGATTTCGGCCGTAACAACCTCTTCGCCAACCTTCAAACCGGACTTGATCTCGATGCCTTCATTTCCGGCTTCGCCAATTTCAACCGTTCTGACTTCTGGCTTCTTCGGGTCGGTTGACTTGACACGGACGGTGGACTTGCCGTCCTCGCCAGCCGTGACCGCTTGCGAAGGGGCAACCAGAACGTCGTTTAGCTCCATCGTAATGAACTCGCAAGTTGCGTTCATTCCAGGAACAACCGGCACTTTGTTGTCGGCATTGATCTTTACCCGGACCTTGACAGCCGTAATGTTGTTAACGGTCGTGGCGGCTGGGTTAACCCGGGTTACCTTGCCTTCGAGTTTCTGGTTAGGGAAGCCTTCGGTGGTTACGCTGACCTTCTGGCCAACTTTCACGGCAGCTACATCTGCTTCGTCCACCGCGCATTCCACGTACAGCTCGGTGACATCCGAAATCTGAACGAGCGACGTGCCCTGGGCAAAGGTGCTGGCTCCTGGAGGGATGATCGTTCCTTCTTCGAGGTACTTCACCGTCACCACGCCATCTCGTGGCGCGACAACGGTGGTGCTGTCTAAATTGATCTTTGCGTTTCGCTCCGAGACGCGGCTGCGAACGGTGCTCGCCTTTGCGCCGATGAGCTCTGATCGCCGAATTGCGACCTGCTCGCGGTTGTCCTGAGCTATTTGGAGGGCAATTTCTGCCGAGCGGACCGCTTGCTTCGCTTCAGCAAGATTGGTTTTCAGGACCGCATCCTGAGTCGAGTTGGCCTTCGCCTGGCTCAGAGCCGCGCGAGTTCGCGCGATCTCGGCGTTCGCGGAGGCGATCTGAATTCGGGCCGAGTCGTCAATCGTTTTGAGGCGCTGCGTCGCCGAAGCTAGGTTGGATTTGGCCGTTGCAAGCGTTCTGCGAGCGTTGTCAACCGCCGATGCCGCCACGTAGCCCTGCTGAAGTAGTGATTGCTGACGGGTGAGTTCGGCTTCCGCCGTGTTCACGGAGGTCTGGGTATCGGTCACTCCGTTCTGAGCGTCGGCGCGCTGCTGAGGAATGTCGACCTTCTGAAGTCGCTCAAGCGCCGCAAGGCTGGCTTCGAGGTTTGCCTGCGCGGTTCGCACTGCCGCAGATGAAAGCTCTGGCTGGCGGGACGCTTCAATCGTTGATCGTTCGAGCCTTGTCTTGGCCGCCGCAAGGGAGTTGCGGGCGTCCTGAACTGCCGTCTCGGACTGCTTTATCTGCAGTTCTAAAGTGATCTCGGCTTGGCGCGCTCGAGCATTTGCGCTCTCCAAATCGGCGCTCGCCTGGTCATAGACCGCTTTGGTGTCCTCAGGATCGATGATCGCTATCAAGTCGCCTTGCTTCACGATCGAGCCTTCTTCGACCGCGAGCTTGACGACATTGCCTCCGGCTTTCGACTTCACGTCGACTGCCGTAAGGGCCACAACTTGTCCGCTTGCGGAGATCGAGCGACGCAACGTTCCTTTCTCCACCGCGGCATATCGGTACTCGACCTCTGCAACTTGGGTCTGGTTTTGGGTGGTGTAGTACCAGCCTCCAGCGCCGAGCGCGACTATGCCTACGATGATAAGGATCGTCTTTTTCATGGACTATTCGCCGGGAAGGGGCTTGCCCGTCACAAGTTTCAGCCTAAGGTCACTAATCAGAGAGTCATAAACTGCCTCGATGTAGTTGCTCTCTGCGGTGACCAAAGAAACTTGAGCGGTCAAAACTTCAATGAGGTCGCTGGCTCCAGCCTGCTGTGCACCAAGCGCGGCGGCGTAGTTGACGCGGGCAGCTTCTACGGCGGCTTTTGCCGCGGCCAGTCGGTCGACGTTTTGCTCAAGCGTCGTGTAGGCGCTTTCAATTTCTGCCCTTGCGGTTCGTTCAGCTTGGGTTAACGTTTGAACGTTCGATTCCAAAGTCGCTCGGTCCTGCCGAACGTTGGCGCGTCGGAATCCGCCATCGAAAAGGGGATAGCTCAGCGTGAGGTTGAGCGATTGGTTGGCACCTTGGTTGGGTGAAAACTGATAGGTGTATCCGCCATCCAGGTTGAAGGCCACGCCGGCGTTGATCAGCGACTGCTTAAGGGCGAACTTTTGGGCTTCGAGACGCTTTCGCTGTGCACGAAGATCCGGGCGAATATCCATCGCCGATTTGAACAAGCCCTCGAGGTCCGAAGGCTTTTCGAGCTGTGGCTCTGAATCGGCGGCAACCAGGGTTGGGAGCGGTTCAAACTGATCGATTCCGACTGAAGCCTTTAGTGTTGCGCCGTTGTTAGCAACCCGGTTTCGTGCGGCAATCGTATTGACCTGCGCGTTCAATGCATCGGCACTGGCCTGAAGGATGTCCTTTCGGGCGGCGTCGCCGACTTCAACCCGCTTCTTGGTCTGCTCCAGAATCGCGTTTGCTCGGATCACCTGCGAATCCGTTACCTTCAGAAGCTCTTGAGCTCGCAGCGTCTCGTAGTATTGCTGCTGAACGTTGAACAAAGTCTGCCGGACCGTCTGCGACAAGGTGAATTGCGTCGCATCCGCGTTGCGCTTGGCGAGTCGGAAAGCCGCGTCTCGTTGACCGGAATCGAGGAAAGTCCAGTTTCCGTCTATTTGTGACTGCTTCTGGTCAAAAACGAAGGTCCGGCTACCAAACTGTGCGCTGGCCGTTTCCTGCCGTAGGTATTGGTACCGAAATCCCGGGGTGACGGTTGGGAGGAATGCACTGTAGGACGCCTGACTCCGTGCCTTCGCGGCATCGAGATCTGCAAAGGCAGCGCGTATGGTTCCGTTTCTCTCTTTGGTGAGCCGAACGACGTCGTCCAGGGTGAGTTTGGTCAGGGGACTGGCTTCCTGTGCCTGGGAAAAAGCCATTCCGGCGAGGCTGGTCAGGAGTAACGTAAACGGCAAACGCATAGCGCGAACCACGTTACCGTGATTTGTTTCTGCCCCTATGACTTTGTGCCCCCGCATCCCCAAGGTCATCTTACGCAATCGCGAACCCAGAAAGTTGCCCGACACACGTAAAATTGCGAGTTCGGACCACCTATTTCGCATGATGCTCCTCACATAAATCTCATCTTTCGTCGGTACCGTAACAACAATGCGAATTCTGGTTGTGGAAGATGATCCAGTTATCGCGAGCAGAATCGCGGCCACGCTGGAAAGCGAGGGTTACACGACGCAGATTGCTTACAACGGCGAAGAGGCAAAGGCGTTTGCTGGGCAGGCGAGCTTTGGATTGGTCGTGCTCGACGTGATGATGCCGAAGATGAATGGCCTCGAGTTTTGCCAGTACCTTCGGTCCAAGCGCGATCGAACGCCGGTTCTGATGCTGACCGCGAGAGACACCATTGATGAGCGGGTGCAGGGGCTGGATGCCGGCGCGGATGACTACCTGGTGAAGCCGTTTGACGTGCGGGAATTGACCGCGCGAGTTCGGGCTTTGGTACGGCGGGACTGGGTGCAGCGGACGGGGATTTTGCGGGTGGCCGACCTTGAACTGGACACACAGGCGCATGTTGCCAAGCGGGCGGGACAGGAATTGAAACTGACCAAAAAAGAATATGTCTTGCTGGAAATACTTGCAAAGAACGAAGGGCGAATCGTGACTCGGGCTTTGCTGATGGACGCGCTTTGGCAGGACGAGGATCGGAACGAGAACACGATTAACTTTCACATTGCTTCGCTGCGAAAGAAGGTGGATGCGGGCGAGCAGGCGCGGCTGATTCACACGATGCATGGGCTGGGTTATTCGCTCCGTAGCACCGGAGACGCCGGGTGATTCAGGGGTCGTTTCGGCTTCGGCTGACGCTTTGGACGGCGGGGATTTTGGGCGTGAGCTTGATTGGGTTCACGTCGGCGCTTTACTTCACGCAGCGGGAGCGGTTGCGGGGGGACATTGACCGGGATATGCGGGGTTCGGCGGGGCGGTTTTTGCGCCCGCCGGGTCGGCAGGGCCAAGGTCCGGGGCAGGGTCCCGGACAAGGGCCTGGGGGGCCGGGTGGGCCTGGGTTTGGAATGGGGCGAGGTCCGGGGCCAGACGGGCCAGATGGGCCGGGAGGATTCGGGGGACCGCCGGGTGGGCGCCAGGGCAACTTGGCCCGGCTTTCGGCCGATCCTATTCGTTTTTATCGCGATGGTCAAGTGGTCAAGGCGGATGGGTTTGCGGAGTTTCCGGACGGAAAGGTAGCGGCGATTTCGGCGGATGGCGCGAAGGTTGCGGTGAATGGTCGGGAGGACGTTCGGGTTGTGCAGGTCGACGGAACATCGGTGCGGGTGCTGTCGATTCCGTTTAAGGACCTGCAGGGGAATCCGGCGGCGGTTCAGGTGGCGCGGGGGCTGCGGGACTTTGAGTTTTGGGAACGATCGCAGGCGACGACGGTGGCGCTTTTTGTGCCGATTGCTTGCCTAATCGCCGGGCTTGGGGCTTGGTTGATTGCGACCCGCGGATTGCGGCCGGTGCAGGAGATGGCGGATGCGGCGGGGCAGATTTCGGGGCGGAACCTGAGCGGGCGGCTTCCGATTCGGGGGCAAGACGAATTGGCGGGGCTGGGAAGCCAATTCAACGAGGTGCTGGATCGACTGGAGGACGCCTTCGATCGGCAGCGGCGCTTTACCGCTGACGCTTCACATGAGTTGCGGACTCCCTTGACGCGGATCCGGCTGGCGGCTTCGGAGCCGGGAACGGAGCCGGAGCAGTTGCGGGAGGCGCTGCGGGTTTGCGGGCAATCGGCGGAATCGATGACGCGATTGGTGGATCAGCTTTTGGTGCTGAGCCGGGCGGATTCGGGCCGGAGTTGGCTGAAGGTCGTGGCGACCGATGTGCCGACGGTGGTGATTGCGGCCCTGGAGCGATTGCCGCTGAGCGCGACCGACCGGGTGGATTGCGTTTTGCCGGAGGAGGCGATTTCGCTGGACTGCGATATCGACGCGATGGCGCGGGTGCTCTCCAACCTATTGGACAACGCGTTGCGGTACTCGCCCGAATCCGCTCGGGTGGAGTTGGCGGTTTGTGAGGTTGGCGATGAAGTCGAGTTTTCGGTTCGGGACCTTGGTCCCGGAATTTCCGAAAAGGACTTGCCGCACCTCTTCGAACGGTTTTATCGGGCGGATGAGGCCCGCTCAGGTTCAACTCATGCTGGTTTGGGCTTGTCGATTGTGCAAACCATCGTTTCGGCGCACGGTGGAACGGCCTCGGCGGAAAGCGAATTGGGGCGCGGATCGCGATTTATCGTAAAGCTTCCCAAAGCCAATAAATTCCTCACAAGTGCCCCCTAGACTGATTCATGAGAGACACATGAAAAACCTCAAGTTTCGAGATCTAATCGTCGTTACTGCCCTGATGGCCGTTTGCGCGGCATCGATGGCGCAAGGGTTCCCGGACGGCGGACCTCAGCAGGGCCAAGGCGGACAGCGACGCGGTGGCTTTGGTCAAGGCGGACCTGGCGGCCAGGGCGGACCTGGAATGCGCGGCGGCATGATGCAGGGCGGACCCGGCATTTTGATGCGCAGCGATGTTCAGAAAGAACTGAAGCTTTCGGAAGCCCAGATCGAGCAGGTTCGAGCGGCCTTCGGTCGCGGTCCTGGTGGCCCCGGCGGACAGGGTGGCCCCGGCGGCGGCTTCGGCGGACCTCCACAGGGTGGACCTGGCGGAGGCGGACAGGGTGGCTTCGGTGGTCCTCCGCAGGGAGGTCCTGGTGGGCAGGGCGGACAGCGTGGACAGGGCGGACCTGGAGGTCAGCGAGGTCCTGGCGGTCCCGGTGGACCGGGCGGAATGAACGACCAGATGCGGGCCCAGCAGGATGCCAAGGTTAAGGAAATCCTGAACGACAAGCAGTACTCCCGGTACAGCGAACTCGCGCTTCAGTTGGAAGGCACTCGCGCCATGAACCGAGACGACATCGCGAAGAAGCTCGACCTGAGCGACGATCAGCGCGAGCAGATTCGTGAGCTCACCCGACCTCAGGGTGGTCGCGGCGGCCAAGGCGGACCTGGAGGTACTGGCGGACAGGGCGGCTTCGGTGGTCCTCCTCCACAGGGCGGACCTGGTGGCCAGGGTGGCTTCGGCGGACCGGGAGGTCCTGGTGGCCAAGGCGGCCCTGGCGGGCAGCGCGGTCCTGGTGGACCCGGCGGGCAGGGTGGTCCGGGAATGGATCCGGAGCGCATGGAAGCCATGCGAAAGGAAGTCGACGCGAAAGTGCTCGCCATCCTTTCCAGCAACCAGAAGAAGAAGTGGGCTTCGATGCTCGGCAAAGAGTTCAAGTTCGAACGACAGGCCCCACGCGGTAACTGACGTTCCCATTCGCCCCTCCGGACTTCGGTTCGGAGGGGCGTTCTTTCGTGTCCGGGCCGTAATTAATTAACGTTCCCCCCTAAGCGGATTAATTAATTAACGGCTTTTGGCTTCGCTTTGGGTTCGGGTTGGTTCGGATTTGTTCGGAAGTTCGGGTTTGTTTGAAACCGGGAAGATCCGTGGCTCTCGCTTAATAGGTTACTGGGACTAGAAAAGTAAACCAACGTTTTCTGCGAGGGTAATGTTTTCAAAAGTGGCCTGCGTTTGGATGTGCCGGGCACATGCATACAACAGTCACCGCGAATCTCGAAGGTCGGATTGAATAGCTCTGTTTTGCAGGTGATTGGAACCGTAATGTTGGTTTCTGCGCTTTGGGTGGGTGCCGTGGCGCTCAAGTTGCGACGAGGGACTAAGAAGCGCGAGCATCTTTCCGAGATGGCGGTGCATCTTGCGATCGCAAGCTGGTTCGTATTCACGCCGGTGCTTTTTTCTATCGCCAAGCCTTATGCGGTCCATCTCACGCTTCTGGGCGCGGTGACTTTTATCATCGCCGCATTTCGTGTCAGACGGGCGATGAACTCTGGTGTCGGCGGCTGATGGCGAGAGCGTGGCTGGACGATCAGTTTAAGATCGCGATTGGGGTGAGCATTGTGCTCTGCGTCGCGGGTATCGAGCTTGGGATGTCGCCCGAGGGACCGCGATATCTCTCGATTGTCGCCGCGGTGATTTGGACTCTCGGTGCCGGCTTTACGTTGCGAGCGCTGAAGCTCCTGATGTACTTGAGCAAGCTATATCAGGTTCGCCGGGCACCCTATTACGCTTGGATTGGCGTGGCAATCAGCTCCTCGATTTTCGTCTGCCTCGCACTCCGACGATAAGAGTGGAGGAATTCTCGAGAAGCGCTTGATTGAACAGAAGTGCTGTTGCAATTTTGCTATGCAGAGATGCCGGGGCATGGTCGGGTTTGTGGCGGTGGGCTGCTGCATCGGCATCGCTGGTTGCATGCAACCTTTGCCGGAGTCAATTCTTCCGGAGACGAAAGTCGTCAAGAAAGACTTCGAAGTCGCCTTCTTCCTGCGAGAAACCTACGCCACGGACGGATTTGTCTATGTGCTCAAGATCACGAGCAAGCCAGACATCAAATGGCATTCGTACGGTACGTTCAGCAAAGTCGTCAGTCTTGACGATAAAAACCCGCCCCGGTTGACGGTAACAGATAAGGAAATTATTGTTAGCTACCGCTCTGCAAATGTCTTTGACTTCACAAATCGTGCCTCGATCAGGGTTGGTGGAAGGTGGAGAGACGTCCGAATTCGGCTGGTCGAGACCGATAAGCAGTAAACGCGTTTCAGGTGTGGCCGAGGTGTGTCGCAATTAAACAGCAACTAGTATTACCGTAGATTAACAGCAAAAATTGCACCTCGTTCTCATCTGATGACCAGGCTACACTTTTTGAGTTCTCTCCGCTTGCAGCGATGTTAGTCGTCGCTGCTCACGTCACTTTCGGCAGTTTCCCCGAGAAGTAAAGTGGGTTTCTGAGCAGCTTCCTCGAATTTCGAAGCCATAGTCGGATTGTTTCTGACGAGCTTCTTTACTGTGACTTCCTGAGCCTTGTCGTTTGCAAGGCGCAAATTTCGATCTGCTCCTATAAGTGCTTCCCGTGTTTTCTGAAGGTGGTCAATCGACTTGTCAATCTCCTCAATTGCCGTGTTGAATCGACGTGACGCCAAGTCGTAGTTTCTGCCAAACGCAGACTTGAACGCTTCAAGATCTCGCTCGAAGTTGGTCACGTCAACATTCTGGGCCTTAATCAGAGACAGCTCCGCCTTGTACTGAGCTGCACCCATAGCAGCGTTCCTGAGAAGTGTGATCATTGGAATAAAGAACTGAGGTCTTATCACGTAGGTCTTCGGGAACCGATGAGAAACATCGACTATGCCAGTGTTATACAGTTCACTATCTGGCTCTAAAAGCGAAACTAGAATCGCGTACTCGCAATTCTTGTCGTTCCTGTCCTTGTCGAGCTCTTTCAAAAAGTCCTCGTTGCGCTGCTTGGAGGCCGTACCGTCATTAGCGTTCTTCATTTCGAACATGATGGAAACGACCTCTGTGCCATCAACTTCAAAATCGCGAAAAACAAAGTCCCCTTTGCTACCGCCCCTCGCATCATTATCTTTCTCAAAGTAGGCGCGTGGAAAGGCGGTGGCTCGAATGCGATTGAACTCAGTGTCACAATGCTGCTCCAAAGTCTCCCCGACCATCTTGGTAGAAAGTTTCGCTTTCAGATCTCGCAGTCGCTCGATGGCCTCATCTCGATCCTTAATTTGAGTCTCATACAGTTCTTTCAAGCTCTTTTCAGACAACTGTCGCTCTACCTCGGCATGGCCCAACCTGCTCCTATAGTCATCTCGCTCCTTTTCTACTGCACCCACGGCTTCGTTCAGAGCAAGCTGGCGCTCCACTGCCGCCTTTTCCAACTGAGACTTAAGTTCTGCCAGTTCAGAATCTTTGGCGACAATCGCCAACTGAGACTGTTGCCTTAATTTTGCTTCTAATAGTTCGATTGCCGCGTCTTTACCTGCCTTGGTGGCGTTGAGCTCCTCTCTAAGCGAATCTCGCTCCCTCTCAATCGTGCTGAGAGCCTGGTTTAGTGCTAGCTCCTTGGCGACTTCGGTAGCTCCTAGTTCGGCCTTAAGGCGCTCAATTTCGGCCTCCTTTGTTGAAATTTCGTGGCTCAAGGCCATTGTGACCTCAGCCTCCTTCAAGGATATGGCCAACTGCTTTTCACGTTCGACTTGCTCCAAGCGCTCATGAAGTTCGTGAGCAAACTCACTGTTGCGAACTTGGCGAATAATTTCGGCATAGCCCGCGTCATCGATTTTGAATGCTTTTGAACAGTGGGGACAGATTATTTCGTTCATGATTCACAATTCCATTACTTTTTTAAGAATTTGTTCAAGCTTAGCGGGTTTCGCTAGTGGAATTGCTCAGTACCCCCAAAACAAAAAATGCCCCGCCATTTGGCGAGGCAAGCGTTGGACCAGTTACGTGTTCCCGATCTAGCGTCGGTTTTCGTGCAGGGCTAAATTTAGGCCGAGCCGCCGCGTTGGCGGCGGAGGAAGGTTGGGATGTCGAGGTCGATCTCGTCGAGATCGATTCGCGGCGACATTGCGGTTACCGGGGCGGCGGTTGGCTCGCTGCCGGCATCGTAGAAAATCTCTCGATCTCGCGAAGTGCGAACCGTACCGGCGGAGCTGGTGCCCATTCCGGCGGCAAGCAAGGTCACTTGGACCTCGCCTTCGGCGTTATCTCGCAGCACGTGACCCATGATGATGTCGGCGTCTTCCGAATCGGTGAACTGGAGGATGTACTCCATGGCCTCGTGGGCTTCGCCGATGCTGAAGTCGGGACCGGCGGAGATGTTGACCAACAGTCGCTTTGCGCCTTCGATGCTGGTTTCCAGCAACGGGGACGTCGCGGCGGCCTGGGCGGCCATCTTGGCGCGCTGCTCGCCAATGCCTCGACCAAGGCCCATGAGGGCGATTCCCGCGTTACTCATCACGCTGCGGACGTCGGCGAAGTCGACATTGATGATGCCGGGGAAGAGGATGATGTCGGAGATGCCCTGGACGCCCTGTCGCAGCACGTCATCGGCGGCGGCGAAAGCCTGCTGCATCGTCGTGCGCTTATCGACCACCCTGAGAAGTCGGTCGTTTGGAACGGTGATGAGGGTGTCGACCTGGCTCTGGAGTTTTGCAGCGCCTTCTTCGGCAAGTCGTCGTCGCCGTGGGCCTTCAAAGATGAACGGCTTGGTGACAACGCCAACGGTGAGGATCCCGAGCTTGCGGGCCATTTCGGCGACCACAGGGGCCGCGCCGGTGCCGGTTCCGCCGCCCATTCCGGCGGTGATGAAGACCATGTCGCTGCCATCGAGGATGGCTTCGATGTCGCGCTCGCTCTCCAGGGCGGCTCGCTCGCCGATCTGAGGATCGCCACCAGCGCCAAGGCCGCGGGTGAGCTCATCGCCCAGTTGCAGCTTCAAATCGGCGCGGCTCTGGCTCAGAGCTTGGGCGTCCGTGTTCATGGTGACGAACTGCACGCCTTCAACGCCTTCGGCAATCATGCGGTTGACGGCGTTCGAACCGGCGCCACCCACGCCGATTACTTTGATCGTTGCTTGACTCTCAAATAGATTTTCTGGTCGCATCGCTACTCAAAAACCAATAAGGCTTCATTGCCCCCGGATATGCCAAGGACGCCGTGCGAGGCCAAAAAGCGTCAGGAATTGCTAGTGAAGTCGCTCAATGCTGAAGCGAGCGAGGGCTCGGAGGGGTTCAACATTGCCGGGGAAGACGGTGAGGCAGCCTTCGGCCTGGGCGGCCAGCTCTCTCGCCTTGGCTTTCGCATCGTCGAGGCCATAGAGAGCCGGATAGGTTGCCTTCTTTCGCTCGGCATCGGAGCCCACCGATTTGCCGGTCTGGCTCGGGTCGCCTTCGACGTTGAGGATGTCGTCGGCGATTTGGAAAGCGAGTCCGATCGCCTCGCCGTACTCGGTCGCCTTTGCGACGAGTTCCGTTGGAGCATCCGCGAGCAAGGCACCGATCGCACAACTTGCGGCGATCAGGGCACCGGTCTTGTTCACGTGAATGAACCGTAGGGTCTCCGGATTGATCTCCTGCCCTTCGCTCAAGACGTCCAGCATTTCGCCTTGAACAAGTCTGCGCACGGCGGCGGCGAGGATTTTGCAGGCTTCCACGTTTCCGGTGGAAAGCATGATCTCACCGGAAAGGGCAAAGAGGGCGTCGCCGGCAAGGATGGCGATGGCTTCGGTGAATTGTTTGTGGCACGTTGGGCGTCCGCGGCGCAGGTCGTCGTTGTCGATCGCCGGAAGGTCGTCGTGGATGAGTGAGAAGGCGTGGACCATTTCGATGGCGCACGCGGCATCTTGGGCCACTTTCTCATCGGCTCCACAGGCCGTGGCGAAGGCGAGGCAGAGCATGGGGCGCACTCGTTTGCCGGGCGACAGCGCGGCATAGCGCATCGCGGCATGCAGCGGGCCGGGGACTTCTGACTCTGGCGGTAAAAGTTCCGACATCCGGGCGTCGATGCGGTCTGAGATTTTCCGCCACTTTTCCACCCCTGCGTATACGACTGTCACGCGTGCTTCCTCACCCAAGTTACAAAAGTCTACCGGCGATGGGTTAGGCAAGCGTTAATCCCGGTAAAGTCAAAAGAATGATTCAGCTTCGTCCATGGCGTGCCTTGCGTCGTCAGGCCGACGCAAGCGTCTCCGACGGATTTCTGGGGCCACATTCTGCCTTCCCCTTTCCGCAACTGACCACCTCCGTGAACATTGGCCGGCTTTCGAGCCCAGAGGGCCAGGCAGATGACCGAAGCAAGTTCATTCGCTACGCTCGATCGGCGGCGCAATTGGCAGACTGGCGACGCACCGCGATTCTCGGAACGGGTCGAGAGCGCGCGTTTGTGTTGGATTACGGCACGTGCCGCTATCTCCTGGCCCTGGTGCGGCTTGACGATTTGACGCCGATGGTCTTGACGGACGTTAACCGGCGAGAGGATCGGCTGCGATTGTTGGAGGCGACGCGCACGCAGCTCGAACCGATCATGGCGTTGACGCAAGACGATCAGTTCGATACTTGGCTAAACGGGATTTCGGGCGAGTTGATCGGGAACTTCGGCGAGGCCAATGTTTTCCGGGTCGATGCGGAATTGCCGGAAATTTCGGATGCTTTCATTGTTGGAGCGGTGGAGGAATATGAGGCTGCGCTTAATTTTCGTCGGCAGCGTTCGAACCTAGAGGAGAATGCGCCCGAGCACTTCGCGCTGGTTGCGCTCGGGTCGTTCGTGGGTCAAAAGCTCCATCCGTGGTCGGTCGGGTTGCCTACTATTGAGTCGAAGGACTTTTTGGCGAGCGCGCGAAGAATGGGGACTCTGTCGCCGAGAACGTCTGAACCGCTTGCCGTTGGCGATGTGGGCTTCCGTGTGGCGGATGGTAGGGCCTTTGTGCTTAGTCCCATTCGGGTGGAGGAACACGTGACCGAAGATGACGGTCCGGAGATCGAAATGCTAAAGGATTTTGGAATTTGGATAGGGCACGAGCTGCTGGTTTCCCGAGTTTGGGGGAATCCGGTGACTCGCTTTTACGCTCCACCATCTCGGGTTCCGATGCCGACATTAGACTTCGCACCGATTTCTGCCGAAATGCTGAGCGGTTTGGCGCAAAACGGTCTTCGTTTGCCGAGCCGATGCTTGAGCCTTGATCCTGCGCCATTCTCCGGTGCGGCGATGTTTGGGTATGGAGATTTTGCGCGCTGATGGAAATCCGACTGCTTGGCACCGGCGCCGCAGATGGAATTCCAACTTTTTACGGTGACGACGAGATCTCGCGGTACGCACGTCGCTATGGCGGCAAGGATGTTCGCACGCGGTCGTCGGCGCTGCTTGATGGACACATCAAAATTGATCTTCCGCCAGATTCGTTGCACCAAATGCAGCGAGATAAGCTTCGGGCAGCGGATTGGACGGCCCTGATTTTTACTCACGGGCACGATGATCACTTTGCCCGGCGCGAGATTCAGTACACGCTGTTTCCGTTTACCGACCAGTTGTTCATGCCGTACATCATTTATGGCAACGATCGGATTTCTGCGGCCCTTCCCGAGGCATTCCCCGACTGGCCGATCGAGGTTCGTCAGACCTTCAGCTTCGAGTCGTTTACCCACCTGGACTACACGATCACTCCGATTCGGGCGAGGCACAAAGAGGATGAGGATTCCCAGAACCTGATCTTCCAACACGAAGGGAAGACGTTCTTGTATGCGACGGACACGGGCGTTTGGAAGCAGGAGACGTTCGGATTTTTGCAGGATTACCGCCTTGATCTTCTCGTTATCGAGTGCACGGATGGGTTGCGAAAGAGCACCTACGAAGGGCATTTGGACATCGAGGCCTGCGCGGGGGTGGTTGAGGCCCTGCGCGAATCGAAGGTTTTGCACGATAAGAGCCGCGTGGTGACGACTCACCACAGCGCAAAGGGGCTTGCGCGCCACTCCGATCTGGAGCGGGAACTTGGCAAGTATCGCATCGAACCCGGCTTCGACGGAATGTGCATTCGCATTTAGTGCACCGTTTTGGGGGGCTGGTTCGTGTTTAGTATCAGCCAAAGGATGGGCGGGCGAAGGGCCAGGATGGCCAATTTCGCCTTCTTAACGTTCCGCAAACACCCGTCAGCTAACTTTAAGTTAATCCAATGCTGGCGCTGCTGCTTTCTCTTCCCGCACAAACACCGAACTCGACCGGCCGCCTGATCTTGGCGATGGGGTCTCCGGTTCCGATTGGGGGTTTTCCGGTGAATGCGGAATTGTCGCCGAGTGGACGCTGGATGGCGGTCACGAACACCGGGATTGATCAGCGGCTTTCGATCATCGACACCACGACTGGCCGCGTCACGGGTGCGCTGAAGTTCAACGGATTGCCGCCGGGGAAGAAATCGGGCAAGGACGGGCTGTATTTCGGTTTGGCGTTTGTGAAGCAACCAGACGGCAAGTTGATGCTTTGGGCGTCGCACGGAGGTTCGGATCGTGTTGCGGCGTACCGGGTCTCGGAGACGGGGCAACTTGAGGGGCCGGTCGAGACTTACTCGGCTCCGCGGCCTTTGATCGGGGCGTTGATGCCGCAGTTCTTCGCGGGGGTGGCCCTATCGGCAGATCAGCAGGATGTGTTTGTGCTCGGGAACCAGACGTTTGCCCTGAGTGACCAGAAGGGAGCGATTGTGAAGTTCCGCCGCGGCAACCCGAAGGCGGTCGCGACGATGCCGATTTCTGGTTTCCCGTTGGATGTTCGCTATGTTGCGGCGGCGGGTACGCGACCGGCCAAACTGTTTGCCACCAGCGAGCGTGAGGGCCACGTTCTGGAGATTGACCCGGACACATTGGCGATTCGCAACGTGATTCGGACCGGCGAGCAGCCGACGTATTTGAACTTGAATCGGGATGGCTCGCGGCTGTTTGTCACCAACTCAAACAGCGACACGGTTTCGGAGATTGATACGACCTCGAACAAGATTGTTGCGACTTATCTCACTCGGCCAGTTGCCTTGCGTGGGCTTCCGGGGACCAACCCTTTAGGGAGCTCGCTTTCGCCGGACGAGAAAACTCTGTATGTCGCGTTGAGCGATTTGAACTGCGTGGGGGTTTTTGATCGGGCCTCCCGCCAGATGACGGGGATGGTGCCGACGGGTTGGTATCCCACCGACGTCGTGGCGTCGAGGTCCGGCTTGCACATCCTGAGCGCGAAGGGGGATCGGTTTAAGAATCCGAACGTGCCGCCGGCGATGATGAAGAAGCTCGGGATGGAGAATAGCGATTCTGGGTCCGGAATTCGGGCGTCGCTCCGCGGGCTGGCGTACACGGTTCGGGCCTCGCAGATGAAAACTCTGGCGGCGATGACGCAGCTCACGCTGCAGTTGAACCACGTTAAAACGCCTCCAACACTGCCGCCCGTTCCGGCGGGGATCAAGCACGTGATTTATATCGTGAAGGAGAACCGAACCTATGACCAGATGTTCGGCGATCTGCCGCAGGGGCTCGGGATGAAGGAGCTGCACCTCTACGGTGACGACGTGATTCCAAATCAGCGGGCGCTGGCGAAGCGGTTTGTGCTTTTCGATAACTTTTACGCTAACGCCGAAATGAGCGCGGATGGCTGGTCTTGGTCCACCGCCGGCATCACGAGCGAATACGTTCAGCGCAACGCGCAATACGAGTACAGCGGCCGGAAACGAGAGTACGACTACGAGGGACAAAACAATGGGACGCCGGCCGATGCGTACGGTTTGCGGAACGTGAACGATCCGCCGGGTGGCTACATTTGGGACAACGCACTTCGGCAGAACCGCGAGTTTAAGAATTACGGCATGTACATCGCCCTCGGCGTGCCCCTTCGCGATCGAGCGGGGCGGCCGATTTCCAATGACAACGAGCCAACGATGCGGGCCTTTGCAGGCCGAGTTGATCCAAACTTCCGGATGTACGACCTGGATTACGCAGATAGCGATGCTTGGGAAAAGTACGGGCTCACGTATCCGAAACATCGGAAGGAATTCCGGGGTTTTAAGAGCCGGATTGCGGCCTGGCGGGCGGATTACGCGCGGTTAATCAAGGCGAAAAAGGTGCCACCCCTGATGCTGCTCCGGCTTGGGAACAACCACACAAACGGCACGACTCCGGGGGCGCCGACGCCCTCGGCGATGATTGCGGACAACGACTACGCGTTGGGACAATTGGTCGAAACGGTGAGCAATGGTCCGCTCTGGAATCAGACGGTGATCGTGTGCGTGGAGGACGATGCGCAGGGTGGATACGATCATGTGGAAGGGCACCGCAGCATCGCGTTCGTGATTCATCCGAAGGTGCAGCGAGCAAAGGTGGAGAGCCGATTCTTCAATACCGACAGCGCTTTGCGGACGGTTGAATGGTTGCTGGGGATGAAGCCGGCAAACCAGCTGATGTTTACGGCGAAGCCGCTCGATGTCTTTGAGGCGAAGGTCGTGAATGGCGAACCGTACAAGGCCATCCTTCCGGCGAAGGCGACTTTCCGGGCGAATACGGCGACGGCGTACCGAGCGGCCGATTCGGCTCGCTTGTTCCACACTTTCCGCGAAGAATCTGCCCCTGACCGGGAATTGGCAGATATTCTGTGGGGAGCGGAAAAAGGCGCAAATTCTGCTAGGCCAAGGTTAGTTTCGCGGAGAAATCGAAAGTGATTTACATTCTCTTAACAATTCTTGCCTATAGTGAAACTGCATGCGAAAAGCTTTCACCCTTATCGAACTTTTGGTGGTCATCGCCATCATCGCCATTCTCGCCGCCATTTTGTTCCCAGTTTTCGCTCAGGCTAAAGATGCTGCCAAGAAGTCCCAGGGACTCAGCAACGTTAAGCAGATCGGAACCGGCATGCACCTTTACATGGGTGACTATGACGACACCACGCCAACCGCGTACATCATCGGCGGCCAGGGTGTTGACATCTACCAGCACTTCCAGCCTTACATCAAGAACATGGACATCTTCTTCTCGCCCGTTTGGACGAAGGAAGTTCCGGCTGGTCAGCCACAGAGCTGCAACAACGCGAGCACTCCTGCGGGCTACTTCGTTCCTGCAGCGAAAGACCAGAATCGCTGCCTTGGCTACGGTTACAACTGGGGCTTCGGCATCTGGGCCGGTGGCGCTTTGGTTGGCGCAGAAGTTAACACCGGTGGCGGCAACAGCTTCCTTCCGGGCGTGAGCGCAACGGCAAGCGAAAGCCCAGCCGAGCTCGCGGCTTTCGGTGACACCTACAACGGTCGCCGATACACGATCTCTGCGATCGGTTCGATCCTCACTCACTACGATGGTCCAGCCAAGAACAGCGGACTGCGACACGGCGGTCAGTTCAACTTTGCGTTCCTCGATGGCCACGCGAAGTCGTTCAAGATGCAGGGCTTCACCTTCAACCCAGCTGCGGTGCCAAAGGGCGCCGGCTACGTTGGAATGCCATCGCGCGCCGACATTTGGAGTAAGTTCTACTGCCTTACCGACACCACGACGGTTAAGCCAGCGAACCTCGGAATTCCTGCTCCCGACATGGGCTGCAAGCAGTTCCTCGACCTCACTATGGCGGGCACGTTCTCGCCACTTTCCCGCTGGCCAGAATAAGGTCACTCACGAAAAAGGGGCGTGGTCCGTAAGGACCGCGCCCCTTTTTGTTGCTATAACCTTACGGATTGAGCCGGTACTTGAAGAGACCGGTGAGCGCGTTCGCGTTGAACACGAAGCTCGAGGCTCGAACGTTCGGGATCACGATTCTCACGACGATGCCAACATTGCGCGTTCCAGTTTGAACGTACTGGGCCGGAAGGGTTCCGCTACTAAGAACCAGGCTTCCTCGGCTAGCTGGTCCGCTAAGCACCAATTCGTGCTTGCCGGTTCGGTAGTTCCAGAGGAACAGCTGGGCGGTACCGGAGGCGACCGGCGTAAACGTCGTGCTAAGGTTGACGTCCCTCAACTGCGAGAGCGGATTGACCGGCAACCGGTGGGTCGCGGTGAATCCAGCAGCTTGACCGTAGCCAGGTATGAGGACCGATCGAACGTTGATGAATGCTCCAGACCCGGAAGTGGCGGTTCCTTGGTGGACGCCCTTGCTGACCAGCGAAGACGCAATAGGTGTCGTGATCGTGAAGTAATCAACGGCGCGGTATGCGTTAATCCGTCCAGATTCGACGAACGGCTTTTTGTCGGCCGTCAGCTTGAGAACGTCCGTAAGCTCCTTTGGCGTAGCTGTTGGCGCGTAGCTCTTGACGAGCGCCGCAAGCCCAGCAACCATCGGGCATGCCATTGAGGTTCCGCTCGCGAATCCGTAGGTGCCAGGAAGCGTGGACATAATGCCCTCGCCCGGCGCGGCGATATCTACCTTGGTTGAGCTGTAGTTCGAGAATCCTGATCGAACGTCCGAGCTGTTGGTTGAGGCAACGTTTAGAACGTTATCCAAGTTCGAAGGCACAAACGCAATGTCCGTGACGTCAAGACCATTGTTACCGGCGGCGGCCACGCAAAGCGAGCCTTTGGCGGTAGCGTAATTGACAGCTTCCTGCATGAGTGTGCTCTCGCCGAATCGGCCGAGCGAAAGCGAAATGACCTTTGCGCCTTGGTCCGCCGCATATTTGATGCCCGCGGCAACCGTGTCATCCGAGGATTTCGGGAAAACCTTGACCGGGAGAATTCGGACGTTGTAGCCAATCGAGGCAACACCGATGTTGTTGTTGGTTGCGGCAGCGGCGATGCCGGCGCAGTGGGTGCCGTGGCCGTCCGCATCCATCGGGTCGTCGTCTCCATCGCTGATGTCCTTTCCGCCGGGGACGATCTTCGATTTCAGGTCTTCGTGGTTGTAGTCAACGCCGGTGTCAACAATGGCGACAACTACGTTGGGTGAGCCGGTAGTCAGGGCCCAAGCTTGGTTGGCCTTGATGATCGGAATCCAGTACAACTGATTCTTGCGTGGGTCGTTGACATCCCGCAGCAGTTCATGATTGTAGTTTCGTTCGACCGCAACCACGCCGGGGTTGCTCTTGTAGTATCGCTCTGCCGTGGCAATACTCACCGAACGTGAGAGCCGTACCGCCCGCCATCCGCCAAAGCCAAGGTCTCGCTTTAGGGTCGCTCCGATGGTCGCGTCCAGCAGCGATCCGGTCACGCCAGGCTTGGTCTTCACAAGCAGCACGTCGGCCTCTGGCGAACCTTGTGCAAAACTGAGGACTGGGAGCAACAACGCTCCGGCAAAGATGATGTTACGAATTGACGTTTTCATTCCGCTCTCCTCCGACAAACAGACGTCGGCAATTTCACGAATCCAATATACAGCAGAATAGGCATGACACAGCAAAGTTGGCGCGATTTCTTTGATGGCCATGCCGAGCATTACGAGCAAAACCCGTTTGCTGCTTTTGCCGACCAGGAGGTTCAATTCTTGCTCAACTTGTATCCCGTGCCGACTGGCTCGCGGATTCTGGATGTGGGCTGCGGAACGGGAAGGCACGCGCGAGAGTTTGCTCGGCGCGGATACCGGGTCACGGGTGTTGACCTAAGCCCCGGAATGCTTCGAGTGGCGCGAGAGAAGGCGGCGGCAGAGAACTTACAAATTGAGTTTGTTGAGGCCGACGCGACCAACTTTCTGTTGGACGGCATGTTTGATTACGCCGTGTGTCTCTGCGAGGGTGGCCTTGGCCTGATTCAGCGTGGGGAAGATGCCGCGGCGCACGATTCGGCGATCTTCCAGCGAATCGCTGCGCACCTCAAACCGAATGCACCTTTCGTTCTGACTTGTCTCAATGGCTACAACTTGATCCGCCAGATGAAAGACGAGCACATTGGCGAAGGACGCTTCGATCCGGCGACGATGGTCGCCTTTTACACGGATGAATGGGAATTGCCAGAAGGCACCCGGCAGGTCACCGTTTATGAGCGACTCTTCATCCCGCCCGAGGTAACGCGTATGGTCAGCGAAGCGGGCTTCACGGTTGATAATGTGTACGGCGGAACCGCCGGCGCATGGGCGCAGCGGCCTCTCAGTCTCGATGAAGTCGAGATGATGGTCATCGCGCGAAAGCTATAGCTTCAGCGTTCCGGAGAAGACCTGGCGCGCGGTGCCGGCGATGGTGATCGGGTGGTGCCACGTTTCCATTGCAACCTCGACGGTTCCGCCGGGGTTATCGACGCGGACGGTGCCACCGAGCCCTTTGCGCCGGAGGTAATCCACCGCCGCCGCGGAGGAGCCGGTGCCGCAGCCCTGAGTTTCGCCGACGCCGCGCTCCCAGATTCGAATCTGTAGGTGCATCGGGGCGACTTCCTTGGACCAGATCACCGAAGTGCGCGCCGGGAACTTCGGATCGACTTCGATTTTCGCGCTTACGGATCGGAACGACTCGTCGTCCGGGATCGATACGGTCGGAATGACGGTGTGGGTGGAGCCGGTTGTAAGGACGCTGCCGTGAAAAGTGAGAGGCATTCCACCATCCATTCCGCTCCAAACATGGACCTTGAACGGTTCGCCCGTGGCGTTAACGGGAATGAGATTTGGATCGTAGGAGGCAGACCCAATCTCCGTCTTGATCTGATCATTGTCAACCGTCACCGGCACGGTCCGGTCCAGATGCTGGAGAACAAATGGGCTGCTTACCCAGCCTTCCAAAACGGCATGCTGCGCGGCGCAGCGTAGGCCGTTGCCACAAAAATCCTCCGTACCATCGGGATTGAACATTCGCATTTTCAGCACGCCGTTGCTGACCTTTTGCAACGTCAGGAGTCCGTCGCCGCCAATTCCGAAGTGTCGATCACAGACTTGGATGGCCAGGGCCGAGAGATCGCCCGTGAAGTCATCGGCATGGATGAGCGGAAAATCGTTTCCGATGCTTTCGAGCTTCCAAAAGTTGAGATCCATACCGGGGCTAAGTTTACGCGCCATGTTCAGGCTGGGGCTGGGACAGGATCGAACGCAGACTGAGCCGGAACGTATACTCAAGATGTTGGTTCAGCATCACGGCTTTCGGTTTGGTTTGAGTCTTGCGGCCGGAATGCTTGCGAGCGCGGGATTTGCACAAGGCTACGGAACCGGCACCGATGTTGACCCGGACGTAGCGTTCCGCAGTCCGAAGATGAAAGAAATCGGCGTCGACCAGAAGATGGGCGCGCAGATTCCCCTCGATGCGCGATTCACCGATGACGATGGGAAGGTGAAGACGGTTCGAGAGATCTTCTCAGGGCGACCGGTTGTGCTCTTGCCGATCTTTTATCGCTGCGAACGAACGTGCTACTTAGAACTCACGGGCGTCGTTGCTGCGCTCAACCTCACGAAGAAACTCGAAGTCGGTCGCGATGTGGAAGTCGTCGCGATTGGAATCAATCCGACTGAAACTTGGGAATTGGCCCGGGCCAAGAAGAAATCGATTCTTGGCAGCTACTCCAAATTTGATTCCACGAAGAAAAGCTGGCATCTTCTGACGGGCGATATGCCGAACATTCGGAAAGTCACCGACGCCATGGGTTTCCGATTTGCCTACGACGAGAACAAGAACGAGGTCAGCCACCCGAGTGGGATCATGATGCTGACGCCAGACGGCAAAATCTCGAGCTACTCACTCGGCGCAAATTACGAAGTCGAGCGGTTTGAGAAGGCGATTGCTCTGGCCAATGACGGCACGATCACTGAAGCCACTAAAGAAATTTTCTTCGGCTGCATTCACATTGACCCGGTGACGGGAAAGCGCAGTCTGATGATTGAAAACGTGATGCGCGTGCTCGCCGCGACGACGGTCATTGCGATCGTAATGTTGATTTTTGCGCTGAACGGAAAGACAATCTTCCGCAGGAAGAAATCGGACAGCGCAATTGAATCTGCCGCCGAGTAATCACTCGTCGGCAAACGGATCGTATTCGTCTTCGGCAGGTCGGCTAGATGCCGCGCCCGCTGGTCGGCTCTGAGGAGCGCCACCGCCACCAGGAGCATCGTCGCGAGGTCGGTCTAGACCGTGCACGTTGTCCGCGACGACTTCCCAAATTTCTCGGTTGTTGCCGTCTTTATCGGTGTACTTTCGCGACTCCATTCGGCCGTCAACGCTCACGAGTCTGCCCTTGGTGAGGTAGTTCGACACGTAGTCGGCAGTCTGGTTCCAAGCCTTAACGTTAAAGAAATCCGCATCGCGCTCATCGGCACCGGTCGGCTTGATTCGCTTGTTCACGGCAATCGAGAAGTTCACGAAATTCTTGCCGGTGGTGGTGGTTCGAAGTTCTGGGTCTCGGGTGAGACGACCAACCAAAACGATGCGGTTAATCATGTTGTTACTTTATCCGGTTTGGATTAAACGAGGAAGACGCGGTGTCGAATCACGTCGTCGCTAATTCGCATGAGTCGGTTGAGCTCCGCTGGAACGGCGGCGCCGGCTTCGAAGTTCATGAGGATGTAGTTTCCTTCCTTCAGGCCATCGATTTCGTAAGCAAGCTTTCGCTTGTCCCACTTCGCGGCCGATTCGACGACTCCACCCTGCTGCTCGACCACGTCCTTGAATCGGTCGGCGATCTTCTGCACTTCGGCATCAGTGAGGTCTGGTCGAACAATGTAAAAAGCTTCGTATTTGCGGTTTGCCATGCTGTGTGTGTTGGTCCCTTTGGGGTTCGTGCGTTTGGCGATCTACGCCTCGGCACAGAGAGCCTTGCGGCAATAGAGCATGGTACCCCTTGCCGGCACGCAGGAGCTATCTTCGCTGCAAGTTGAACGCAATTTCGCGTCCGTAACCGAACTTCATCGCCATGCTAATCCAAATCCAGGCCTGCGCTTCGAGATATCGGCTCATCGAAAGGGGGCCTGCGTCTTCCGGCTGGAAGCCCAGTTCCTCGGCCAACGATTTGACGGTTGCTTTGGCTGCGTCGTCGTCTCCGGCAATGAGGAGCGTCGCCTTTGTAGCGCCAAAAGCCGGGTTCGCCATGATGTTCACCCCGATGGTGTTGAACGCCTTTACGACTTTCGCGTCTGGGCCGACTTTGGCCACCCGCTCCGCGCCAGAGCCTTCTTCGACGGGAACAAGTCCCGAGAAGTCGGCGGCAATCGGGTTTGTGCAATCAATCACGACGCGCTCGCCCAAGTTCAGCTCGGCAAGAAATTCGGCAGACATAGCTGCCCACGGTAATGCCAACACGACCACATCGGCGGACCGGACGGCTTCGGCATGGAACAACTCGTCTGGTGCCCCCGGGCTTCGGCTACCAAAGACCACCGTGTGCCCAACCCCCGCCCATCTTGACCCTAAAGTCTCTCCAACGATTCCGCGTCCTAGAATGGCAATGTTCATTTCGCTCCCTGTTTGTAGGACGCCGCTTTTGGACCGTTTTGTTGCGGCTCACCGCTCGTCCGGAAGGACGATACCGCGCATGATCACGTTCTGGGCGAAGAGGAACACTACAAGCGTCGGCACTGCGGCCAGCGTGAGTGCCGCCATCATCACCGACTTCGGCGCAAGGTTCTGAAGCTGATAGATCCAAACCATCAGCGTCCACATTTGCTGGTCTTGCGCGATTAAGAAGGCGTAAATGAACGCGCTATAGGCACTCATAAAGGCGATGAGGGCAAGATAGCCAAGCACCGGCTTGCTCAGCGGTAGCGCGATCCTTGCCATCATCATCGTTTCCTTCGCGCCGTCGAGCTGTCCGGCCTCGAAGAGCTCCTGCGGCAGCGAGTCGAAGAACCCCTTGAGCAAAAAGATCATGTAGCCGCTCGCGGCGGTCGGCAGCACCAGGGCGGCAAAGGTGTTGAGCAACCCGAGATCTTTCAGCAACAAGAACGAAGGAATCATCGCGACCTCCGCGGGGAACGCCATGGTCGCCAGCAAGAAGATCAGGATTTGCCCTGACTGCTTCACCGGATAGCGCGACAGCGCATACGCCGCGAGCGGATTGACAATAAGCTGAGTCGCGATTGCGAGCAGACAGAAGAACGCGGTGTTCCAAACGGTCCGACCGTTCAGCAGAATGTAGTCGAGTACGTACTCGAAGTTTCGCGTTAGGAACCCGCGCCGAATCGCCATCTGGTTCGACTCAACAAAATTTCGATCTGCGGCCGCAATCGGAAGCGGTCCGGGAAACTCTCTGGTCCAAAGTGCTTCGGCCGCGCCGTTCTTATACCGATCGGGAAGGGCCTTTTCTCGAAACTCCGTCATCAGAGGATGCAACCGGATGACGGGCAGCTTTTCAAAAGAGTCGGCGCCGGCGGTGAGTTCAGTCGGCACGGCGCTGAACTGATTGCGGAATTTTCCGCGCACAAACTCTTGCCACATCCGCTGCTCCCGAACTGGAATTCGAAACGATGCCGGCAATGTCGCCTTAAACTCGCGCCACTCCTTGTACTTGCGGGTGTCCGGCGGGAACCAAGACTTTCGCTCCAGCATCTCCGCCGGCGGAGTGACAGTCTGGAAGGCGATGTTCTCTTCGATGTACGAAAGGTTCAGCTTTTCGATGTTATTGCTGTACTTTTCCCGAAGCCAGTTCTGATACCGAACCTGCAATTTGCTCGTGACCTGGTTCGGCGCGGTCTTAAACCCGGCTATCCACATGTCGAGCGGAAGCTGGCGAAGAAATCGGTCATAGGCTGCCACGGGTTCCGGCCCCGACTTTTCGCCGATACCGTTTGAAGTCATGAGGGCAGCATCGCCCGAGTACTTATCGTCCAAGTACTTCTTCTGCAAAGCGCCGGTGTCCACGAGATACGGCGGAATGATCTCGGTGCCGTTTTGATCGAACGATCCTTTGATCGCGGTCGAGACCATCAGCAGAAACGGATACAGCGTGGTAATCGCACCGAGGATGAGTAGGCCGTAGACCAAGCTCATTGCGAGGCGTGACTTGAGGCGATTGCGGCCGACCTTGCCAACCAGACTCATCGGCACCACCTCATGCGCCGTACTCTACCAAAACTTTGGGTCAATTGCCCAGCACGTCTTTCGACCGGCGCTTCTGGGCAATGGCGCGGAGCTTTTTGATCGCCTGGACTTCAATCTGGCGTACGCGCTCGCGCGAGAGCTTGAGTTCCTTCGCGACTTCTTCGGGGTCTGGGGCGGCCCTGTCGGGTTCTCCGACTTGGAATCGCATCCGCATGACGCGCTGCTCCCGGTCGTTCAGCTCCGAAAGTATTTGGTGAAGCTCGTCCAGAACTTCTTTGTCGAGCACCACGGTTTCGGGGTCAGATTCCGAGTCGTCCCGGATCAGGCCCGCAAGGGTCATTCCGCCCGAATCTCCAATGGACATATCCAACGAAAGGAGATCTTGGGAGGATTGCATCAGGGTCTGGAGCTTCTTCGGGGTGAGCCCCATGACGACGGCGATCTGCTCCAAGGTCGGTTCGCGTCCAAGCTCGCGGGCCAGTTCCGATTTCACGCGCTCAATTTTTCGGATCGACTGGCTCACGTGGGCCGGAAGACGAATTGCCTTCGACTTGTTATCAATCGCGCGACCTATCGCCTGCCGAATCCAGTGCGTCGCGTAGGTCGAGAATCGAAATCCCTTATCCGGATCGAACCGTTCCGCGGCCTGCATGAGGCCGATAGCGCCTTCTTGGATCAGGTCTTCTAGCGGTATGGCGCGGTTGCGGTACCCCTTCGCGATGTTGATGACGAGCCGCATGTTGGACTCAATCAGTCGGGACTTAGCTTGAGCATCACCTTGCTGAACCGCACGCGTAAGGGCAACCTCCTCTTCCTGCGTTAGAAGGGGAGCTTGGGTGAGACGGTTGAGATAACTCGGGATGCCGTCTTCTGGCTCGGGCCGATTCGGATTCACGCTCATGCGTTGGACAATAAATAGAACGGCAACAAACTATTTTGGTAACAGGTCGAACCCGAGCGGAGCGCGAGCCGCCGCCTAGTCCGTCGAGATCTTACTGGCCATGATTCTACCGAACCGGTCCCGTCGGTACTTTATGCGCACAACAAGATCAAGGTCAAGCACGTTTGGTCCGGCCTTTTTGCCATCGACCATGAACTGAGTATTGGCCGTGTAGTTGATGTGATAGCGTTGGCCATCGATTGCGATGTCGAAGATCGGCGCCTTGGGATAGAAGAATACAATCGTGCCTTCGATTTCCCCAGAACTCGCCATTGGCGAACGATCCTGGCTAGCAGAGGTGCCTTTTGAAGTTGACCTGGTGGTTTCCGGTTTGATCGCCGGAGGGGCATCGGAGGCAAGCTTCAGCCACGTATCGTAGTTCGAAAGCAGGCGAGCGTGGAAGTAAAGGGTTTGCCCGGGCTGGATGCTCTCGAGCTTCGCTTCTTTGCCATCCAAAACGACTTGTGACTTTTCGGTTGCTCGATAGGTGAAGGTCGTGTTGTCGGCAAACTTGACCGTAATGCCTTTTAGGTTTGTGCTGACAACGGTACCAAGCTGGGCGGTCTTGCGGATGTTTGTCAGCCATGCCGCGGTCGCCGTATCGGCGATTTCTTTCACCGTGGCCGAATCGTCGGAAACTTTGATTCGGGCAGAAAAGTTGATTCCCACCGGAAACTTTTCCATCTCGACGCTTTGGCGTCCAAACCAAAATCGGGTCTTAGAATCCGTCATCGCGTTGATGCGGCCCTTTGGCGTGCTGAGTTCAAACTGCTTTCCGGCAACGTTCTCAACTCGTCCGTCCAAGATTTCGACCTGGGCAAACGCGGAAGCGCAGATGACGAGCGAAAGCGTCATCAGCGCGAGTTTCCCGATCCTATAATGAGAAAGCGAAATCATGAATGAGGAACTGTTTGCCACAAAGCGCGAAACGGACTGGGCTCGCCTAACCGCACTTTGTGACAAAGCGGAGTTTAACCCGACAACGCTTACTTCGCAAGAGTTAAGAGAATTTATTCGGGTTTACAAGCGAGTTTCTCGTGACCTTTCGATTGCACGAACGCAATCAGACAACGCTGCACTGATCGAGTACCTCAATGACCTCGCGGGCCGTGCCTATGGCACGCTCTACCGGGCCCCACGCCGAAACCTGGCGACGGCGATTATTGACGCCATTAACCTATCGGCTCAAACCGTGCGGCGATGCTGGCCGTTTATTGCGGCGTCGGCATCCATTTTCTTCGGCACCGCGATTCTCGTGTTCTTTGGCATCGCGGCAATTCCAGAACTGCAGGACCCCCTGGTTCCTGAAGGATGGAACAGCGTTTTCGAGGCCTGGAAGTCCGGCGTTTTTCAGGAACGAACGGGCTCGGAAGGAATTGCGATGACCGGCTTCTATGCAAGTAACAATCCCCGGGCCGCATTGGCGACCGGCGGCATTGGGGCGGCGACCCTTGGCCTTGGCTCGATCTACTTGCTGTTCACCAACGGGGCGCTAATGGGGACGCTGGCGAGCGGAATGGCCTCCGTCGGTAAATTGGGATTCTTGCTGGCCTCGGTATTTCCTCACGGCGTGCCCGAAATCAGCGGGCTCGTGATCTCCGGTGCCGCCGGATTGCGGCTGGGCTATGCGGTGATCAACCCAGGCCGAAGATCGCGCGGAGAAGCTCTGCGCGCGGTTGGAAAGGATGCATTCGTGCTGCTTTCAACCTCCATCGTGCTGATGTTCATTGCTGCGCCCATTGAAGGATTCTTCAGCTTCAGTCCCAACGTCACTCAGGACCTCAAGGTGATCGTCGGCTCCATCGAAGTGGTGATCTGGACGCTCATCTGGACCCGAGTGGGTCGGACAAAGCCGACCGACCCTCAGGAGAACAGCGTGACGGTGAGACACAGTAACGTGAAGTTGTGACAGGCATGCATCACGATGCTCGGCACCAGGCTGCGGGTCTGGTTTAGAAGCATGCAACTCGCCCCGCCGACCGTTGCCAGCGCGAACCAAATCGGGATTCCTTGGGGGTGAATCATCGCGAAGATGAAGCTGCTTGCAAACCCAGAAAAAACGATCCGACGGGTGACTCCCGTAAGGGCAGGAAACAGCAGGCCACGGAACATGATTTCTTCCCAGATTGGTGCGACGAACGCTCCAAAAAAGAGTAGCGACATCACTACCGCCGGCGACTGATTTTCCATCAAGGTGGTTGATGCGGGGTGAGACGGCGTGGGCAGGAAGCTCAGAACCTGGGTGCCAAGGAACGCGAACAGGCCAGCGACCGGTAGCTCCATCGTGAATGCACCGATCCCCAGAAGGATGTTCTTTCCGAAGTCCTTACGATGAATTCCGATTTCTTCCAGGGTGAACCCGCTCAGCTTGATTGCGGTCCCGGTCCAAACCAGCATTGCGGCACCGCTGACGGCTGATGCAAGAGTGGTAGAGATTCCGCGCAGAGCGTTCGGAATGACATACGAGAGAATCAGGAAGCCCAGTAAAAGCCCGGCCGCGAGGAGTGCGATACGATCGAGAGTCGGGCCGTCAGTCGTGTGCAGCGGCAGTCCTTTCGGAACAAACTCTCCCGCTTTCCTCGCAATCAAGTAGGCGACCCAACAGATCCCTCCGGTCAGGAGAATGAAGCCAATCACCGCTCCGACGAGGATCGCCGTGACTCCTTTCTTTGTAGAGATCAGCTGTCCGCGGGCTTCCTTGTCGCCACCTCTTTCTCGCACTTGAACTTTGGCCAGGGTGGAGATGAAGTCCGTGGCAGTGATGCGGTTGGCAAGCTCTTTTGCTTCAGCGAGCGATGGCTTTTCAGCCGAGACAACTTTGGTCCAAACATCGCCGTTATCGGCTTTTGCAAGGGCGGCGAGGTCAGCCTTTGCCAGCTTTTCCCCGGCTTCGCGCTTGAGGACTGCGGTAATTTTTGCTGCTTCAGGTTCTGTCTTTTGAAGTTTTACCGTTCGTTCGGCAAGTGTGGTCCAGGTGGCCTTGTTGCTCTCCCGAAGCATTGCCGAGTCTCCGACTAGCCGCTGCATCGAGACAATCATCTCGATCTGCATCGTGTCTTGGCGAAGGCTTGGCTTCGGCGCTTCAGCTTTGTTTGGCGATAGGTAAGTTTGCAGCGAATTGAGGATGGCCAGCGAAAACAGAACAGCCAACACGATCCAGCCGAGGGGATTTCGACTTTGGACTTTCGTTATTGGCGGATTTTCGGTTGGGGCGGGAGAGTCCGAGGGCTTTTCGATCATTGTCCACCGAGGCTACGGTCATTGAACGAGATGGTGTACGTGCTCTGCTTTGTAATCAACGCCATCGTCATCCAGATCGTTTCGGCGGCATATTCTCCGATGAGAATTCCGAATGCCACCTGCCTCAGTTTGTCGTACCCGTTTAGGCCGTAGTACCGTTGCACAAAGTTTTTGATCAGTAGGGCCACGAGCATCCCGAACCAGTAGTAATCCACCCCGTAATTCATCGAGAGGACGTAGCCCGCAGGGTGCAGTGGGAAGCTGGGGAACTTGAACCGGATAGCATCGAGGATCATGACGATCGCAAAGCCGGCGATGGTCATGACAATGCCCGTTATGTCCGGTCCCTTTCGGTCCCGCAGGATGTTCTCCATGTACGGCAGCGCTTCCGTCCAGCCGATCGCGCCGGTTCGATAGACCTTCACCTGCAGGAAGAATTGCGCGAGGAAGTAGCCAACCACGGTTGCGGCGGCGATCGCGAGGAACATCTTTTTCTGGTTCAATCGCTCGCCCATTCCCAGCTTCATCGATTCCAGCTGATACGGCATCGGGTGGTTTCGATAGATGCGGTTCATCACCATGAAGACTTGGGAAACGTAGGCCGCTTGGCCATCCGAAATCCACTTGGTTCCCATGAACCGATGCATGATGCTGTTTGAACCGAAGAAGGCAAACTCGTGGGTCGGCGGGCCGAGCTGCGCGCGAATTCTCGTGAGGACCACCGAGAAGACCAAGAACAGCGCGATGTAGAAGATCATGTACGGGATCGGCAGGTTGCCCCAGACGCCGTATCCAACGAGCACCACGAAACTGCCGATTAGGCCGATGAATGCCCATCGGTGGGTGACTCCGCCGTCTGCCGAGCGGCTACCAGTTTTGATGTCGGACCAGACGTCTCGAAGGTACTCGCGGCTGACCCAGAGCGCACCCAGGAACATAGCAATGACTGCTCCCCACGTTTGCTCATCGAAGTACGGTGGTCCAGGAAGTAGACCGGTACCGGAAAACGTACTTTGCGGAATGCCGTTTGCGGCCAGCGCAACGTGGGTGGCTTTCCTGAGCAAGAAGAAGGCGACGATGCTGATGAGAAGGTCGCTCGGAATGAACAAGCCGATTGCCGACATGAACGGATAGATCGAGATTCGAAAGTCTCCGATGTTGCTGAGCGGCGGTTCTTTGAACGTTTGGTCAATGAAGAAAAGCGTCTTGACCGGGATGGCGGGCAGGCTGGGATAGAGATAGTTCAGCCCGTTCAGCATGTCGATGCCGAACATCACCGCGAACGCGATCCACATGTACTTGCTTTTCCACATGCCGCCTGCCCCGCCTTTCTCGCACATTGCGATCGGCAATTGGATCAGGGGGAACGTGAGGCGCTCGCGCTCGCACCACGCGGTCCGCATGAGGCTGTTGAGGCACAGCATGGCAAAACAGAGGGTGCATATGAGTCCGCCCCAAGTTGCCCAGCGCGGAAGGTAAGTCCCGAGCCTCGAGAAGACGTAGCCCATGTCCTTCCCGCCACCCTGAATGTCCTTGACTTCGTCGAAGTCTTTGATCACTAAGGCGTCAGGAACGTTTTTGGACAGGATATTTTTGTAGCCGTCGCTCCACTTACTGTTGTAGGGGTAGTTGTAGGTGGCGGCGTGGCCAAACTCGGTCCATTCGCCTGCGATAGCACCGGCGCAAGCCGTGATGCAAAAGATGATGATGAGATCGCTTTGGGAAAGCGCGAGTTTCGGGCTGACTTTCCGAAGAACGATGTTGGCGATCAGGCAAAAGAGGAGCGCCGAGATCGGCGCGGTCATGAGGCTAAAGAAGCCGGAGACGCTCTGATTTGTACAGGCGTAGGTGACGGGAATGCACAGCAGGAATCCCAGAATGACCGCGCGAATACGAAAAGGGCTGAAGCCAGCCTCGTACCCGGAGATAGATGGGGACGACGTGATCTCCTTTTCTTCCGCCTGCTTCATCGCCATGCGCGGAACTAGTGTAGCCCGGTAGAAGGGAAAACGGGGGAATCAAATTTTAAGACGTTCT
>CAMAPH010000025.1:0-40858 GCA_945859975.1 Chthonomonas calidirosea
GTTGGCAATCGAGCGCCGAACCCAACGCTGTTTGTGCATGCCGAACCAGATCCATCCTTACCTGCCAACGGACCCGGGACCGGATCGAGCGGCAACTTTATTCTTGGAGAAGTCTTCGTCGAAGTCGAAGGAACGATCTATCCTCCCGTGGCCGCTGCCTCGAGCATCATTCAGGCTGGCTACAGCATTTCCGATGTCAGCGACGGAAATCTAGAAACCGGTTTGGCCGCTTACAACGGTATCGGCAAACCACTGGTGGCTGGCTTCCGGTTTGAAGGACTGCCCACCACCGGGGAAAGAAAGTTGGTCCTGCGGTTCGGAAGTGCCGAGTGGCCCAACCACCGGTTGGGCAAGTTACGCGTGACTTCTTCAAGTCAGCCGACCGCGCTTTGGGCGGCTTTACCGAAGAAGCCGAGCGAGGACGAGATTTTGGGTTCCCATCCAGCCTTGGTGAAACAAAGCCAAAAGCTACGAGCCATTCAGCGCAAGAAGAGAGCACTCGACCAAGAGATTGAAGATTCAACCGCTTTGATCGTTCGCGAAAAACCGACCACGGAACCGCTCACCGCATGGCTGCTGACCCGGGGCGAATTCATGGGCCGCAAAGAAAAAGTCCCGGCCGGCGTTCCGGGTCAACTTCCCAAGCTCCGCCCCGGCGAGCGCGCCGATCGTTTGAGTTTTGCCAAATGGCTCGTGCGAAAAGACAATCCGCTCACCGCTCGCGTGTTCGTCAACCGCGTCTGGCAGCAGTACTTCGGACGTGGCATCGTGGAAACCGTTGAGGACTTCGGCACGCAAGGCTCGCCGCCCACGCACCCAGAACTCCTCGACTGGCTCGCAAACGAGTTCGTGAACTCCGGCTGGAACCAGAAGGCGCTCCACCGAAAGATCGTCCTCAGCAGCACCTATCGGCAATCGAGCACGGTGTCCCAAGCGGCTTTGGCCAAGGACCCCAAAAACGAATGGCTGGCGAGGGGCCCGCGCGTTCGACTCGAAGCCGAGTTGATCCGCGACTCCGTGCTCTCCGCTTCTGGATTGCTGAGCCGGAAGGTCGGCGGACCGAGCGTTTTCCCAAGCCAACCTGCGGGAGTGTGGAACAGTCCTTATAGCGGGGAGCGATGGATTCCGAGCCAGGGCGAAGACGCGTACCGACGCGGCATTTACACCTTCATCAAGCGGACCTCGCCTTATCCGAACTTTGCCGCCTTCGATGCTCCAAGCCGCGAAGAGTGCACCGTTCGGCGAAGCCAGACCAACACGCCCCTTCAGGCGCTGGCAATGATGAACGACGCCACGGTCATCGAAGCCGCCGAAGCTTTGAGCAAGCGAATGAACCGCGAAGGTGGGCCGGACCTTTCGAGCCGCCTCAAGTACGGCTTCCGACTTTGTACCGGACGCCGACCGACCGCGGCCGAACTCAATCGCCTCCTCGCCCTTGCCAAGAAACGCAAAAACTCGCTGGATCTAGCCGCCATGGCGCTGCTGAACCTCGACGAGACGATCACTAAGGAGTAACCCGGGATGAACTACAAAGACGAACAAAACCAAATCGCCCTGCGCGAGATCACCCGCCGCACGTTGCTCCGCGAAACCGGATACGGGGTCGGTGGCCTCGCCCTTGCCAGCATGCTCGGCGGCAACGCCTTTGGCGCGCAGCAAAAGCGGACCGACCCGATGGCGGTAAAGCCTCCGCACTTCGCTCCGAAGGCTAAGAGCGTCATTTACCTCTTCATGGCTGGCGCGCCTTCGCAGTTCGAACTCTTCGATCCAAAGCCGACGTTGACCAAGTTCGATGGCCAAGAGTGCCCGGACGACCTTTTGAACGGCGAGCGATTCGCCTTCATCCGGGGCAAGCCCAAGCTCCTTGGCTCGCCATACAAGTTCCGCCAAGCAGGGAAGTCGGGTCAGTGGGTGAGCGAGCTGATGCCGCACTTCGATGGCATTGCGGATGACGTCGCGGTGATCCGCAGTATGGTCACCGACCAGTTCAACCACGCTCCGGCGCAGTTGTTCATGAACACCGGCTTCCAACTCCCGGGCCGACCGAGCCTCGGTAGCTGGCTCACCTACGGCCTCGGCTCCGAGCGAGAAGACCTGCCCGGCTTTGTGGTCCTGCTCAGCGGAGAAAACAACCCGGATGGTGGCAAGGCTTGCTACGGCAGCGGCTTCTTGCCGACCTCCTACCAGGGGGTCGAGTTCCGTTCGGAAGGCGATCCCGTTTTGTTCTTGCAGGACCCGAAAGGCATGGATCGCGGGACGCGGCGAGAAATGCTGGATGCCGTCCGCGACCTGAATCGGCTGAAGTTCCAGCAGGTTCTTGACCCCGAAATCGAGTCGAGAATCGCCCAGTACGAGCTCGCCTTCCGAATGCAAACGAGCGTCCCGGAACTCGCCGATCTTTCGAAAGAAACGCCCGAGACGATCGAGTTGTACGGTGCAGAACCCGGAAAGCGATCCTTCGCCAACAACTGCATCCTCGCTCGGCGACTCGTGGAGCGCGGAGTTCGCTTTGTGCAGCTTTACCACCGAGGCTGGGACAACCACGGCACCGGCCCCGGCGACGACATCATGACGCGCTTGCCAAAGCTGTGTAAGGAAGTTGATCAGGCCGCCGCCGCTCTGGTGATGGACTTGAAACGAAACGGACTTTTGGACGAGACCTTAGTCATTTGGGGCGGCGAATTCGGCCGAACGCCAATGAACGAAGGCCGTGGCGGATCGCCCTTCAAAGGCCGAGACCACCACCCACGCGCCTTCACCATCTGGGCCGCCGGCGGCGGAATCAAGCCCGGAATCTCGCTCGGCGCGACCGACGAACTCGGCTACAACATCACCGAAGACCCCGTCCACGTCCACGACCTCCACGCCACCATCCTGCACCAAATGGGCCTAAACCACACCCGCCTGACCTACCGATACCAGGGCCGAGACTTTCGGCTCACGGATGTTCACGGGAACGTCGTGAAGAAGCTGATCTCCTAAGGACTCAAGAAAAATGGGTTGAGAAACTTCCTATAGTCGTCTCAGGGTGTCTCACGAAATGAGAGTCTAACCGAGAGATCCTCATTTCCGGAAACTGAACTTTGCGGTGATGAGTCCGTCTCCACGACTATGTGTTTCCCTTGGGCGTTGGTGCTTTCTTCGTTGACCACGCCCAGCCTTGAAGCGGCCTTTGCACGAGTAGAGGTTCTCGGCCTTACCGATGTCGTGGCGGGAACGAATGGCTTCGCTCTAGTTGACCTCAACAAAGACGGCCTCAAGGATATGGTTCTTTGTCAGCAGCCTGTCCTCCGAAGCACGGTTGAATTCGGGCCCGAGTTTATGAAGCTCAATGAGACTAGGATCTATGTGCTGATCGGTACCGGGCCGATGTCCTATCGTGAGCACAAGATAACGATCAAGAATCAGAAACAAGTTCGGTTTGGCGAACGGCAGGCGGGCCAGATTCCGAACTTTGGCGACTTCAACAAGGACGGCTTCCTTGATCTGTTCGTCACCCGCAGTTCCGCGTCCTCAGCTAACCGACCGGTCCAGAACTCAGAGCCACTTGGAAACTCGCTATACCTATCCGACGGGGCTTGGGATAAGTTCGTCGATGTCAGCGATGCTGCAGGCATTCGGAATGAAATGGGCTACAACCGCCAGTCCAGCATCGGCGACGTCAACAAAGACGGTTGGTTGGATGTTGCCATCGGCTGCGACAACATCGGAAACGCGATGGGAGGGGTGCCTCACAGTCGAATGTATATCTTCAGACCAAATGGTCCGAAATTTACGGATGGCAAGTTCGAAGACATTGGAGGGACTGATCTGATCCCAGACTTCGGCGGCTTTTATCACGATTCCAAGCGAGACAAAGCGGGACCGGATGTGACCCTGCGTGATCTGGACGATGATGGCGATCTTGATGTTCTCCAAGACTTCCATATTGATATTCGAGACCCTAAGCTGCCGTACTCACCTGGGGAATATCGTCAGGGCAACTTTAACTGGAAAAACATGCTGGAACAGGGGGCATTCAAGTTTGAGAAAGTTACCGAAAACGGCTTTGCCAATGAGGGAAAGCTAAAGTGGAATCAAACCGCGCGGCGATTCGAGATCGAATACGGCAAAGCTCCTGGTTTGCCGTACGTGACGACCGCCGACATTGACAATGATGGTGACCAGGACATCTTGGCGGTCGGTCCTAGCGATTCCAGTTGGTCGCCTCGTACCGAGTACGTCGGGGGAAGGTTTTGGCGCAATGAGGGTGGCTTCAAGTTCTCCGAGCAGACAGATGCGATTGGGCTCGAATCACTAAACTGGACCTATCGCCGGTGGCTTCCTCACTTTGGGCTGATACTTCCCGCTGCACTTGTTAACCGCCCTGCTACTGGAGTGTTTGCCCAGACAAGTGGACTCCCGCGCGTAAATCCGCTGGACTGGCGACCCTATTACGCCGACACGATCTTCGGCGACGTGAACAACGACGGTTGGATCGACCTCGTCGTGCTCGATCGCCGCGAAGGTGCGCAAGGGCTGATTGCCCATGCCGTTTTGTACTTCAACAAAATGGGCAAGTTTGAACCCCAGCCCATGTCAACAAGCGGAATCGACTTCACCAGCATCGCCGGAGAAATGGCTGACTTGAACAACGATGGACTTCTTGATTTAGTTATAGCCGCAGATCCCGATAATACGGGTGGAGCCGCCGCCGCTGAGAGGTATCAATCGAAGGTTTTTGTGAACACGGGCGCGAATGGAGCCAAAGAAAACAATTGGCTGAGACTGCGTTTCTCGGAAGTCAATCAGGCGGAGCTGATTGGGGCAAAGGTGACCGTCCGGGAGCCTGGAACGAACAAAATTCTCGGAACGCGTTGGATTCACTCCGATCATTCCTACAAGTCTTCGGGTGCGCTTGAAGCACATTTCGGGCTTGGCAAGGTGAACAAAGTTGACATCGAAGTCGTTCTGCCCAACAGGCAGAGGACGTCGATCAAATCAGTCTCAGCCAGTCAATTCCTAGACATCAACATGAAGACAAGCAAATCATCCCCGGTAGTGGCCCTATGAAGTTCCTCTGGCTTTTTGCGGCAATGCTTACGCTGGTTGGGGCATCTTGCCTTCAGTCTCAGCTACCCGCAAAGGCAGCCGTCCAAACTTCATCAGCATCGTCCGGCCTTGGCAAAACGGTGTCAACAATGCAAGGAGTTGATCTTGCTGGCAACAAAGTTGCTGTGCCGTGGAAAGGGGCTAAGGCAACTGTCATCGCTCTTTCGAGTGTCACCTGTCCCCTCTGTCAGAAGTACGGTCCCACTCTTGCCGCGCTCGAGGACAGTTACATCAAACGGGGCGTGAAGTTCATCTACCTCAACCCCACAACAAGTGAATCCGCGGGTGAGATGAACCAACTCATCAAGCGGTTGAAGCTTGATGGCCCCTACGTCCACGATCCCAAGGGAACGTGGACTCAAGAACTCGGAGCCAAGACGACAACTGAGACTTTCGTTTTGGACAGGAACGGCAAGCTCGTGTACCGAGGCGCGATTGATGATCAGTATGCAATCGGCGCCGCGCTACCAAAACCGAAGAATCGCTACTTGGCGAATGCGCTTGATGCCGTTCTAGCAGGGAAGGCGGTGAAGGTAAGCGCGACCTCGGCCCCAGGTTGTCTCTTGAACGGCAAGAAAGTCGCACGGAACGATTCCGTCCCGAGCTTCCACGGCAAAATCCAGCATATTGTACAGCGAAGCTGCATGCCTTGCCACCGCCCTGGCGGAGTCGCTCCGTTCTCGCTGGACGGATATGAGGCAGTGAAGTCGCGGGCGAAGATGCTCGAATTCGTCGTGGATGAAGGCATCATGCCGCCCTGGTTCGCCAAGCAGGGCGGCCCATGGCGCAACGACATGTCTTTGCCTGACGCGGAAAAGGCTGCACTGAAGGCTTGGATCGCGGGAGGAACGCCGAAGGGCGACCCGAAAGACGCGCCCGTACCAAACTCATACGTCTCTGGCTGGACGATTGGCAAACCGGACGCGACCTTCCAGTTGCCGGAGCCGGTGACGATAAAGGAAAGCGGCGTGATGCCTTACGCCAATATCAACGTGCCGACCAACTTCACGGAAGACAAATGGGTAGACAAGATTGAGGTCATCCCAGGCGACAGAAGGGCCGTTCACCACGTCTTGGTCTTCGCTCGATCGTCTGCAAATGCGAGCCAGGGTCGGCTTCAAAGAGTGGCCGATGCCGACGCTCGGGATGAACTCAGCGGATTCTTCGGAATCTACGTTCCCGGCAACAGTGCGCTGACTTACCCCACGGGTCTTGCGAAACGGATTCCAAAGGGAGCAATCCTTAGGTTCCAGATTCACTACACGCCCTATGGCACAGCGACTAAGGATCAAACCAAGATTGGTTTTGTCTTCGCCAAAGGACCCCCGAAGAGCGAAGTCCACACCGCGAGCATTGCTAATCTCAGGTTCGCGATCCCTCCTGGAGATCCCAACTTCCAAGTGGATGCGCAGCTTAGGGTTCCCACAGATGTCCAATTGCTTTCTTTTCTTCCCCACATGCATGTACGGGCGAGAGCAGCCCGATACGAGTTGACAACTGGCGGTAAGACAACCAAGCTTCTGGACGTGCCTCGGTATGACTTCAATTGGCAGCTCAACTACGTGCTCCAATCGCCTCTCGCTGTCAAGTCCGGCGACACATTGAAGTTCTCCGCATGGTTTGACAACAGTGACAAGAACTCCGCGAACCCCGATCCCACAAAGACTGTCCGCTGGGGCGCGCAGACGTTTAACGAGATGCATCTAGGCTACATCGAGTACATCATTCCGGGCGAAAAGCCGGGTGAAGGGGGTGGTGGAATCCGGCGTGGTCCCGGAGTCGGGGGCGGCGGAGGCGCGCAGATTGAGGCAACCTTCAAGCGCCTAGACCGAAACAGCGACGGGTTCCTGACAGAGGATGAGGCCGGTGTACTGTGGAACCGGATCAGGGCCGGAGACGCCGATGAGGACGGCAAGGTTTCACTCGATGAGGTTAAGCGGCTTTTTGGTGGAGCATTCCGGCGATGATCGCCCTTACCATTGCCGCGCTCTTCTTTACTCCATCCGTCGATGCACGGCCAAATATCGTCCTCATCCTAGCGGACGATCTCGGCTATGGTTCGCTCGGAGCCTATGGCGAAAAGGAAATCCCTACGCCCAACATCGATTCCATCGCCAAGAATGGCGCGAAGATGACGGACGGATATGTTTCCTGCCCAATCTGCGCTCCCACCCGTGCAGGATTGATGACGGGCCGCTACCAGCAGCGGTTTGGCTTCGAGCACAATCCCGGCCCGGAGCGTCAGGCAAACGACAAGTTTGGCCTGCCAATTGCCGAGACGACCATCGCCGAAGTTCTCAAGAAGAACGGCTACCGCACGGGGATGTTCGGCAAGTGGCATCTCGGCTACAAGCCGGAAGTTCAGCCCGCGGCCCGCGGATTTGACGAGTTCTACGGATTTCTCAGCGGAGCCAGAAGTTACTTCCCAAGTCGACGAACCGACTCTCTCCTCCGCGGGACGAAGGAAGTGACCGAAACCGAATATCTGACGGACGCTTTTGCCCGAGAAGCAGTGGCATTCATAGAACAGAACAGCCAGAAGCCCTTCTTTCTCTACGTCCCTTTCAATGCGGTCCATGCGCCGATGGAAGCTCCCGCGAAGTACACCGATCCTTTCGCTGAACTCACCGGAACCAGAAAAACCTTTGCTGGAATGCAGGCGGGCCTGGACGCCGCAGTCGGAAAAGTCCTGAACGCGATCAAGAATAAGGGACTCGAGAAGAACACCGTTATCTTCTTCCTCAGTGATAACGGAGGGCCAACCCAACAAACCACATCGAGCAACAAGCCGTTGCGCGGCGTTAAGGGGCAGATGTACGAAGGCGGAATTCGCGTGCCCTTCATGGTTCAGTGGCAAGGCAAGGTCAAGCCTGGCACGATCGTCCAAGATCCATGCTTCAGCCTCGACATCTTTCCGACCGTGCTCGAGATCGCCGGAGTCTCTAAGGAAGACCGGAAATCTAAACTGGATGGCCGAAGCCTCGTGCCGGCCCTACAAGGGAGTCAGTCCGCGAAATCGCCGAGATCAATTTTTTGGCGGATGGGCGCACAGTATGCCGTTCGAAGCGGGGATTGGAAGATGGTCTCAAGCCGAGGACGAGTGGAACTCTTCAATCTGAAATCAGACATCGCCGAGGCGAACAATCTTTCTGAAAAGGAGCCGCAAAAGTTGAAGGAGCTTCAAGCCTCGTTCGCTGCCTGGAACAAGGAAAACATCGCGCCGTTGTGGCGACGGTCAGATGGTACGGCGGGCGATTAGGCATCCCGTTGTAACGCTGGCCGCCGGCGGCGGAATCAAGCCCGGAATCTCGCTCGGCGCGACCGACGAACTCGGCTACAACATCACCGAAGACCCCGTCCACGACCTCCACTCCACCATCCTGCACCAAATGGGCCTAGACCACACCTGCCTGACCTACCGATATCAGGGCCGAGATTTCCGGCTGACGGACGTTCATGGGAACGTTGTACGGAAGCTAATCGCCTAGCGCTACTGGCCGGAGCTCACTTCGGCCACCGGCTTCCGAACCCCACTCCAAAGCCACGCGCCCGCGGCAAGGCTGAAGATTGAAATGACGGTTAACGCCACGACTTCCGTACTCGGCAGAAAGGCGGTGGACTGCGCATACGCGGCCACTCCGGCCGTCAATGTTCCGAGCATGAGCAGATCGTAAGCATCAAACCGATTCCGCTCGCCGACGGCTCCTTTTGGCGCTTTGACGAACCGGAATCCCAGATAAACCGGAATCGCGAAGAGCTTGAGCACGAATCGAATCAGCCCAAGATCGCTGAAAAGGTTATGCGCCAAGACCACCAGCGCGACCAGGATGGCGGGGAGGAGCAAGAGCCTCCAACGGTATTCGGAATAGACAGACATAGTGAATTCCCAACGGTGAAGCAATCACCGTTAGAATCATTGGTGAGCTAGACCGAATCTTGAGGTTGGTAAAGGCGTGGAATCCCAGTACGTCAAGACTTTTCGGCTGTCAGTGCCGCTTCCAGCGCCTCAAAATCTTGAACAATGGATGTGGCCCGTTCGAGGCAGCGCGCGGGATCGTCTTGGACAGGTAACTGTATCTCGTAGTCCGCCTTGTTTCGGGCTGAGCGCAAGGTATTGCATGTGATCAATATCCGCGTTTTGACCCCAGCATCTTTCGCCCATCGCCAAAGCACGTCATGCCCCACGTTGAACAGGATCTCGTGCTGGGATTCTCCGGACTGCGCCAGACTTTGCGCGCGATACCGACGCGCGGCGTGAAAGACGGCGTAATAGGCGGCAGAGATGGCCCGTCTTTCGCACAGTTCGGCAGCGCCTAGATTGCTCTGCGTCGATGCTGCAAGGACAAGGGTCTGGGCGTGGGAAAGGAAGTCCCGAGAACTAACCACTACGCTACGACAAGGCGGTAGTAGTCGCCGTCCAAGTTAGGATTGGCGTCCAGAAAGTCCGCTACCTCATCCGTTCGATCGTGTCCAGCCTTTTCGAACCGAATTTCAACCGTGACTTGCTCGTCATCTGAACGCTCCATTAGGGCAAGTACAGACGCGCTTGGGAACGCAGTCAAAATTTCCTTGGCTAGGAGATTGAAGTGAGCAGAGTAACCGGCCTGGGTGATGAAGGACTCGGCTGACTCGGATCGAAGCACGAGTTTCCCGGGAACCTTAACGGTTCGGTCAAAAATAGCCGCGTTGAGCCGATCTCGGTCTATCTTGCGGATCGCAACTGAACTTCTCATCTGCGTTTAGACGGTTGGAACCTAAGAGGTGATCGCTAAATACACACCCAAAATCTGGAGCCGGCGACAGGACTTGAACCCGCGACCCGCTGTTTACAAAACAGCTGCTCTACCACTGAGCTACGCCGGCGAACGGTCTATTGTACCGAGTACGCATAGACCGTTCAACCGCAGGCGTCCGAGAATCAGAGGCCGTTCTTTCGCTGTCGCAGTCGGCTGCCGACTGCGCCTTCCGTCGTCCAGATGCGAGGGAAGAACTGGCCGGTGACGTTGTCGCGTCGGGCTCCGGTCATGTACAGCTTGCCTTCGAAGGCAAACGCGATGAACACGCTGTAATCCCAAGTCGCGTTGTCGTCTCGGGCTTCAAACAGCACCGCGCCGGTGACTTCTTCGCGCACCGTCAGGCTCGGGTACGGGCCAGTCTGCGAGTAGTCATCGTTCTGGTTGTGCTCAACGTAAGCCGAATATCGCTTGCATCTCTTTTCGACCTTGAACAGGCCAGCTTGGAAGATGCCAGGAGTCGTCGTATCGTTGAGGTAGCCAAACTGGGCGGGCGTTTGCTTTAGGAAGGCTCCTCGATCCGATCGCCAAACTCGACCTTGGCTGACGGTTCCGTCAACGGTGTCTCGCAGGCCAAGCACGACGAGTTCGCCATCTTCAAAGAAGGCAGCCTCAGGGGAGTAGTTCCACTTGGCGTTGTCATCTTTGCTAGAGATCAATCGCTTGGTCAGCGTCTGGTCGGCCCAAACTTCCAGGCCGGGATTGTTACCGACTCCCGAATCATCAAGCTCGAAGTCGTAAGTAACAACCGCTTGCTCGTACTTCTTTCCGCCGAACTTCAATTTGCCTTCAGCAAGAATCTCTGGGGCAGCCATTGCCGCCGACGAAACGACGCTTAACAACACTAAAAGAACTGGTCTCTTCATAACTCACCGGACCCAGGCCATTGCCCTGGGAACCACCGTGATGATCGGCGCGCCTCGAACAAATTTGCAGGGGTGATGTAGGCTTTTCTGTGCAGATTCCTAGTCACGGCTCTCCGTTACGTGCTTTATCAGAAGTTGAACCTAAATTCACCCCAGCAAGCGGCTTACAATGCCCCTAACGCAAAGGCATCAAGCTGCGTTTCGGAGAACCGATAGCGGGGAATATCTCCCGGTCCAAAGTTCAGTTCGACCAGCGGACGTATAACCTGCTCCGTCACCACCGCGTCCGCCAGCTCCTTGCGAAGCGACGCCATCTGCAGCAGCATCACCTGCAAGTGCACCTTTCCCAGGGCCAGCGATCCCACCCTTCGGCCTTCGTCCGTTGTCAACGTTTGGCCGAGGATGCAACGCGCAATCTCGCGGTTGTGGAAGTCGATGGCGTCGATGAAGCCGGTCGAAGCGGTCGTATCGCCGCTAATCGCCGACACCTCGAACTCCTTCGGAAACACCATCGCTCCCGAATTTGCCAGTTGAGAAAGGCTCCGAAACAGGGAATCCGTTTCGTCCGCCGAGACGGTCCGGTCAAATCGCCCCAGCATCGTGGGCGAAGCGAACCGCTCCAAATGCACGCGCCAACCTTCAATCAGACCCCGCTTCGCCTGCCAGTGCGTGCGCGCCGCTTCCAAGTCCGACCGGCCTTTCGGCATTGCCGGCGACGTTCGGTACCGGTAGATCACAAACTTCTCTTTGGGCAAGTCTTGCTCTGGCTCGCCCGGAAACTGAAGGTGCAATCCGTCCAATCGACCGAAAGAATCCATGTTGAGGCCAAACAAGCTCGCGTTCTTGGGGCGAACCGCGTCGAGCCAAATCCCTTCTGCATCCATGGAGAACACCAACTCCTGCACGCTCCAGCCTTTGGCGAACGCATCCATCGCCGCATAAAGAACCTGCTCCACGCTGCCTTCCATCCGCTCAAAAGCCCGCTGAACAAACTCCAGAATCCGGGCCGCGCGGACCGAATCGTTCGCCGGCACCAGTTCTGCCGGAGCGGCCAGAACTCCCAACTTTTTGACTTGTAAAGCGGTTTGCACCATCGAGTCCAATTCCATTTGGTCATAAACCAAGGTGCTCGGTAAGCCCGGCATCTTTGCGATCCTTCGGTCGCTCAAAGTGAGTTGAGCCGCGACTTCGGCGGGCGATGACGATTTCGAAATGAGATTTTTAAGCCAGTTAAGCATAGGAAAATTGGATCTTTGGAGCAAGGCGGATGCAGCCGCTGAGTCGGGAAGGGAGGTGGCGCGCCGCGAGCATCACTGCGGTCACGAGGTCGTCGTGCTCCGACCCTTTGGCGCCGTAGCGGATATTGCCCGCCGAGGTTTCGGAGGAAACATAACTCGCGAGTTCGCGTTCTAGGACCGGGTTTGGCTGCATTCGGAGCAGCTTGTTGCCCAGCAGCCGCGCCAAAGCGCAAACCATCTCCTCCTTTCCGCCGGAGGTAAAGGTGATGTCGGTGATCGAAAAGCGGGGCAGCTGACTTCGCAAAAGCTCGGCCGCAATGACGCCAAGCCCGGTGCTGTCCTGAAATATGCGCGCTCCGGGGTACTGCCGAATGACTTCGACTACTTGCGCACAAATGTCCTGAAAGTGCGGACCGTGAAAGCGCTCTAGGCCGACCAGCCAACATTCGTCCCTTGTGCCCGAAACGATCGCGACCGCGGTGAAGTCCTTCGTCTTCGCCCAGTCCACGCCAATCGTGATCGGTCCGGGGAATGAGCTTGGCCACTCGTAACAACGGGCATCGTCGATGCTCTCCTGCGTAAAAACCGCCCCCGCCGCCTCGCGAAACACCGCCTCGTACTCGACTTCAAAACTTCGCGGCGAAGACTCGTTCTTCTTTGCCGCCAGAAAGTGACGAGAAACCCTGGGGTTCTCCGAGCTTGGCGATCGTCGAGACCAAATTCCGTCCTCGCCTCTCTCGCCGCGGTCGAAAAGTCGCCAGAACCAGTTGAACCCGTTCGGCGTGCTGATGCAAGTCAGGTACCCGTCGGTCGTCGAGAGCATCGGCGTCAACACCTCGGTCACCAGCGTCTCCGGCACAAAGGCCGCCTCATCAACGATCACGTGATCCGCTTCGTCGCCCCGCAAACTGTCTGGCGCATGGCCCGACCGCGCGGTAACCACGTGCCCTTCGAACTCAAGCACCGGAAACGGCGTGTTCTTGGGTCGGTACTTCGTGATGTCTTTGGTGACTTTCCGCTGGTAATCATCGAGCAATCGGCAAACCCGTCGAAACAGAATCTTCGCTTGCTCCAGGGTTGGTGCGACCATCAGCTGCCGGCTCGGCGGTGACCGGAGAATTCGGTGCAGGACATCCACCGCGCAAGCCTCCGTTTTGCCCCACCTTCGCCCACAAGCCAGGGCACGAGTCTTTGCGTCGGCAAGGAGAAATTCACGCTGCCCGACGTGCGGTTGCCAAATGCCGGCGATCCGCTGAAGAAACTGTTCCATATCTCCTAGCGAAAGAAGATCGAAAAAGGTCAACCATCTGTGATAGAATTTCCTCGGCGATCAGGTCGCCTCCGGGTCTGCGGAAAGGGATGATCCCTCCTGAGTTAAATTGAGTAAAAGAGACAGCACCTTCGTGCAAGTCGGCTCGCAGACCGCCGAAATCACGCACCGAGGTCATATGTCCAACTCATTACCGAATCAAGCCAACCTTGAACACCTGAAGGCGCAAGCCTCCGATCTGCTCAACGCGCATCGAGCAAACGACTCCAGCGCGACCCAAAGGCTCCAAGCCTTCTTCCCCGAAGTCACCGAGTTCGCGCTACACCAGGCTCAACTCGTCATTGCGAGGGAATACGGCTTCGATAGCTGGCCCGCCATGAAAGCCAGCCTAGAAAACTCCGCTTTGGAGCAATTTGTAAAGGCCGCTACAGATGGTCGACTCGAACAAGCCGATCAGTGGCTCATTAGAGAGCCAAGCTTGCGCAACCAACCCGCCGTCCGACTGATGCTCGGCGAGGAAGTCCAGGACCTTCTTGCGCCGTTACCCCCGCTAGATCGGGTCCCGCTGCTGTACATCGCGTTCTCCAAGTACGCCTCCCGAGCGCAGAATCGAGCGGGATTGCTGGCGCTGGCCCAGAAGTGTCTGGATGCCGGAGCCGACGCGAACGCTTACTGGCAGGGCGATGAGCTGGAAGAAACCGCCCTCTACGGATCCGCCGGGCACAACAACTTCCCTGAACTCACCAAGCTCCTGCTCGATCGCGGAGCAGAACCGACCGATCCGGAAGCCCTTTATCATTCCACCGAGTTCGCCGATGGAGAATGTCTTCGCTTACTTCTCGAAGCCGGGGGAGATCCAGAAGGGAAGAATGTCCTCGCGCGATCGCTGGACTTTGACCACCCGATCTGCACCGAGTTAGTGCTCCGACATGGCCAAAAACAGACGGATTCCGTGGCAATTCACCATGCCATCTGGAGAGGTCGCAAGCTGCCGACCGTCAGAGTTTTGGTCGAGCACGGTCTCGACCCTGGAATGGTCGCGCCAATGTTCAACGTAAACGCGCTAGACGTAGCCGCCATGACGGGAGACTTTGCGATCCTGGAGTGGCTAGAGGACCAAGGTCACTTACTCACCGTGCCAAGTCTTGAGCCCGTCTGGCGTTCTCTTTGGGACGGCGATGCCGTACCTGCAGACTATCCGGAAGTCATGCACCTGGCTCTGTTTCCGGCGGTGGCTAAAGGGAACGTCCGAGCGATTCGCGCCATGGTCGCTTCAGGCTTCCGTGTCGATACGCCGGAACCGTTCAACGGCGGATTCCCGATCCACGACGCCTGTTTCCACGGCCAGCCGGAATCACTCCAGACCCTGTTCGACCTCGGCGCGTCTTGGGACGTCACCGATCGGCAATACAACGGCCATCCGCTCGGCTGGCTCCTTGTAGGTTCAGAGCACACCGACCGTCCGGCCGATTTCCTGCGATGCGCTGAAATCTTGGTCGAGAACGGACACTCCTACAAAACGGCCGAGCGAGAAGGGGCAAACCCCTTCTGGACCGGACACCCCATGATTCACGACTACTTCCGCAGTCTCGGCGCAATCGCTTAGCGACTAGGGAGGCGGGCCGCCCTGACCGAAGTTGAAGGCGCCGGCGGTGGACATCATCTGTCCAAACGGCGTCTTCTTCAGCTTCTCCGCTCGTGCCGTAACCTGCGCCTTAACGTTCGCGGGAAGGCTTCCAAACGGCACGGGCGCCGCGTTCTTGTCCAGGCTATCGTCGAACAAACTTCCGACCACTTCCGCATTCGAAGAAACGCGGAACCGGAAGGTGTACTTCGCTCGATTTCCGACACGAACATTTTTCGGCAGCGAGCTGGACATGACCGTCATCTGCTTCTTGCCTTCTTCGGTGGACGCAAACATTTCAAACATCGCCAGCTCGTCGATGCCCATGACGGAGATTCCGCCAAAGCCGCCCATGTCCTTTTTCTCGGCTGGCACAACAAAGTACTCGCGCTCCGTTGTAACCGTGAGGGTCCCGGCCGCCGGCACACCGGCTGGCATGACTTCCGTAGGTTCGGATGAGTAATCCCCAGAACCAGCCCCCGGCATGATCCGACTCATCATGGAGCTCATAAAGTCCGTTTCTGTGCCGAGTGGACTCGGAAGAGCCTCTGAACTGTAGAGAAATTCTGACGTTGGGCCAGACGGAATCGCCGCCAGGTTGACCGGGGTTCCAGTGAGAATTCGACCCCGCGCTCCGCCATCAAGGCTTCCGTACCATCGAAGCAGTCCCCAGTTCGAAGTGCCCATCATGATGTAGGACATCGTGCTCGGAACCATGTTCAGAAGGTATTTGCCACTCACCGACGTGAGTTCTGGCTTTGCCGCGCGCGATGCATAGCCTGCAAGTTCTTTCAGGCTCGGCGCACCGTCATTCTGAGAAGCTTGAATCAGCTGAGCAAGCGCAGTTCGATTCGAGCGATCTCGTCGAGCAAAGTATCGCTTCAGTGGCCGAATTCGAACCAAGTCTGCTTCTTCAACCACTTCGTGGGTCGTTGCCAACTGCTTTCGGATTTCGCTTGGTAGCAGCACCGCGATGTCAGAGGCGGAGTCGGCAAGCCGCGCAACCACGGAGCGGTTCGGCTTCGGGAACGCTCCAAGCACCAACTCTGAAGTCTGAAAACTCAATGGGTCAAATTGATCCGGCTGCGCCAATATGCGCATGACTTCTTCGCTAGGCGGCGTTGGGGTCGAGCTGTCCGTCCGCGCAAACGACATCATGCTGAGGACTCGGGCGACTTCCTTTGCCTGCGGCGAGAGCTTCACCTCGACTTCCGGTTCTTTCTTCTCCGGTTCTTCGCCGTTCAGCGCATCGCCAAGCGTTTCGGCGACGGCTTCCATCGCCTCACTCATTGCGCCCAGCATTCCGCCAAACATGCCGCCGATTCCGACCATGTCGTTCTCCACCAGCACGACCTCACCCTTGGCGTTGTAAACGGTGAGCGTTGCCTGCGAACCGCCGAGAAAACCAGCATTTGCAATCACAAGGTTTGCTTTGGTGTAGGCAGTGATGGGGCGCCGCTGCAGCCGCATCATCCGTTTCATGGATTCCGGCATCATCGCCATTGCCGCGATCTCTTCGGCAGATTGTGGTTCGTCGGAATTTCCAACCCGCTGGTTGTGGCGTTCAACGAGTTTCGCTACCACTCCTCGAGCGGAATCGGGCAGCGGGAGTTGCATTCGCGTCGGCGACGTGGAATAAACGAGTCGCTCCTCCGGGCGCATATTGGCCACCCGAGTCAGGTCCAGCCCTACCAAAATCTTTGCGATCTCGCTTCCTTCTGCTTCCGGTGCAACGTGCGCGTGCTCAGTTCCCTTTGACTCGGGTTTCGGTGGGAACGCGCGATTCGCGATTTGGCTACGCATTTCTTTTGCGGCAGAAGCTTGATCCTCGCGCTGATCTTTCTGCCATTGCGAAACATCTGGGATGAGTCTCAGCCCGGCGGGAGACTTCTCCCACTTTCCACCCACAACGTTTGCAATCTCGTTTAGTAGTGCGTCTTGGGAAAGTCCACGAATATCGAGAAGCACCACGTCGTTTTCAAAAACGGGCAAACACTCGAGAACCGTTCCAACTTCACCACTCAGCCGCTGAAGAACGACCGGAACCCGGCTCGCCTTTATACTGATCCGAATCGGCTTCGTAGCCACCGCCGTTGCGGGATCTTGCAAGCGAGCAGAAACTGGCCCTGAATGGAGTGCCATAACGGCGAGGACGGCTGAAAACATCAAGGTCAGCATACGCCTATTTCCGCGCGCATTGGTTCTTTTGACCGTCTCTACACGGCTCAATCGTGCGCTGAACATCCGAGACGTATTTGTGCGACCACTGAACTCGGGACTCATGATTGGGCTCGCGATGCTTCATCTTGTTCATGGTGATCCCGCCTTTTTCCGTTCAAATATCGGAGCAGCACAGCATGCAGATCGAAGCATCTGCTGGCGGCCACCTCGTGCGCGTTCTTTCCGGCGGAACCGAAATGGCGTCTTGCGACGTTTCGGACTTACATCGACTCTTGAAGCGACCAGGCACTATCATCGCCGCTTCGCCCCTAGAATTGAGGAACGAGCACCGCACCATCACTATCCGAATTCGTGGTCGAATGGTCGGCCAAGTTGAAAAACACCTCATCACCCCGCACATGTAGTTCGGCGGGCCGGGCCGGGTCACTGCGGGCAAAATCCATCACCTGCGGTAGAACTTCTGAGAATTCTTTCTTCCGGATGGTGCCAAATCTTTAGTTGGGCGTCATAGTAACGAAATACGATGTCAAATTCCGCGAATCCATTTAATGTCGCCGCCGCCGCGGTCGTCGCCGTTGGCGTGGTGATTTCCTTCAATCTCCTCAGCGGAGCCATCGTCCGCTCTCGCGGGGCCGATGAGATGATCCGCGTCACGGGGTCTGCCCGAAAGGACATCGAAAGCGACTTCATCATCTGGTCTGGAAACGTCAGCTACCGCGGCAAGACCGTGACCGACGCATACGGCGCCGTAAAGCGGGGCATGGATCAAGTGGTTGCCTATCTCAAGAAGAAGGGCGTTAAGGACACCGAGATCATCACCATGGCCATCACGACCTCGCCGGTGTACATCAACGTGAAGAATGTCGGCGGCGGGGAAGAGACCACCAGCAGTCGCATCGATGGTTACGAACTGACTCAGGTCATCGAAGTCCGAAGCAGCAACGTGGACCTCGTAGAGAAAGTTTCGCGCGAGACCACCGACCTCATTGCCACCGGCGTCTCCTTCAACTCAAACTCGCCGCAGTTCCTCTACACCAAGATTCAGGAAGAGAAGGTGCAGATCCTCGCCGAAGCGGCCAAGGACGCGCGTCGAAGAGCAGAAGAGATTGCCAAGAGTGCCGGCGGGAGCCTGGCGGAAGTGCGATTTGCACGAATGAGCCCGTTGCAGATCACTCCGCGCTTCAGCACAGAAGTGACCTACGACGGGCAGAACGACACCACATCAAAAGACAAGGCCATTACCGCTATCGTCTCGATGGGCTTCGGCGTCCGTTAACCGACCGGCATCAAACGGCCCGACATCAGAATGCTTGGCTTCTTAGATGCGAAGCGCTTCTCAAGTCGGGCCTTAATCAGCTTGTGGGTGCGGTGCAGGCGACTGCGAATCGTGCCCACCGGCTTGCCCATCATTTCCGCAATTTCCTGATACGGCACGCTCTGGACGTCTGCAAGTTCCACGAGCATCTTTTGTTCTGGGGTCAAGGTTGCGAGGACCTCCTGCAAGTCTTCGTTCAGTTCCATTTGCAGCAGCTGATCCTCTGGGGTCGCTTTTCCGTCGGCAACATCGAAGTGAATCGAGTCATCTCCGGCGGAACCGAGTAGTGGGGCATCGTAGCTCACGGTCTTAACCCGTCTTCGTCGACTTCTGAGCAGGTCCAAAAAGAGCCGAGTGACAATCCGGAAAATCCAGTTTTCAAACGGACGGTCGCCCTCGTACTCTTTGTAGCTACGATAGGCTCGGAAAAAGGCTTCCTGAGTCAAGTCTTCCGCATCGGTGCGGTTACCGGAAAGTCGGAATGCCATGTTGTAGACCTTGCGATACGTCGCCGACATCAATTCGTTGAAGCGAGCTTCTTCTCCGGCCGACAAGTTTTGTTGGGTTTGGGTCATTTTTTAGCGTTCCTTGTTTATTATGCGCTTCACGTCGCAATAACTCAGAACACCTAGGTCTTCAAGTAGGTTCCAAAGGAAACCATCAAATAGGTCCAAAAGCTGAAAAAAGTACGGATAGTGTCCGACACCCTGGTATTTCTACGCTGTTTCAAACGGGCATGATCGTTGTATAGTGAGCACAGCGCTGGCCGGTTGCGGCACTTTGGCGTTTCGTGTAGGGCAAAAAATGAACCGAATGTATAGAGCTTTCACCCTGATTGAGCTGTTGGTCGTTATCGCGATCATCGCAATCTTGGCGGCTATCCTCTTCCCTGTCTTTGCACAAGCAAAGGACGCAGCGAAGAAGACCCAGTCGTTGAGCAACGTAAAGCAGATCGCGCTTGCGCACCTGATCTACTCCGCAGACTACGAAGACGTGTTCGTACCGGTTGTGAGTGAGCACCTCACCGATACGATCCCTTACGATGCGTCTTGGATCCTCGCAATCCAGCCGTACGTGAAGAGCCTTCGAATGTTCTACTCGCCAAACGCAACGGATCAGCGAGACCCTGTTCTCGTCGGAACCGCGCGAACCTCGGGTGGAATCATCTCCTCGTACGCGATGCTTCCACAGTGGCGCGTCTACTCCGGAACCAATCCTAGCGCATCAAGCATGTGGTCGACCGGTTACGCAACTGGCGGCGCATTGATGAACGGCGTTGCAGGTTACGGCTTCGAGCCAGGCGCGGCTTACATCGGCAACAACAACGGTTGCACCGGCGTTAGCGCAGACCAGATCGCAACCCCATCGCTTTCGCAGACCGCGATCGCTCGAGTTGCAGAAACGGCCCTCGTTTACGATGCCCGCGGATTTGAAGGCGGATTCTTCTGCTTCTACAACACCCCATCGCCACTCGACGCTCGAGACAACGCTAGCGCAACCTACGGAGTTAACTTCGATGGTCGATACACGTTCCAGGGCGAGAGACTCGTCCAGGGCGTTCGCTATCGAACTGGAAACGGCGGCGTAGGATTTGCTGACGGTCACGCAGCGATGCTCCAGACCGACAAGTTCTTCTCCATCCAGCAGGTTTCGGGCGGCCTCAACGCTTACCGATACCAGTACAGCCTCGAATAGGATCGCATGAAGCGATTTCTTTCGATGGCTATCGCTTCGCTCCTTCTGGTCGTGCTCGTGGCCTGCGATAAAGCAGCACCAGCACCTCCAGAAGCCAGCAAGTCCCCAGACACGACGGTCCGCGGCGGCAAAGAAGCTCCACCTCGACCGAAGAACTGAAAACAAAAAAGCCCTTGCTCAAATGAGAGCAGGGGCTTTTTTGTGCCTGGCGTTAGATTCGGTTAGGTGTTCTCGACCCCGCCGCCAGTGGGCAGAAACTTCTCGAATCCTTTAGGAGGCGCGTACTTCTGCTTCTGGAGGCGATTCCAAATGAGGCTAGCCATCTTGCGAATCGCCACATCACCCTCGTTTTCGACCACCCAGCGTCGGTCCTTCTGAGAATCGGTGTAGATCGTCACAACATAAGGCACCGGCGCATACACGATGGCTGTATCGGACCGACTCCGACTAATCGCACCTGACTTACTTGCCACCGCCACTCCCGGCGGAACGCTGGCCCCGATCCAGTCATCCCAATACTGGTGACTCAAAACGCGCTGCATCTTTTCGCAACCGGCCGGACCCGCCGCCTTGCCTCGATAAACCAGTTCCAATAGTCGTGCCATCTCGTTTGGAGTGGTCATCCCCATTCCAAATTGCCTCCCAAGTTTTCGCAGGCGCGTCTCACTTGCCGGAGCGCTCGCGAGCAGAAGCGTGTCCTTTAGCCCAAGCCCAGTAAGAGTCTCGTTCACCTTAACCGTGCCCAGCCACTCGCGAAGGACCCTTGTGGCCAGGTTGTCGCTCACCGTGATCATCAGGTTCACGTACCCGTCCAGGTCCAGCTTCATATCGTCTTGAAGGTAGTACGACCATTCGCTGACGTCGTACTCGAGGCGTTGCGCTTTGTTCGGTAATGCGCGTTTGTCGGTCCAATTCATCCGCCCAGCTTCGACCTCGCGAATGGCGTGCAGCGCTACCGCCGTCTTGATCGTGCTGGCCGTAGGGAAGCGCTCATTCCCGCGAAAAGAAATCTGCTCTCCGGTATCCAGCCGCTTCACGGAGTAACCGATTCGACCATGAAATCCAGCGCAAATCCGATTGAGCTCAACCTGCAACCGGTCAAGGTTAGATGTCGCTGGTGGTTGGAGAAGCGTAACGGCGAATAGGCACCCGGCTAACACCCCATGATCGTACATAAAAACGCCCCGGTCCGCAATGCGAATCCGAGGCGTGGATGGCGGAAGCGACGATCAGTCCTTCCAGGTTTTGAACAAAAGCTCCGTCTGGTGTTCCAGAACGCGATTCCACGATTTCAACATTCCAAGGCTTTGAAGCTTCGGGAGCTGAAAGCTGGTTCGCGAAGCGCGGATCCAGTTGAGCCGAACGAGTCGCAATGGCGACCAGTTTTGTAACGATACGATCAAGATTGACCTCCTTTTTCCAAAGGGCACCGAAGTTGGTGCGGTCTGGACAAATGCATTGTCCGGTTTCGAGGTTCTTCTCTGAACATATTGATGGTACCACAAGGAAACCATGCCCCGGCCTTTAGTCCCGCGTATACTGTGCGGCGATGCCTGTCCCGTCACCTTCCCAGTTCGGTCAGATTCTTGATGCAGCGCAGAAGGGCGATTATGCTCTCGCGAGCATCAACGTCACCTCCAGCAACACGATTAACGCGGCGCTGTACGCTTTCGCCGAAACCAAAACCGACGGCATCATCCAGTTCAGCACCGGCGGCGGCGAGCATGCCAGCGGTCCCGTCAAGAACGGCGCTCTCGGTGCGATCGCGCTCGCCGAGTACGTCCATCGACTCGCCGCTGAGCTAGGCGTCTTCGTTGCTCTCACGACCGACCACTGCGTTCCCGGAAAAGTCGAGCCATTCCTGAATCCGCTCCTCGTAGAAGCCGAACGACGACATGCAGCCGGCCTCCCGAACCTGTTTAACGGTCACATGTTCGATGGCTCGGAGCTGAGCATGAAGGCGAACATCGAAGTCTCCCAGGGCTTGCTCAAGCGAATGGCTCCCCTCGGTATCGTTCTCGAAGTGGAATCCGGTGTCGTTGGTGGAGAAGAGGATGGCATCGACAACTCCGACGCCGACCACTCCAAGCTCTTTACGACCCCCGAGGACATGCTCATGGTTTACGAAAACCTGCATGAGCTTGGCCGATTCACCCTCGCGGCCACCTTCGGCAACGTCCACGGCGTGTACAAGCCCGGAAACGTAAAGCTCGAGCCAACCATCCTGCGCGACGGCCAAGCCGCCGTAATCGCTAAGCATGGTGAAGGCGCAAAGATGGATCTGGTATTCCACGGCGGAAGCGGATCGCTCCTTTCCGAAATCCACGAGACCCTGAATTACGGCGTCATCAAGATGAACGTCGACACCGACTGCCAGTACACCTTCACCCGCCCGATTGCGGACCACATGATGAAGCACTACGACGGTGTGCTTCGATTGGACGGAGAAATGGGAGACAAGAAGGTCTACGACCCACGCAGCTATCTGAAGAAAGCTGAGCAAAGCATGAAGCAGCGTGTCATTCAGGCCGCCGAAGACCTAAAGAGCACCGGAAAGACTCTGTTCGGCCAGATTTAAACGGGTTACACTCATCACATGGAGCTTTTGCAGCCGCTCATCGGAAAGAAAATCACGATCGTCACCGTTCTTGGCGGCGGTCAGGAAAAACAGGAAGTGGGCACCCTAGAAGCCGCCGCCGGAGACTGGCTGCAACTGCGAAAGGGTGAGCACGAAGTCCACATTTATCCGCTTTCGCACATTCGGATGATCAAACCGTTCGAACCGTTGTAAAGTATTTACATTATGGAAAGCGGGCTAGCCTTCTCACCTGAGCAATCGGCTCAGGTGATTGCCCTCGCAGCTCGAATGCAGGAAGCGGACGCCGAGAAAATTCCGGTCGCTCAGCTTCGGCAGGCCGCATTGGAAGCAGGCATCGAGGACCGCTACATCGAAGCCGCGATCCAGCAAGTCGGCGACGGTCAGGCGTCGATCGTTGAATCCGAAACGCCGGAGGCTTCCGACAATTCGCCCTCGACCTTTGGGCTTGTTCTCTTGAACGTTTGCGTGTTGGCGAAATTCGGGATGGATTACCGCCTGACGAGCACTGCTGAGGTTCCGATGGCTGCTGCTGCGGTGATGCTTCTCGTGAACGGAATCTTGTTGCCTTCCAGAAAGGCCCTTGGCGCGCTCGGAGTAATCGCATGGGGCTGGTCTGCCGGAATCTACTTGAGCCGCTCGGACGATTTTGGCAGCATCCTGCTTTGCATGGCGATTGGCTATCTGATCTACACGGCCGGAAAAGGACTTTCGCCTTATCGCGAGTCGAAGTAACACCTAGCACCTCTTCGCAAGCAGATACTAAGAACTTCCGTAACCGGAGAACAGGGAGCCGAGTAGATTGAACGAGTTCAGACCACTCAACAATGAAGAGCAAGATAGGGTCATGAAGCTGGCGTTGGAATACCAGCGGCAAGAACTCGAGCTCCGAGACCTTCGCGATCTTCAGGCCATCGGCGAGCAAATCGGGGTCAAACCCGAACACGTTGAGCGAGCCTACGCCGCCGTCCTGACAAACACCGATCCCCTTCCTCAGGTGAAGACGCGCTTTCGGCCTGATGTTCGCATAACAGACGTCGCGATGACGACACTCAACATCGTCATTGCGGCTCTCATGGCATCCAGTTACGCCGCAGTGAACGGTGCGGAACCGGTCTACATTGGTCTCGCGGTAGTTGCGGTCACAAGCTCCGTCATTCGATCGCGTTGGGTAAGCGCACTCATCGCCATCGCTTGGACCATTGGCCTCGCTTTCACTCTGCCGCGCGGAATTGCGGCAGAAATCGCCTACCAACCGATCGTGGCCTTCGCAACCATCCTCTTCTTCACATCGCTGGGGATGCGGGACCTCGGCGACCGGTCCAGGCAATGGCTCGCACGACATCAGCGAACTCGATAACTCCAATCGATCCGGCGGTCGGTAGAATCAGCCGTGCGCATCCTCATCACCAACGACGATGGAATCCACGCTCCCGGCCTAAAATCCATCGCTTCGGTGGCCGCCGAGTTTGGAGAAGTCATCATCGTCGCCCCCGACCGCGAGCGCAGCGCCTGCGCCCACGCGATGACCATGCGCGAGCCGCTTCGCGTGAACGAAGTCAAGTACCAAGCCGCCCCCGTGAAGGCATTTGAAGTCAACGGCCTCCCGGTCGACTGCGTCAACGTCGGCTTAACTATCGGCTGGCCCGATGGCTGCGATCTCGTCCTCAGCGGCATCAACAACGGCCCTAACCTAGGCTTCGACGTCACCTACAGCGGCACCGTCGCCGGAGCCATGGAAGGCACCATCAACGGCATCCGCAGCATTGCTATCTCAATGGCGATCCTGAAATCCTCCGAAACGATCAACTACGACCTCGGCGCCGACTGGCTCCGCGAAAACTGGGACGACCTGACCCACGCGGAACTGCCGCCCCTGGTCTTCTTGAACGTCAATGTGCCGAATCATCCCGCCAAAGGCACGCGCTACGTAGGTATGGGCCAACGCGTCTACAAAGATCGCGTGGAGATGCGAGAAGACCCCTGGGGACGCCCTTACTACTGGCAAGGCGGCGTCGCCGTTCTTGAGGGAGCCGCGCCTGGAACCGACATCCACGCCGTTAAAGAAGGGTACGCGTCCGTCACCCCGGTAAGCCTGGACTGGACCGATCATGCCGTTCTAAAGCGATTGCAGAAATCTGCATAATTGCCATCGTCTATAATCGGTGTGATGTTTGACGCGCAAGAAAAGATTGATGAACTCGCTTCACTTATGAACGAGTTCGGTCTTGCCGAGGCAAGTATTTCCGAGGGCGATTTTCATCTTCGCTTCGCTCGCAAACGGAAAGCGACCGCCGTCAGCACCGTCGAAGCCTCGTCAGACTTCGAGCCAGAAGCCGCATTCGTTCCTGCGCAGGCCATCGAACCGCCAAAGCCGCTCGGAACGCCCGTGACGAGCCCGATGAACGGAATTTTCTACAACGCCCCAAGCCCTGGCTCGCCTGCATTCGTTAAAGTCGGCGATCAAGTCACCGCTGGCCAAATCATCGGTCTCATCGAAGCCATGAAGGTCTTTAATGAGATCCCTTGCCCAATCAGCGGCACGGTTCTCTCGATCAATGTTGAGCCGAGCGCCGTCGTTCAGCCCGGCGACGCAATATTGCACATCGGTTAGGTTCCATAATCTGCCCCGTGAGCGAGAAGTTGTTGCGGGTTGCGTTGTTGGGTTACGGAACGGTTGGAGCGGGCACTTACCGCATGCTCCAGGAAAACCGCATTGCCATCACCGAGAAAATTGGCTTCTCCGTCGAAATCACCCGCATCGGAATCAAAGACCCGTCGAAGGAACGTGACCTTCCGGCGTCCATGTTCACCACCGACCTCGATTCGATCGTCGCGGACCCGAATGTAGACGTCGTCATCGAACTCATTGGCGGCATCGAGCCTGCGGCGCAACTCGTTGAGAATGCCCTCCGCAACGGAAAAAGCGTGATCACCGCGAACAAAGAGCTGATGGCCAAGCACGGCAGCCGCTTGGTGCAAATCGCGAAAGACGGCAAGCTCGACCTTCATTACGAAGCCGCCGTCGGCGGTGGCATCCCGCTCATCCAGCCCCTGAAGCACCAGCTCGCTGGCAACGACGTGCTGAAGATGATGGGCATCCTCAACGGCACCACCAACTACATCCTCACCGCCATGCAACAAGAGGGAGCGGATTTTGCCGATGTGCTAGCGGAAGCCCAGGCTAAAGGCTACGCCGAAGCCGATCCGACCAACGACGTCGATGGATTCGACACCTCCTATAAAATCGCCATCCTCGGCAGCATCGCCTTCGGAAAGCAAGTACCCATGGAAGCGGTGTACCGAGAAGGAATCCGCAAGATCACCAAGCTGGATATTCAATACGCCGACATGCTTGGCTACCGGATCAAGCTCCTCGGTGTCATTGACGCCATCACCGACGACCGCCTCCGCGCCCGCGTCCACCCAGCGCTCATCGCAAAAGACCACCCTCTCGCGAGCGTAAACGGCGTCTACAACGCCCTCTGGATCCACGGAGACTTCGTCGGCGACGTCATGTTCTCCGGCCGCGGTGCTGGCTCTGACCCGACGGCAAGCGCCGTGATCGGTGACTTGATCGACGTTGGCCGCAATCGTGCCGCAAACGGCCCTGGAAGCGCCTTGCCGTACGGTTTAGGAATGCAGACGGAGCCGATCGACACCCTAGTTGCTCGTTACTATGTCCGACTGAACGTCGTCGACCGCCCGAAAGTCCTCGGCCACATCGCCCTCGCCTTCGGCGAATTCGACGTCTCCCTTGCCGCGATGGAAATGCGAACGCTCGGCGAAGGGAAGGGAGAGATCGTCTTCCTAACCCACCCTTGCGTCGAAGCCGACTTCCGAGGCGCCCTCGCCGCCATGGAGCGCGACGCGGTCACCAGCAGCATCGAGACGTGGATTCGCGTCGAGGGCTGAAGCTTTATGTGAACCAACGGCGCGGTCGGTGACTTTACTGTTCAAAGCCATGCAGAACTCCAGCTCCGCCCGATCCGAACGCGTCGTCCACTTCATCGCCCTCCTCATCCAAGTCGGCCTCTCAACCGCAATTCTGGGCTTCGCTGGAGCCGCAGGCATCGCCTTAGCCAGCAACCAAGACCTCTTCACGTCACTTGAGCAATCGGCCTTGAAAGTCGCCATTGCCGCCCTCATTAGCGGCCTAACTCTGGCCGTCGTCGGAACGGTCGGGCCAGACTCTGACCTTTGCCCCGGCCGATTTATCAGCGTCCTGAGCAAGCACATTGCTCGAGACACGATTGCCGTCGTCTTAATTGGCATCATCGTAAGACTCAGCGCTAACCCGATGATCGGTTTCGGAATTCTCACCGCGATCTGGCTCTTCGAAACCATCGCAATGGCCCTCTGGGTCCGGGACGCCCGAAAGAAGGGCATCTGCACTATCGGCTCGCACTAAGAAACCCCGCCCCGAATAGACTAGGCTCATGAACATTCTCGTCCTCGGCGGGACCCAGTTTGTGGGCCGACACTTCATTGAGCTTGCGCTTGCAGACGGGCACAACGTCACCCTCGTCCATCGCGGAAAGACCAATCCCGGCCTGTTCCCGACCGCGAAGCACATCCTCGCCGACCGACGAGAAAAACTCACCGCCCTCGAAAATCACGAATGGGATGTCTGCGTAGACGCCAACGCTTATATTCCGCGTGAGGTTGAGCTAAGCACGGAAATTCTCATGTCCCGCGTGGACCGGTACGTTTTCGTTTCAACCGTCAGCGTTTACGACGGCGCAAAGTCGCCCCAAATCACCGAAACTAGTCCGCTCCTGCCGTCAATTTCTGACACCGAAGAAGTGACCGCGGCAACCTACGGCGGACTCAAAGTCGCTTGCGAGCAGATCGTTCAAAACACCTTCGGCGCAAACGCGACCATCGTCCGCCCCGGCTACTTGGTCGGTCCATACGATCCCACAAACCGCTTCCCATACTGGGTCGGCCGATTCGCCTCCGGCGAAGAAGTTCTCCTTCCGAAGGAACGCGATTGCCCGCTCCAAGTGCTTGATGCCCGCGATCTCGCCGTACTCCTCTTAAAGGCCGCCCACGGCGAGGTACCGGGCATCGTTAACACCACCGGCCCGGCGTCGACGTTTGCCGAAATCACCGACGCAATCCGCGCCGTTTTCCCGAGCAAAGTCACCGAGATTCCGGAAGCCTGGCTTGCCGAAAAGGAAGTCCGCCCCGGTGCCGAACTCCCGCTGTACTCCGGAACCTCGGCCGAAGGTCGCGGACTTATGCTCGTCAACACCGACCTCGCGATCGCCAGCGGATTGCCTCATCGGCCACTCGAAGCATCGATCCGCGACACCGCTGCCTGGTTAGCCGAGGCCCCGAGAACCCTTCGTGGCAATCCGCTTTCTCCCGAGCGGGCGAAAGAGCTGATCGCTGAGTATCAGGGGCAAGCATGAAACTCGCCGTCGTGCAGATGGATGTCGCTTACGGCAACCTGGCCAAGAATCTCAACAAGATCGTCGCCCATCTGGAATCTGAATCAGCGGTCGGAACCGATCTCGTCGTCTTCCCAGAATGCGCCGCCACCGGCTACGTCGCCAATTCGATTGAAGAAGCCCGAACAGTCGCGATTCCGCCGTCTGGTCTAAAACCGATCGAAGACGCCTGCAAGCGCCTCGGCATCCATGCCCTCGTCGGCTACGCCGAGCAGCAATCGGAAGCCGTCTACAACACCGCCGATCTCTTCAGCCCCGAGGGCCGCATCTTCTCCTACCGAAAATCTCACCTCCCGTTCATCGGCATCGATCGCTTCACCGCGCCCGGTAACGAACTGGATATCGTTGAGACCCAGTTCGGCAAAATCGGAATCCTCATCTGCTACGACCAACGCGCCCCCGAAAACGCGAGAACCCTAGCCCTGAAAGGCGCCGATCTCATCCTCCTTCCCACCAATTGGCCAGAAGGCGCCGAGATGTCCGCAAACCACATTTCGCGTGCAAGAGCTGCCGAAAACCACGTTTTCTATGCGTGCTGCAACCGTGTCGGAACCGAAAAGGGAACCCGCTTCATCGGCCAGAGCAAAATTCTGAACCCCTCCGGCAAAACCCTCGCCGAAGCCGGAGACGAAGAAACGACGCTACACGCCGAGTTCGACCTCGCCGAAGCGCGAAACAAACGCGTCGTCATCGATGCCGGGCTGTACGAATACGACGTGTTTGCCGACCGAAGACCCGAGCTTTATGAACCCATTACAAAGAAGGAACCGTCAAACAAGTGAATCAATGGGTAGCCTAACTTCCATGCGCGGACAAAATGTGTTGATCCCAGCCCTCATTGCGGCAGTGATCATTGGATGTGGTGGAAGTGGCGGCGGTGGCGCAGCCGCAACGGGGCTAACCTCGACGACGGCAACGACCGCGACGACGGCTACCACGGCGACGACCGCAACCACGTCCACGACGTCGACCACCAGCTCAACTTCTGGCGGCCCCGGCGTTCTGCCAAAGAACCGAATCGTCTACGCCGAGCAGCAAACCGACGGAACTTCCCAGGTGCGCCACATCGGCCCAAGTGGAGAAACCGACACGCTCGCCCTGACGCTCGACGCAAACACCAGCGCATACGCCCTTAATCCCGTTGTCAGCAATCAGGTCTTCTTCGCCGCAGCCGCATCGGCGGGCGGAAGCTACAAGCTGTACCGAAACACGACCCCGGTCATCGCTGGCGCAACCGCCATCAGCCCCGGCTCCTACTCGTTTATCGATGGTGTGCAGGTTTCCAACAACGGCGACTTCCTCATCTTCTCTGGCGACATCGGAGACGGTTCACTTCGCCTCTACTACGTCCAGCTCAAGCCGACCCTAGGCACACCAACCCTGCTCGATATGGGCTCGTTCTTCCATATCGCAGGAACGAACGACAAGGTGGTCTATAGCAAGCCAGATGGCGGCGACGCGGACATCTACGTTAAGCCTCTACCTACCGGCACGGCCGTAAAGCTGACCGAAGACGCCGCCGAGGATGTCTACCCACAGTGGAGCAAAGACAACTCCAAAATCATCTTCTCCAGCAATCGCGGTGCCAGCCTGCTCGATCTTTACTCCATGAATGCTGACGGGACGGGCCAAACTCGCCTGACCGACACGGCCGACGACAGTGAGTTCGGCGGATCGTTCAACAGCGCGATCGATGCCTTCGCTTACGGCGTCGCCTCAAACGATCCGGCAAACAGCGGACTTTATCGAATCACCGGCACCACCGCACGAGTTCAGCTCAAGGCCACGAACGGGATTCTCGGAACCTACTGGACCAGCACGGACGGAAAGCTCAATCAGCGCTTCCTCAAGCCGCTGAGCCCGGCAAACGCCCGACTCCAGAAGCTGCTAAACCCCGGCAAGAAGGATCCACCGGCAGACGTAAAAGCTCCGGCCGACAAAGTGATCGACCCTAAAGTCTCCGATAAATCAGGCGACCAGTAAGGGAAGCAGTTCCGAAAGCGAGCCAATCTCTACGGTTGGCTCGGGCTTATCTGCCGGGCGACTTTCTGGCTCCGCGTGCTTAGCGCTGGGCGGAACGTCGCTCGGTCGTCGAATCCAAGCCGTCTTCCAGCCGTAGCGAATCGCGGGCTCGATATCGTGCCCGTAGCTGTTGCCAACCATCAAAATCTCTTCTCGCTCGCAGCCCGCGGCCGCGGTGGCTCGGTCGAAAACTCCGACCTTAGGCTTGCCCTCAAGCATCTCACCCTCGATCCAAACGTGATCAAGGAAGCCCTCAATGCCTAGCGTCGCGATCTCTTCGCGCTGAATATCCGCCGGCCCGTTCGTGATCAGCCCGATTCCAAACCGCTTCTTAAGCTCGGTTAAAACCGTAATCGCATCGGGAAAAAGCTGCAGGTTCGCGTTCCGCTGGAACCGATAGTGATCCGCGAGCTTTTGGGTGATCTCGTCGTCTACGATCTCCATCCGTGCGAGCACCCGGCGCATGTGCTCTTTGCGCGTGACGTCGCCGCTAGCAAGATACTGCGGATACCACTCGGGCGTTTTGATCAGCGGCGCAAATTCGCGATAAGCCTCCGCCCAGTGAATTACCATCTCTTCCGGGGTAAATCCTTCTGGGCCGTGCAGTTCAAAAGTCGTACGTAGCGCCGCCTTGCTCGCATCCCAATAACCGCAAAGCGTGTCGTCGAGATCGAAATAAACGAACTTGATGCCTTGCACTTACCGGAGCCCCATCGCTTCACGAACTTCGGCCATTGTTGCCGCCGCGACTTCCGTAGCTCGCCGTGCGCCGTCCTTCAGGATGTCCTCGATCGTGGCGTCATCCACCGCTTTCCGCCGCTCTCGCATTGGCCTAAGGTATTCGTTCACCACTTCGGTGCACTCCTTTTTGCTTTGCATACAGCCACGAACACCGTCGCGGTCTTCCTGCCATTGCTCTTCCCAGTTCGGCGAATAGAGCTTCAAATACTGGCAAACTGCGCAGCCTTCCGGAATCCCCGGATCGGTCTTCTTCAGCTTTGTTGGCGTGGTAAAGGCCTTCTTAATCTTTTCTGCCGTCTCGTCTTCCGAGTCGCTCAGATAGATGCAGTTGTCGTACGACTTGCTCATCTTTCGCATGTCCAACCCCGGCAGCTTTGCCCGATTTTCGTCCTCCGGAATCATGTACTTGTACGGTTGAAAAACCTCTTTTCCGTACAGCCGATTGAACCGAATCGCGATGTCGTTTCCGATTTCGAGGTGCGGCGCTTGGTCTCGTCCGACCGGTACGCCGTACGGCTTGTAAAGAAGAATGTCGACGGTTTGCAGAACCGGATAACCGAGCAACCCGTAAGGCTCTCGCTCCGCCGCGCCCATGTCGTCCTTCTTTTCCTTATAGGTCGGCACTCGCTCCAGCCAGCCCAGCGGCGTCATCATGCTGAACAGCAAGTGGAGCTCCGAATGCTCGCGCACGTGTGATTGGATAAACACCACCGACTTCGATGGATCGATCCCCGCCGCGATGTAGTCCTTCGCAATCTCGCGGGCGTTATCGCTCACTTCGCGCGAGTTCTCGTACATCGTGGTCAGCGCGTGAAGGTCTGCGACCATGCAAAACATGTCGAATCCCTGCGCCTGCAGATCCACCCAGTTCCGCAACGCACCCTCATAGTTGCCAATGTGGAGTCGAGGATTCGTCGACCGCATTCCGCTGAGAATTCGTTTGTTTGTCATTAAGAAAGTGCCTTGTCGCCGAGAAGTAGGCTAGTGAGGAAATCCGCAATCGGGCCCATGATGATTCCAAGAATGGAACCACCTTGAACCGGAATCAAAACCAGAGCAAGAAAAACGAAACTTCCGATGCCGCGATTGAATTGGAACCACTGAGTTCGTATCGGCTCTGGAAGAAACGCGCCAACAATCCAGTGCCCATCAAGGGGACCGAGCGGAATCATGTTAAACACGGCCAGCGATACGTTGACGATCACGCCAAGAAGTAAGAACGCCTTAAGTAGCGAATCCATTGGACCGGCCATGCTCAGCCCTCGATAAAGAACGGCATAAACGGCCGCCTGTAGTAAGTTACTGATCGGTCCGGCAATTGCGACAAGCAAGCTGTCCCATCGCGGGTTGTTCATCTTGTCGTGACGAACCATAACCGGCTTTCCCCAACCTAGGCCGTAACCCGACCAAGTCGTGATTGCCATAAACAGCGTCCCCATCGGGTCCAAGTGCGCAATCGGATTCAGGGTAACGCGACCCATCATTCGCGGAGTGGGGTCACCCGATAGGTCAGCAATGTAGGCGTGGGCGAACTCGTGTATTCCGATCGCCAGGATCAGAACCGCCATTGTGATCAGGAAAAGAACGATCGATCCGCCACCCATTACAAACCCTCCGGTAACTGTTCGCGCATAAGAACTTCTTCGTACGTTTCGCGCCTTTGCACAAGCGCAAAAGTGCCATCGGTCCTAACCAGAACCGAAGCAGGACGAGGATACCGGTTGTAGTTGCTCGCCATCGAAGCGTTGTAGGCCCCCGTGCAGCCGACCTGAATAAAGTCGCCGACTTGCACATCCGCCGGAAGCGCCACGTCTGGGAACAGCCGGTCGGTTTCGCAGTGCTTCCCGCTAATCGTCACGACTTGCTCCCGAGGAATTCCGAACGCCGCCCCCGGCCCGTCCACTTCGTAATCCCAAGTGCTTCGGTCCTCCGCCGGAACCAGTTCCACCGGATACTGGCTGCCATAGAGCGCCGGTCGCGGGTTATCGCTCAAGCCGCCATCGACGCAGACGTAGGTTCGCTGACCGTCCTTCGCCGGAACCTTCTTGATCACTCCAACCTGATAAAGCGTCACCCCGCTTTCGCCAACGCAAGACCGCCCTGGCTCCTGAGCCAGCGTCAGCTCCACGCCCTCCAGAACAGTGCCGCGAAAAGCCATGGTGACCGCTTCAACGATCAAGCGGCAGTAGTCCTCAACCGGCATCGGCACGTCTTCTTCCGTGTACCGAATCCCGAGCCCACCGCCAACGTTCAAGTAAGTCGCGACGAACCCGTGCCGCTCGGCAATCGCCACCGCAAACTGCGTGATCCCCTCGCCACCGGCTCGCTGCGCTTCCGGATCCAACAACTGAGACCCGACGTGGCAATGGAACCCAATCAAGTTCAAACCAAGGCTCAGCGCGAGCTTGGTCGCCTTCTCCGCGCTTCCGTCGCCAATATTGAAGCCAAATTTCGTGTCTGCTTGGCCGGTTGAGATCTTGGCGTGGGTCACCGGATCAACTCCGGGTGCGAGCCGTAGAACGCAGGGAACCGATGGATTCAACCGCGCAACCGTGGCAATCTCCGGCTCATTGTCCAAAACAATCATCCCGATTCCGGATGAAATCGCAAAATCAAGCTCCCCAAGCTGCTTGTTGTTTCCGTGTAGGTGGCAATGGCTTGCCGGAACGCCCGCCGCCAGCGCCGCCGCCAACTCGCCGCCGCTCGCCACATCAATCTGAAAACCTTCCTGGTATGCGATCCTCAGCACGGCAAGGGTCGAGTTTGCTTTCGAAGCGTAAGTGAGTTCGGCCCGCGGATAAACCGCCAAAAACGCCGCTTGATAGCGCCGGAGACGCGCCCGCAGGTGCGCCTCGTCTAAAACGTAAAGTGGGGTGCCGAACTCCGCCGCCAGCGCCCGAACCTGCGCGGGACTGAGACGCAGCCTCGCTTCAGATTCCATTCGGAAAGTATGGCACCGTCCCTATTCCTGGGCCCTTTCCAACGCACACGGAGCGATCCGAAGTAAGATATGCCGACGTATGCGGAAGCGGGTAGTCGTCCTGGGTTCTACTGGAAGTATAGGGACCCAAACCCTGGACGTCATCGATCAAAACCCGGATTCGCTTGAAGTCGTTGGACTCGCTGCCGGATCAAACGAACCGCTCTTATTAGAGCAAGCCGCAAGGTTTGGCGTAAAGAACCTTGCCCTTCACAATCCAAGCCCAAGCGGACTCCCGAGCGGCATGGATGCGATCCTAAACCTCGTTCGGCAAGAAGCCGTCGATGTCGTTGTCGTCTCCGTCGCCGGCGTCATCGGCTTGCTTCCCACCATTGCCGCGATTGAAGCCGGGAAGCACATTGCCCTTGCCAGCAAAGAAGTCCTTGTTGCCGCCGGAGAGTTGGTCATGCCAATGCTAAAGCAGCACGGCGTCACCATAACCCCAATCGACAGCGAGCATAGTGCGCTGTTCCAATGCATGCAAGGCAGCCGACCCGACCAAGTCGAAGGGCTAATTCTCACCGCGAGCGGCGGCCCGTTCCGAGGGAAAAAGCGTGCCGATCTCCTCAACATCTCCGTTGAGCAAGCCCTAAATCACCCAACCTGGCGCATGGGCGGAAAAATCACCATCGATAGCGCGACCCTCATGAACAAGGGCCTCGAAGTGATCGAAGCAAAATGGCTCTTCGATATGCGGCCCGACCAAATCGAAGTCGTCGTCCATCCCCAAAGCGTCGTCCACTCCATGGTCAAGTTCCGCGATGGCAGCGTGCTCGGACAAATGGGCTGGCCGGATATGCGGATGCCGATCCTTTACGCTCTGCAGTATCCAGAGCGTGTTCCGAACAACCTGAAGCCGTGGAACCCCGTCGACACCCCAACCCTCACCTTTGAGCCAGCCGACGATGAGACCTTTAGTTCGCTCCGTCTCGCGAAGCAAGCTCTAGAAGTTGGCGGCACCATGCCTTGTGCGCTTAACGCTGCGAACGAAGAAGCCGCGAACGCATTCCTGCGCGGCGAAATTGGATTCTTGGATATTCCCGAGGTCGTCGAAAGGACCATGGAGCAACACCGGCCAGAAGTCCCAACGTTAGAAAACATAACGCGCGTAGATCAGGAATCTCGTGAGTTTGCGCGTAAAGTACAAACGACCGTTTAACCCCCATGCTTGCCATCCTGAATTACATCTCGTACGGCGTCGTGCTGATCATCATCCTGATGGTGCTCGTCGCCGCCCACGAATACGGTCACTACCTCTTCGCCCGAATCTTCAACATGGGCGTCGAAGAGTTTGCGATCGGAATGGGCAAGCCAAAGGTCGTCACCTACCTCCGAAAGCGGCACCAACTCCCGGTCTCCGCAAACGACGAACTGCCCGAAGGCGTTCAACCCGGCGATGAATTCGAACTCCAATCGCAAGGAATGTCGATGGAAGGCGGAACGGAGAAGCGCTTTGCCACGCTTAAGCGCACCGATAAAGGCCTCGCGTTGGAAGAAGTCACCGACTTCACCATTCGGCCCTATCCCGTCGGCGGCTTCGTCCGAATCAAGGGAATGATCCCCCAAGCCGATGGCGGAGAGACCCGCGTGCCCGGCGGCTTCTACAGCAAGCCTCCCCTCCAGCGGTTAATCGTGCTCTTCGCCGGACCCTTGTTCAGCATCATCACCGGCATCATTCTGCTAGTCCCGGTCTTCATGTTCGATGGAAAAGAAGAGCCGCTGAACAAGCCGATTCTTGGCGCCGTTGAAGCCAAAACCCCGGCTGACGTCGCTGGCCTCAAACCCGGAGACCGCATCACGGCCATCGATGGTGCGCCGATCACAACCTTCTTCGAGATGATCCAAAAGGTGCGAACCAGCGCCGGAAAGGAACTCGTCTTCAGCATTGAACGCCAGGGCGTCGCGCTTGACCGAAAGGTCATGCCCGCTCAAGATGCCGCGCCAAGTCCTGTCCTCGGCCCTGATCTGCGCGACTCTGGCACCACCGCGATTCAGGGAAAAATTGGCGTTGCTTACAGCGTAGAGAAAGCCAAGCTATCGTTTGGTGACGCCTTGGCTACCGCAGTCGACACCCCGCGCCGAGCCATCTCCGGGATGGTCGTCACCTTCAGCAGCATCGCTGGTTTCGAGCGTTCCGTCGGCGGTCCCGGAACCATGTACAAACTGTCCGAGCAAGCGGTAAACCTCGGCTTCGCCAAGGTTGTTTCGCTCGCCGCCCTGCTCAGCATCTCCGTTGGAATCTTCAATCTGCTTCCGATCTATCCGCTCGATGGCGGGCAAATGGTCGTGGCGTTCGTGGAGATGCTGCGCGGCGGCAAGCGACTCAGCATGCGGCTCCAAGAGCTCATCGGCACCGTCGGCTTCGCCATGGTCCTCCTGCTCTTCGTAAGCGTGCTGATAGTCGATGTCAAACGCTGGATGCCCAAAGGCGATCCCGGCCCGGCGCTGGTCGCACCGACGAAGAAGTAGTCGGTAGGGAAGATCGTGAAGGCTTTGCTTACGGTCGATTTCAGTAGCGCCGGCCTGCTGATGGTGCTGGCCATCGCAATCATCTTGGTGATTGCGGACGTTTTTCTGATCGAGTTGCCCGCCAAACGTTGCCAATTTGTGGCTCCCTCAAGAGAGTACGTGGTCTTTCCAGCACTGGCTGCAATGGCTGTGGGTTACGGAGTTTTCGAACTGCGTTACGTTCTTTTCCGCGCCAAACAGCCGATGCTCGATTATTGGGTGCTCGGAATTTATTTAGCTATGATCACTATATTCGCGATCTCTCGACTACTGGTATTGAGGCGAACGTGCCTGATGGGTGGGTGACGTGAGCTGGAATCTGCAGAGACAGAAAGTAAGCGTTCGCAGACTGTTCTCATAATTTCCGCGCTCAAGTTTTTCGGAGATTGGGAGCGATAATCGGGCACCTACAGTACTGCCCACGCACGACTTTTTCAGCGCATACGTGCGTGCACCCGAGCTGCGAATCGCGGGTACCGTCGTGGCAACGGTCTTGATTTTCAACAGGGGCGGTCTGCGAGCAAATGTCGCCAGTAACCGAGAGCGTGAGATGGAATCGAAACCCTAAACTTTTCGCCTCAATCGCGGCCGAGATACTGCACGTTGCCGCAGAATCGGGTTGCTGCTGGCTTTGGGCTGGGAAGTTATGCCCTGCGAGTTTTGGCTTGCTCGTATCCGACGCTTCGATTACACTAACCTTATGGTATTGCCGATCCTTGCCGCGATTGTCTCGCTCGTTCAGACAACCGAGTCAGAACTCGTTATCAGCCGGACGTCCGTAACTTGGATTGACGCGATACCAGGCGATTCGGAAATGCGAACAACCAAAGAGACCACGGTAACAAGGTTTTATTCCGATAAGTTCGTGTCGGAAACAAGATCAAATCAAAGTGAGGCGGTCAATTTTGTCGAAACTTCCTCAACTGGAACCAAAGCTTGGTCCCTAGAAGGCGACGTAAAGAAGGCCGTTTTCGAATTACCCGGAAAGAAGTGGTCGTCGAAATATGAAGCTTCCAAGATCGTATCCGAGCTAGTCTCGCATTTGAAGAACCCAAACGCGGCTTTTACTGCCGATGGAAACCAATGGTTTAAGACGAAAATCTCAACCAGAACGCAGGATCTGCCGCGCGTACCAGGGGTCAAATTTCCTTGGGAAAAAGTCCAAACATCCCGCCACGAACTATCCAGCGCGCTGCTAGAAGAAATTATCGGTGCGACCCAGAGCAGCATGATAGCCATCGAAAACGGCAACCTTGGGCAGACCATCTCCTTTACGGTGATGACGGACTTCCGCGTGACCGGGAAACTTGCCCCAAAGACCTGGAACTAACGGCTGGTCTGACACCTGCGCGGATAGTCCGCAGGTTTCGGACCCGCCCAGCCAACCGGCCGGACGGGAAAAACCACCCTCACGTCGTCAGAATCAGCACCTTCGCGACCGTCGTCCCGGCGAAACGCAGCGGCGTCACCTGCCGGACCAGCCACGACTTGCCGTCGTGAACCAAGCCCGACCCCACCGGGGTTGGGTCGTCGTAGGGAACATACAAGGCCCGAATCGGGCGCAAAACCGCGTCCGCCTCGTTTGTCGTCAGGAAGTCACGGTATCGACGCGAAGTAGCAATCAATCCCTTGCGAGTCGCCCCCGAAACTACAAAGCTGTCGCCAAGGCGAAGAATCACCGCCCGAAAGCGTTGCTGCGCCGCCGTCACGTCGAGAGCACCCCGCCGCCTTGCGTCGCCGCGCCGGTGCGCCAAAACGGCATCATCCGCGCCATGCCCTGAGCCTTGAGACCGCTCGGATCAGCCAGGTCCCGAACCGGCGGACGAAGTTCAAACCCGTCCACCGACACCGTATCCGCCGCCCCAACTTCGCGCAAGCGCTCCGCCAATGCCTCCCCGGCAATCCATTCCGTCGCGCCGAGATTGCAAATCGCGAGCACTCCGGAGTTGGAACCGCTCACTGCGGAAGGCTGCAAGCTCGCCTCCAGCGCCGGAAGTACCTCGTCAATCAGGGCCTGAAGCGCGGCGTCCTGGTCAGAACCAGAAACGCCGCACTTCGCCTTGATCCGGACTAGGCTGACGCTAAGCGCCACGCCCGTTTCACCCGTTCAAGTGCAAGCACCAACCAACGTCGAAGCTGCTCCTTCCAGCGCGCCATCAAGAGAAGCCTCCAAAGGCGGTCTGCCAAAGCCCGTAGCCAACGTTGTATCGGCCGCGAACCCCGTAATAGAACCGATCTCGCATGAAGGCGCTCTCGGCCCCCGAACTCTGATCGAGCGCATCGAACTCGACCGGAACGTCGCTTCGCTGCTGCAAAATCATGCTCCGAATCGGCCGCGAGCTATCCAGCAAGAACCAGTGGTTCGCCGATGCTCCGTTCAGGAACGGCGAAACCACCACGTTCAGCCGACCCTGCAGCATGTTCTTGTATGGCGTACTCGCCGCAGTATCGACCACGTTGCCCGCGTACACCACGACCGGGCTTTCCACCAGTTCCATCGCCGTCCACTGCAATGCCGGTCCGACCAGCAGCGTGTCTGGCATCGTTCCAAGCGGAACTCCCGCATCGTCCGGAACGAGCATCATCGCGCTGATCCCCGCCGTAATCGCCTCCGCGCTCAGCGCCGCCGCTGAGCGATTGCTCACGGCGGCACCGTTGACCGGGTGCGATGAACTGAAGAAAGAAACGCCATCGTGCCCGAGCGCCGTCGCGCCCGCCACGAGTCCTTGCACCACCAACTGGTGCCGGTGCGCCGCCACTCGCGTAGCCAAGTCCCGGACCCGCAGCCGAATCAGGTCGAGCTGGTCGTCCTCAATCGCTTTGCGATCCACCGCAATCGTTGCTTCAAAGGTCTTGTCCTCGATGCTCGTCGCGAAGGCGCTTAGTCCTTGCGGTGTGCGCTCGTCCAGAAACTCGCGCATCGCCGGCGGAGAACCAAGCCACGCGTACTTCTGCACCGGTTGGGTGGTGTTAATCACCGTCGCCAATCGCTCGGCAACGCTGTTGTCCATCACGTTTTGGTAAGCCGCCGCAAACTCCGCACGGAGTCCAGGCAGCAAAAGGGTCGGAATGTCAGATCGGGTTAATGCCATAGGGTTTACGAAACGTGGTTGTCGATCCGAACGCGCACTCCTGCCACGCCGGTAGAGGTCATCTCAAGGCCAACAATGCGGCCGATCTTGTAGTTGTTGGTAAGCCCAGAAGTCGAAACCTGAACCTCCCAATCCGTGTTTGCGTACACCTCGGCACCAAGGTTGGCGAGCGTCGGTGTAAAGCCCGAGGCGGCTTTGAAAACGAACGAGCCCGACTTAGCGGCGTTCAGTTTCTTCGCCCCGGCTTCTCCGGCCGAGTTGTCCGCCGATTCCGTCGCGACGCCAACGAACTTCAGGTTCGCCGTGCCGTGGGCCATAGCGACCGCGTGGCCGTCGGAGTTCAGCCCCAGCAGGGCTCCATTGTAGATCGCGGCGTTAGTCACCGCGTAGCCGATGATGAGTCCCGGCTTTTCGTATGTTTCGAATGGTTTTGCAAGTGCAGGCATAAGGTTTATCGCTGTTGAGCAATCGCGCTCAGGGAAACGTCAGGGAAGTGGCGGCGATAGAATTCCGCTTCTTCCGGAAGCAAAAGGTGGTTGGAGAAGTCAGCCTTTTCCGGCACGAGTTGCTTGGTGAAGTCTCGGCTCGGCATCTGCTGAATCAGCTCCTGCGCCAGCAAGCGAATCGGAACGGACTTGCCGTCCACATCCATCACTTCGCGGCTGCGAAAAAGCGCCGTCGCGGCGGCCCGCTGGCAAGGCAGCAGGCGACCCTCTTTGATAAAGCGGTCAGCTTCAACCTTCGCCAGCTGGTTCTCCCGCTCGTTTCGAAGTGCTTCATAAGCCATCCGAAAGTCGATCGGATCAATCGTCGTCGCCTCAAACCGAATGAGGTCGTCGTGAAACAGCCGCGCCGAGGCAACGCGGGGATTTCGCACCACCGAAACCTCACGAATCGCGGTGAGATCTTGCGAAATCCCGAGCGAAAGCGCCCCGGCTCCCGATTTGTCAATGAGCGCGTTAGCCTCTGGCGAAAGCGAGAGCACGCCGAAAAGCTCGTTCTCCACCGCCTCGACCTCAATGAGAAATCCAAGCTGAAGCGGAGATTCCGCGTGCTCCACCAAAACGGGAACCGGATCGCTGAATCCGTTCGCCAGCGCCTGCAAGGTTTCCGGCGCAACCGTCACCCCTTTGTCTGGGTAGTCGCCCGCCTCGAAAAGTTTCGCCCGGCGCCGCACCCAGTCGGCCCCTGGTCCTTTGTCAAGAAAATCAATTGACTGCATAGTCAAAGAATAGTAGACAAAGTTCTACTAAGTCAACCATGAAAATCGAGAAAATTTCCGAATCGTTATCCAGGGGCCCAAAAGTCTTTTCGGTTAGGGAAGAGTTCTGTCCCGACAGACACCGCCATGATGACTTCGGCAAGACAGCTGAGCGTTTCTGCCTTCACG
>CAMAPH010000026.1:0-40339 GCA_945859975.1 Chthonomonas calidirosea
CGGATTCCCGTTCGTTTCGGCGGCGAACAAGTTCGCTGCTCTCTCTGCCCACGATGCGCTTGTAACCACAAGTGCGTCCTTGCGAACCCTTGCCGGCGCACTGATGAAGATGGCGAACGACGTTCGCTGGCTTGCTTCGGGACCACGAAACGGAATCGGGGAAATCACGATTCCCGAGAACGAGCCAGGAAGCAGCATCATGCCGGGCAAGGTGAACCCGACGCAATCGGAAGCGCTGACGATGGTAGCGGTTCAGGTGTTTGGAAACGATGCGGCGGTCGCTTTCGGCGGATCGCAAGGCAACTTCCAGCTCAACGTCTTTAAGCCCGTGATGGTGCACAACGTCTTGATGAGCATCCAGCTTCTGGGAGACGCCTGCAGTGCGTTCAACGATAACTGCGCGGTCGGAATCCTTCCGAACTACGAGCGGATTCAGGAGAACTTGGACACGAACCTGATGCAGGTCACGGCCCTAAACCGGCACATTGGCTATGATCGGGCGGCGGCGATTGCGAAACACGCCCACAGGAACGGGCTGTCCTTGCGAGAAGCGGCGACCGGCTACGGCGAAGTGGCGGATGAGGACTTCACGAACTGGGTGAAGCCGATTGAAATGACCCGGCCGAGCTAGGCGAAGTCCACCGTTGGCGAGAATCGGCGAGCTCGGGTCACTATAGTCCGAGTTCCGTTCCTTCACGCCAATGTCCCACCCACCGGCCAACGAAAAACTGAAGCTGGCGCCGCTTGTCGCGGCGATCTATTTTTGCGTCAGCGGCGGGCCCCACGGGTTGGAGCCGCTGATGCAATCGGGTGCGGGGATGGGGTTGTTGCTCATCTTGATCACCCCGCTCATCTGGGCGATTCCGACCGCCTTTATGACCGCCGAACTCGCGAGTGCGATTCCGGCGGAGGGTGGCTATTACGTTTGGATCAAACGGTCCCTGGGCGATCGCTGGGCGGCATGTGCGGCTTGGTGGATGTGGCTGTACTCGTGGGTCGATGTCGCGATTTATCCGGTCCTCTTTGCCAGCTACGTTTCGGCACTACTGAGTCAGCTCGGCCTGGCGAACGGATTTGCCGACGATCCGCTGCGGAAGTGGCTGGTTGGGTTGGCGATTATCGTGCCGATGACTTGGCTCAATGTGCGCGGGGCGAAGTCGGTTGGTAAGACCTCGCTGGTTTTGGGCGGTGTTTTGTTGCTTCCTTTTGCCGTGATGGTGGCACTCGGATTGCCGAAGGTTCTGGCGAATCCAGCGGCGGTGACGCAGCCGTTTGTACCGACCGGCACCACCACGCAGTCGGCGCTCGGAGCGGGGCTCTTTGTCGTGATGTGGAATTACCTGGGGTGGGATTCGCTGAGCACCGTCTCCGCGGAAGTCGACCGGCCATGGAAAAATTTTCCGAAAGCGATCTTCATCGCCATGCCACTCATCGTGCTTTCGTATCTGTTGCCGACCCTGGTTGGGCTAGCGGTTGTGCCGGAGCTTGGCCGATGGGAGGAGGGGCTATGGCCGGAAATCGGAGAGGCGATTGGCGGCAAGGGGCTTGGCATTTGGATTGCCATCACCGGCATGGCGAGCGCAGCGGGGCTGTTTGCAGCGACGATGCTGGGAGCGACTCGGATTCCGCTTGTCCTAGCGCGGGACCACTTACTGCCGGAGATTCTGACCCGCACCCATCCCAGGTTCGGCACGCCGGTCAACGCCATTCTGGTTTCGGCTTGCGCTTACACCTTGTTCAGCTATTCCAGTTTCGAGAATCTGGCGGTGGTGGACGTGGTTTTGTATTCCAGCGCGATCTTGGTCGAGCTTGCGGCGCTGATCGTGCTCCGCCGGAAAGAGCCTGAATTGGAGCGGCCGTACCGGATTCCGGGTGGCTATCCGGTTCTGGCTTTGTTCTTCCTGATGCCGGCCGCGATCATCGCCTTCGCGGTTTACAGCCACATTCAGGAGGAAGGTCGCCACGTGATTTGGTGGTCAATCGCGGCGATGGCTCTGGCTCCAATTTTCACGTTTTCGGCGATGCGTAAACGGGCTTAACGCTTCTTGGGCTTGGTCTTCTTTCTCAGCGCAACCGCGACCGCGTCGTCGATAGCGGTCGCAAGTTCGTCGGGGTTCTCGAGGGTAGTTTTCGGTACCTCTCGGTATGGCATCACCTGCGGGGATTCACCTTTGATGATCCATTCTTCGGTCTGGTGCTCGTCGTAAAACGCGCGGTTGTTATCGTCGACTTTGAAGTACAGCCGATCGTCGTCGAGAACGGCGAAGAAGACACCGTCGGCGTAAATACCGAGACCGCCGAACATCTTTTTGCTCGTGATCTCGCGGACGGCGGCGAGTTTCGGGATGAAGTGATCAATCGCGGTTTGGGTGACGGGCATGCTTGTGCTCCTCTTGAACGAGCTTTTCGAGTAGCCATAGGGCAGCGGAGAGTTTCGAGCGTTTCCCACTGCGGTGCGGTTCGCCTTCTGCCTGGATAAGGGTCAAGTCGTTGTTCTCAGACCCGAACCCGATATCGTTGCGTGAGATGTCATTTGCGGCGATGGCGAAGACTCCCTTCTTGATGATCTTCTGCCGTGCCACGGTGATATCCGAATCTGGCTCTGCCGCGAAGGCCACGACGCGGGCGTTTGGCCGCGCGGCGGCGAGGGTGGCGATGATGTCGGGGTTAGGAACAAGCCTCAATGTCAGAGCCTCTTCGGACCGACGAAGTTTGCCCGTCGCAGGGGACTCTGGACGGTAGTCGGCAACAGCCGCGACGCCAATGATCCAGTCCGCATCCTCGCTGGCTTCAAGCGCCTTGTCCAGCATTTGAACGGCGGTTTTGACCGGATGAACGGCGGCCGTAAGCGGCAGGGCGGCGGTTTGGGGACCGGCGATGACGGTGACGCGAGCTCCCATGAGCAGGGCCGCACGGGCGACGGCGGCGCCCATTTTGCCAGAACTTCGATTGGTCAGGAAACGGACGTCGTCAATCGGTTCCTCGGTTGGACCGGAGGTGACGACAACGTGCTTTCCGGCTAACATCTGGGTTCGGGCAAGCACGGTTTCGACCGCCTCGAGGATCTCTGGATTCGGGGCAAGCTTGCCAAGCCCCACTTCGCCACTCGCGACATCACCTTCTTGCGGGGTGATGATGGTCGCGGCGCGGGATTCTAGAATTCCCAATGCCCACTGGACCTGATCGCTGGCGTACATCGACGGATTCATTGCCGGAGCAATGAGCAACGGAGCGGTAGACGCGACGACGATGGTCGTGAGCATGTCGGCCGCGACACCGTGGGCGAGACGGGAAGTCGTGTTTGCCGTGCAGGGAGCAATGAGGATAACGTCCGCTTCCCGCGCCCAATCAATGTGCGCCATTTGCCCGGTGATCGGCTCCTCAAACGTATCGGTAAGACACGGGTTTTCGGTGAGGGTCTCAAACAGGATGGGCGAGACGAACTTTGCCGCGGAGTCGGTGAGGCACACGCGAACGTCGTGCCCGGCGCGCATGAGGTCGCGCGCGATGTCAGCAGCGCGGTAGCAAGAGACGCTGCCGCTGACTCCAAGCAGGACTTTCACTTTGCCTCCGACACGATGACCTCGATGATCGAGATCGTCGTGGTCAAATCCTCGTTGATGACCTGGTGGTGGTAGCGGTGGGCTTGGGCGATTTCTTCGAGGGCGTTTCGTAGGCGCTTGTCGATGGTCGCCAGATCTTCGGTTCCGCGCTGCCGAATGCGGCGCTCAAGCTCTTCTGCAGATGGCGGAAGGAGCATGATGGACAGCGCATCCGGTCGCTTTTCCATCGCACTGATCGCGCCCTGGACGTCAATTTTCAGGACGGCGATCTTGCCTTGTTCCAGCAGTTTGATCATGTCCGTGAGAGGCGTTGCGTAGAAGTTTCCATGGACTTCCTTATACTCAAGGAAGTCGCCCGCTTGGGCTTTCCCAAGAAATTCGGATCGGTCGGTGAAGTGATAATCGACGCCGTTCACTTCGCCGGGCCGAGGGGCTCGGGTTGTGTAGGCGACCACGCGCACGACGTTTCGGTTTCGCGCTTGCCAGCCGTCGATGACGGTGTCTTTACCGACCCCGCTCGGGCCGCTAAGAATGACGAGCTTTCCGCTCATCTTCCCTCCAAAAGCTTCATCAGGCGGGCGGCGACCTTGACGGGATCGTGGCGCACGAAGTCAGATTCGCTGATGTAATCGCCAGGCAAGGGTCGGAATCCGTTCTTTCGGAGTTGGTCGAGGTCGGCTTCTACGAGATGTTGGTTCACGGTTTCGTAACGTTCAATAAGGTCGGCGCTGGGCTGAGCGACGTTGACAAGGACGTAGTCGATCACCCGCTTTTCAAGGATGCGGAGGATCGAATTGGCATGGGCGGAGGCGCTGAGGCCTTCGCTTTCACCGGGCTGGGTCATGACGTTGCAGATATAAACCTTCGGCGAGGGGGAGGCCATGATGGCTTCGGCGAGGCCGGGGACCAAGAGGTTTGGAATGACACTCGTGAAGACGCTGCCCGGACCGATGCAGATGAGATCGGCTTGACGAATGGCCTCGATCGTCTTCGGGTGCGGCTCGCACATCGACGGATCAAGATAAAGGCGGTTGATCCGTTGTCCAGACCCGACGATGTTCGTCTCTCCAGAGACCACAGAGCCGTCTTCAAGCTCGGCCATGAGCTTGACGTGATCGAGGGTGGACGGGACGACTTGGCCACGGATGTTGAGAACGGCCGAGGCAATTCCGACGGCGGTATCGAAGTCTCCGTTCGCTTGGTCGGCGAGCGCAGCGATAAGGAGATTGCCGATAGAGTGGCCGCTGAGGGAACCGGAATCATCTCGGAATCGATGCTGGAAAAGGTCCGTCATGGTCTTTTCCGCATCGGCGAGGGCAACCATGCAGTTCCGCAAGTCTCCGGGCGGAATGATGCCTTTCTCGCGCATCAGGCGGCCAGAGCTGCCACCGTCGTCCGTCACGGTCACGATGGCGGTGATGTTGCTCGTGTAGTTTTTGAGTCCCCGGAGGAGGGTGGAGAGGCCGGTGCCGCCGCCGATGGCCACGATTCTTGGACCTTGCGCGAGCTCTAATCGGCGGAAATAGGCATCCACCTTTCCGGATTTTGTTTCGGGAGTAAGCGTGTCGACAACGTGGCCAAGGCCGCGGACGATCGCGCGGATGCTCACGAAAACTCCCACCACGATGAGTGCGCCGCCGACAAGGTGGGCGGTCACGGCTACTCGCTCTTCGTCAACGAATCGTCCGAGGAGCCGGTCGGTGGTGCTCGACAGCCCGGCGAGGGTTGGCCGGATGATGTTCTTAAAGCTCAGGCCGAGGCCCAGAATGAGGGCGATTTGGCCCAGCAAAAAGCCGGCCAATGCGGTTTGCAGGCCCCGGGTGGGCGCAAGGAGTTGCCGGAGCCGGTACCGCTTAATCATCCTTTTTGTCGGGCAGCGCGGTTTGGAGCGCGCCGTTTATTACGCTGATAAGTACGCTTGCTACGAAGGCGGCGACAAACCCTTCCACGCCGGATTTTGTAATTCGGAATCCAAGTTCGAGAGACGCGGCAAACCAGAGGACGATGGCGTTGACGACCAGTCCAAACAGGCCAAGGGTCAAACAACTGATCGGGAAGGTGAGGACCTTCAGGATCTTGCCCATGGTCGCGTTGAGTAGGGCGAGCGCGGCGACGCCGATCAGCAAGACGATGACTTCGCTCAGCGTTCCGGCTTGGGCGCGGAAGCCAATTTTAAGCGCTTGGGTGATCAGCGAGGTCGCGTAAACCGCGACTCCCAAAATCACCCACTTCAATAGCAGTCTTTTCATCGCTGATTGGAGTGTATGCCCAAAAAACTAGATCGCAAGATTTTCGGGATTCAGTCCTAGGAGGTCTGGGACCACGAAGATTCCGTCCTTGCGGATCAGGACATCGTCAAACCAGATTTCGCCGCCGCCGTATTCCGCGCGCTGGATAAGAACGGTGTCCCAGTGGACCGCGCTCTTGTTGCCGTTGCCCCCTGGTGGATCGTAGGCGTTTCCGGGCGTGAAGTGGAGCGATCCGGCGATCTTTTCGTCGAAGAGGGTGTCCTTGATTGGGTGGAGGACCTTCGGGTTGAAACCGAGGGACCATTCGCCGAAGTATCGGGCACCTTCGTCGGTGTCGAGAATCTCGTTCAGCTTTTCGGTGTTGCCTCCGGCGCTGGCATCAATGATTTTTCCGTCCTTGATTTCGTACCGGATGTCCTTGAACTCCATGCCCTGGTAGAGGGAGCTGGTGTTGAACTGGACGGTGCCGTTGACGCTATCTTTCACCGGGGCGGTGAAGCACTCGCCGTCGGGGATGTTGCGCTCGCCCGTGCAGGGGACGCAGCCAATGCCTTTGATGGAGAACGAGAAGTCGGTTCCGGGCGAGATGACGCGAACACGGTCGGTTCGGTTCATTAGGTCAACCAGCGGCTTCACGGCTTCGGCCATGCGGATGTAGTCCACCGTGCAAGCATCGAAGTAGAAGTCCTCGAAGGCTTTGCTGGACATGGAGGCTTGCTGAGCGACCGAAGGGTTTGGCCAGCGGAGTACGGCCCACTTCGTCTTCGGGATGCGCGTTTCGAAGATGACGGGCGTGGCATATTCGCGCTGCCACATGGCGGTTTGGGTGCCGGGGACGTCGGAAAGCTCAAAGGCGTTGTCAGCTCCGCGGAGAGCAATGTAGGCCGTCGCGTGCTCCATCTCGAACTTCTCCAGCTTTGCAATGAGTTGAGCGTTTTCAACGGTCATGCCGTGGAGCATTTGCCGACGGATCGGATTCGATTCGGACCGGACGAGGACCTTTGCGGATTGAGCTTGGGCGACCCGGACGAACTCCGCGATGATGTCGCTCGGAACGTCAAAGGCATGGATCAGAACGCAATCGTCGGCGGAAAGCTGTACCGAGTGCCGGCAGACTAAGTCGGCAAGCCGAGTTACACGCGCATCGAACATAGCTCAGTTTAGCCGTTCGAACCGCGGGGGCTTCAGAATCCGATGAGATCGTTGACGGCGGACTCTTCCATTCGAATGTCCACAAGCTTCCATCGGGAAACCGGAATGATGCCGTAAGCGCGATCCGATTCACGGTGGAAAATGAGGGTGACCTCGGAGATGGTGCGCTCGCCAAACGGAGCCAGACTCAGTCCTACGGGCGAGACGATGCGAGCTTCATCGCCGAAGACTTTCGCGGTCTTGTTTTGAACGTCGAAGCTCGGCTTGCTGTTTTTGATGAAGTCGGCAATCTGTCGCCGGTCAGCTCCGACGTTGGCTTGATTGAGGGTGATTTTTTGACTCAGCAGATCAAGGACACCGCCCGGTTTTCCTTCGCGACTATCGCGGATGGAGCGATCCAGCGCACGTTCGATCTTGACTTGGTCCGGTTCGTTTGGTGAGACCGACTCATATAGCCGCCAGCCGCCCCAGGCAAGAATGAGCACGATTGCGGCAATCACGAACCCGTTGAGCTTCATGCCTTACTAGACGCGAACAACTCGCGGATATTGAGGACGTCCTGGGCCATTTGGTCCGTGAGGGCGGTGAGTGATGGGAAGTTGAGTTCTGGGCGAAGGAAGTGCTGAAGCTTCAGCCGAACGGAGGTTCCGTACAGGGAATGGCTCGGATAGTCCATCAGGAATGCTTCGATGGTGCGGCTTTTCCCGTCAACAGCAGGCCGCATGCCGATGGCCAAGGCAGCCGCGTATTCGCCGTGAACGGTTTCCGCGGTTGCGGCATACACACCGTCTCGCGGCAGAACTTGGTCGAAAGATCTCGCGAGGTTGACGGTCGGAAATCCTAGGGTTCGCCCAAGTTGCTGGCCTGAAATGACGAAGCCGGTGATCTCAAACGGTCGGCCGAGCATTCGGTTTGCGGATTCGATTTCTCCGTCTTGGACGAGCTTTCGGACGATGGTTGAGCTGACTCGTTGGCCGTCGATCTGGAACGGCGGGACTACCGTGGTTTCGACCCGGCTTTCCAACCACTGCGTGGTGCCTTCTCGGCCGTTGCCGAAGGCGAAGTCGTGTCCGACCACAAGGTGCTGAGCGTTTAACCCGCGCACCAGCACGGCTTGGAAGAACTCATCGGCCGACATTCGGCTCAGGCTTGCATCGAACGGGAGGACGAGGGCGAGGTCGATCCCGAGACTTTTCGCAACCGCGAGATTGGCTTCGAGCGATGCAATCGGGGGCGGCGTTTTGCTCGGGGCCAACACGGCGGCGGGGTGACGGTCAAAGGTGACGAGGGTGGCGGGTAGCTCTTTCGAGTGAGCCATTTGAACCGCAGACTTGACTACTTCTTGGTGGCCGAGGTGGAACCCATCGAAGGTGCCGATGCACGCAACCGCGGCCGTCCACTCGGGGCGCAGGCGCCCAAGTCCAAAATGCACCTGCATAGGAAAAGTTTACCGATCTGCCGTCGCGGGTCTTCCGCGGGACCAGATCCTTTGCATTGCCTCAATCGTTGCCCATTGTAAGAGAAACATCGCGAGAAGCAATATTGGATCGCGGAGCTGGGTGGTTCCTCGGATGAGGTCATTCGGGCGTTCGACGCCGGTTTGTGGGGTGAGCCACAAGACATGAGCCAGGGCGAACAGGCCGACGAACGAAAGGCAGGCAAGCATTCGGCCCGCAACGCTGGCGGCAAGTTCTTCGCTGCCGATGTGAGCGGCGCGCAAGAGGATGAGTAGCATCGCGGCGGCATTCGCGCTGAGCGCCAACGTGATCATGATCATCGGCGTCACGGTCTTTTGATCTGGGCTGAGGGAGCCCCAAGACATGCTTGCGGCGAGAATTGCCAAGATGAAGACGACCGGGACGTTACGAAGCATTACGTGCTCGGAGTTGGCTCTTCAGTTTCACCGGTTGAAATCTGTTCGTAGATTTCCTTTCGGTGAACGGTTACGTCCTTCGGAGCCTTGATTCCGATGCGGACTTGCTCGCCTCGAACCTCGAGCACGACAACTTCAACCTCGTCTCCAATGACGATGCTCTGGCCAAGTTTCCGTGTCAAAACCAGCATGTTACGTTCCCATCCTTAGGACAATCTCGGGATTAACAAGATTTCTTCCGATGAGTATACGACGGATACGGATTTCGGGAATCGAAAATGACTCGGTATTCTCGGCGAGTGTTCATTGTGCTGGAAGGACCGGAAGGTGGCGGCAAATCCACCCTTGCGCGGAACCTAGCTCTGCGGGCCAGCGAACACGGCTTCACCCCACGTCTCACGCGCGAACCCGGCGAGGGTGAGTTTGGTCAGCGAATACGACAGATTCTCTTGGATGGGGACTCGATGGTGCCGGCGGCGGAATTGTTCTTGTTCCTGGCCGATCGCTCGCAGCACGTCCAGACTTTCATCAATCCGGCGCTTGCGCGCGGAGAGTGGGTGATTTGCGATCGCTTTGCCGATTCGACGTTCGTTTACCAAGCCATTGCACGCGGTCTGGATGCGGATTTCGTACGGTCAGCCAATGCCTTTGCCATTGCTGGAACGGAGCCGGACCTGAAACTGCTGGTGGATGTTCCAGCAGAAGTCGGTTTGGCGCGGAGGGCAGATCGGAACCGAATTGATAACGAGCCCATCGCTTTTCACGAACAAGTCCGCCAAGGATTTTTGCAGGTCGCTGGCCAATCGCCGGCGTGGTGCGTGATTGACGGAACTCAGCCGATAGAAAAGGTCACGGAAGCCGCGTGGGAAGCCATACAAATCCGGTTGAACGGCGTACCATAAGCGAGACGTGCTTATGATCGCATTGCTGGCTCTCCCACTCGATGATGTTTCTCAGGTCTTAGCGCGTGCCGATGCCTTTCTTGCAAAGAACGTTTCGTTCGAGGCCGAATACAAGTTCTCTGGCTACCTGATCAAGCGCGAGCCGGTCAAATTACGCATTGAAAAGCCAGACCGCGTTCGCTTTTGGGCAAACCTAAGCCTGTCGAACTACGAGGTTTCGAGCACAGAGAAGGGCTGGTTGGACGTTGAGCACCGAGACAAGGTTTACGATGATCCGGGGGTTGCCCAAGGCATTGGACTTCGCGATTCCAGACTTAGCCAAGCGTTTGCGCTCGCATTTCCAAGGTTCCTCATCTCTCCAAATTTCAGCTCGACGGTGCCGGGCGAGAAAGAACGCGTTCTTACGCGGAACGCAAAGATTGGCAACCTCACCGGCGACCAAATCACTTACGACATGAAGCAACCCGGAACCTCGGTGCAGTACAAGGTTCTGATTGGTGCGGACGGCAATGTCCTCTATTACATGTTCAAGGTGACGAGCATGAGCGGAAACCAAGAAGGGACTTGGGAGCTCTCGAAGTTCACGGCAAAGAAGTTCCAGATAAGCGACTTCGTGCTGCGAATACCCGACGACTACTCGCCCGTTACCATTCCGGGCGCCGGCTCGCCATTGGATGTCGAGAGCAAGTTCGACTTTGGAAACTGGAAGCAGGGGTCAAAGTCGATCAATTTGACGGATCAGTTGAGCAAGCAGACCACCTTGATCGCGCTGCTTGATTCCAGCAAGCCGTCCGTGGACTGCGAGGCGGCGCTCAAGTCGCTCGAAGCAAAAGGAATCAAGGTCGTTCGACTGAACGGACTCGTTGGCGAGGGTCCAGCAAAACTGCCTTATGATCCGACCGGGGCTGACCTTCGAAAGCTGAACCCACCGGCCCTGCCGTTCTTCATGCTTCGAAAGAAAGATGGTCTGCTGAAGCAGTACTGGATGGGCTACGATCCCGCAGAGAGCAAGGCCTGGCAAGAAGACGTGGTTTCTGCAACCAAACGGGCCAGCGCCGGTAAGGACTAGAACATGAAGAATCCGCTACCAGCGATCTTATGGTTCATTCTGTCGGCGATTGGACTCGCCATCCTGAAGCCGGGCGGCTCGCCCGAAGCGTTCGGCACCTTCGTGATTTGGAGCGCGGCAAGCTTGCTCCTTGCGAACATCTTCCGAATGGCCGCGCAGTGGGAAAAATCTCTGGTTTTTCGACTTGGAAAGTTCCAAGCGGTCAAGGGGCCGGGCGTATTCACGGTTATCCCGTTCATCGACTCCACCCGGACAGTTGATACGCGAATTCAGACCATCGACATTCCGCGGCAGGAAGCAATCACCAAAGATAACGTTCCCGTCACGCTCGACGGCGTTATCTTCATGCGGGTGGTGCATCCCGAGAACGCGATCATCCAGGTTCAGGATTACATTCACGCGATTCGACAGTACGCCTTGACCACGCTACGAGACGTTGTTGGTACGGTCACGCTTGACCAACTTCTGGCCGACCGCGAGGCGCTCGGCGAGCGGATTGAGCGCATGGTGGAAAAGGAGATCGACGGCTGGGGACTTGAAGTTCCGGGCATTCGAATCCAGGACATCATCCTTCCGGAAGACCTGAAGCGAGTTATGTCGCGAGAAGCTTCTGCCGAACGAGAAAAGCGCGCGAACATTACGAAATCGGAAGGCGACCGCGATGCGGCCTCCAACCTCGCTGCCGCTGCGGCAACAATGCACGCATCTCCCGGCGCGCTTCAACTTCGAACCCTGCAGACGCTCGACAGCCTGGGAACATCCTCGGCAAACACCGTCGTTCTCGCGGTGCCCGTTGATGTGATGCAAGCGATCCAGTCGGTGCCGAGCTTGGCAACCGCCGCAACCAGGGCGCTTGACCATATCGATAAGCAAGTCGCGCTGCCAGAGGCGGCAAAGGCGGTAGCCCCAGTGACGGTGCCGCTCGCCGACAGCTTCTTCAAGGCAAAGGCAGAAGTCGCCACCGACGTGGAAACCGTCACCGAGTCCGCGTAGTTTCCTGAAAGCTCATAATAGGAAATGACCCCGCAGACGCCCATGCTCCGGCAGTACTTTGCCGTAAAGGCGGAGCATCCGGGCGTCTTGATGGCCATTCGGATCGGGGACTTTTACGAGTTTTACGGCGAAGACGCCGAACTCGCTGCCGCCTCGGCCGAGATCACGCTGACCGGCCGCGAGGACGGAAGCAATGGTCGCATCCCAATGGCCGGGGTTCCTTTTCACAGCATCGAAAAGTATCTAATCCGGCTGATCCAAAAGGGACACAAGGTCGCCCTATGCGAGCAGCTGGAGGACCCGAAGCAAGCAAAGGGACTCGTAAAGCGAGGCGTGACTCGGGTGCTCACTCCGGGCACTTTGGTCGAGGACTCGATGCTTTCGAGCGGGCAGAACAGCTACCTCGCCGCGATCTGCGTTCAGAAAGATCGGACGGGGCTGGCGATTCTCGACCCTAGCACGGGCGAGTTTAACGTTACGGAAGTCTCGAATGACCGCGCGCAGGAACTCCTGTTTCCAGAACTGGCTCGCATTCGGCCAGCGGAGTTGCTGTACGGTCCGGACGCGGACCCGTTTGCGGAGATGGCGCAGCAGGCTTTGGGGACGGTGACTTCGGGGCAGCCGTCGCTTGCCTTGGAACGAGCCACTCGAAAGCTTTTGCAGCAGTTTCAGGCCGGAAACCTGGCCGGATTCGGCTGCGAAGACAAACCAGGGGCGGTCATTGCCGCATCGATGGTACTGGCTTACGCGGAGAAAAACGGGCTCCCGCTGCAGCACATCGAACAGCTTTCCACCTACTCGGTGGATGGCTTCATGCGGCTCGATCCCTCGACCCGTCGTTCGCTGGAACTGACGCAGAACTTGCACGACGGCTCGAAGCGCTTCACGCTTTTGGCGGCATTAGACCAGACACTAACTCCGATGGGTGCAAGGTTGATCCGGCGCTGGATTGAGCAGCCGCTGCTGGATCAAGGCACGATTCAGGCTCGACTCGACGCGGTGGAACGGCTGATCAGCAATCCGATGGCGCGAGGCGATTTGCGCGATCTGCTCAGCAAGGTCGCCGATCTTGAGCGATTGGTGGCGCGGTGCAGCACGGGTCACGCGAACCCTCGTGATCTGGTTGCCCTGCGGGCATCGCTTCTAGCGTTGCCGTTTTTGGAAGATCCGCTGGTTAAGGTGGCGCTCGGTCGGCTGTTTGAACTGAAGCAAGACCTAGCGGACCACCGAGAGTTGGCGAACTATCTGAGCCAAGCCTTGGTCGATGATCCGCCGTTCTCGGTGCGAGAAGGCGGACTGATTCGGCCCGAATTTGACTCGGAGCTCGACAAGCTGCGCGAACTTGCCCGGGACGGAAAATCATTCATTGCGGCACTTGAGAAAACCGAGCGCGAAAAGACGGGCATCAACTCGCTGAAGGTCGGATTCAACAACGTTTTTGGCTACTACTTGGAGGTGAGCAAACAGTTCTCCGCCAACGTGCCGGACACTTACATCCGAAAGCAAACCACGGCTAATGCGGAGCGGTACATCACGGCAGAGCTTAAAGATCAGGAGTCGCTCGTCCTCGGCGCGCAGGAGAAATCGTCCGAGCTCGAGTCGCATCTCTTCTTCCGAGTCCGGCAACGGGTCGCAGAGAACGCCGGGAGCCTGTTGCAATCGGCGCGTGCATTGGCCGAGCTTGACGTCCTAGCCACTTTTGCCGAAGTCTCGGTTCGCAATCGCTACGTGAAGCCGGCCTTCTCGGAGAGTGACGAAATTCGGCTCCGGGCTGGGCGACACCCCGTTGTGGAACTTGCGAGCGCCTCGTTTGTGCCGAACGATACTGACCTTGGCGAAAAGCGGATCATGATTTTGACCGGGCCGAACATGGCCGGAAAGTCGACCTTCCTGCGGCAGAACGCGTTGATCCAGCTGATGTCGCAGGTGGGGTGCTTTGTGCCCGCCGAGTCGGCTACGTTGAGCCTCTGCGATCGCATCTTTGCCCGGATCGGAGCGAAGGATGAGCTCGCGCTTGGACAGAGCACCTTCATGGTGGAGATGCTGGAGAGCGCGAACATCCTCAACCACGCCACTCCGCGCTCGCTGGTGATCTTGGACGAGGTCGGCCGGGGTACGAGCACGTTTGACGGCCTCGCGATTGCCTGGGCGATGATTGAGCACCTGGCGGAGATTGGGGCGAAGGCGCTTTTTGCAACGCACTATCACCAGCTCAACGCTTTGGCCGACCAACTACCCAGCCTTGCCAACTACCGGGTCGCGGTAGAAGAGATCGGACAGGACATCGTGTGGACCCACCGTGTTTTGCCAGGAGGTACCGATCGGTCCTACGGAATTCACGTTGCGCAGCGCGCGGGGGTTCCAGCTAGTGTTCTCCGCCGCGCACGCGAGGTACTCGCCGACTTGGAGCAAACCAACGACGCGCCCAAATCGGTGCCTCTGCAGCATCAAAAGCTTCAGTTAACGCTGTTCGACGTGGAGGAGCCTGCGGTGGTACAGGCGTTGAAAGACCTCGACGTTAACCAGCTAACGCCAATTCAGGCACTTCGTCTGCTGGATGACTGGAAGCGTCAATTCGGGACTGGGGGATAACCGCCACGGCTTCCGGGTGCTCCTCGGACCATGCGGCCAGAGCGGCGAGCGGCGCTTTCAGCGAATCGCCGAGAGGCGTGAGGCCGTACTCCACCCGGGGTGGCACTTCGGCATAAACGGTTCGCGTGACCAGACCCCGGAGCTCAAACTCGCGAAGGGTGCGCGTGAGTTCTTTCTGGGTCACCCGGCCGATGCTGCGCCGGAGTTCGCCAAAGCGAATTGGGCCCTGTGCACGGTGCAGATGAAAGAGGACCGGTAACGCCCAGCGTCCAGACAAGAAATCCAGGAGGCGCACCATTGGGCAACCGGAACAACCAGTTTCGGACTTGTTTTCCACTTGATCTACTTTACGCCGACGCCTAAGATTAATGTATATGCTATGCAGATTTGCGGGAGATGATGCAATTATTTCCGCAACGAACGGCTTATTTGAACCTGCGCAAACGCGATTCGTGGTCAATCATCCAGTCCCCGAGTTGCGCGTTCCATTGGTAGCCGGTTGCCTCAATACGGATGTCCGCGGTTTCCAAGCCGAGTTGGGATAGCTCGCTGGCCCAACGTCCAGACTTCGAACGGAACCGATGTTGAGCGTGATACACCGCCATGAGCCGTGCTCGCTCAGGCTCCAAGGTCGGGGTTGGCAGGGGTGTTCCGTCCGAGAATTGTAGAAGTCCCCAATGCTCTGGCTGGTGCATATCGACGACGCCTTGCGGAGACCAGACCCAGTTGTCTTCGGGCAAACCGGGACGCTTCACGTACCTGCCTTCGATGATGTCGGTGATCCATTGGACGCGGGAGAAGTTAATGCGCCAGACGTCTCCGGGTTTTGGAGGGCAAGTTGTTCCGGCGATCTGTTTGAGCGCGGCGAAGGGAATGGCCACCTCTAAGGTCCAGCCCTCATCGGTGTCTCGGGAGTCGTTGAGGGTGCCACGAATGTGGACAGCGGAACGGAGTCCGGCGAGCTCAAATCCATCCACCGGCGGACCGCCATCGCGGTACGGCTTCACGAGAAGGAGGTCCCACGTCGTGTTCAGGGCGTTCATTTCGAACTCGGCGTAGAGATGGTTATCGCCGTCGGGGTCGAGGAAAATCTCGAAATCGTTGTCTTGAAAGATGACCGAATCGTGCTCGGTGAGGGTGCCCCACACGTGCGGTTCTTCGAGTTCCGCCCCGATGTACAGGTACTGCGAATCCCAGAGCATTTTCGCGCGGGTTCGGAAACGAGGCTTCTTCGCTTCTGGGCCGAGGATGTCGACAAAGTCCTCCGTCCACGGTGCATTCATCCACGCTGGGTGGTCGAGCCGGCCGTTGATGCTGAACGGCACATCGAGCTTTGGGCAAACGTAGTGGTTCGGCATCTTAGGTGTGATATTCGGCATTAATGCGAACGTAGCCGTAGCCAAAGTCGCAGGTGTAGACGGTCTCGGACTCGCCGGGTCCCAAATAGAGATCAACGATCACATGGTCGGACTTGAGGCCGCTCGAGACTTTCTTAGGATCAAACGGCGCAGGTGATCCCGCTTCGAAGAGCACATGGTCTTCGCCGTTCGATTTGAGGGTCAGGACGATGCCGTCCATTTCAAACGGAATTTCTGCTTTTCCGGCGGCCATAAGGATGCGGCCCCAGTTAGGATCGCACCCGAACATCGCAGTTTTGACCAGCGGCGAATTCGCGATGCTTTCGGCAATCCGTCGGGGGTTTGCGGAACCGGTGACCTGAATCTCGAGGAGCTTGGTCGCACCTTCACCGTCGCGCGCGATTTGGCGAGAGAGCGAGTCGGCGACTTCGAGCAAGGCTCGTTCGAACTCCGCTTCCGATGGCGTTTCGCCCGAGAGTCCATTGGCTAGCAGCAGCGCCATGTCGTTGGTGCTGGTGTCGCTGTCGACGGTGACTCGGTTGAAGGAGCGATCCATGACACGCTTCCACATGGCTTGGAGGTCATAGTCACCAATCGCAGCGTCCGTGACGACAAAGGCGAGCATGGTCGCCATGTTTGGCGAGATCATGCCGGAGCCTTTGGCGACACCGAGGATTTGGGCTCCGCCGATGGTCGCCGAGGCGTGCTTCTCAACCAAGTCGGTCGTTAGAATCGCGTCCATGAAAGGGCGGACGTCCGCGCCGAGCTGGGACGCAGCGCTGAAGACGCCTCGCTCGACTTTGGCCATGTCGAGAAGCTGGCCGATGACTCCGGTAGAGGCAACGGCGACGGGCTGGTCTTCTAAGTTCAGCGCAGCGACGGCCAATTGGGCCATTCGGGCGGTGTCACGCGCCCCTTGCTCACCGGTGCAGCAGTTAGCGTTACCGCTATTGACGACCAAGGCGCGCAGGGTGCCGGTGCTCAGGACGGCGCGTGAATGGTCCACGCAGGCCGCGCGGACGACGTTCTGGGTGAAGACTCCGGCCGCTCGGGCGGGAACATCAGACACCAACAAGCCGAGGTCGTTCCGCTTGTTCTTTAACCCGCAACGCACCCCCGCAAATTGAAATCCTTTTGGTCCCGTTAGCAAACTCATGAGCTTAGGAAGCTACCGCAATTTCGCGGCGATCTTTAGGGCCAGAGTCCGTGGATCGGCAAACCGGCGGTTTCAGGAAGCCCAAAGGCGAGATTGAGGTTCTGGATCGCATTGCCGCTGGCACCCTTGACCAGGTTGTCCAGAACAGCAATCGCGATGACAAAGCCAGTGTGAGGATCGTGGGTTGCGTAGACGTCGCAACGGTTAGAGCCGAGGACATGCTTGGTCTGGGGCGGGGTGTGAACCACCCGGACGAACGGTTCGTTTTCGTAGGCACGTTCCAATACGGAAATTGGATCGGTGCAGGTGGATGGGAATTGGATCGTGGCGTGGAGGCCGCGGGGCACGGGGACAAGATGCGGGGTGAATCGAACAGCGATACCGATGTTCTGTTCAATTTCGGGAATGTGCCGGTGACCGGTGATCTTGTAAGCGTAGACGGAGCCGTCAAGTTCGGAGAAGAGATAGGCAGTTTCAGCCCGTGACCTTCCTGCTCCGGAGACACCCGTTTTGGTGTCGATGACCGGTGTGCCGCTGACCAGACCGGCTTTGGCGAATGGGTTCAGCGCAAGGGTGCTTGCCGCGACATGACAACCGGCATTTGCGATGATGTGCGCTTCGCGGATGCTTGCATGATCGGTGATCTCGGGCAATCCGTAAACCGCACGAATTCCTTCCGGAAGCGTGGCCGGTTCAAGGCCGTAGGCGGCGCGGAAGGCCTCGGCATCTTTCAATCGGAAGTCGGCAGATAGGTCGATCACGCGCATTCGCTGCGCCAACTCGGCCGCATGGTGGAGGGCGAAACCACTTTCTTGGCAAAGGAAAACTGCATCGACATCGAGGCTGGCTGGATCGAAACTTGAAAGGACAAGCTCGCAATCGAGCCACGGACAGTGGGCGGAGAGTAGCTCGCCGGCATGTCGGCCAGAAGTGACCACCGCGATCTCCACGTTCGGATGGCTACTGAGCAGCCGCACGAGCTCCGCGCCGGTATATCCGGTTGCGCCGACAATCCCGATGCGAATTTTGGTGGGCATCATTCCATCATCGTGTCACAATAACGATGTTATGAAGATGTTCGCCGGTATCGTTCTCGTTTCCCTCGCCGCCGCGGCGATGGCCGATGATAAGGCTTGCTGCCAGAAGGCAAAGAACCCAGACGCCGAGTTTTTGGCGATGGCGCAGGAAATGACCGAGAAGGCAGAAGGTAAGAAGGCTTGCTGCATGGCCAAGGCCGTACCGGTTGCGAAGGCGGAAGGCAAGTGCTGCGTCGCAATGGGCACCCAGGCCAAATTCAAGGTCTTTGTCGCAGGCCAAGGCTACAAGTTCTTTGGCTGCCAGGAAATGGCCGGTTCGGGCCGCGCCGCATTGATCGCTAAGGGCGCGAAAGTTGGTCCAGTCCAGCCTCGTCTTTCCGTTAAGAGTCTCTAACCAGCAGGTGCTTCCTCCAACTAACTCGGTTGGAGGAGTCTTTCCATGAAGAACATCAGAATCTCACGCGGAGTGCAGTTCGCTGCCTTTTTCCTCGGTGCATCGCTCTTAGCCGGGTGTGCCGAGGAAGGCATTTCGGCAGGAGCGATCGCGCCTGACTTTGAGGTGGATTCACTTGCGATCAATGGTAAACCGAAGACCCTTAGCAGCCTCAAGGGCAAGGTCGTGATCGTAGACTTTTGGGCGACGTGGTGCGGGCCGTGCCGCCAGTCCTTCCCCCACATGCAGGAAATGTACGAGAAGTACAAAGATAAGGGGTTTGAAATCGTCGCGATCTCGGATGAGGACGAGGGCAAGATCAACGAATTTATTCGGAACAACAACTACCGTTTTGGTTTCTACCGAGACTCGTTCCGAACCGCGTACAGCGCATACAAAGTCAGCGCGCTCCCGACGACTTTTGTTGTGAACCGAGATGGAAACATCGTTGGCAGCGTCATGGGCTTTTCGCCGAACGAGCTGCAAAAGATGGTCGAGTCCGCGCTCTAGTGCGCTGGCGAGACGCGTACGAGCCGATAGTTGTCCACGATATTCCCCGTCCTGCCTTGATTCCGGACGACATTTCGCGTAGCGCCTGGCTCGGCGGATTTGACCTTCGATGCATTTCTGAGCTCGGGGTGTGGCTTCGGCTCTTTGAGGATGCTGGCTATCACCCCAACATTCGTTTCTTCTTGGATTCTTCTCAACCGCTGGACACCGTTCTCCCACCTTCGGTTTTCGCGCGGACCACGGTTTCGGAGCCAGTCGCCGATTGGCGAAACTTGATTCAGCCGGACCGGCCCGAGCGCAGCTTTGCCGTTCTCGGAAACGGCACGACCATTGAAATGCTCGTGGTCGGGCCGCCGACCGAAGACGTGTGGGAAGAGTTTGAGAATCGCCTTAAGCGATTACGATCCGTCGCGGACTTGTCGAACGGTTGACCAGGGCACGGTTTTCCAACCGGCAACGGTGTTGTTTGGCCACGGGCGGAACGGCACGTACGAAACGAAATCGTTGTCAACCGTGAGCCCCCAGGTGATGCCTCGAATGATCGTTCCGAGGTTACGAGTTTCTTGATACCGGATGTCAATCAGGGCCTGAGTGTTCGGATTGAATCGGAACTGGAGCTCGCGAGACTTAGGCACGCCGAGCGAAAAGCTCAGCATGTATTCGTTCGAGAGTCGTTCGTTGCCAGGGAGCCATCCGCTGTAGGTCGCGGCATCTCCGCCTTGAATGTCTTGCATCATCCGCGCGCCGAAGGAAACGTGTCCGAGCGGGGTGGAGTTGACCAGGTCTAGGACATTGGCAACGTATTTTTGTGGCTGATTTCCGGAGATTGATCCGTATTGCTTGGCGGAAATTTCGCGACTCAAGGGGTCAAATCGGTAGATGTTGACGCCGTCTCCGTAAATTCGGTTTACGACGCGGAAGGAACCGTTTGGCTGCTGAGCTTGCTCGAGTACTTCTACTTTGACGATGGTGCGACCGTCGACAACAACTTTCTGCCAGTAGATGTCGGCGGTGAATGCACTGATTTCCGGCCCCCGGTTCATCTGGCCAGACATGCGAAGGTGCAGTTGAGGATAGTCTCGGAAGCCCTGGAAAGCCGACTTAACGGTGTCTTCATTCACGATCACGATTTGATCTTGCGAATGAGCGAGCGACGGAACGCTACAGAGGATTAGCCCGAAGGCAAGCAGTGGCGTTCTCATGTTCATTGGACTCCTTAGTGTGGTATGCATGTTCCGCTTGACTTCGTCACACAGATACGTGTCCACCTAAAGGCCCCCCTCCTGAGTTACCATAATACACGGTTTAAGATGAAATTCCAAACCGTTGCACTTTGTGTTTGTTTGTCGGCAGTTTCTGCGGCGCAATTGCGCGTTGGAACTTGGAACGTTACCAACTATTCAAGCGGGCGGGTGTCTGCGTTCCAGACGTCGATTTATGGCGAGTTTCAGGGGCGAAAGTTCGCACCAGACGTTTTCATCGGTCAAGAATTTCTCTCGCAGGCCGGTGTGACCGCGTTCCTCTCGATTCTAAACACCGCGCCGAACAGCCCTGGCGACTGGGCAGCGGCAACTTTTATCGACGGTCCAGATACGGACAGTGCTTTCTTTTATCGAACCTCGAAGGTCACTTTCCTGGGGCAAGTCATCGCGGCGGCTGGGTCGTCTGGCACCAGTGGTCAACCGCGCAACACGATGCGCTACGACTTTCGGCTTAAGGGATACAGCAGCGAGCGGGCGACGATCTCGGCTTACAGCGTTCACTTAAAATCTGGAACCGGGTCCACCGATCTTAGTCGGCGGCTACTTGAAGTCAACAACATCATTTCTAATGCCGGTGGACTACCGCCGGAGAGATCACGAATGGTTGCGGGTGATCTCAACATCCAGAATGCGTCGCAGTCGGCTTATCAAACATTGACTCGCTCCGTGAACAGCTTTGGTCCGTTCATTGACCCGATTGCGTCCCCCGGGAGTTGGGACAATAACAATGCGTTCCGCTTTATCCACACGCAAGATCCGGTAGGGCAGATGGACAGCCGGTACGACCAGATTCTGCTTTCGCCCGACCTGGTGGACGGCGTGGGAATGGACTACATCGGCGTCCAGAACCTCGTTTACAGCACGACCACGTGGAATGACCCGAACCACTCGTACCGATGCTGGGGCAACGATGGGTCGAGCTACAACGTGCCGATGACAATCACTGGTAACTCGATGGTTGGAAGCGTGATCGCTCAAGCGCTCGTGGATGCCACGCCGGCAAACGGCCACCTTCCAGTTTTTCTCGACATCAAGGCTCCCGCGAAGATGCGTCTCTCCGAGACCAGCATCGACTTTGGAAAGATGGTGGTTGGCGAGACAGTTTCGGTCCCGCTGGATGTTTACGACGACGGCGATCGCGTACTGTGGGGCCCGAACGGGATTGCGGCGCTAACCCACAACGTGACGGTGCCTTCCGGAGTCGTACGGGATGGCGGACGCCGAATTCTATTCGCTCGGGGCAAGCCGATTCGGTATCAGATTTCTTACACGGCGACGAGTGCCGGAACAAAGTCCGGGACGGTTACCGTTACCAGTAATGACCCGGACCAACTCACGGTCAGCTTGCCGTACACCGCTTCGGTTCGCTAAGCGAGGCCCATCATTTTGGCCAGGAGGGCCTTCTGGGCGTGGAAGCGGTTTTCGGCTTGGGGGACGACTCGGCTTTGGTGGCCGTCGATGACACCGTCGGTCACCTCGTAGCCTCGGCGGGCGGGTAGGCAGTGCAGGAAGATCGCTTCTGAGTTCGCCATTTCCATAACGTCCTCGTTGACCTGATAGGCCGCGAAGACCTTCATGCGGTGCTCCTGCTCGTGCTCGTCGCCCATTGAGATCCAAACGTCGGTGTAGATGACGCTGGCGTCCTTCACGCCTTCCTCGATGTTGGCGGTTTGAGTGAGGCCTTCCATCGGCTCAAGTTGGAAGTTTGCGGGGCCGGCGACGGTGAATGGGTATCCGAGTCGGGTGGCCAGCTTGGCAAGCGACCGGGCGACGTTGTTCCCGTCTCCGACATAGGTGATCTTCACTCGCTCGTCACCGAAGCTCTCACGCACTGTCTGCATGTCAGCTAGCGCTTGGCAAGGGTGCTCCCACTCGGTGAGAGCGTTGACGACCGGAACGTCCGAAACATCCGATAGCTCGACCAACTGGCGGTGCCAGTAGAGCCGCGCGATGATGAGCGAGCACCACTGCGAGAGGTTGCTCGCGACGTCCTTGACCGACTCGCGAGATCCCATGCCAATGTCGTTTCGGCTGAGATAGACGGGGTGCCCGCCAAGCTCGGAAACTGCGCTCTCGAAACTGACGCGGGTTCGCAAGCTGGGCTTTTCGAAGACCATGGCGACGGTTCGATTCTCGACGCGCTGAATCGGGGCCGGAGCCACTTTGCGGCGGTACTTCTGGGCAGCGGCGAGGGACAGGACCTCTTCCAGCTGATCGTTGGTCAGGTCGTCGATAGAGAGGACATCGTGGAACGCTGGCTTGGATTCGGTTCGAACTGCGAGCGGCGTAAGGACGGGGCGCGCGGTTTCCATCGCGTCGGCGATGATGTCCAGCGCACGGCGCGCTTCCTCGTCGGTGAGGATGAGCGGCGGAACGAGGCGGAGGGTACTGAGGTCGGTGGCGTTGATGATCAGGCCGTTCTCAAAGCACTTGGCGACGATCTCCTTGGCAACGGGCGTGCGGAGCTTGGCGCCGAGCATGAGTCCGAGGCCCTCGACCTTTGTGACGCCGTCGAGCTGTTTAAGGCCCGAAGCGAGTTGATTCCCAATCCGTTCCGTGTGCTCAAGCAAGCCCTGATGCTCGATCGTGTCGATGACGGCAAGCGAGGTCGCGCAAGCCAGCGGGTTTCCGCCAAAGGTGCTGCCGTGGTCGCCAGGAACAAGCATCGTCGCGGCGAGTCCGCGAGCCAACGCGGCACCGATCGGGATACCGCCGCCGAGGCCCTTTGCGAGAACGAGGATGTCCGGAACGACTTCGGTGTGCTGAAACGCGAACCAGCGGCCCGTGCGGCCCATTCCGCACTGGACTTCGTCCAGGATCAAAAACGCGTTGTGCTCGTCGCAGAGGCGTCGAGCCTCGGCGAGGAACTCCGACGAGAGCGCGTGGACTCCACCTTCGCCCATGACGGTTTCTAAGATGACGGCGGCGGTGCTGTCCGAGAATGCGGCTCGCAACGCTTCGATATCATCGGGCTCGATGTGGCGGAAACCGGGAACGAGCGGGAGAAACGGCTCGTGGTAGCGCGAGTTTCCGGTTGCCGAAAGAGCACCCATGGTTCGGCCGTGGAAACTGCGGTTCAGCGCGATGATTTCGTAGCTCTCGTCGCCGGTCTTTCGGCGACCGTGCTTCTTGGCAATCTTGAGGGCGGCTTCGTTGGCGGTCGCGCCGCAAACGCCGAAGAAGACCTTCTCCATGCCGCTGATTTGGCAGAGCTTTTGGGCGAGCTGAGCCTGAGGGGCAGTGAGCAGGTAGTTGCTGCCGTGGATGAGCTGCTGCGACTGTCGAGCAAGCGCGGCGGTGATGGCAGGGTGGCAGTGACCAAGGGCGCAAACCGCGATTCCCGAGAGGAGGTCGAGATATTCCTTACCTCGGTTATCCCACAGCTTGGCTCCGGCACCTTGGACAAATAGGGCCGGGAGGCGTTGGTAGGTTCCCATCACATGGGAATCGTCGAGAGATTTGATGACGTCGTACTTGAGCATTCAGATTCTCGATGGACCGGGCTTGGAGAAATGAAAGGACAAGGAAATTTCGGGGAGGCAGGAAGGTTCAGAAGGCAAGCCCAGCTCCCCTAGCTCCGACGAGACATCCGAAAACGGCGGCCGTTTTCGCTCGGAATTAGGTTTGTAGGGATGTGCTGCCCGCCCATCGAAACCGTAAGTTACCCAGAAAAACCGGGACATATGGCAGAGAAATTTAACTCACCGTTGCGGATATCGGAATTCTTGTCTATAATCTCGGTGCAATCCAGTCTGGTTAGGTTCGAATGTTCGCAAACGAAGTCCTAGGCTGAATCAAGCAAGAGGAGATTAGTTATGACCAAGAAGATTTTCGCATTCGCATTCGCATTCGCCGTTATCGGTGGCATTCTCGCTGGCTGCAGCCAGCCAGCAGCTGAGGGCGAAACCAAGCCAGCAGAAACCAAGACGCCAGCCGAAAAGCCAGAAGGCGAATAAGCCTTTCGGTTCAACGACCGGGTCACCAGAGCTCGCTCTGGTGACCTATTTTTGTTTGTCTTGTCCTGATTTTGAATTCGGCAGAATGGCACCGGCCGTTTTGAGCCGACCCCAGATTTCGTTCATCGTGTTCTCGGCGGCCTTGTAATTACTTTGGCCCTCTTCGATCTCGGCCATTAATGACTGGACCTGGTCATCCGTTTTCTCCAGGATTTGGCGAACTTGAGCGCTCGATTTTTTTAAGTTTTCCGGCCAAGACTTTGCTTCTTTCAGTCGGCGGTCCAATTGTTGCTTCGCCTCGTCCACTTGGATGGCCGCATCCAGCTTCGCGATGTGCTCCTCAACGTATGCCAGTCGCAAGTTGTCCATCGACTTGGGCTTTCGCGTGTTTGCAATTTGGGCCTGCAAGTCAACAAGCTCGTCTCGCGCTACGATTTTTGCCTGGAGCGAGCTCGCAGCGGACAGCCGCAAGGCCTCTTCGTTCGCATTGAGCCACGCCGCCCGGAGAAGGGCTTCTGTGCGATCAAGCTCGCGCTGCCCGGTGATCCGATTTTGGAGCTGGCAACCGGTGAGGGCCAAGATGCCAGCCAGCAGAAATCCGCTGAGCGCTTTATTCGCCTTGATAGTCACCATGCAATATTTGGCTCTCAACCGAACCAGTGGAATTGACCGTGCCGCCAATGAGCGAGTGCCGGATGACGCCGCTCACTGAGACTTTTGCCCCAGGAAGAATGACGGAATCCTCAATTTTTTCGCAGGTCAATTCTGCACCCTCACCGATAACTACGCCAGACCCAATTTCGCCGTTCACCGTTCCCGCGATGAGGTTTTCACCCTTGGCGAGGTAGGCAGTGGTTTCGAGATAGGAATCCAAGGTTCCGGTATCGAACCAAGCATCATCGAACTCGCCCGCGAGAACCATGTGTCCTCGGTCGATCAACATCTGAATCGCATCGGTGATTTCGTACTCGCCTCGCCCGCTTGGCTGCAGGTCGGGCAACACCGACCAAAGCTCAGGACCGAAGAAGTAAAGCCCGGCCATAGCCAGATTGGACTCGGGATTCTTAGGCTTCTCAACGAGCTTGACAATTCGATCGCCTTCGACATTGGCAACGCCAAATCGGGATGGGTCCGGCACGGGCTTTACGATGTTGAGGTTTGCCGCCCCGGATTCTTCAAACTTCTTCTTGTGTTCCGCGAAGCCGGAGCCGTAGATGGCGTCGCCAAGGTACAGCGCAAAAGTGTCGTCGCCGACGAACTCCTTTGCAAACCCGACCGCATGAGCAAGGCCCTTGGGTTCGGTTTGGCGTACATACGAAAGGTTCACACCGTAATCGGAACCATCGCCGAGGGCAGCCCGCATTTTCGGTTCATTCTCGCCAACGACGACGCAGATGTCCTTGATGCCCATTTCGGTCAACCGATCCAGAGCGTAGTGCAGGGTGATCCGGTTTGCCATCGGCAGCAGCGGCTTGGGCACGATGTGCGTGGCGGGATACAAACGACTTCCTTTTCCGGCAGCAAGAATTACACCTTTCATTCCATAGGTCTCCAGACGAAACTTCGGCTAGTCTAACCCCCCAACCGCTCGGAAGGGAACGTTCGGGCGGCTGGCGTACGGTAGATTCTCGAAATGCGACGCGCATTGCCATGGATGGTAGGGCTGGCGACTCTTGGAATTGGGACCGGATGCCAGTTCGGGGCGAAAGCGACGATGCCAACGTTTCCGGCACCCGAGACGCTGAGACAGCCGGTTTCGGGAACGCAAGATGCGTTTGATCGGTACGGTTTAGCAGCCCTTGAGGTCCAGCGGTCGCTCCCGAATTTGATCACGTCAACCAAGTTTTACGAGACCCAACGCGCCACGGCAACGACCAAAGGGGCGAAAGCGATTGCCATGGTTCGTAGTGGTACGAAGCTGAAATGCACTTGGGATTACAGTGCTCAGGGCTCGGTCGGCAGTCCGGAGATGGTTTCGCGCCGAGCGTCCTGGCGGCTACTTGGCCATATCTTTACGTGGCAGATTGCAGATGCCATCGCGGCCGGAAAGCTTGACGAGGCACAGGCCCTCAGCATCGATGGAATGAAATTTGCCTTCGACCTTATGGGCGGAGACGCGATTGATCTCGATTTGGGTTCTACGATTGCGGACGAGATTCGCGTTGCCAGCATGCCGTTGCTCAACCGGCTGACCGTTTCTCAGCTTTGGAAATACGTTGGGGGACTGAAAGCAGTACTTGCCCGCTCGCCGAGTTTGAAACCGACGATTGAAAACGAAGGCAAGAACCAGTCCGTTTCGCTTGGATTGCTAGCGAGCCAAGTGCAGAAAGACGACTGGGCAACGATTGAGAAAACCTTCTTGCCCGATGGCGATACGATTGCCAAGTACCTGAAATCGAACAAGGGCGGAAACAAGAACGCGGCTTTCTTTGCCGGATTAGAAGCGGAACGGCAAGAGCGCGTCAAGCAAGCGCTGGAACATTCCGAGAAGGGCGCAAGCAAGCGGAAGCCGAAAGAGTTTGACGACAAGCGCGTGTGGCGAAAGGTTGCGGCGCACTATCTGGGCACGTGGACCCCGATGTTCAGCAAATATGACCGGACGGTTGCGCGTACTCGCTTGCTGATCATCGCAACGATGCTTGAACGAGCACGATTGCTCGACCAGAACGCGCCGGTTTCGATCACAAAGTTCAGCGAGGCCGTTCGAACTGACCCGTTCAGCGGAACCGACTTCGGATTTTTGCCCGACGGACGATTTACGCGGGTGTACAGCGTGGGAGCGGACGGGCAGGATAACGGGGGCGAGACCGACCAGTCGGGCCTCGCCCCAGATTTAGTGCTCGAACCGATCCCTTAGTCCGCTTTTGCTACGTCGAGTAGCAGGCTAAGGGCGGTCTGGGTGGCACGGCGCTGGATGTCTTCTCGGGTTCCGCGTAGCTTCAATTCCTCGACCTTGGTTCCGGTCTCCGTGGAGGTCGAAATGAAGACTAAGCCAACCGGTTTTCCGTCCACGTCCGCAGTCGGTCCAGCATTGCCAGTGATGGCGATTCCGAAAGTGGCACCCGATCGAATTCGGGCAGCGATGGCCATCTGACCGGCCACGGCCGCGCTCACGGGTCCGTGCTCCGAAATCAGGTCTCCGGGAACACCGAGAGCGTTCTCCTTCATCGAAACGGTGTAGGTGACCCAGCCGCCGATAAACACCTTCGAAGCGCCAGGGACGGCGGTCAACCGCCCCGCAAGTTGTCCGCCGGTCATGCTTTCGGCAACGGCAACGGTTTGTCCTTTCGACTCGAGTACCCGCAGCAAACTCTCCTCGAGGGTGGTGTCGTCGGTGCCGTACAAGTGATCGCCCAAGATCGATCGAATCTGGGCTTCTACTGGATCGATCAGGACATTGGCTTCGGCCTTTGTCTTTGCCCGAGCGGTCACACGCAGGTGGACCTCGCCAGTGTGCGCATAAGGCGCCACGGTGGGATTCTCGGCACCCATGAGTTCCGCGAGCATTTGCTCAACCATGCTTTCGCCGATCCCAATTACGCGCAGAACTCGCGAGTGGATCACCCCGCCGCCGAGGGTCTCGAGAAATTCTCGAACCGGCCCTTGCGCCATCGGCACGAATTCGCCTTTGGGGCCAGGGAGGGCGATGACGACTTTGCCATTCTTTTGGCAAAGCAGGCCAGGTGCGGTGCCGAACGGGTTCTTTATCGTAACGCCAGACTCGGGTCGATCTGCTTGCTTCGCGTTCGACTCGGCAAACTCATAGTTCCGGCTTGCAAACCAGGCGCGAAGTTCGGTCTCGTAAGCTTCATCTCGAACCAGGCTATCGCCAAGCGCGGCCGCAATGGCATCGCGGGTGAGGTCATCCATGGTTGGACCAAGACCGCCGATGGTCACCAGAACATCCGCCCGGCTAAGGCTCTCGCGCAAGGCATCGGTCAGGCGGTTAAAGTTATCGCCAATCGTGGAGCGCCGTTGGCAACCAATCCCGCACTCCGCAAGGATTTGCGCCATTACCGGGGCATGGGTATCGATGATTTGCCCTAGCAGGAGCTCGGTGCCTACAGAGACGATTTCGGCGGTCTTCACAATACGATTGTGCGTGATCCTTCTTGCATGACGAACGGGTCTGGTACCCTGCCATTCGATGAGCTTCAGCGTCCTCCTGAGTCAGGACGTGGTGCCGGTGGAAGCGGGAACCACGACTCCACTGTCTATCTCCATCACAAATCGCGGCGCCGAATCGGACCGATTTGAGATCGAGATTGAGGGCATCGACACCGTTTGGAAGGCAATTCCCGTTCCAGAAATTGAAGTTCGACCCGGCGAAACCGCCGAGGAAAAGGCGTTCTTCAAACCACCGCGAGAGAGCGAGAGCCTAGCCGGTCACTATCCATTCGTTGTCAAAGTTCGAAGCCTCGGGACGGGAGAGACCCGACAGGCGCAGGGCATCCTGGAAATCAAGCCGTTCCATACCCTGAGCATGGAGGTGAACCCACGCAAGGGTTACGTATCGCCGACGACGAAGCGGAACGTTTTCGAGCTATCGGTCATGAACCTCGGCAACACGCCGCACACGGTTCAACTGGTGGGTAGCGATCCCGAAGATGCCTGCGCATATGAGTTTAGCGACGAGCGCATCCAACTTGGCCCGGGCCAAACGAAAACCGTTTCCGTCGAGGTCAAACCGCGCAAGACTAACGTAATTGCGCAGAGCCGATTGATCGGATTTAGCGTCACGGCACGGAGCGTTGAGCACGGCTCCGTTTCAGCAGTGACACAGGGTCAGCTCGAGCAGCGGTCACTTTTGACGCCCGGCAGCCTCGCCGCGATTGTCATTGCTGCGTTGCTCGCGTTCCTTTGGTTTATCAACATGCCGAAGCCACCGGCGGTGGGTTTGCGCGCCGATCTTTTGCAGGTCACCCGCGGCGATGAAGTTAAGCTGAGTTGGGAATCCTCCGAACGTAGCCGCGTCAATCTGATTCTTGAGGATGGAACGGTCTTGCTTGAAAATGGCAACCCGGAGGGCGTTTTCACTTTCAAGGTTGAGCAGAAAGACTCGGTAACAATTTTTGCCCAGGCGAAGCGGGACAACATGACCACCAAGTCGGATCCGGTCACGATCAAGATCGCGGAGCCAGAGGTCGTTCCCGAACCGCAAATCCTATCATTGAAGGCGTCGGCAACTCGCGTTCGGGTGGGCAGTTCGTTCTTCTTGAATTACAAATTCAGTTCCGCGGTTGTTTCGGCAACCCTCGGACCTGGGAACAAGGACATTGACACCACGCTCAGCCGCGTTGAAGTTGCAATTCCGACCGACACAGTTCCTGGGCCTTACACGTACGAGATCAGCGCCAAGAACAAACTAGGGATCGCCACGGTGAAGTCGATTCAGATTCAGGTTTACGATGAATCGGAAGCGCAGATTCTCGAGTTCACCGCGAATAAAACGAGAGTTGAGCCGTTTGACAATGCCGTTTCGATTTCTTGGCAGGTGACGCGAGCAGCGCGGGTTGAACTGAAGTCTTCAACCGGCGAACAGTTTGAAGTTGAGCTCAAGGGTGAGCGCGAATTTACGATCGACGCGAAGACCACCTTCACGTTGACCGCGATCGATGATCGGGGACGGCGATTGCCGCGCCAGATCACGATTGAGTACATCGACAAGCCTGATGTACCGCCACCGGCAACCGACGGCGGATCGCCAGGAGTTAGCACAACACCACCGGGAGATATCACTACCGGCGGCACAACCGGTCCTTCAACGGCCGGACGATAACCGTTCCACGCATAGCTATGACACGCGCGCTTCTTTCCGTTACCGACAAAACCGGCATCGTCGAATTCGCTCAGGCCCTCCAAGGTTTGAACTTTGAAGTTATCAGCACCGGCGGGACCGCAACTCGGCTGCGAGAAGCTGGTTTAACCGTTGCCGACGTTGCGCAAGTCACCGGCTTTCCGGAAACCCTTGACGGGCGAGTCAAGACCCTACACCCACTGATCCACGGTGGGATTCTCGGCGACCTCCGGCTGGCAGAGCATCGGTCGGCAATGGAATCCCTGAAGATGGTTCCGATTTCGGTCGTCGGAGTTAATTTGTACGCTTTCGAGCAGACCGTTTCCGGCCCCCACACTTTTGAAGAGGCGGTTGAGTCGATCGACATCGGCGGTCCAGCCATGATTCGTGCGGCCGCGAAGAACCACGCGAACACTTATGTTGTGGTTGATCCCGCGGACTATGGACGCGTCATTGAAGCATTGGCTGGTTCGATTGACGGCGAAGGTTTGCGAAGAGAGTTGGCCGCAAAGGCTTTCCGACACACCGCGTTCTATGACTCGATGATCGCCCGATACATGACGGAAAAGGCAGGCCTCGATGCGTTCACAGAGACCCTAACCGTCGGATATCGACGCGCTCAGCCTTTCCGATACGGAGAGAATCCACACCAACGTGGGGAGCTTTATCTGGATCCTTTATCCGGAAAAGGGCTCGCGAACGCAACCAGCCTGTGGGGCTGGGAGATGGGTTACAACAACTGGAACGACGCGGACGGTGCTTGGGAGTTGGTCGCGGATCTTCCGCCGATCTCTTGTGCGATCACCAAGCACGGCAATCCGTGTGGTGCGGCGACGGCGGCGACTTTTGGCGAGGCATTTGAATTGGCCCGAGTTGCTGATCCGATCAGCGCATTTGGCGGAGTCGTCGCAATCAACGGGGTTTTGGACGCGGAAGCTGCAACGGCGATGACGGCAAAGGGCAATAAGCTTGATGTGATCGTGGCGGTTGGCTTTACGGACGAGGCGCTGGCAATGTTTAAGGAGCGCAAGGGTTGGGGGCAGGAGGTTCGGCTGCTGACGGCACCTTTGCCAGAGCCGAAGTCCGGCTTGACCGTGCGAACGATTCGGGGCGGGGCCCTGATTCAAGATTCCGACGAGGATCCGGGCAAGGATTGGCAAGTCGTGACCGAAGTTCAGCCGACAGAGGAGCAGATGGCATCGCTCCGGTTCTTGTGGAGAATCATCCCGCACGTCAAATCGAACGCGATTGTAGTTGGCAAAGCTGATCGGTTGCTCGGCGTTGGTGCAGGGCAGATGAATCGAGTCCAATCAGTTCGACTGTCGTTGGAGCAGGCAGGCGAAGGAGCGATCGGCGCAGGACTCGCGAGCGACGCGTTCTTCCCATTTCCGGACAGCATTGAAACTGCGGCTGCGGCGAAGATTGGTGCCATTGTGCAACCGGGCGGAAGCAAAAAGGACCCAGATGTGATCGCGAAAGCGAACGAACTTGGGATTCCGATGGTCTTTACGGGAACCCGGCACTTCCGACACTAATCTCGAGAAAGTAGAGGAATGTGACACAGGAACCGCAAAACTACGTCAGAATAAATCAAACCAGCGATGAAAAATCAGAACGACCTCATCATCTCCATCGTGTGCGGAGTCCTCGCAATCGGCGGAATCACCACTCTGTATTTCACGAAGCGAGTTCCAGAGACTCCATCGGCGGTCACCAAGGCTAACGTAACCGCGCCGGTGCTCCCTGCTGGCTCTACAAAGATGACCAACGGACTGGCTGGCGGCGGAACGGCAGCCGGCGGATTTGCTGGACTGGCTGGCGGCCCTGGCGGTCCTGGCGGAGCCCGACCAGGCGTAAGCGTTGGTGGCGGTAGCGGCGCAACTCGGCCCGGCGTAAGCGTCGGCGGCTCCAAGTAAGCACAGTCCCGAATTAACCACGCGTACGTGTAAACTGTAAGCTTCCAAGGAGCTTACGGAAATGCCGGCGCCTGCCGTACTCAACGTCGGTTTTTATAACTTTGTTCTCACCGATAAGATCGTTGCCCTCGTGAGCAGCGAATCTGCGCCAATGCGCCGGGCGGTTCAAAACTTACGAAAAGAAGGCAACGTGATTGACGCCACGCAAGGTCGGCGTACGAAGTCAGTCATTTTTACTACGGGCAGCACGGTCATCCTCTCAGCGATTTCGCAAGAGACCCTAGCCAAGCGCCTAAGCACCGGGGAAATCGTAGTAGAAGATGAGTAAAAATTCGCTGTTTAGCGGCTTCATGAAGCGGTTCAGTCGAGATATCGGAATTGATCTCGGAACCGCAAACACCCTGGTTTACGTCGGCGGGCGAGATATCGTACTGCGCGAACCGAGTGTCATCGCGATCAACAAGGAAACCGGCGAAGTCGCGGCGGTAGGTGAAGAAGCCAAGCGAATGTTGGGGCGAACACCAGGCCACATCGTCGCGAGTCGTCCGTTGCGAGATGGCGTGATTGCCGACTACGAACAAACCGAAGAGATGCTGAAGCACTTCATCGGAAAGGTTAGCAATAAGTTTTTGCTTCGACGCAGCGTCGTTGTCGGGATTCCGAGCGGCGTCACGGAAGTGGAGCGGCTGGCGGTTTTGCAAGCGACACGGAAGGCAGGAGCTACCCAGGCGTTTGTTATTGAAGAGCCGATGGCCGCGGCGATTGGCGCCGGGCTACCCGTTGAAGAACCTTCGGGCTCAATGATCGTTGATATCGGCGGAGGAACCACCGAGGTCGCGGTGATCTCCCTGGGTGGGATTGTCCATAGCCGATCCATCCGAGTTGCGGGAGATGAGCTTGACGAGGCGATCATCGCCTATGTTCGGCGCGCGTACAACCTGTTCATTGGAGAAAAGACGGCCGAGATCTGCAAGATTTCCATCGGAAGTGCCTACCCTTTGGAGCAAGAGTTGGAGATATTGGTTAAAGGCCGTGACTTGGTCAGCGGCTTGCCGCGCAGCGCGACGATCACCAGTGAGGAAGTTCGGACTGCCATCCAAGAGCCGTTGACCGCAATTGTCGAAGCGATCAAGCTCACGCTGGAAGCTACGCCGCCAGAACTGGCGGCCGACGCGATGGACCACGGAATCGTGCTTGCCGGAGGCGGAGCGCTTTTGCGCGGAATTGATCAACTGATTTCGAAAGAGACCATGATGCCGGTGCGAATTGCGGATGATCCGTTGAGTTGCGTGGCATTTGGAACCGGTCGCGTGGTCGAGGCGATGCACGAAAATGAAGTGATTCGCAAAATGCTGGAAAGGTCTTCTCGGTCCTGAAACAACGCAGCAACAACCTTACAGAAATCATTCTGCTCGTGGTCCTGTTCTTCGTTGCCGGAGGGCTGGATCGCATGCAGGCCGAGGCGAGAACTCGAAACCGGGTCGACATCGTGACGAGCTTGTTTCAGTCGATTGTCCAACCCCTTGGGGTTGGAGCAAACAACGTAAGTAGCTTCTTTGGCAATGTGCAAGCCGGAATCTTTAGCGGGAAGCGACTGGTGGATGAGAATGTTGCTTTGAAGTCGCAGATTCAGCAAGCCGAGTTGTACACCGAGACCGTTACCCGACTCGAGAGCGAGATCAGCTCTCTTCGAAAATTGCTGGCTCTTCCGACTAGCCCAGGCCAGCGGGCGATCAGCTCCGAGATCATCGGATTTTTCCCAAACCAGAACCGGTTGACCCTTGCCCGTGGAAAGAAGGACGGAGTGAAGCCAGGCATGCCGGTGATCACTGCCGAAGGCGTGCTTGCGATTGTTCAAACGGTGGAAGATGTTCGATGTCAGGCCTTGATGCTGACAAGTGCTTCGCTGAAAGTTGGCGCGATGGACAGCAGCCGAAATCCGCCGCAGGTAGGGCTCTTGCAAGGGGTGGATAGCAACACGTTGAACCTGACCTTGTTTGATCCGAAGAGTCCGGTTGTCGTTGGCGATACCGTGGTCACGAGCGGCTTTGGTCCCCAAATCCCACGCGGCCTGATCGTTGGGAAGATCATCCAAGTTCAGGACAACCTTGAGCTCGGCACCCGCCGGGCGATTATCGTGCCTTCGGCGAGCGTTGGCCGAACCAAGGAGGTGAAGATTCTCTTATGAAATGGTGGGTGACTTTTGGATTCCTGCTGTGGCTTTCTGCGGGGTTCCTGGGCGTACCAGGGCCTGTTTCGAAGCTGACCCTGTTGGTGCTGGCCATCATGACGCTGTTTGGCTCGCGGATGCAGGGCTTGCTGGGTGGCTTCTTGGTTGGGTTAGTTGAAGGGGCGGTCATCGGCTCGAACATTGCGGCGTTTGCGGCTTCGCGGATGATCGTTGGCTACATTCTTGGGTCGCTGCGGTCGCTGGATTTCGATGCGAACTTTATCGTGGCGGCGGTGTGGGCGTTCCTGACTTGCATAACGGCGCAAATCCTATTCCGGATTGGGGTGCCAGGCGGGAGTTTTGTAGAGGTCGCGTTGGCTACACTAGGAGCAGCTTTGCTCAACGCTGCGCTGGCGATACCACTTTATTGGCTCGCTTCCAAGGTGTTCGCGAGCAACAACTGATAGCATGAGCAGTCAATTTGATGTCCTAAAAATGGCCCGACAGCAACTTGCGATTGCTGCCCAATACTTAGACCTGGATGAAGGGCTGCACAAAGTGCTCGCTCATCCGCAACGGGCTCTAGTTGTCAACTTCCCGGTGGTCATGGACGATGGCACGGTTGAAGTTTTTGAGGGCTATCGAGTCCAGCACAACGCGTCTCGCGGCCCAACGAAAGGTGGAATCCGCTATCACCCGCACGTTGACTTGAACGAGACATCGGCCCTGGCCATGTGGATGACCTGGAAGTGCGCCGTTGTGAATATCCCCTACGGCGGAGCGAAGGGCGGCGTACGGGTTGACACCAAGCGACTTTCGAAGCGGGAAATTGAAAAGCTCACCCGACGCTTTACGAGCGACATCAGTTCGATGATTGGCGAGCGAAGCGACATTCCGGCTCCGGACATTGGAACGAACGCTCAGGTCATGAGCTGGATCATGGACACGATGTCGATGTCTGCGGGCTACACGACCCCTGGCGTGGTCACCGGCAAGCCGGTCGAGCTCGGCGGATCGGAAGGGCGTGTTGAAGCAACCGGCCGTGGTGTGGTGGTTGCCCTTGAGGAAGCGGCGAAGGTTCGGAACCTCGACCTCGGCAACATGAAAGTAGCCGTTCAAGGGTTTGGAAACGTTGGCAGCACGGCTGCTCTTCTCGTGGAAGAGGCTGGTGGCACGGTCGTTGCCGTGAGCGATGCCACGGGTGGCATTTATAACCCAGAAGGCCTGCCGATTCGCGAACTTTCCACTCGGTTCTCCGGACGAGAAGGCGGCATTCGTGAGTTTAAGAACGCCGAAAAGGTGAGCAACTCGGAGCTTCTTGAGCTTGATTGCGACGTTTTGATCCCAGCCGCAATTTCGGGACAGATCACCGAAGAGAATGCCGGCCGAATTAAAGCGGGCTTGATCGTCGAAGGTGCAAACGGCCCTTGCACGCCAGCGGCCGACGTGATTTTGAACGACAGCGGGAAGTTGATCGTGCCGGACATTCTTGCGAATGCGGGAGGCGTGATCGTGAGCTACTTCGAGTGGGTTCAGGACCTGCAGAACTTCTTCTGGGAAGAAGACGAAGTGAACAAGCGGCTCACCCGAATCATGCGGGCAAGCTACGCATCGGTCGATTCCACGATGCGCGCGCATAAGACCGACATGCGCAATGCGGCTCTAATCATTGGCGTGAAGAGAGTGGCCGACGCCACGATCAAGCGCGGCATCTTCCCTTAAGCACGCTATTGTCATCCAGCTGATTTGGGAGGGGCGGGTACCCTCCCAAATCAGCATTATTGAGGCCTCACTTGACTCTGAACTTACAAGAAATTCTCGGCGTTCTTCCGCATCGTTATCCGATGATCCTCGTAGATCGGATTCTGAATATTGCAGAAGACGGCGCCACGATCAAGGGGCTAAAGAACGTTACGTTCAACGAGTCATTCTTCCAGGGCCACTATCCCGGTTTTCCCGTAATGCCTGGCGTTCTGATCGTGGAAGCCATGGCCCAAGTTGGAGCGGTTTTGACGATGCAACGAGACGACGCGCGAGGGCGAATTCCGTTGATCGGCGCCATCGACGATGTCAAGTTCCGCCGAATGGTTGTTCCGGGCGATCAACTGATCATCGACTGTCAGCTGATTTGGATGCGCGGCTCGATTGGTCGGATCAAGGGCCAAGCTTCGGTAGAGGGCGAACTTGCGGCTAGCATGGAGCTCACGTTTAAGCTGGTCGAGAGGGAATTCTGAGTTGGCCCAGATTCACCCGTTCGCGATTGTTGACCCCTCCGCCGAAATTTCAGATGATGTCGAAATCGGCCCGGGCTGTATCGTGGATGCCGGCGTAAAGATCGGCGCGGGTTGCATTCTTCAATCGCATGTTCGGATTTGCACCGGGACGACTCTGGGAGACAGGAACTTTGTTGGCCATGGTGCGATTCTGGGTGGCGATCCGCAGGACCGAAAATACAAAGGCGAAAAGACCTTTCTCGAGATCGGAAACGACAACGTTTTCCGGGAATACGCCACGGTTCATCGGGCAACCGGCGAGGGCCTTACCACGAAGATCGGCAGCGATTTGTATATGATGGCCTACGCCCACATTGGCCATAACTGCGAAGTACATGACCACATCACGATTGCGAACAACTCCGCTTTCGGCGGGCACGTAGCGGCGGAAGATTACGTTACGGTTGGCGGGTTTACCGGCGTTCACCAATTCTGTCGGCTCGGCAAAGTGGCCATGGTCGGTGGCTACTCGAAGATCGTCAAAGATGTTCCGCCGTTCATGATTGTCGATGGCATCGAGCAAGAAGTCATCGATATCAATGCGGTTGGCTTGCGGCGGTACGGAATCACGCCGGACGGCCGACTCGCCCTTCACCGAGCCTGTAAGTTGCTATTCAAGTCTCAGCTCGGATTGCGGAATGCGGTAGAGATCGTGCGACGAGAAGTCCCGATGACGCCTGAGGTTGAGTACCTCCTCGATTTTGAGGAGCAGCGCGCGTTTGGTCGCAACGGCCGAGCTCGCCAGCGCTAGTTCAGGATCTCGAGGTCTTTCAGGGCCTCGCGCATTTGGGCCACCGTATCGCCGTATGGATCGATTCGGAAACTGAGCCAGCCCACCTGATTCGCGGCGTCGACGTTTTGCCGGTTATCGTCGAAAAAGATGATTTGATCTGGGCGGAATCCGGTTTCGGCCTCGAAGCGACGGTAGATTGCCGGGTCTGGCTTGCCGAGTTGAAACAGGTGTGAAGCGCAGCGGAACTCCAGATTTGCGACGGTCGGAAATTTTTCCGCGTTCATCAAATCTTCCCAATGCGGGGCGTTTGTGTTGGAAAGACAGGCGGTGCGGAACCCGCTTTCGCGAACCTCGGCAACAAACTCCGGGATGCCCGGATACTCGTGCTGAAGAATCGAAAGGTGTGCCTTCTCGGCATGCTCGCTGGGGCAACCCATCAGCCGCGCCATCTCATCGAGGTAGGTGGCGTAGTCGATTCGCCCCGCTTGGTGACGGTTCATGGGTTCCGCGTCGGCGAGAAACAACGGAGGCGTATCGGTTAGCGTGACCTTGACGCCAGCAAATTCGGCGGCTTCCTGCCAGGTTTGCGAAATCCGCACTAAAACGCCGCCAATATCGAAACAAATGAGTCGATCCATGAGCCCCAAGTTGAACCTAAAGTTGGCTATATGTCGGACAAATGGCAATAATCGCCAGTGCGCAAAACAGCAAACTTGCCGTAACTTTACCGGGGGTTCACGGTGTCACGCTTTTTCGCAGCCAAAGGCGCGCTGATGATTTCAGCGCTTGCAACGTCTAGCGTCGCTACGCCTGCTATTCAAGACCCGATTCCGGCCAGTGCTTCCAGCTTTGAGTCCTATATTTCTTCGATCGAAGCCAAGCTCGCGCGTGGAGAACACGAAGAGATTGCCCGTTACAGTAAGGCGTTAATTCCGAACGGAAGGTTCCGCATCTTTTTGAAGAAGTTGCCAACGGGTCCTTTAAAACCTGGGATCGAGGGTTTCCTTGCTGGGCTCAACGTTTGGGAAGCTGAGACGAACGGTCTCGTGGCGTTTGAACCGGTGCCGACGGCGCGCGATGCGCATGTTGTGCTGGAGTTCAAAGACGACCTCACGTATCAGGGAGCGCCGGTTGCGGGCCACGCTAGGTGGCTACTGACTCAAAATGGGTTGAACGTGCGCATCCAGATTAGAACCAAGGCACCTAACGGAAAGCCGCTTTCTACAGGTTGCATCTTGCAGTCGGTCGCCCATGAACTTGGGCACGTGCTAGGCCTTGATGACGGCACGGATGGGGTGATGGGACCAGTTGATGTGCGGAATCCGCGCGTGAAGCCGTCGCCCAGCGAAGTGGAGCGCGTGATCCGGATTCGCGATCGGATTCGGGCGATCACAACCGAAGCTATAATTTCTAGGTGACCCTGCTCGAAGCAGTCCGAGACCGTGTCCTGATTGCGGACGGGGCGAACGGAACTCTCCTTGGCCAGTACGGCTACCAGCATCAGCCCTATGACTTGGCTAACCTCGATGCTCCTGAACTCGTTCTGCGAGTTCATCGCGAGTACTTGGCTGCCGGCAGCGATGTTATTGAAACCAACACCTACCAGGCGAATCGCTTTCGGTTGCCGGAACAAGTCAGCGTTCGCGAAGTAAATCGGCGAGGAGCGGAGATTGCGCGCCAGGCTGTTTCAGAAGTTGGCGGAGAACGCTTCGTGCTCGGTGCGATTGGACCGTCGGGCAAGACGGTGAAGCCTTTTGGACAGCTCTCCAAAGAAGAGGTGTTTGCTTCGGTCACTGAGCAGGTTCTCGGGCTGATCGAAGGCGGGGTGGATGGGATCATCCTGGAGACTTACAGCGCGATGCACGAGCTTGAAGTCGCGATCCGGGCGGTGCGGGCAGTCACCGATCTGCCACTGATTGCGAGTAAGGCGTACATCGAGGACGGCGAGGCGCTCGCTGAGGGGCTGCCGATTCGGTGCGCGCGGGAAATGGCCGTGCTGGGCGTCGATATCGTCGGCGCGAACTGCGTGGTTGGGCCGCAGCGGATGCTGGACATTATTCGGCAGCTGGTTGAAGCCACCGATTTGCCCGTTCTGGCGATGCCGACGCCGGGTTTGCCACAGTTGGTCAAAGGTCAGGTGACCTACGACATTCAGCCGGAGTACTTCGCGAAGGCGACGATGCGGTTTGTAGAGGAAGGCGCACGCTTGTTGGGCGGGTGTTGCGGGACTTCGCCGGCGCACATTGCGGCTCTGCGACAGTTGCTCGACAACACGAAGGTGAAGGTTCGCCCTCGCGGCGAAGTGGTTCGGGAGGGCCAGGCGAAGAAGCCGGTGCCGGTTACGGAGCCGAGCGAGTTTGGTCAAAAGCTTGGAAAGGAGTTTGTGATCGCGGTCGAGCTTGACGTTCCGCGCGGACTTAGCCTGAAGAAGCTGACGGAAGGGGCGATGGCGCTGAAGGCGGTTGGCGTGGACACGATCAACATTTCCGATGGAGCGCGGGCCAGGTTGCGGATGTCGCCGGCGGCGGTATCGACCATCTTGCAGCGCGACGCGGGGGTTGAGGTCACGATGCACTTTGCTTGCCGAGATCGGAACCTGCTCGCGGTTCAGAGCGACTTGCTGGGGGCGCATGCGCTGGGGATTCGGAACATCTTGGCCGTCACGGGAGATCCGGCGAACATTGGCGATTACCCTAGCGCGACGAGCGTTTTTGACATCGATTCGATTGGGCTTTGCCGGATATTGAAGCGGTTTAACGATGGGATTGATTTGGCCGGATATAGCATCGGCGTGAAGTGCGGGTTTACGATTGCTTGCGCGTTCAATCCGCTTGCTTTTGATGCCGCTGAAGAGCTGGATCGGCTGGGGCGGAAGGTTGAGGCGGGGGCGCAGGTGGTTTACACGCAGCCGGTTTTTGATGAGGCGCAGGCGGAGATCTGCTTTGAGGCCGGAAAGCGGTTTGGGGTTCCGATGTTGGTGGGGGTTTTGCCGCTGAAGTCGGCGCGGCATGCGGAGTTTATGCACCACGAGGTGCCGGGGATTGTGATTCCGGATGCTTTGCGGAAGCGGATTGCGGAGGCGGCGGATGACGATGTGGCTTTGAACATTGGCATCGAAGAGGCGCAGAGGTTGAGCCAGTTCATTCGGGCTTCGGCCGAGGGCTTGTACTTGATGCCGCCGTTTGGGAGCGCGGTGATTGCGCAGCGGGTGATTGAAGCGGTTGCTACTTCAGCGACGCGATAAATTCTAGGACGCGCGCGGTTAGGCCGGGGAGGTCTTGTTCGATGGCGCGGGCGTGTTCGGCTCCGGGGACGTTCCAGACTTGGGCCTTGGTGGCCTTTTGC
>CAMAPH010000027.1:0-38481 GCA_945859975.1 Chthonomonas calidirosea
CCGTTTGCGGGAGTTGGAGCAAGAGATCAACATGCTAGATGCGAAACTCGTGGAAGCTGATGAACTCATTGCAAGATCGACGGCCAAACGACCGACCGCTCAACAAGTCCAAGACGTGTGGGCTTCAGCCTTGAATCTATGGGAGCAAGCCGATAACGATCAGAAGCAGATCATCCTGCGAGGCTTAGTTCAGCGCGTAGAAATGCGCGATAAAGAGACAGCAGTAGTCTCCATCTCTCCATTTTTCTGTTCCGAAGTTCAAGAGTTCGGAATAACGAACAAAATGGGTGCGGGGACAGGATTTGAACCTATGACCTCCGGGTTATGAGCCCGACGAGCTACCAGACTGCTCCACCCCGCGATGGAACTAGTATTATTCCCATGTTTGGGGCTAAAAGTCAAGCCTCTTCGGTAGAACTTCCGCCGTCGTTGGTCGATCGAAGCTCGGATGGCACCAGGCCGAGATACTCTTTGATGCTTTCCCGAAGCCCTTGGGTCGTGCCGAAACCAGCGATTTGCGCAACTTTGTCAACCGGCTTGTCTGAACTCACCAAAATCCGAACCGCTGATTCTGTTCGGCAGCGGTCCACGTATTCGTGGAATCCGTATCCAACCAAGCCCTTGAAGACGCGGCTAAAGTGGAAGGGAGAGTAGCCGGCACGGTCTGCCGCATCGCGTAGCGGCCAAGGCCCCACTGGATTCTCTCGAACGGCTTGGACGAGTTCGCTCACCGTTTCTGGAAGGTCCGGCGGAGTTGCCGAAAGCTGTACCAAGTTCGGGCTCAGCATCAGGTGCGCAGAAATCTCATAAACCACGCTGAGCACGTGCAGCTCGCTGCTATCCGACGGGCGCGCAATGGCGTCTTGAAGCCGATCAATAGATTTCAGGAAGAACGGAGAAAACGGTCGGCAGGAAACGCTCCGTGCCAAATTGGGATCTGACTTTGCGGTTCGAGCGAGCCAGCTTTCAAGCACTGGCGTGGACTTCAGGTTCCAAGAGATCACGGTTGCCTGGTGATCTCCGCGGGCGGCTTGGAGCAGAAGTTCAGAGGATCGCGCAAAAAGCACGCTTCGGGGCGGAATCAGTACCAACGGCCCGTGGGCGGTGTGCCGGGCGATAAGCGTGCCGTAATAGTTGAGCGCAACGGCAGCCATTCCCTCTGGAATGGTCAGGTGTCCGTTCGCCGTGCGTAGATTCGTGCCGCTATAGCTATCACATCGAATGTGCCCGTGGCCCTGAAATTCGGGTTTTCGGTTAAACGAGGCATGCGGGCCGCAATCAAAGCTGATTTCTAAATGATTCTCAATTTCCTCTGATCGCACCCCTTTTCCCCCGGTATGGAGTGTACAACGAATACACGCCATGTTGGTGACGAACCTCAGGTATCACCTTTGTCGTGTCAACAGGATTAAAGGTTGCGGTTCTCGGCGCAACAGGTGCGGTCGGCGGTGAATTTCTTCGACTGTTCGAACAGAGAAACTTTCCCGTCAGTGAATTGAGACTTCTCGCAAGCGCGAGGTCGGCGGGCAAAACCGCAGATTTTCAGGGCGAGTCACTGCCTATTCACGCGGTTTCGGCCGATGCCTTTGAGGGCGTGGATGTTGCCTTCTTCAGCGCGGGGGCGACTCGGTCCAAAGAATGGGCATCTGTCGCGACCTCCGCCGGGGCGGTTGTGATTGACAACTCGAGCGCGTTTCGAATGGTGGATGATGTCCCTCTGGTTGTTCCCGAGATCAATGCGAATGCCATCACGGAATCGACGAAGTTGGTGGCAGTCCCAAATTGCACCGCAATCATTTTGTGCATGGCGCTCGCGCCCTTGCGAGCGCTGGGCTCAATTCAGCGCGTGATTGTAAGCACGTACCAGAGCGCAAGCGGGGGCGGAGCGGCAATGATGCAGTACCTGCTCGATGACACGAAGGCCTATTTGGACGGGGAAGAAGGCACTGACAATCGACCCGAGGGATTGCCTCCCTACGCCTTTAATGTTTTCAGCCACAACACCCCTATCCTGGAGTCCGGAGCGAATGAGGAGGAAGCTAAAGTCATGGCGGAATCTCGGAAAATTTTGGGCGATGAATCCATCCGGTTCAACGTGACTTGTGTTCGAGTGCCGGTTCTTCGGGCTCACTGCGAATCCGTTACGGTGGAGTTCGCCGAAGAAGCGCCAACCGTGGAAGCGGTTAGAGACGTGCTGACCGATGCGGCAGGCGTCCGGTTGGTGGATGTTCGTGAGGCGAACCGATTCCCGATGCCGCGCTTGGCCGGAGAGCAGAACGATGTCTTGGTCGGGAGAATTCGTCCGGATGTAAGCAACCCTAACGGCCTTTGCATGTTCATCGCGGCGGACCAGCTGTTGAAAGGCGCCGCGTTGAATGCCGTTCAAATTGCGGAATTAATGCAAGATCGCGGTTATCTCCCAACCTAAGCCCTAGTAAGTGTTGCTGGGATTTCGTTGGAAACGCGGGGGTGTCACACTTTTCTGCAGCAAAACCCAAATTAGTGCCTAAAATGATCTGAGCCGCAGGCTATGCGGCTCAGATCATTTTATTGGGAAGGGAGAGACGAACATGAGTCAAAACACTGCGGATGGCGCCTCGAGGCGCGCGTTTTTGCAAGCTGGGGCAGCGTCGATTGGTGCGCTCGCTTTGGCACAAACTTCGAAAGCCCAGGACTGGGCCGGCGGTCGAATTCAGCCTGGACCCATTGGCACCGAGCGGGGCATGGGGACCTACGGCCTTGTGAACCGAATAACGTACGGACTCACAAGAGAAGAGGCCGATCGCTTTGACAACATTGGCTACGCGGCATATCTCGAAGAGCAACTTAGCCCGCTCGAAATCGATGACTCGGAATGTGCCTCGCGGCTCCGACAATTCCAGTCGCTCGACATGACCCCGTACAACTGTTTGCGCGGCTTGGATGAAAGTATTGATCCAAGTTGGGAGTGCGTCCAGTCGCAGATCGTTCGGGCAATCTACTCAAAACGTCAGCTTCAAGAAATCATGGTCGAGTTTTGGCTTGACCACTTCAACGTCTACATCCACAACTCGGCGAGCGAGTTGATGCCGACGCACATCGCCACGATTCGCAAGTACTGCTTGGGTAGTTTCCACACGCTTCTCACTAATGTCGTGAAGCAGGTTCAGGTGATGTGGTACTTGGACAACCTCAACAATGTGAACGGCTTTACGAACCAGAACTTTGGTCGAGAGCTTTTGGAACTCCACACCCTTGGCGTGGACGGCGGATACACCCAGCGCGACGTTGAAACCGCTACCGCGGTCTTCACTGGATGGGGAATGGACGGCTACTACGAATGGCCTTGGGACCAAACGACCAACCGAAACTGGGGCAAGTTTAAGTTTTATGCGGACCGGCATGATACGAGTCAGCGCTACTTTATGGGCGATCTGCCAGAACACCTGATCCCGGCCGGTGGCCAAGCTCAAGGCGACTTGCTATTGCAGCGATTGGCAACCCACCCATCAACGGCGTGGAACATCGCACGGAAATTGTGCCGAAAGTTCCTGTCCTACGAACCCAGCTACAACACGATCGAGGCGGCGGCCAATGCCTTCCTCTCTTCGAACGGCAACATTCGAACGGTTCTGAACTACATCCTCCGAGACATCCGTTTGTCGAAGTGGTACAAGCCGAAGTTCAAGCGCCCGTATCACTTCACCATTTCATCACTCCGAGCAATGAAAGCGGAAATGACCGATTCGGAATCGATCATCTGGGAACTGCTCAACAACATGCGACAAGTGCCACTGCACTGGGCACCACCGAATGGATACCCAGATGCGATGAACGTGTGGGTCGAGAACCTTCGGCCGCGCTGGTACATGTCGTTCCAAATGCCAATGAACTGGCTGTGGAACGCCCGGGTGGACGTTTACGGATTGTTCAAAGATCGGACCCGAGACGGCGTCATTAGGGGAATCGAGCGAAACCTCTTTGGCGGCCCAATGAGCGCCGTTCGTCGAGAGCAGTTCCGTGGGGTTCTAAACAGCACCGCGACGAATACCCAGATTCGAGAAGCTTTTGGCTTGGCCCTTGCCTCGCCTGAGTTCCAGATGTATTGAGGAGAGCAAAATGCAACGAAAAGTTGGTTGTCAAGAGTACGAAAATCTTAGTCGTCGTGGCCTTATCGAAAAGATGGGTCGCCAAGCTCTCCAAGGACTTGCTCCCGCGTGGATGCCGTCCGTCACTTTTGGAAGCGATTACCGCGGCAAGTTCGGCCCGGCAGATCGCGACGTTCTAATCTCGGTCTACCTTCGTGGTGGGTGCGATGGTCTGACGGTGTGCGTCCCTTACGGCGACCCGGCCTACTATCAGCACCGATCCTCGCTGGCTGTACCGCCACCAGACCAGACCACGAACGCAAACCGCGCCGTAGACCTAAATGGATTCTTCGGTCTACCCCCGGCGATGCAGCCACTTAAGGAGTTGTATGACCTTGGGCACTTCTTGGTCGTTCACGCAACCGGCCTTACGAACAATACGCGCTCGCACTTCGATGCTCAGCAGTTCATGGAAGCGGGTAAGGCAGACAAGAATCTCTGGACCGGTTGGCTCGGAAGACACCTAGCCAGCATCGGGGAAATGAAAGAGGGGGCGTTGCTGCGTGCCGTAGGATTAAGCGGTACGTTGGCGCTCACTCTGGAAGGCGGCCCAAGAACAACGACGCTCGCAAACATGGAAGACACTCGCTACGGTGGGCGGTCCGAATCTGAGGCGGCTCGTGTGAACTGGTTGCGCCAGGCATATGCCGCAGCTCAGCCGGGTCTGGCCGAAGCGGCAGATAACACGTTCAAGACAATTGACCTGTTGCGCAGTCTCAACTTCTCGAACTATCAACCCGCGGGCGGAGCTCAGTACAACCAGCCGATGCCAAACGGCGGCGGAACCTACGGCTCAGCGAGCGACTTTGGCAACTCTTTGAGGGCGGCCGCGTCTCTCATTCGCGCCGATGTCGGGGTTGAGGCGGTGCACGTCGACTTTGGTGGATGGGATACCCACGAGTATCAAGCTCCATTTGAGTACTACGGTCCGATGTATATGGGCATGTACTCGCTCGCAACGAACTTGCGCGCGCTCTACACCGACTTGGAAGCTTCCGGATTTATGGGCAACGTGACGGTTGCCATCGTTTCGGAGTTCGGTCGAACTGTCCAACAGAACGGAAACTACGGTACCGATCACGGCCACGGTAACGTGATGATGCTTCTCGGAAAGAACGTAAATGGCGGACAGGTGCTTGGCACTTGGCCGGGACTGGCGTCCGAGCTCCTGCACGAGCACAACGCTCTGGCCATAACGACGGACTACCGCGACATCATTGCGGAAGTTGTTCAGAAGCGACTTAAGAACACGAACTTGAGTGCCGTCTTCCCAGATTCCGGCTACACGCCAACCTTCCGTAACGCTGTCCGCGCAGCATAAACAAAAAGAGCCCAGCCCCGAATATTCAGGGCTGGGCTCTTTTGTACGTTCGACTAGGTTCCTTCTTGCCAGCTGTTCAGGTATGCCGTTTGCTCGTTCGTGAGGGTGTCAATTTGAATGCCCATCGAAGCGAGCTTGAGTCGGGCAACTTCCTTGTCGATGTCCTTTGGTACGGAGTAAACGCTCTTGGTGAAGCCTTTCGCCTCGTTCACCAGCAACTCGACGCAAAGGGCTTGGTTCGCAAAGCTCATGTCCATGACCGATGCAGGGTGACCCTCCGCGGCGGCGAGGTTGATCAGTCGACCTTCGCCGAGCAAGTAGATTCGACGGCCATCGGCGAGCTTGTACTCATCAACAAACGGGCGAGCAACTGACTTCGAGACCGAGAGCTTTTCGAGCGTCGGGATGTCGATTTCCGCGTTGAAGTGTCCGCTATTGCAGATGATCGCTCCATCCTTCATGTTCGCGAAGGCGGAAGCAGCAACTACGTTCTTGTTACCGGTGGTGGTGATGAAGAGATCACCCACCTTAGCGGCTTCAGCGATCGGCATCACGGTGAATCCGTCCATCACGGCTTCTAGCGCGCTTGTCGGATCGATTTCCGTAACGATGACGTGAGATCCCATGCCCTTCGCACGGGAAGCGACGCCTCGTCCGCACCAGCCGTATCCGCAAACGACAACCACGCGGCCCGCCAGGAGCATGTTGGTTGCGCGTAGGATGCCATCAAGCGTGCTTTGACCCGTACCATAGCGGTTGTCAAAAAGGTGCTTCGTGTCAGCGTCGTTGATGGCAATGACTGGGTATTCCAGAACTCCGTCTGCCGCCATGGCTCGGAGTCGGATGACGCCGGTGGTGGTTTCTTCGGTGCCGCCGATGATTCCCTCGATCAGGTCGCGGCGATCGTTGTGGATGACGCCAACGGTATCGGCACCGTCGTCCATCGTGATGGTCGGCTTGATGTCAAGCGCCTGGTGGATGTGACGGTAATAAGTCTCGTTGTTCTCGCCCTTAATGCAGAAGGTGTGAACGCCGAAATCAGCGACCAAGGATGCGGCAACATCGTCTTGCGTGCTCAAAGGGTTACTGGCACAGATAGCCACTTCCGCACCGCCAACCACCAATGTGTGCATGAGGTTGGCCGTTTCCGTGGTGACGTGCAGGCAAGCAGTGATCCGTTGGCCCTGGAGTGGCTTCTCTTTTGCGAATCGTTCTCGGATGGCTCGAAGAACGGGCATGTCTCGTTCTGCCCAGGCAATTCGATCTCGTCCGAGCCGTGCTAGCTCCAGGTTAGCAACGTCGTGGGAAATGGTGACCATTGCGATGATTGTACCGGGCAGGTGCTCCTAAAACGCCCGGCACAGGTTCAATTCAGTTTTGGGAAGTAGCGCCCGCTGCGGCGCTTGTGGAGGCTCGGACAATGAGCCGGGCCGAGAAAGTTTGATTTTGGACGGGCAGCCCGGAGACCAGAGCGGAAAGTGTGAGCACGGCAGCTCGCCCCATTTCTTCTAATGGCTGGCACATGGTCGTGATCGGCGGATGGACAGAAGCCGCAATTGGGGAATCGTCAAACCCGATAACACTGACTTGGTCCGGAACCTCAATCTTGAGTTCGGCCGCGGCACGAACGAAACCAACCGCCATCTCGTCGTTGCAACATACGACCGCGGTGGGTCGGTTCTTTTGAGACAGGAGTTCGTGGGCTGCGCTGTAACCGCCCGCGGGGGTGAAGTGGCCGTTCTTCAGCCACTCTTGCCGAATCGGGAGTTGCGCCGCAGTCATGAAGTCGATGAACGCGCGATGACGCTGGACGCCGTCGTCAAGATCGAACTTGCCGTAGAGCATGCCGATGCTCCGATGGCCCAAATCGACCAGATGTTGGAGCGCGTCGTGAATGCCCGTTCCGTTATCGCAGTTGATCGCTGGCACCGAGGTTGGCGACCAACAGTTCGTCATCACGTGCGGCACCTTTGCAAGCTCCGGGTGGGCGAATATTTCCGTGTCCTTTGGAGGAGCTAAGAAAATGAGGCCGTCAACGCGTCCGTCCAGGACATTATCGAGAAAGCGATCTTCATTTCCATCGCCGAACCCAGTAAAGATCAGCACGTCGTGCTTCACTTCCTCGGCGGCCGAGAGAATTCCGTTGAGGACGACTTGGAAATATGGACCTACGGCAGCAAGAATTGAGGTCCCGGGCGGAACAATCCCAAAGGTGCTCGTTTTTCCGGTGACCATCGACTTTGCGAGCCGATTGGGGCGGTATCCGAGTTCAGTCGCGGTGGCGAGTACTCGCTGCCTTACTTCATCAGGAACGTTTCTCGGTCCGCTGTTAAGAGCGTAACTCACGGTGCTGGTGCTGATCTTCAGCGCTCGTGCAATGTCCTTTATCGTGGCCGCCATTGGAAAAGATGAAACAATTCGCGAACCGCTTCGCAATCGATAGTACGCGAAACAGGTTTTGCAGATGAGCGGAAACGAGGAAAAGTCTGCTTGTGTGCGGAGGATCGTCCGAGCGCATTCGGCGACAAGTCGGAAGCTTAAATCCATCATATCGCTGACAAGTGACAGTAAGAAGTGCGGGCGGATAAGAACGCGTCGATGGTCTCGGTCATAATTTCCTATGCCCACGTTTAGAGAAGGCCTCAGCTTTGATGACATTTTGCTCATCCCAAAAAAGACCGAGGTGCTTCCTAGCGACGTAGACCTTTCCACCGAATTCCTGCCATCCATTAGGCTTCGAGTGCCTATCGTTTCGGCGCCAATGGATACGGTTACGGATGCGAGGCTTGCGATTGCCATCGCACGAGAAGGCGGCGTTGGGGTCATTCACCGAAACATGACCATCGACCAGCAGACGGAGCAGGTCGACCGTGTGAAACGCTCCGAAAGCGGAGTCATCACCAAGCCGTTTAAGCTTGGCCCTGAGGCGTCCATCCAAGATGCGGTGAGCCTGATGGAGAGATTCCATATTTCCGGTGTCCCCATCATCGACGAAGACGGCACCTTGGTTGGAATCTTGACCAACCGAGACATTCGGTTTGAAACGGATTACACGGCTTCAATCCGTTCTCGCATGACCAGCGAAAACCTGATTACCGCACCGGTGGGTACCGATCTTGCGGCCGCTCAAGAGATGCTGGCAAAGCATCGAATCGAGAAGCTTCCGCTGGTCGACGACAATTTTAAGTTGCGCGGCCTCATCACGATCAAGGACATCCTGAAGGTTCAACGTCACCCGTTGGCTACGAAAGATCAGAAGGGGCGACTCGTTGTTGGCGCGGCGATCGGTGCGCTTCGAGAGCCATTTGAGAGAGCCAAGGCTCTTCACGATGCAGGTGCGGACTTCATCGTCATCGACGCGGCGCACGGCCACTCGAAGGGCGTTATGGACTGCCTGAAGATGCTGAAGGACAAACTCCCTGACCTTAAGGTGGTTGCCGGCAACGTCGCCACGAAGGAGTCGGTCCGAGACTTGGTCGCGATTGGTGCCGATGCGCTCCGCGTCGGAATCGGCGCAGGTTCGATTTGTACAACGCGAGTTGTTGCCGGCGTTGGTGTGCCGCAGTTTTCGGCGGTGTTGGACTGCTGCGAAGCGGCGAATGAGCTTGGCATCCCAACGATCGCAGACGGCGGAATCCGATCATCGGGTGACGTGGTTAAGAGCATGGCCGCCGGCGCCAGTTGTGTGATGATGGGCAACATGTTTGCCGGTACGGAAGAGAGTCCTGGCGAGATCGAAATTTATCGAAACCGCGCCTACAAGGTTTATCGAGGCATGGGCTCCGTCGGCGCGATGCGGCAGGGAAGCAGCGACCGGTACATGCAAGTGAAAGAGAAGGGCGGCGTCCTAGTGCCGGAAGGCGTCGAGGGCCGAGTCCCGTTCAAGGGCTCGCTTGCCGACACGATGAATCAGCTGATCGGCGGTCTTCGCTCCGGGATGGGCTACGTCGGAGCGAGCACGTTGAGTGAACTTCGAGAGAACGCCGAGTTCCTGAAAATCACCAATGCTGGTCTTCGAGAGAGTCATCCGCATGACGTGATGATTACGAAGGAGCCACCCAACTACAGTTCTCCGTACGCCGACAGCGACAACGACTGATTTTTTTCTCGGCTTCCGGCCAAACTAAGGGCTCGTTCAGGAGCAACAACGATGTCGGGAAAGAAAACAGTCAACGTCGGTTTAATCGGTTATCAGTTCATGGGGAAGGCGCACTCAAATGCCTACCGACAGGTCAATAACTTCTTCCCAGATTTGCCGGTGGAGGTTCATATGCACACGATCTGCGGCCGAAATGAGGCCAAGGTTAAGGAAGCCGCCCACCAGTACGGCTGGAAGCACGTCGAGACCGATTGGCGAAAAGTCATCGCGAACCCGGATATCGATGTGATCGATATCTCGACGCCGGGCAATTTGCACGCCGAAATCGCAATCGCGGCGGCAGCCGCCGGAAAGGCCGTTTTCTGCGAAAAGCCGATTGGCAACACCTTGCCAGAGGCAAAGGCAATGCTGGAAGCGGTGATGGAGCACACCGTGCCCCATGCCGTTTTCCACAACTACCGGAAGGCGCCGGCTGTCGGCCTTGCCAAGCAGATGATCGAAGCGGGCGAACTCGGCACGATTTACCATTGGCGAGCGACCTACCTGCAGGACTGGATCGCCGATCCAAACTTCCCGCTGGTCTGGCGGTTGCAGAAAGAGATCGCCGGCAGCGGAACGCACGGCGACATCAACGCGCACATCATCGACATGGCTCGACACTTGGTTGGCGAGATCGACGAGGTTTGCGGCTTGTTGCATACGTTCGTGAAGCAGCGACCGATCGCGGGCGAAATTGATGCCTCCCTCGGTGCGAAGGCTACGGCGGAGATGGGCGATGTTACGGTGGATGACGCGGCGATGTTCTTGGCCAAGTTTAAGAACGGCGCTCTTGGAACCTTCGAAGCCAGCCGATTTGCGGTGGGTCGAAAGAACTATCACCGATGGGAGATTAATGGCTCCAAGGGCTCGATTGTTTTCAACCTCGAGCGCATGAACGAACTGGAGTATTACAACGAAGGTGCAGCCGATGGACGTAAGGGCTTTACCGTCATCCAGGCTACCGAAAGCGTTCACCCATGGGCAGGACAGTACTGGCCAGTGGCCCACATTCTCGGTTACGAGCACACATTTGTGAACCTGTTGGCGGATGCTTTCGCGGCGATGGCCGATGGTCGCCCGATCAGTCCGAACTTTGTGGATGGCTACGAAAATCAGCGCGTTTTGGATGCGGTAGAGCGATCCAGCGAGACTCGCTCCTGGGTTCAACTCTGAAAAAATCCTAGAAACATCACGGATGCGGGCCAAGTTGCGAAACTTGGCCCGGGAATGCACGTCATTTCTTTCGGGGAATCACTCTTTTAGGGAATTAATGGCTCAGGAAAAGCCATACTAAGACTGGGTGGATTGCATCTAAAAATGAGAGGAGCACGGCGAAAGCAGACATGGACGAGTTTGCTTGCCTTCGCAACCGTATCGGTTGCATTTGGGCAAGCGCCCCAAGTCGTGCCTGATGCTCCTAGAGTTGCCCTCGGCGGAACGCCTACCGTTGATTACGTTTCGGTCCAAGCTTCCACTCCCGGATGCCCTCTTCGCTACGGCAACATCATCGCCGGGTCCGAAAGGATCGACCTCAATGGCCGCAATCTGAAAGCATCGGAGGATTACGCCATTGACTACGAGTCGGGCGTGATTTACCTGAAGGTGGCAGCGAAGGCAGGAAGCGTTCTGACCGTCGCTTACCGCTATAACGAAAAGGCAGACCCCAATGCGCCGAAGGCGGTTAAGGGGCTGGCTGGATTCAAGTTTGATCTCGTACCGGGTGGCCTGAGCTTCATGACCGGTCTCGGCGTTGCCGAGCGAGCCGGCGACGGAAGCGTGCTCATGGGCAACACCTTTGGCTTGAACAACGCGTTCAAGTTGAACGGTGGCGGAAAGCTGAGCGGCGTCTTTATGATGGGCGAGCGCTCTCAGTCCGGCAACCGAGCCGGCATGAATATGCGCGGAGACACCGGTGGTAACTCCCTCACCGATACTGGCAAGTCGCAACTCATCCTTCAGAATCTTTCGACCAAAGCGCTCGGCGGCAACGTCTCGCTGGACTACCAAGACGTCAGCAAGAACTTCACTTCATTCTCGGCCCTTGGAGATTCTGGGCTTGATGATGCCGCTATCAACCGACTGCGATCCGAACGCGGGTTGACCCGAATGGGCTTCAATGCAAACGGACTTAAGATGGGTTCGGCTTCGGTCAGCTCCTCTTTCCGAAAGGTGTCGGACGAAGCGGGAACGATTGACTGGAGAAGCTACGGAATCGCTCAGGGCGGATTTAAAGCCAATTTCAGCAGCCAGTACGTTGAGTCTGGATTTGCGCGATTTAAGGACATTGCCGAGCAAGACCGCGAGCAACTCATGCGCGAGCGGGGGATTCGACGCGAGAATTGGGCAAGTGAGTTCGCCAGCAAGACGAACAAGATCAGCTACGTCTCCTCGCGCATTGAGGACGTTGGACAAAGCAAGGCGATTGATCGTAGCGAGTTGAGCCTTTCTTCGGCGCTCGGGAAGCTGAGCTTCGGCAGCCAAAACGTTTCGAGTGCTTTTGGCCGCATGGATAGCTTGCTTGGCCAAGAGAAGGCAACCTATGGACTTGAAGCGGGGCTGAGTCGGCAGTGGACGAGTCTTAACACCTCGCTCTTCGGTAAGGCAACGGAGTTCTCGTTTGATTCGAGATCTCTGTCTTCTAACGCGGGTGCGTTCAATTCTAAGAACATCGCATTGAAGACGAAAACTTGGAGCATTGAATCCGTTGGTCGAAGCGCAGATAAAGGCTTTGCCGGCTTCAATGGGATGAACGACGCCGAGAAGGATCAGAACATTGTTCAGATCGCTCGGATGTACGGTCCGGGTTCTGCGCCGCGTCCCGAAGACCGACACTACTTTGGCCAAAGCGCTGGCGTCGATCGTAACTTTACGTCGCTCACCGCTCAACCCTTCAAAGGATGGAACCTCAACTTCTCGGAGCTGAAGCTCACGGGACAGACCGATGGTGGCTCCGTTCAATCAATGAGCGTCAATCGAGACAAGTTTGAAGCAACTTATCGGCGCCAGCAGCTTGGAGACCGATTTAGCGAACTGAATTCCTTGATGAGCTTCGAGAAGATGAAGCTTGGAAACGTTGCTGGACTTGACCGAAGTGACTTCGGGCTCAAGATGTCGCTTGGCGGCCACAAGAACTTTGCCTTCTCGCGAACTACTGCAGGCGTAGCACAGAACGGCTTTGACCGAACTTTGGGCGAGTTCAAAGATAAGAAGATCGAAGTCAAGTTCAACGCCCGTGAAGTGGACTCAAGCCTGCAATCTTTCAACGGCTTGGTTGATTCCGAGAAAGACCTGCTGATGTCTCTGCAGGGCTATCGGCAGCGCGATGCCTCGCTGAAGTGGCAGATCATGCCGAACTTCAACATCGAAGCTTTTGGCTACGACGCGGCGAGCGAAGCGCTAAACGTTGACGAACGGATTCGCACCTACAATCTTTCTTGGTCTCCGCTGAGCAAGACGCAGGTTAACTACACCCGAAACGAGCGGTCTAGAGGCACTTCGGCCTCGACCCTGTTTGCGGAAGTGGTTGAGCGAATCTCCTTGAGCCGAGACTTCGGCAAGCTGGGGCAGATCGCGTTCCTAGACGAAAAGATTGATTTCGATGGTTCAGAAACGAAGGCGTTGGACTCGCGAAAGCAGTACATCGCTTGGCAGACGAAGCTGAACCAGAAGACAGATTTGCGAACCGCTCAAACCAACACGGATTTCCAAGACGGAACTTCAGAAAAGGTGAGCGAGAACACGGTGTCGACGAGCGTTTCGAAGACCCTGAGCTTGAGCGTCACCGACGTTAACGTGGATCGCGAAGGCGACGAGCGCGACGAACGCCGACGCAACTATGGCTTCTGGTGGGATCTTGGAAAAGGTCTCCGCATTAGCTATGGCTACGCTCGACAGTTGGTCGGCGAGAACGTTGGACAGCTTTCCTCAACCGTTGCAATTGGCAACACCAACGGAAACATGAATCCTGACCAGATTGGTCAGGTGCAGGGCAGCGAGTTGCAAGGTGTGCGAGTTGGCGGCGGATATGGCGTTAACCAATGGGACCAGAACGCGCGAACTCAGGCGTTCTCGAACTTTAGCCTTGCGACCGCGAAGCCGGTTCAAATGGGAATGTTCAAGGAAGTCTCGTTCCGATTCGGAATGGACCAGGCCTCGGACTACTCAACCTTCTTGCGTGAAAACCGATTGGTCAGCTTGGATGGCAAACTCGGGTCCAACAAGCTGGGCTATCAGTACGTGAGCCAAATGCACACGTCTGGAACGCGAGGCATCGATCGAATCTTCCGACTTGATACCGACATGTCGGACAAGCGAATGCTCACCGCGTCGGTCTTCTACAAGGTTCGAACCTTGCCTTGGAACGACCAGATCATGGTTCGAAACTTCAACTTTGCGGTTCGACCGGCTAAGGCTCTGGAATTGGTGCATCGCATCGAAACGAATCCAGAAATCGCTCGTGCCGACGTTTTCCTCGGCTCCTTGCCGCAGGCTTCGCGAAGCAACAAGTGGGAGCTTAACTGGAAGCGCTCGAGCGCAATGACGGTTGGTGCGAACTGGCAAGAGTTGGTGAACGATCAGAACGGCGCCACGGCTCGGACGGCCGGCGTTTCGTTGGCCCTGTTCGAGAACTCGGGCAGCCCGCTCCGATTGTTCTACGGACTTGAACAGGCCGATGGAAACGTGCTTCGAAGCACCAAGAATCGATATAGCGTTCAGTTCGACCAAAGGGCCGGGCCAAACCAGTCGCTCAGTTTCTTCTTGGGCAACTTGAGCTACCAGCACCGAATCGATAACGGCTTTGACCGAAACAACTGGTCGATGCGAATGAACTACCAGCTACGATTCTAGTCGCCTCAATTGGGTAGAACGCGTTGATGCCCAACACTTCCTTCCCTGGTCAAGACGACGCCATCTGGATTCCAAGCGGACGCGCGACCCTTGCTGTTCCTCAAGCTTTCGGGCCAAGAATCCTTTGGTTTGGTGTGGCGGATGGAACCAACCTGCTGTACCTGGCCGACGAATCTAAGCTTCAGCTTGGCGGCGAGGGTTACCGATTCTATGGCGGCCACCGGTTGTGGATTGCACCCGAAAGCCCAGCGCGCAGTATGCAGCCCGACAACGATCCGGTAACGGTGACTGAAGTCGGTGGTGCGTTCACATTCCGCAGTCACGTTGATCAATTCGGGGTGCAAAAGTCGCTCGAAATCATGCCGCTGGGTTCGGAGTCGTACTCGGTGGTTCACACGGTGACCAACCACTCGGCTTACGATTTAGAACTAGCGGCCTGGGCACTTACGATGATGAAGTCCGGGACAACGGTTCACTTTCCGCAACCAGAATTCGAGCGGCACGTGGATCGGCTAACGCCGAATCGTCCGCTGGTCACATGGGGTTATACAAAGATTGGAGACCCAAGATGGACCTGGGGAGACGAGATTGCGTCGCTGCGTCAAGATTCGACGCTCGGGCCGGTAAAGATCGGTACGTTCCTGATTCAGGGTTACGCCGCGGCAGAAAGCGATGGGCACTTGCTGGTGAAGAAATTTAGCGTTTCGCCGGGCGAGGCTCACACCGATCTTGGTTGCAACTTCGAGACCTTCACAAACGAGGACATGATTGAAATCGAGACCCTAAGCCCGCTTGTGAAACTCGCGCCAGGTGAGGCGCTCGTTCATGTCGAGACGTGGCGGCTGTACATCGACACAACGCTATCCGGCACGGATGCCGAGCGTGCGAAGCAGCTTGCCGAGCTTGCGGCGGCTATTTAACGAGAGTTCGGGCCGGAACAGTCCAGCGGCCAAGGGGAGTCCCGTCGCGATTCAACCGAACGACGGCTTCCTTTGGCTTGAGGATCACGAGCTCGCCGGTTGCAGTCAGGGCGTGGATGCCCTCGTTGTGACGGCCAATCGCACTGTCAAACACGCCGGTGCTGGACTTCCGGAAGGCAAGACGGGTTACCGCCTTTGTCTTCTTGTTAGGGAAGAAGTTATCGTTGTCGAATCCAATGACGACGCCATCGGGAATGGCTGCACCGGATTCAGATTTGAACGGCAGCGGGTCATACGAATCGCTAGCTCCGGCAGAAGAGGTCTCGGCGATGATAATCGTTGTGTCCGGCGATTCGATGTTGAAGATCTTCTCCGCAGAGTAGGGAAGATACATGCCGTATGAGGCTTTGATCGTCTTTTTCGAATCGAGCGGATCTTCAACCGTGATGATTTCATCCGGATGTGCGGATGGGCAGACAAAGCTGGCACGCGTGTTCATGTAGGGCGCCAAGTCGGAATGCCAACTGTAAATCAGGCCGCTTTCGCCGAGGCTAGGCGTTCCGTCGCCGTTGGCACGAAAGGCTGGCGGAAGGCCATCATCGTGGTCCTTAGCGTATAAGCCGAGCGCCGTGAACATTGCTTTGAAGTTTCCGACGCATTGTGCTTTTTCGCTTTTCTCTTTTCCGATTTGATAGATGGGATAGAGTGCAACTGCTAATACGGCGAGGCCAATTAGGATAATGCGCCAGTCCTTAACGGACATGTACTGACTACGGGCGGCAGCATCATCTTCTGTCGCTTGGGGATCAAATGCGGAATTCTCGCTCATTGTCGGCTCACCTTTGATGGAGGTAGTAAGTTGAACTCTACGAGCTTCGCAGAAAGTTCCCGTTCGTTAATCAATAAATTTGTGCCGCGACCGGGTCTAACTGGCACCTGACCCATTTTGATCGTTTCCGGCTTTACTCCCCGCGCGAAGTAGGCAACGCTGGCGATCTGATCCTCTGAGAGAGAATTTCCGAGCACCTCTACCGCCTTGTCCATGACCTGAGGGAGGCGCAACGGATCGCGCATGATTGAGTTCTTGAACGAGACCAAAAACTGCTTCTGACGATTCTGCCGTTCAAAGTCGCTGTCCCCGCCCCCGGAGTTCCCTTTGCGGAAGCGCACGTACATGAGGCTGTCATAACCGTTCAACACATGTCGGCCGGGTGCTAAGTGGATGTGGACATTCCCAGCGTTGTCGTCGTAATCCATCTTCTTGTCGACGGTGATTGGCACCCCGCCGACAATGTCCACCATCTCTTGAAAAGCTTGATAGTTGAGCACGATCGTTTTGTCGATCTTTACCCCTTTCAAAACGTGCTCAACCGCGTTTCGCATGTGCTTCGGTCCGTCCTCGGCACCGTTAACGCGGTAGTAGGCATTGATTTTTCTTGCTCGGTAGCCGGGTACTTGGGTGTACACATCCCGGGGAATGCTGATTCCAGTGATCGTGTTATCCCGGAAGTTCAGGCGGGCGACTAAGATCATGTCCGCGCGAGCAGAACCTTTTATAACCGTTCCTGGTTTGCTCACAAAGCCATCGTCGGTAAACCGTTCGACGCCGCCCCATTTTCGATCTTCATCGGTGCCAAGTACCAGCATGGTGATACCGTCTTGGTCATTAAAAACTTCCTTTGCTGGTTTAGGCTGAAACGCTTGCGCGGCAAGCGCGCGAAACATGCGGCTCTTCATGGCCCAGCCGGCAATTGTTCCGACGCTTAGGACAACCGCCAGGAAGAGAACGTAACCAAAAACGCCGAGGGCCTTTTTCCAAGCTGGCTTTTCGTTGCCCGATTTCCGGTTGACGGTTTTTGATGGACGCTTCTTCAAAATTGGCTCTTCATTATGACTAACTGAGTTTCGAGTTCAAAAGTGCCGCTAGGCTCCGGCGGCGAGGCGCGTCAGCCAGTCATCCAGCCCGGCCTTTGCGGCCTGAAGCTTCTGCTCGCGGCGCAAGCTTTTGTCCTTCAACTCGATCTCTGGGAACAAGCCCCAGTTAATGTTCATCGGAGCAAACTCTCGCGGCGTGTCGTCGGCCAAATGCGCCATCAGAGAACCGTAGGCGGTTGATCTGGGTGGTTGTTCGATGCTCTGACCGTTCAACAGGCGGGCAACGTGTAAGCCGGTGAGGATGCCCATTGCCGCGCTTTCGACGTACCCTTCTACGCCCGTGAGCTGGCCGGTGATGAAGAGGTTCGGGACATCGGTCATTTGGAGGATCGGGTCAAGAACTTTCGGCGCCTCGACATAGGTGTTCCGATGGATGACGCCGTAACGCACAAACTCCGCCTTTTCCATTCCGGGGACCATTTGGAAAACTCGCTTCTGCTCGCCCCACTTCAGCCGGTTTTGGCACGCTACGAGGGAGTACAGCGTCTTTTCCTTGTTCTCGGGTCGAAGCTGGAGAGCAGCGTATGGGCGGCGACCCGAGCGAGGATCGGTGAGACCCATGGGTTTGAAATTGCCAAATGCGAGCGAGCGTGGTCCCTTCTCGGCGATTGCCTCGATGGGGGTGCAACCGCTGAAGTACTTGATCTTTTCAAGGAATGGACCTTCGAGCTCATCCTGAGATGCGTCTCGCTTTCCACCCGCTTCAAAGGCGCGGATCGGCACTCTCTCGGCCGCGACGAGGGCCTCTACGAAGGCGAAGTACTCGTCCTTGTCGAAAGGACAGTTGAGGTAGTCGTCACCCTCGCCTTTGTCGTATCGGCTTTGTGCGAAGACCACGTCACGATTTAAAGATGCCGCGTCCACCGTGGGACTGACTGCATCGTAGAAGTACAGATTTGCTCGTCCGGTGATCTGGGCGAGCCAAGCGGCTAGGTCCGGACTCGTTAGGGGCCCGGTGGCCAGAATGACCTTCTGGCCAGCATTCAGAAACGCCGTACAACCGTCAGGGGTGAACTCGGAGCGCTCAATGGTGATGAGCGGATGGGTTGAGAGGGCCTGGGTGATCGCTTGGCCAAACGCCTCTCGGTCCACGCACAGAGCTTCGCCGCCCGGGACGCGGTGCTGCGCAGCAATATCCAGCACGACCGAGCCAAGCGCTCGCATTTCATTCTTCAGTTGTCCTGCCGGGGAAGTGTCAGAGTTCGATTTCAGGGAGTTCGAACAAACGAGCTCGGCAAAAAAGTCCGTGGTGTGGGCGGGCGTTTGCACCACTGGGCGCATTTCGAACAGACGAACCGACACTCCGCGCGATGCGAGCGCCCAAGCCGCCTCGACTCCGGCGAACCCCGCGCCGACAACTACTACCATCTCTAATCATTGTGTCGCGTAAGATGGCAACGATGAAGGTTCGGCTGGAGTACGGCAAAAATGGCTTGGAGGTGGAACTACCCGACAAGAACGTCGTCGGCGTTCTTCGACTGCAAGAGGCGGTGAGAGCCGCGGATGCGGCAGAAGCAGTACGGACGGCAATTCAGAACCCGATTGGAGCCCGCCCGCTGACGGAGCTTGCGCGGGGAAAGACCGATGCGTGCATCGTTGTTTGCGACGTCACTCGCCCCGTACCGAATCCGATCGTGCTGAGCGAGGTTCTCGATGCCCTTGAACTGGGTGGATTAGCTTCGAACAAGGTTAAGGTGCTGATCGCAACAGGAACGCATCGCCCAAATGACGAAAAGGAACTCCGGAACATGCTCGGGGACCGCGTGATGGCCGAGTGCGAAGTCATCAACCACTTTTGCACGGACACCGACGACATGGTGCACCTCGGCGTTTCACCCAATGGCGTCCCGATTTGGCTCAACCAGCACTATGTACACGCCGATTTGAAGATCACCGCCGGGATGATCGAGCCGCACTTCATGGCGGGGTTCGCGGGTGGACGAAAGATGGTCATGCCTGGCGTGGCGGCACTGGAGACCATTCAGGCATGGCACTCGCCGCAGTTTTTAGAGGATCCACTGGCAACAAACGGAGTGATTGAGGACAACCCGGTGCACGTTGAAGCCACTTGGATCGCGAACCAATGCCGCCCAGATTTCATCGTTGATGTTGCCCTAGACAACGAGAAGAAAATCGCAAAGGTTTTTGCTGGGGACATGGAGCAAGCCTGGGAGACCGGCGTTCGGTACGTTCAAGGTCTCACTCAAGCGGAGATTGAGGGACCGATTGATATCTGCGTGACCACTTGCGGCGGACACCCGCTAGATTTGACCTACTACCAAACGGTGAAGGGAATGGTCGGCCCGTTGCCGATCGTGCGACCGGGAGGAGCGATCATCGTCGCTTCGGAGTGCTCCGAAGGCATCGGCAACCACCATTTTCGGGATGCCCTGTTCCGAGTTGGAGATATTCGGACTTGGCTTGAACGCGCGATCAGCGGGGAATGGGAGCGGGTTGCGGATCAATGGCAAATTGAGGAGCTCGCAAAAGCGGTCCGACATCACCGGGTGTACGTGGTCGCTTCAGGGATTTCGCAAGAAGAACTCGCCCAACTTCACGTTCGGCCAGCTCCGACGGTGGAAGCGGCGGTGGAGGAATGTATGCGAGACTTTGGGCCAGAGAGCCGAATCTGCGTGATTCCGAAAGGACCGTACGTCTTACCGGTCCTGAAGTCCGTCTCTTCCTCTGATTCATAATGACCGCAATGCTGGAGCGCCCGAGCTGGGACGCCTATTTCATGCAGATCGCCCACCTCGTGGCTACGCGGGCCACGTGTCCTCGGCGGTCGGTAGGCGCACTGATTGTCAAAGATCGACACATTTTGGCGACTGGCTATAACGGCGCCCCATCGGGCTTAACCCACTGCCCGGAAGATGGCGGAATCAACGACTGGCCGAAGGGTTGCCTGCGCGCGGGGCACTGCATTCGCTCTCTGCATGCCGAACAAAACGCCCTGCTACAAGCGGCAAAGTTTGGAATTTCTTGCGACGGTGCGACAATGTACGTGACCTGCCAGCCCTGCAACGCTTGCGCGAAGATGGTCATCAACGGCGGCATCAATCGAGTGATTTATGAGGGTGACTATCCAGACGACTTTAGCAAGGAGCTTTTCCGAGAGTCGAAAATGGAAGTCCTGCGATTTCGTGACGGGGAACTGGAGCCGGTGGATTTGAATGTTTGAGTTCGCCGATCTGATGGCGCAGGCTAAGAGCGGCATTCTTCAAGGCTTTCGTGCGCCATTGCTCACCGGGTTCGTTGCATTGCTTGTGAGCTGGTTTGCGACCCCTTGGATGCGAACGCTGGCCTTCAAATATGGTGCGGTCGACGATCCTAAGCAGGATGACCGGCGCATTCATAAAGAGCCACTCGCTCGATGGGGCGGCATTGCGATCTACCTCGGCATCCTCGCCTCTCTGCTTGTCGTTCTGCCGTTCGCGTTTCCGACCACTGAGCCTTTTCCGCGCTACCTGATCGGGATTTTGGTCGTGGGAGGCGGTCTCGTCGCTTTTGGCGCGATGGACGACCTCAAGCAATTTTCCGCTCGCAAGCAGCTCATTGCGCTTCTTGGCGCAGGCTTAGTCGTTCAGTTGTTCACTGGCAGCATCGGCCGAGTGCAGATCGGCTCGCTGGTAATTCCGCTATCCTCGCCTCCAAGCTATCTGATTCTCGGCTGGGCGGCGTTCCCGATCACGGCAATTTACATTTTTATCGTCACCAAGACGATGGACACGATCGACGGCGTGGACGGCCTAGCATCCGGGATCGCCACGATCACGGCCGCGACGTTGACGGTTGTCGCGGCTTATGGCGAACAGCCGCGGGTCGCGATCATCGCCGCCAGTATCGCCGGTGCTTCGCTCGGGTTCCTCCGGCACAACTACAATCCAGCGAAGATCATCATGGGGACTGGTGGTGCCTATATTCTTGGATTCACGCTGGCCTGTCTCAGCATCGTCGGGGCGCTTAAGACAGCGGCGGCGGTTTCGATTCTCATCCCGGTTCTAGCGTTCGGAGTGCCGATTTTTGATGCGTTCTTCGTCATCTTCCGGCGATGGAAGAGCGGCGTTCCCATTACCACCGCCGACAAGCGGCACGTCCACCACACCTTGCTTGGGCACGGACTTTCTCAGCGGCAAACAGTTTGGGTTCTTTACACCGTGACTGCGCTCCTGTGTGCCGCGCTGCTGATTATCGTGAAGTTTTATGCCTAAGCCAAAGGTCGTTCTCGTCGTCGGTACGCGCCCGGAGGCGATCAAGGTCGCGCCGGTCGTTTTGGCACTTCGGAAGAGCGACGCGATTGAAACGATCCTGGTCTCCACGGGCCAGCATCGGGAGATCTTGCACAGTGCCCTAGCCGCGTTCGGCGTGTCGCCAGATCACGATCTGGACATCATGCAGCACGGGCAAACGCTCTCCCAGGTCACTTGTCGCGCGCTTGCTGGTCTCGATTCGCTGATGGCGGAGTTGGAGCCGGCAATGATGGTGGCGCAAGGGGACACAACAACGACGTTTGTTGCCGCTCTGAACGCGTTCTACCGGCGTATTCCTTTTGCGCACGTCGAGGCCGGGCTCCGCACCGAGACGGTCCAGAATCCGTTTCCCGAAGAGTTCAACCGCCGCGCTGCTGGACTGATTGCCGACCTTCACTTTCCGCCGACCGATTGGTCGGCCGACAATCTGCGTCGCGAAGGGAAGGACCCGGCGACCATTTTTGTTTGTGGAAACACTGGCATCGATGCCGTCCAGCAAACCGCCGCACAAACCCAGGCAGAGTGGTTCCCAGAGCACAAGGGCCGTGTCGTTTTGCTGACCACGCACCGAAGGGAGAACTGGGGTGAGCCGCAGGCTCAGATCGCCCGCGCTGCATTGCGCTTGGTCAACGAGTTTGAGGATGTCCTGCTCGTCGTTGCGATGCATCCGAACCCGGTTGTTCGCGAGACCTTGCTGCCGATCCTCGGCGACCACCCAAGGATCCGGTGCATCGAGCCGCCGGACTACGCGCCGTTTGTGAAGCTGATGCAGCGTAGCTACCTGATCCTCTCGGACAGCGGGGGAGTTCAGGAAGAAGCCCCAGCGTTCGGCATCCCGGTCCTGGTGCTGAGGGACACTACCGAGCGACCCGAAGGCGTGACTGCCGGAACGGCGAAGCTCGTTGGGACCGACGAATCCGTGATTTATGCTGCCGGCAAACTTCTCCTAGAAGATGAATCGGCTTACAAATCGATGGCAAACGCGGTAAGCCCTTACGGAGACGGTCGCGCCAGCGAGCGAATTCGGTACATCATCTTGCGGCGACTCGGAATTGAGTCGCCGCCGGAGACGATGTGGATTTAATCGAAGCGATTTTGTACGGGATTGTTCAAGGACTGACGGAATGGCTTCCAATTTCCAGCACGGCGCACTTGCGCATTTTGCCGGCGCTACTAGGCAAGCCTGATCCGGGTGCCGGATTTACCGCCGTTATCCAACTCGGCACCGTTTTGGCGGTCCTGATCTTCTTTAGAAGCGACATAGCCCAGGCGCTCTCGGCATTCTTCAAGAGCCTGCGCGGCGAAGGTCGGGACACTCCCGAGGCGAAGCTGGCATGGGGGGCGTTCTATGGCACCTTGCCGATCCTAATCATTGGTTTTGCCCTCAAGGATCTCATCAAAAGCAACCAAACGCGATCGCTCTACGTGATTGCTGGGACCCTGATTTTCATGGGGGTCGTCATGCTGATTGCGGAAAAAGTTGGCAAGCAGAACCGTGGAAAGGAGGACCTCGAGGTCAAAGATGGGATCATCGTCGGGTGCTGGCAGGCGCTCGCGTTGCTGCCCGGAATGTCGCGAAGTGGCAGCACGATTTCCGGCGCTTTGTTCCAGGGTCTCGACCGAACCACCGCCGCGCGATTCTCGTTCTTACTGAGCATTCCGAGCATCACGGCGGCGGGAGTTTACGAGCTCTATTCGGAGCGAAAGGAAATCTTTGGCCCGCTCTTGATGCCAGCGTTGGTGGCCACAGTCGTTTCGTTCGTAGTCGGATACGCCAGTATCGCTCTGTTGCTAAAGGTGATCCAGAAGCAGGGAATCGGAATATTCGTTGGCTATCGAATCGTGCTTGGAATCGTTTTGCTCGTGCTCCTGAGTCAGGGCAAGCTGGTCGCGACGGAGCCAGAAACGGCACCGGGCGAAAAAGTGGTGGCGTCTCGTGTTTCGCCGTAAAGTCGTACCGGTTGGTCCGCCGACTTGGCTAATCGTCGGTCTCGGGAACCCCGGACCGGAGTATCGCGGCACGCGGCACAACGTTGGCTTTGAAGTCATCGACCACCTTGCCGACGACCACCGAATCAAGCTGGACCAAAGCAAGCATAAGGCGCGATTTGGAATCGGCGTTGTCGAGGACACGACGGTCGTTTTGGTTAAACCGCTGACCTTCATGAACCTCAGCGGGCAAGCCGTTGCACCTTTGGCAAAGCAATTCGACATCAAGCCCGAAAAGATCCTTGTCATCGCCGACGACCTAGATTTGCCAGTCGGAAAGAACCGTTTGCGACCAAAGGGAAGCGCCGGCGGGCACAACGGGCACAAGAGCCTGATTCAGCATCTGGGAACCGAGGAGTATCCCCGCCTAAAGATCGGAATCGGAAACGTCGGTAAGACGCAGACCATCGATCACGTGCTCGGAACGTTTCCGCCAGATGAGCGAGACATCATCAACAGCGCAATTGACCATGCCGTAATGAGCATCAAGATCGTTCTGGATCGTGGTCTAGAAGCCGGGATCAGCTGGGCTAACGAATCGAAATAGGCGTCGGTCGCTCGACGTACGAGTGCTGAATGGAAAGCACGTGGATCGGGCCGCAGCCCTCACCCCACACCGATTGGTCGCGGTTCATGAAAGCGTGATAGACCAGAGCACCTTCCTTGGTTCGGCCCCATCGGGGCTCGCCAAAACCGGTGCGAAGCAGAACGTACATTCCGGGCGGGACACCGATGTCGTCGTGGAACACGTGACCGTTCGCTAGGCCCGCGATCGAATCGATGGATAGGTCAGAAACGATGGCATGGCCCCGGATGTTGATCCGCATCGATCCCTGATTCTGAAGAAGAATGAATTCAGAATTGGGTGTTTGATTTCGCTGAACCCCGATGATTCGTATCACTGATCGCCTCCCTACGACACGCTTTCAGTGTATGACGGCTGACCCGGCTTGTAAGCACCTAACGCTAAGAGTTTTGAGATTTTTTAGCGATGATTTCCGCAAGGGATCGATTTAGGGTTCGAAGCGTTCGCAACGCGTTCTCCCAGTCTTCGGCTGGAATGCGCTCAACGGCTTCGCGCTCGGCGGATTTGATGCTTTGGAACGTCGTTCGGATAACGGCTCGGCCGTGGGCGGTGAGGCTCACGCGCTTCAGGCGAGCGTCGGCGGGGTCTGCGCTTCGTTCGATGAGACCGGCTTGAATAGTTTTCTGAATGGCCTCGCTCATGGTGGCGGGAGCGACACCGAGGCGTCGCGCGAGCTCGGCTTGCGAGGCGTCTCCGGCTCCGGCAACGGCCGAAATCAGGTCGAAGGTGGCGCGCGAGATTCCGAGTTCCTTCAAGATGGGGTTTGCGACCTCGGCCAAAAGCTCCGTCAATAGGCCCGCTTGTCCCGAAAGCGTATCGCCAACACCGTCCATGCGTTTATTATGCGGTTCGGGATGAATAGTAATAACCGCGGGTTTTTGATTGCGATCGTTGGATTGGTCGTGGCCGGCGCAGGCTACGCATTCCTGATCCGGCCAAACGTGGGTAAGTCGGTTGTATCTGGGATCGGCGCGAAGTCGGCACCCATCAAGCTGGCACCGGGCACAAAAGTTCCATTGACGCTGATGCAGGAACTAGAATCCGGAGGAACGCCGACGGGCACCAAGGTCTCGTTCATGGTCAACCAGGATGTTCAAGCTGACGGTGGATTGGCGATTCCGAAAGGCTCGGTAGTGATTGGCGAAGTCAGTTGGAGCCGCCGGGAGAACGCCCTTGATGGCGTTATGCAGCGTCCGGCAAGGCTGAACCTAAAGTTCACCGAAGCCCGGCTGGCCGACGGGCAAACTGTTCTCATCGGCGGTGCGACCGACTCCGAGGAGTTCGAGTTCAATCGCGATAACACCACGCGAAACGCTGCCCCGGAGCCCGAAGTGACCAATCCGGCGGTGGAAGAGGCGCTTACCAAGTTAAGAGCAAAGCTATCGGAATCCGATCCTGACCTGAAAGAAGAAGACCTCAAGCCGCTTCTGGATGGCATCGCGGGGGATCTTAAGCTCCAATCGACGGAGCGGATTCTCAAGCAAAACGAGCTGGGCGAAGTGAACCAGTTGCTCAAGCAGCTGAAGGGGACCGGCGGAGTCGCCAGTTTGGCGACCGGGCAAGCGGAGCTGGCCATTGCGGCCGTGCAGGAGCTTGCTCAAGTCGCAAACGGAGTTGGAAGGCGCATGGATCGGATGCTGCGAGGCCGGAACATAAAGGCGTACATGGGCACCGAAATTGAACTCGTGGTGCGCGATTCCGCGAGCCTGAACAAGAAGAAGTGAAGCGAACGCTCCTGCTGATCCGCGGAGACTGCACCGGGAGTTTCGGTCTAATTTCTGACTATTGGCACTGGTTTCGCTTAGAGCAGCGGCTTCGGCATGGTCGCCGCTACATCATTCGAGAGTTGATCGAGCCGTCCGTAGCAATGGTCGTTGCCGCAATGGCCAGCGCCGACGCCGTTATGATCTACGGGCACGGATCTTCTGATGGTCGGGGTGCACTTTTGCAGGCTGGGACGGGATTTCGACACACCGACGTTGCGAAGTCCGGCATCGCTTTGTTGGATGCGGCGGTCTTAAACAAACTCGAGACCCTTCGAACGGCACCGCTCGACTTTGTCTTCAGTGCGACGTGTTTTGGCGCTAGCAACCCTGGACTGGTTTCTGCTTGGCTGCGAGTAACGCGTGAGTACACGAGCTACCCAGGGACGACCTTTGATGTCGACCCGCGGAGGATCACTTTTCCCGTTAAGTTTGCTCAGGAGTGACCCGTTGCCCTCTGCATAAATACGCGAGAGCAACGGGACATTGGCTTTAGTCGATGGCCTGGGTGTAGACGGCCTTGATGACTTCTTCCGGTGTCGTCCAGCCTTGCATCACCTTGAACTTTCCGTCTTGCATCATGCTGCGGAAGTCTTGGCGAGCGGCGATTTCGGCCATTTCCGGGAAAGTCGCGTTGCGGGCGATTCCGGCGCGGACTTCTGGAGTTCCGAGCAGCAGTTCGAAGACTCCGAGTCGGCCACGATAGCCGGTGCCGCGACAATCGGCGCAGCCGACGCCTTTCGCAAACTTGCCGTCTTCAAGTTCCTGCGCGGTGAGCTTGAGTGTCTCGATTTCATCGGCACTCGGCGTGTAGCGCTGGCGGCATTTGCCGCAGTTCAGACGCACGAGTCGCTGGGCAAGGATGGCAACGGCAACGCCGGCAACCAGGTACGGCTCCGCGTTCATGTCCACCATTCGGCCAACCGTTTCGATCGCGTTGTTGGTGTGAAGGGTGCTGAGGACCAAGTGACCAGTGAGGCCCGCTTGGATGCCGATCGCAAGGCTTTCGGCGTCTCGCATTTCACCGACCATCATGACGTCGGGGTCTTGTCGAAGGAAGGTTCGCATGACCTTCGGGAAGGTTAGTTTCTCCGAGACTTGAACCTGGGCGATGTTGTGGTCGAATTCGTATTCAATCGGGTCTTCGACGGTGACGATGTTCCGGTTCCGGGCATCGAGCTGTTGGAGCGATGCGTAAAGCGTCGAGGTTTTTCCGGAACCAGTTGGACCCGTGACGAGAATGAGGCCGTAGGGCACCTTGATGACCCGGCTCCACTTGCGGAGCACGTCTTCCGGCATTCCTAGCTTCGCCAGGTCCACCTTCATCGCGTTCGGGTCGAGAAGTCGCATAACGAACTTCTCGCCGTTGAGACAGGGGATACAAGAAGCACGAGCCGAGAGCCGTCGTCCGCCGTACTCCATGTCAATTCGTCCGTCTTGCGGTTCGCGGTTCTCGTCGATTCGCATCCCCGCGGCGAGCTTCAATCGGGCGAGGGCGTTTTGCGCTTGCTCGGGCGGGAGCTGTCCGGTTTCGTGGAGAACGCCGTCCTGTCGGAAGCGAATCTTGAGCTGCTCTCGTTCCGGCTGCAAGTGGATATCCGACGTGCCGGTATCAAGCGCGTTCATGAAGATGCTGTCGACGATTTGCACCGCGATGGACATGTCCTCGCCGCCGAGTTCCCGAACCATCCCTGATTCGCGGAGAATGAGCCGAAACTTTTTCCCGGCTCCGAAATTACCAATGGCTTGATCCGAAATCATTTCCGTTTGAATCCTTTCTGCGCACTCACAATACAACAACCGGCATACTTGCTCAAGTGTCCCCGCCTCGTGAAAGCGAATCTCGGCCCTCTGTTTGGAGTTGGCCGCTCGTGGTCACGGTGCTTTTTTGGGGTTACAACTTCGTTTCCGTAAAGTTGGTGTACCAACAAGTGACGCCCGCAGCCCTCGCGCTGGTTCGCTATTTGGCGATGTGGGCGCTTTTGCACCTTGTTTGTGCGGTGCTCAAACGACCGGTAAAGGTTGATCCGTCCGATCGAGTCAAGGTGTGGGCCGCTGGACTCGTATCGATGGGCGTCTACATGATCTTCTTTTTAGAGGGAATGCGAAGAACCACGGCGCCGGAGGGGGCGATCCTTCTCTCCACGACCCCATTGCTCACCTACATCTTCTCGCTGATCATGAAGATCGAGGAACCCAAGCCGCTTGCGATGGCGGGAACCGTCGTGGCCTTCGGTGGGGTTACCGCAGTTATTCTCGGCGGTGTCAAGGCAACGGGCAACGGATCGCTTTTGGGGAACGCGCTAGTCTTCACCGGAGCCGTGGTTTGGGCGCTCAGCACGATGCAGATGCGACCACTCCTAGCGAAATATGAGGCGCTGCCGCTCTTCACCGCTTCGATGCCCGGGGCTTTGCTCGTTCTGTTGCCGTTCGGACTGCGAGATTCGATTGCTGTGGCCTGGAGCAGCCTCACCCCGCAAACGTGGATCAACCTAACACAGATCACGGTCGGTTCTGGGACGATTGCCTTTGTTTGCTTCTATCTCGGGGTGAAGCAAGTCGGCCCGGCGATGGCAACGCGATACCAGTTCTTCGTGCCGATCTTTGCAGCATTTGTGGCTTGGCTGGTGCTCGGCCAGACCTTAAACGTGGTGCAGTGGATCGGGATTGCGGTCGTGATCTCGGGCGTGTTTTTGACTTCGTATGCCCGCTTTACCGGATCAAAGCCGAAAGCCGCGGCGTAAACTACGGTTGTGAGCGAGTACCGAATTCAGAAAACAGAAGAAGAGTGGCGGGAGCAGCTAGATCCGGTGCAGTACCGAGTGTTGCGCGAGAAGGGCACCGAGCGACCGTTCACCCACGAGCTCTGGAAGGAATCGCCCAAGGGGACATATCTTTGCGCGGCTTGCGAAACCCCCTTGTTCAAAGACACCGCGAAATTCTTTAGCGCCTGCGGTTGGCCCGCGTTTTATGAGGCAGCAGAAGCGGGAACGGTGAAAGAGATCGAGGACTTCACCCACGGAATGCACCGAGTCGAGGTAGTTTGCGCGGCATGCGGCGGTCACCTCGGGCATGTGTTTCAGGATGCACCTCACACGCCAACAGGCTTACGCTATTGCATTAACGGCGTAAGCCTGAAGTTCGTGCCGCCGGCTGAGTGATCCTCAGGCGGCCTTGAGCATTGACGAAAGGCGATCGTTTAAGTCCGCAGGAACTGGAACTTCGGCCAAGTTTTGTGCGACGTATCGCAACACGTTGGCCTCAAACCGGTACTCGCCTGAGCACATTGTGCAGTTTTCAAGGTGAGCGTCGACCGCGGCGATCTCTTCTGCTGAAAGTTCGCGGTCTAAGTAGTCCTGAAGTCTTTCAAAGACCTCGCCACAAGTGAATGGTTGATTCATGAGTTGATTTCCTCCGAGATAAGTCCTCGGTCTACGGCTAGTTGCCAAAGTGAAACTTGAAGTTGCTTTCTTGCGCGATGCAGTCTCGACCGGACGGTTCCGATGGGAATGTCTAGTGCTACGGCGATGTCCTCATAAGGCATCGCAGTTAGATAATGCATGATTGCGACGGTGCGATAGTCATCAGACAATCGGTCAATCGCATCGCGTACGGTTTCCTGATCCATTTTCTCGAGAATCGCGGCGGCCGGATTGTCTCCTTCCATCGTGTGCCCGAGTCTGGCGGCCTGATCGTACAAATACAGATCAGGGGCATCGTCTAGCGACTCCGTCTGGTGTCGCTTGTTCTGCTGAGAAACTCGATAGAAGCGATTCGTCAAGATTCGCAGGAACCACGCACGGAAGTTTGAATCCGGCTGGAACGACTCGATTGCTTTGTAGGCAAGGAGAACGGCGTCTTGGAGTAAATCCATGGCGGCGTCTGCATTCCCGGTGAGCCGAAAGGCGTACCGATAAGCCACTTCTTGGTGTGGCTTCAGCAAGGATTCGAAGGTTGCTTGCGGATTCATTGGCATCTCCAAAGCGAAAGGACGGAGGCCAGCTGGCCCCCGTCCTTTCAGGCTACCGAATTATCGGCTGACCGCCTTCGAGAACGTGGCCTCTCCGAGGTTGACTTCAGCGAACGAGCACCAGATTTGCACTGACTTCACGTCGGCGATGTAGCTAGGCACGGTGACCATTCGGTTCATCTTGTTTCCGGCAATCTTGAGCTGCTTGAGAAGGTAGGTGTTGCCCTTGGAGTCAACGATCTGCCAGTGTGGCGCTGGGGTCTTTGGCAGGGTGAAGTCCTTGCTGAGCATGAGGACGATTCCCTTGTCGGTGACCTTTGCAGAAACCGAGCCCTTGTTGACTTCGATGCCCTTGAACTTGGTGGAGTTCATCATCATCGAGTCGTTCATCATGTCCTGGGTCTTGGCGAGGAGGGTTACTGGAGTTGCCGAAGCGACCGCGAAAGCGGAGAAAGCGACGGATGCGATGACGAATTTGGAGAGGTTGTTGAGGTTCATGGTTTTTTCCTTGGAACAGTTTTTGGAACAGGGTTTGAGTGGTTAAATCGATTAGGCGAAGAGGAAAGACTCTTCTTTACGGTTGCGCTCTTGGGCAGATCGAAGTTCGGCGGTACCGAGGATCTTCTTGCCAGCTTTATCCGTGATGACGATGGTTCGGTAGAGCCAGATGTCTAAGTCTTTAGAAGTGGGGAACTTTGCGTTCTTGCTTCCGGACTTGATTTCTCCGAGCTTTACCTTTTTGCTTTTCAAGAACTGTGAATACGTCGGAGCGTTTTCCATTTCCACAATAAATGCGGTTCCTGCGGTGTCAAGCTTGAGGCCCGTGAATTCGGTTGCTCGCTTTCCGCCGTCTTCGACGAGGGCTGCTTTGCCGCCATTTGAAAGCTTGCCGTCGGTGACGACGATTCGGTCATAGGCGGCTAAAGTGAAGCCGGCATCTGTGCGGAAAGAGGTCTTTTCGACTTCTTTCAGGTTCGATCCGCCGAAGTTGACGGAGAATCGTTTGCACCAGATGGCGACGGCACCGTACTGTTTGAGGTCTGTCCCGGACGGAAGCTCGTAGTTCTGGTCGCCTTGGTTACCCTTGATGGTTCCGAGATCCAAGAACCCGTTCTTATCAACGCCTGCCTGGCTTCCGTCATTGCCCTTTACAAGGTAGACGTGTACATCTGGCCCGTTGGAAGTGTGGAATTCGCTAAGTCTTAAGTAGGTCTTTTCACCAACCCGGACTACTTCGGCCTTACCCTTAGTTTCGTGACCGTAGGACATGAACTCTCCTGTCTTCAAAGTTTGCTTAGTTTCGTTGGAATTTGAAACAGGAAGCGTCTCATTGACCGTAGAGTTAATAAAGAGTAGTTCAGGGCGGAAGAGGAACCAACCGACGGCTACGACGGGGATCGCTGCTAGGGCGATGGTCTTTTTGTTCAGGGCCATGTGACGTCTAAGTCAGGGGCGTTCGGGCCAGTTCCAACTATTTCTGCAGCCCTTCAATAGGGGCTTAGGCCCCATCCTGCCCCCTGCTTCCGCTAGACTAGCGGCACATGGTCATTGCAAAGGAACTCACCAAAGAGTTCAGCGGCGGCAAGCTCGCGGTGAGCAACGTTTCCTTCACCGCACGGCCGGGCGAAATTTTTGGACTGCTCGGGGTGAACGGGGCAGGGAAGACGACAACCCTTCGAATGCTTTCTACCGTCCTCACTCCGACATCGGGGAGCGCTACCGTTCAAGGCTTCGACGTTGAGAGAGAACCCACCAAGGTGCGCGAGAGCATCGGATTTCTTTCCACGAGCACAGCCCTCTACGGTCGACTGAGCGGGAAAGAAGTCCTGCAGTATTTCGGTCGGCTCTACGGGATGTCGAGCGATAAGATCAAAGAAAGGATCGAAATTGTCGAGTCCCTGCTCAAGCTCGGGGAGTTTTGGAACCGGAACTGCGACTCGTACTCCACCGGTCAAAAGCAGCGAGTCAGTATCGCTCGCACGATTCTTCATGATCCTCCCGTGCTGTTTTTCGACGAGCCAACGGCGGGGCTGGACATTGTTTCGGCTCAAACCGTCATGGAATTTATTGAGTCCTGCAAGGCGGCGGGGAAAACGGTGATCTTCAGCACCCACATCATGAGCGAAGTGGAGCGGCTCTGCGATCACATCGCCGTGATTCACGACGGCAAACTCGTGGCCGACGGTCGTACCGAGGACATCCGCGCTGGCCGGCGCCTGGAAGAGGCGTTCCTTGACCTAGTTGGATACAAGAAGGAGTTGACTCATGCGTGAGGTCTTTCTAAAAGAACTGCGCGAAATGTTTCGCGACAAGCGAGTGCGCTCAACCGCATTCCTTGGCCCCATCATTCTGATCTTCGGACTGCTGTTCCTCTTGAGCACGGTCATTGGCAATTTGGCCAAGCCGCAGAGCGTCAAAGTGCACCTTTTGGAAAGCACTCCATCTGCTTGGGTGAAGCGGTTCGAAGCCGAAAAGTATCAGGTTCAGTTTGTGAAGTCCGAGCCTGAGGGACGCAAATTGATCACGGACGGAAAAGCCCGGACGCTGGTGATCTTTGATGCCCCTGGTTCGGGCAAGGTTCTTAAGGTTCGCGTTCTGTTTGATGAGTCCGAGCAGCTAGGCCAAATTGGTAAAGAGCGCATCCTCGGCGTCTTCCGAGCGGTGAATGAGAAGAAGCTCGCGGGCTACCTGAAGGGGCAAAATGTCACGCCGGAGATGGTCTCGGAAATCGTTCCGGAGGCCGTCAATATCGGCGTTACCAAAGACAAGGGTGCCGGTGAATTCCTCGTCGGATTCTTGCCGTACCTGATCGTGATCTGGGCCTTCTATGGCGGAATGAGCAGCGCGAGCGACCTTGTTGCGGGCGAGAAGGAGCGGTCAACCTTGGAGACTTTGCTGATCTCGCCGGTCTCGCGGACCCAAATCGTGCTGGGCAAAATCTTTGCCCTCGGAGTGATTTGCTTCTTGTCCTCACTATCAAGTCTGGTTGGGCTCGGGCTCTTCGTTGGCGTCCGACCACCCGGAAGCGAGATGATGCTGAACAAGGGGCTCGGAATCAATGGCAGCACGGTGGTTCTGGCCATCGCGCTCCTGATCCCACTGGTGCTCATGATGGCGAGCTTGCTGATCCTGATCTCGAGCTATGCGAAGAACGCCCGAGAAGCTCAGACTTACCTGAGCCTTGGGAGCTTTGTGGTCATCATGCCGGCGATGTTTAGCCAGTTCATCGGGCTGACGGAGTTTGGCAAAGCCGCATGGGTCGACTATGTGCCGGTGCTGAACGTGGCAAACCACCTGCGGCTCGCACTGTTGAGCAAGCCGGACTTTGCCGGTGCCGGAGTAGCCATTGTGGTGAACTTGGTGCTGGCGCTCTTGGCCGGTTGGATAGCGGTCCGGATGTTCCACAAAGAAACGATCATCACCCGGGCTTAATACAACTGCCCGGGTACCTTTCCCGTGGCATGAGCATCAAACTCGTCGCAATTGACTTGGACGGAACTCTCCTGAATCATCGTAAGGAGATTCCGTCCGAGGTCGCGCAAGCGGTCCGAGAAGCAGGCGCGAAGGGGATCCGAGTGATGATTGCCAGCGGGAGGCTTTCGGTCAGCGTTCGGCACTATGCAGCTCAGCTCGAACTGAACGGCCCCCATATCTGCTGCAATGGCGCGGATATCGTGATGGGTAACGGTGAGATTCTCCACCACGTTGAGTTGCCACTTTCCGAAGCCAGAGTCTGTGCCGAGTTCGCTCTTGAACACGGGCTTCAGATCAACATCTACACGGCAACTGAGGTCTTGTTCTTCGATCGATCGGAGTGGACAGAGCGGTACTTGCAGCGTGTCCCGCATCTTAATCCGAGGTTCATCGACTTGCCTGAACTCGAAGAAGTAAGCGTGTCGAAGGTTCTTCTCATGGACCATGCGGATCGGATTCCATTGCACCGCGCGCAGCTGACGGGACTACTCAACCACGACTTGTGCCGAATAACGGAGTCGGAGCCGGAGTACTTGGAAGTGCTTCCGCTTGGCGTAAGTAAGGGTGCGGCGCTAAAACGGGTCGCGGAGTCGCTGGGAATTCAACAGCAAGAGACCGCCGCCATTGGTGATTACATGAACGATTTTGAAATGGTGGAATGGGCAGGGTTTGGTGGAGCAATGGAAAATGCGACCCCTGCCCTAAAATCTATTGCAAAGTTGGTCGTTTCGACCAATGATAACAACGGGGTAGCAGAGTTTCTGGCTGCCGTCGGCGAGGATCGCTGATAACCTGAGAACGAGCCAGGAAGGCACTTCATGAAAGGAATCGGGAAAAAGTTTATTGCTGCGGGCGTTTTATGCCTGCTCAGCGCCTTGGCTAATGCTGGGACGCTGACGGTGCAGTCTCCGACCGCGAACGCCTTTCTTGGGCAAACCAACACTTTGCGGTTCATCATTACCGGCGCAAAGTTGGAGGTGACGGTAAAGGCCGAAATCACGGGGCCGACCGGAACGACCACCATCGAGCGCAAGTTCACCCCGGATGGCGACGGCGAGATTTCGAACAGCCTTGCGCTGAATTTTAGTGAGACGACCTCGGAAGGTGACTACTCGATCAAGGTTTCCGCGACCGAGCCAGCCAACACCTATGAGCCGACCACGATTCCGGTTAAGGTGGACGTCAAGGCACCGAAGGTTCTCGAGTTCTATCCGGCGAACGGACAGCACAAGCGGGGACTGGTCAAGATTCGCGCTCGATTGCTGGAGCCAAACCTCAAGAGTTGGGAAATTCTCGTTAATGACCAGCCCATTGCCAACAACACCGGGAGCACCACCGACGTCTCGGTCGATTGGAACACGGCCGGTATCGCCAGAGACGGGAACCAGTCGATCGGTTTGAAAGTTACGGACGAAGCAGGGAACGAAACGAGCCGGTCGGTGAACATCACTCTCGATCGCGTTCAGCCGACCGTGACCATCGTTTATCCGCAGGCTGGAAACCGAATTTCACCGCAGACGACGATCCCCGTTATTGTTGATATCGCAGATGCTTCAACGAGCTCGGTCGATGTGACCGGAGTTGAAGTTGTGTTGCGACGGATGGACGGTTCCTATCTAGGGTCGGTAGCTCGAGTATCGGTCACGAATCAAGGCAGCACGACGCTTCGCTGGACGGGCCGAATTCGTAGTAGCGTTCCGCTTCCCAGCAGGTTTAAAGTTGTGGTGGACTGCATTGACAAGGCAGGAAACCGGGCGACGAGACAAGAAGTTTCCGTCACCATCGGTTAGTCGCGCCGTTCGACGTTCGCGCGTCGTCCGGAATCAAGGAGAGATTGTTGACGAACAGGAAGTTCATCGCGTTCTTTGGAACGTTTATATTGTTTGGATCGGCTTCGGCACAAGTGCCGGACCTTTTGAACGCGTTTGACTCGGGTGCCCGATCGCAAGGTGCTGGCGGTGCGCTCAATGGTGCGGCGGCCGATACTTACTCCACCGTCTACAATCCGGCCGGGCTTGGCTACGTCAATCGTCCGACGTTGCAGCTTGGACAGCGCAATCTTCCCTCAACCCGAACTGCGGTGGGTGGGACCTTTAACGAACAAAACCGTACGGCAACCCGGCGAAATGGGAGCACCAGTTTTGTGCACTTCGGCTACGCCATCCCAGGCAGCGCAATCCGGAAAGGCGAGAAGGGAAGCTTTGGCGTTAGCTACAGCATCACTGGATTGGTCGACGACCTCGCTACGGCGGCGGGTGATTTGACCTTTGCACCGGGAATTCGAGTTCGAGACTTTACGGAGACCAAGCGAGTTCGAACCGACTTCCTTTCGTTCGGCTATGGCCGGACCAATGCGGCGGGGAATCTGGCGGTCGGTTATGGAATCGTGTTTGCAAACCAGTCCCTGACCTTCCGGCAGACGGGGTCGCTGGTTGATGGTAACGGTGATCCGATTTCTGGCGGACCGGCGGTGATCAGTTTCCCGAATGTCAAATCGCGAACATCCGGGGTTGGTTTAACGGCGGGTGTTCAGTACTCGCCGCCGAATAACCCTAATGCCAGCTTCAACGCCAGCGTTCGTAGCCCGATTCGGGTAGGCGGCGGTGGATCAGGAGTCAATTTCAGCACGATTCCTGGCCGTTTGATGCTCGGCGCTGCTCTACGGTACGAGGGATACCGGAAGGGCAAAGATGACTACCTCGTGGTTGGAGCCAACACGCAGTTCTTCTTCGGCGGGCAAGGGAGTTCCGACTTTGAGCGCGGGAGCCAGGGCGGATTTGGCCTTGGGCTTGAGTACAACCTCGACTTCGGGCGAACTCGGGTGCCGTTGCGGCTGGGATACCAAACGATTGGATCGAGCGGAACGGGCTACGATAGCTACCAGACCCTTACTTACGGCATCGGATATCAGCCGGGTGACGGTCGGTACACGATAGACTTCAGCTACGCGCGGCCTCGCTCGGGTGGGCAGGACACTTACATTACGGCGACGTATCGATTTTAACCATGCGAATTCTTCCTGTTCTTGGCTTTTTGATTCTGGCAACGGTTGGACACGCCCAAGCATGGAAGGACAATTACGAGCGTGGTTTGACCTTGGCGAAGGCCAACGATTGGTCCGCGGCGCGGATGGCTTTTAAAGATGCGTTGAAGACGCGACCGAATGATGAGTCGGTGCCGACGCCGTTTCCGGGGCCGATTACCGAGCGGCGGGTTTGGCGGAGCGGGGCGCCGTATTCGGCGAACCTGTTGGCTGCTTACAGTGCAATTCGGCAAGCGGCTCGGCTTGAAGAGAAGGCAGCCCAAGATGCGCTGCTGAAGGAAGCGCAGACCGAACTTGAGAACTCGCTGACCAAGCGACAAGCGGGAAGCAATGCCGTGTTCTTGCTGGGTGAGGTCTACACGATGCTGGGCTTGGCGGAAAAGCGGGTTGAGCTTCAGCAGAAGGGGATCAATCGAAACTGGCGGGAAGATACCGAGATCATTGCGCCGGAGCAGATTGCGATTGTGAACCCGACGGGGAACTCTGCGACAACTCCGACGAATCCGCCCACCAATCCACCGACGAACCCTCCTACAAACCCGCCGACGAATCCTCCAACCAATCCGCCAACCAATCCGCCGGTGAATCCGAACGCGGGGACGGTCTCGCAGGCTCCGGTGGTCGGTGGCGTGCAGACGCTTTCGAACAAGTTCGCCTTCATCATCGGCAACTCCGAATCGGGCTTGGGTGAGTTGAACTTGCCGTTTGCGGTGAACGATGCGCAGTTGGTCGCTCAGGAGATCAACATGTACGGCGGCTACCCGAAGGAGAACATCGTTGTGGTGGAGAACGCCACGGCCGACGTGATGCGGCAGAAGATGACGGAGCTTGCGGCGCGGATACCGGCGAAGGCGACCGTGATGATTTACTTTAGCGGCGTCGGATCGAACGTGAACGACCGGGACTATTTGGCCGGGACCGATGCTACTGGTTTGTTAGATACAGCGCATATGCTGTCGAAGGCCGAGCTGTACCAAGCCTTTGCGGCGCGGGAAGCGATCGTTTTTGGCTTCTTCCAAGCGAATCGACCGGAGCGGACGCCTACTCGGGTGTTCGGCTACGAACTGCCGACGGCCGGGGCGTATTCGCAGTGCCAGGCGACTTTTGCCGGCGGATCGGTTTATAGCCTCGTGCGCAATGGCAAGCCGGTCGGGGTTTATACCGATGCGTTTGTTGCCGTTCTGCGCGAGTTTCGAACTAACCAGATTCCGATTATCGAGTTCGGCTGGAAGGTGTTCTACCGAGCTCGTCGGGGCGAGAACGGAACGACCGGCGGCAGCGCCGTGCAGGCTCCGACTTTGCCTGAGTTGAACCTTTTGGGTTCAGACGCGCGCTTTTAATCGGTCGAAGGCGAGCACCAGACCGTCGAGGGTTAGGCTCGGCTCATACGAGTCGATGCAGTCGCAGAGGTCCAGGAACAAGCCACCGAGGCCGCCCGTGGAGATGACCTTGGCGTTGCATCCCAGCTCCTTCTGAATCTCGTGCGCGAGGCGGTCTATCGATCCCGCGTACCCCAGCATGATTCCGCTTTGGAGAGCGGACACCGTGTTACGGCCGATGGCGGTTGTTGGCGGTCGGAACTCTACGCTCGGCAGTTTGGCCGCCCTTTGGAAGAGGGCATTGGCCGAGAGTTGGACTCCGGGCAGAATCGCTCCGCCGACGTAGTCACCTTTGGCGTCGATGGTGTCGAATGTCGTGGCGGTGCCAAGGTCGACGACGATGATCGGCGGCTCGAAGCGGGCCAAGGCGGCGATGGCGTTCGCGATGCGGTCGGAGCCGACGGCGTGCGGCGGATCGTAGGTGACGGTTAGACCGACATCAGCGCCGGTGGTTAGGAACTGAAGCTTCGTGTCGAGATGCTTCTGGGTGAGCTTCGAGAGGGAATCGTTGATTCCCGGCACGACGGAAGCGCAGATCGCTCCGTCAATTTTCCAGGGGATGCCTTTGAGCAGGAACAGTCCGCTGAGCCAGGAGGCGAGTTCGTCCTCGGTGGTTTGGATGTTGGTGGTTCTTCGCCAGGTCGCGAGCCAAGTGGATCCGTCCCAGAGTCCGAAGACGGTGTGGGTGTTTCCGACGTCGATGGCGAGGAGAGGCACGTTGTATTCTGGCCCGGGGGG
>CAMAPH010000028.1:0-37995 GCA_945859975.1 Chthonomonas calidirosea
GTGTCCGACGCAGAGTCGCGGCGCAGAGAACTATGAAGATCGGAATTTTCACCGCCCTATTCGGAGACAAGACTCGCCAAGAGGCGCTCGATATCATCGCGGCCGAAGGCATCAAGGCCGTTGAGTTTGGAGCCGGAGCGTATCCGGGGGCTTCTCACCTCGACGTTGAGAAGCTGCTGGAGAGCGACGCCGCGCGGAAGGAGCTGATCCACGACGTCGAAAGCCGCGGGCTCATGATCTCCGCGATCTCGTGCCACGGTAACGCCCTGCACCCGGTGAAGGCGATTGCGCAGGATCACCACCAGGCGTTTGTGAACAGCGTCAAGCTCGCCAGCCTGCTGGGTGTGCCTTGCGTCAACGGCTTCTCCGGTTGCCCCGGCGACAGCCCGACGGCGATCAACCCGAACTGGGTCACTTGCGCCTGGCCCGACGAGTTCCGCGACATCCTCGACTATCAGTGGAAGGAAGTTGTGATTCCTTACTGGACCGAGCAGAACGCCTTCCTTAAGAAGCACAACGTTAAGTTCGGCATCGAGATGCACCCTGGGTTTGTTTGCTACAGCAACGACACCTTGCTTAAGCTTCGCCACGCGGCGGGCGAGCAGATCGGCGCGAACTTCGACCCATCGCACCTTTGGTGGCAGGGAATCGACCCGATTGCGGCGGTGAAGCAGCTTGCCGAAGAGGGCGCGCTGTTCCACGTTCACGCGAAGGACACGCGAGTCGATCCGCAGAACTCGGCGCTCAACGGAAACCTGGATACCAAGAGCTACGGCGACATCGCCAAGCGATCTTGGGTGTTCCGCTCGGTTGGCTACGGCCACGGGCTGGAGTGGTGGAAGGACTTCTGCAGCGTCCTGCGAACCGTCGGTTACGACTACGTTCTCAGCATCGAGCACGAAGATGGCCTGATGAACTCGATTGAGGGTCTGCGAAAGGCCGTGACGATCCTCGACCAGTCGGTGATCCACGAAGACGCCGGCGCGATGTTCTGGGCGAAGGACTGAGGGTAGACAAAAGAACGGGGGCCGGATGGTAGTTCCATCCGGCCCCCGTTTTGTTTGTTGGCGCTTATTCGGTTGGAGCCGAAGCGCCGGCGGCGAAGTACTCGAATCGAGTGACCTTCGTGCCCTTGGCTTCTTGGGCCAGGTACTGGCTGACGGTGAGGCTTGGCTCGGCATAGAACGGCTGTTCCATGAGGACCACGCGGTTCACGAACTCTTTGTTGACGCGACCCTGGGCGATGTTCTTGGCGATGTTTTCTGGCTTGCCTTCATCGAGGGCTCGCTTCGTTTCTAGCTCAAGTTCTTTCGCCAGGAGTTCCTGGGACAGCTCTTCCTTCGTAATCACTTCGGGAGGAAGCGAAACGATGTGGACGGCGGTCTTTCGGACGGCTTCGTTGCCGGCGTTGTCGCCTTCGGACACGACGAGCGCGCCCTTCATCTTGTTGTGGTGAACATAGAAGGCGATTGGCGCAGTCGATTCGATCTTCACGGCTCGCGAGATCTGAACGTTCTCTCGGAACATCGCGATCACGTCGTCGGAAAGTTCCTTGAACTTAGGATCGTCCATTGGGTTGCCTTCTGGCGCGCCGTTGGCGAGAACGTATTCTGCGATTTCCTGAGCTTTCTTCTGGAAGTTCTCGTTGTTCGAAACGAAGTCCGTTTCGCTTTCGAGAACAATTGCACCAACGGTGTTGCGGTCTTCGCTAAGGGCGAAGGCCACAACGCCAGCGCCGGTTGCTCGGCCAGTTTTCTTTCCGGCGGCGGACTTACCCTTTTCGCGAAGGATTTCCTTCGCTCGGGCTAGATCGCCGTCTGCCTCGTCGAGAGCCGACTTGCACTCCATCATGGGTGCGTCGGTTTCTTCACGTAATTTCTTAACGTCTGCTGCCGTGTAGTTCGCCATGTTCTTTATTCCGTGTCTGCGCCAAAGGCCTTGAGGAGCTCGTCGTCGATTGGCGGGACGTAGTCGAACGCCGGATCGGTTTCGTCGAGCGGGGTGGAATCGCTGAAGATGCCTTCGGTAAGCGCATCGCTTAGCGGTCGGGCTTCGAGAATCACGTCGCTGATCTTCTGAGTTACCAATCGGATCGCGCGGATTGCATCGTCGTTTCCAGGGATGATCACGTCGGCGAGGTCTGGGTCGCAGTTGGTGTCAACGATCGCCACGATGGGGATGTTGAGCTTCTTGGCTTCCTTGACCGCAATCGATTCCTTGTTGAGGTCGACCACGAACATCACCGTCGGCATGGCGGTCATGTTTCGGATTCCGCCGAGGTATCGCTGCAGCTCGTCTCGCTCTTGTCGTCGCTTGAGGGCTTCTTTCTTCGGGAGTCGGTCGAGATAGCCCTCCGCATCCATTCGGTCGAGTTCCTTCAGGCGACCTACACGGCCCTGAATGGTCTTCCAGTTGGTGAGGGTGCCGCCCAGCCATCGTTCGCAAACGAAGTACTGACCAGATCGCTCGGCGGCTTCCTTGATGGCAGCCTGAGCTTGCTTCTTGGTTCCGACGAAGAGGACGGTTCCGCCATCTTCAATCTGCTTTCGGACGTAGTTGAGGGCGTCCTCGAAAAGCTTGATCGTCTGGTGAAGATCGATGATGTAGATGCCGTTTCGAGCTCCGTAGATGAATCTCTTCATCTTTGGGTTCCAGCGACGAGTTTGGTGACCGAAGTGAACGCCGGATTCCAGCAGTTCCTTCATGCTAAGTTGGACCATATTTTCTTGTAACCTCCAGGTTATTCCTCCGGAGCGGTTAGTTTTTGCTTCGAATTACCTGGGGCGCAAGCACCTCAGGACCTGGTCTTAGCAACCGCGTCCGTGTGTATTGGAGGCCGTAGGATACCCGAGCAGCCTCCGTTTCACACCCCTACAGGTTCAAATTCCTCTCAACTATAGAGGCTGTAGCTGGTCCACTCGGGGTCGAATGCCTGGCGAGTGGCGGCGATTTGGCCGATGTGATAGGCATCGTGGTTGGCAATGTAGGCGGCGCCGGAGAAGAGAATCTGGGCTTCGGCATTGCCGTGAATGGCGTCGATTGCTTCCTTTCGAAGGCGGACAAACTCGGTCATCAGATTTGCGCGCGACTTGTCGGGCAGGTCGTAGGAGCCCCAAGAGTGCTCTTTTCCATCGGCATGGGCGAGAAAGGCGACGTATGACTCGCAGAGGTGGTGGACATGGTCCCGAATCGTCATCATCGATTCGTGGACGCGGTAGTCATAGTGGCTTTCGTCTACTCCGTCCAACGCTTTGAACAGCATGTTGCCCGTTTCTTCAATCTGCTTCATCAGTAATTCTTGAGCGTGCATTTCGGCTCTAGCTTACCGAGGCAGAAAATAGGTGCCAATCCCTATAATGCTTGGGTGCGGCAACGACCCTTGACTCCGTGGCTGATCCGGTTTGGATATGAGCAAGGGGCGTTTCCGATGAGCGACGACGACAACGTGGTGGAGTGGTACCAGTCGAACCCGCGGTGCCTGTTTCCGATAGAGGGGATCCACGTTAGTAAGTCGCTTTCGAAGGTGCTGCGGCAGGATCGATTTCGGGTGACGTTTGATACGGCTTTCACCGAAGTGATGGAGCACTGTTTGCGGCCTTCGGGAAACTGGATCACCCCAGAGTTCATTCAGGTCTACACCGAGATTCACCGGCAAGGCTGGGGGCATTCTTGCGAGGTTTGGAGTGGGGAGCGGCTGGTCGGTGGGGTTTACGGAATTGCGCTGGGTGGGGCTTTTTGCGCGGAGTCGATGTTTCATCGCGAGACCGACGCGAGCAAGGTTGCGCTGTATCACTTGGTTGAAAAGTGCCGGGAGCTTGGGTTTGTGCTCTTTGACGCGCAGATCATGAACGACCATCTGGTGTCGCTGGGGGCGTTTCCGGTGACCAACCAGAAGTACTTGACGCTTTTGCAGGGTGCGCTGAAGGTGAAGACGGTTTGGGATCAGTGTCCGTTTGTGACCACTGATCCCGAGGATTAAAGGGTTCGCGTCACCTTGCGTAGGAAGCGGGCATCGTCGGGGTCAAGGCCTCGGGCCCGGGCGGTGAGGAGGGCGAGGCACTGGCCGAAGATGACGTCCCAGATCGGTTTGATTTCGTCCGGGGCGGAGTTTGTTGGGGCAAGGATGACTTCGCAGCCGTTCTCAGCGAGGTGCGGCTTGTCGCCGTCGTAGCTGATCGCAACGCTGTTGGGGCCGGCGAGGGCCTTCGGGCCGTGTTCGAAGTCGGCGGAGGAGTATGCCTTTGCGGGAATAAGCGAGCATTCCATCAGCTTCAGCGCGGTCTCCATGGCGGTGCTGAAGCCGTAACCACGGGATAGGCAGAAGATGGGCGAGCTTCGGACGACTGGTCCGCTTGCGATGAGCGCGGAGTTGAAGCACTCGGCCATCCAGGCTGGGTCTGGCAGGACGGGCTCGGGGAGGGTTTGGCTGAGCTCGCGGACCAATTCGTAGAGCGCGAGGAGGGTTGCGGAGTAGGTTTTGGTTGCGGCGATCGATTTCTCTTCTCCCGCGTTGATGAGGATGCTGTGATCAGCGACGGAAGTGAGGCGGGAGCCGGGCGTGTTGGTGATGGCTACGGTGGTGTGACCGGCTTGTTTCAGGTGTTCCAGGACCTCGGAAACGTCAGGCGCGGCGCCACTCTGGGAAATTCCGATAGCCAGGCACTTTGGATAGCGGACGGTTGCGTCGTATCGGGTCCAGACGCTTGGCGCGGCCAGGGAAACCGGTACGCCGAGTTTGACCTCGAACAGGTAGCGTGCATAGAGCGCGGCGTTATCCGACGATCCGCGGGCGGCGAGAAGGACCATTTCGAACGGACCTCGCTCGCGAATTTGGCTCAGTATCTGCGCGTAGGTTTCTGGCCCCGCGCGCAGTATCGATGGTTGTTCGCGAATCTCCCGCTCCATTGCAAGGCCGTACATCGAATCTGATTATGGGAGACATACTTTCGACTGTGCTCCCAGAACAACGACTGGCCCGACTTGTTGCAGCGACTTTGCGCGAACCGGATGCAGAGATCGCGATTTCCGGGCTTCTGGATGGGCTGATTGGACTGGTGGGCGCAAGTCACTCGTTGCTGGCGGTGCTGGACGAGGAAGTCGGCGACTTGACGGTGCGGTACGGGAGTGGCCGGGATTGGGAAACCGTTGCTCAGAACCGGCATTTGCCGCTGGATATGGGGCTTAAAGAGGGGATCGTGGGCTGGGTTGCGGCCACGGGGACCAGCGTTGTTGCGGGGAATGTGCGCGAGGATCCGAAGTATCGGGCTCTATTTGATTCGACTCTGAGCGAAATGGCGGTCCCGGTGCGTGACATCAGCGGACGGCTGCGAGCGGTTTTGAACGTGGAGTCTGATCATGAGCATGCGTTCTCGGATTCGGATCAAACGATCATCGAAAGCGCCGCCACGATTTGTGCCTCGTTGATTGATCGGATTGACCAGAATCGCCGCGAAGAAGCGCTGATCCAGATTGGAAACTCGCTGGACACGGTGATGGACGAGGCTGATCTGATTCAGCAAGTCATCGAGATTGCGGAGCAGACGTTGCGGCTGCACTCGTGCAGTATTTTTCTCTTCGATGCCAACAATCGGCAGATTGTCCTGCGGGGCACGATTGGGCGTTTGAAGGACCAGATTGGGCTCCTGACTTACGACAAAGGCGAGGGTTTTACGGGCTGGGTCGCGCAGAACGGGAAGTCGATTTTGCTGGACGATCCGCAGACGGATACGCGATGGCGTGGGAAGTACGTGGAGATTCCGAGCGAGCAGATTGCTAGCTTCCTCGCGGTTCCGATCATGTTTCGAAATCACATCCACGGGGTGATTAGAGCGCTACGCCGCCGCAGTGATAACCCGTTCGTCGATAACCGATTCACGAGCATGGATGAGCGGCTGTTGCAGGCGATTGCCGAGCAAGTGGCGTCGGGGCTTGAGAACATTCAGATCATGTCGAAGATTGTTCGCAGCGAGCGGATGATCGCCTGGGGCGAACTGAGTGCGAAGTCGTCGCACATGATTGGGAATCGCATTTTTGCCATCAAGGGCGATGTGAATGAGCTGGGCTTTCTGGCTTCAGAACCGGTTCTGGATATTGAGAGCATTCGGAGCCTACAGAAGAGCTTGTCGGTCAACGTGATGCGTGTCGAGGAGATCCTCAACGACTTCCGAGACTTTGTTTCGGCGACGCAGATCCAGAAGCAGCCGATTGATATCAACACGCTGGTTAAGGAAACGGTTGAGGAAGTATTTCCGAAGCGGAGTCCGATTCAGTTGGTGCTAACGCTCAATGAGCTTCCGCCGGTGTTGGCGGATGATCGGCGTTTGCGGCGGGCGATTTCCGAACTGATCGAGAACAGCCTTCACCACATTACAGATGGCCAACTTTCGGTGACGACAGAGCTGACTTCGGACGATGAATACGTGCGAATTGTTATTGCAGACACTGGGCCAGGGATTGAGCCAGATCGGAAGGAAACCATTTTCCAGCCGTTCTATTCGGGACGAGCGAAAGGGATGGGCCTGGGTTTGAGCATCGTAAAGGGAATTCTGGAAGCTCATGGCGGAAACGCCACCGAGGAAGGGGTTTTGGGTCAGGGGGCCCGGTTCGTTCTGGTGCTACCGGCTTGAAGGTCGCATAATGTTTTTATGCAGTTGTTGGCCCTCGGCCTCACCTTTGCGCTTTATCAGGAGCCAGAGCTTGTTCCGTACGCGGACAAAGACCTCAATCTAGGATTTTCGCATCCCGCGTCTTGGAAGATCGAAAAGCGCGATAAACGTCGAACGGTTTTACGAATTCCGGCCGATACCGTCGACCGAAGTGGGCAGCTGGAGCTGATCCGGGCCAATTTCCGTGGCGACACCGAAGCTTGGCAGAGTCTGCAACGCACTTCCAACGAGCTTCAAAAGCGAGTGGTGAACCGACAGTGGGAGCAACAGGTACTTGGCGTTCCTCTGCTTCTGACCCAACTTGAGTACAGCGAGAAGGGAGTGGCTTACACCCAGGTTTCGGGCTTGTTCTATAGCCGAACTTCTCAGAAGTTGCTGTTCCATCTTCGTGCGCCGGGCACTTCGTTTGAGAACGTTTGGTTCCAGTGGCAAAAGGTCATGGAGACTTTCAAGACGATTAATGGCGATCCGCTGCCGGTGGAAGATCCAACCGCGCCACCTCCAACGAAGAAGCAAGTCCAAGTTCGTCCTGCCCGAACGGTTCTGGATGATGGCGTGACAAAGCCATCGTCAGTTAATGCCAAGCCTTTGGCGTCAATGACGGTTTCCGAACGGACGGTCAACATCCTTGCCGCATCGGGCTGGGAACTTGAGAATGTGAATGGTGCGAAGGCAGAGTTCTTCTTCAAAAAGCAGAACCTTCGGGTTGTGGTGGAGCTCAACTTCCTGGCTGACAGCTTGGAGCCATCTCGGGCGTTGATGGCGAAAGCGTCTGACCGACTTCCGCTATTCAAGAGCGTGAGTTACCGAGAGGATGTTGAAGCGGAAGCGACCCCCGCGGGTGGAACCGTGGGTTCAGTTTTGCGCGTGGGCCTTAATCAACAAGATCAGAAGATTGCCGCGTACGACGCCTACCTGAAGAGCTCGGACTTCTATGTTCTCGTGGCGGCAGAAAGCTCCGATCTCAACAAATGGAAAGGGCAACAGCGGGAGATCAAGCGCTTGCTCAGCTCCCTTAAGCTCAGCACGAACCCGTGATCATTGCGTTTAGTACGTCGAGTCCACAGGCAAGCGTTGCCCTGATTTCGGGCGAGGACGTTCTGTTCTCGGCAAGCGAACCTGCGAACCGGCAGGCAGGTGAAGTTTGCCTGCGGCTGCTGCAACAAGGTTTGCGAGAGACAGGGCGGGATCTCCGTGCCGCTACGATTTTCGCGGCTGATCTGGGCCCTGGCTCCTTCACCGGCGTTCGGGTCGGCATTGTTTTGGCGAAGAGCTTTGCCTTTGCACAAGGCGTTCCGTGCATCGGGGCATCTTCGTTTGATTTGATCATGCGCGGTGGTTCAGCATTTGTGCCGACCCGAAAGGGTGAATTCTGGCTCCGAGAACCTGGGCAGGAAAGTTGCCGAACCCACGAGCTGGCGGAGACCAGCGTTGGCTACGGGGCCGAAGATCGCCCGAGCAAGTTTCCCGGAGCCGAACGATTAGCGGAGTTCTGGTCTGAATTGCCCTTGCTGGCGGCCGAGGCTTTGTTGCCGGAATATATGGCGGAGCCGAACATCTCGACGCCGAAGAAGCCGTATAAGACTTCCGCTGGGGCACTCAATGCTTCGTAACGTTTCGTTAAAGCCTTACGTGACCTTGCGGGCTGGCGGCTCGGCAGAGCGGTTTGTAACTGCCCGTAATCGCGATGAGCTCGCTATGCACGCCCTGATTGCGCAAGCCGAAGGTTGGCCGATTTCGGTGCTTGGGTGGGGCAGCAATATGTTGCCATCCGACGACGGCGTCCCCGGAATCGTGATCCGGAATCTTGCTCGAACTTTTCAGGATGACGGGGCGGGCTCTGTCTGGGTGGAGACTGGATATGGCTATCAAGACTTGTTCTTGAAGACGGTCCAGCTTGGCTACCGCGGACTCGAGTTTGCCGTCGGCGTTCCTGGAAGCATCGGAGGGGCGTTAGTCAGTAACGCCGGTGCCTATCGCAGCAATATCAGCGAGTTTGTTTGCGAACTCGACGTGGTCTGGAACGGCAAGAGGGAAGTTGTTGGTGCTGATTGGATGGGGTTCAAGTACCGAGACTCGGTGCTTCGTACGGGTGAAGTCACGAACGCGGTCGTACTGGCGATTCGCATGGAACTCCCTCGCGGACCCCGAAAGGCCGCATACGATGAAGCGCGAGAGTATCAGCGACAGCGGATATCGAAGCAGCCGCCATCGCCAAGCGCGGGCAGTTTTTTCAAGAACGTCACAGATCTCTCGCTCGCGAACACACTTGACGATTTGCCGGGCCCGCTGAAAGAGAAGGGGATCATTCCGGCCGGATTCCTCATTGAGCGTGCCGGTCTTAAGGGATTCCGGATCGGAGGCGCAGCGGTCGGCAAGCGACACGCAAACTTCATTCTGAACATCAATGGCGCTACGGCAACGGAAATTCGCCTAGTAGCCGAGCACGTGAAGCATGCCATCCGGTCGAAGTACGGAGTTTTGCTTGAAGAGGAAGTGCTCTTTGCCGGCGACTGGTCGCGGTTCAGCGTAAATTAGCGCGATCTTCGGAGCCCGGCACGGTTAGCCAGCCGTTCTCAGATGCCGTCGTCACAAGCACATACGTTCCGGTGATGAACAGGCTTGCAAAGAGCAGGTTGAGCGACCAGGTCAGCATCAGAATGCCGTATCGTCGTGCGAATCGATCCTGCCGGGTGAGCGACTGACGTGCGCGCTCTCCAAATTTCCCGGGCATGAGGCCGGTAACGTTTCGACGCATTCTCTTGATGGGTGGTCGTCGCATGTACCAAACAAGGGCTATCCAGATTTGCCTTGCGAGGAAACGAGTCAACTGGCCCATAGCAGTAGTTTACGTTTGAGATACCATCCGATGATGCAGCGAGTCGATCTCCCCATTTTCTATTGGGTGAATCGATGGCCCGAGGCCTGGGCGACCTTTTTTCGGTTTCTGAGCGAAGCAACGAACTACTCGGGGGTCAAGATTTTCCTGATCGGGTTGTTGCTTACCATGATGTTCCGTAGCCGGAACGCTCGTTTGGCGGCAATCCAGGCTTTGGTCGCGTTCCCAATCGCTAACGAAATCACCGACGTTTTGAAGCAACAACTTCCCGATCCAAGACCGTTTCAAGTCTTGCCCGACGTAATCATGCGGGTGGGTGGAACGGACAGCATGGGGACCGCCAGCGCTCACAGTGCGAATATGGCGGCGGTTGCCGTTGCGATGATGCTCAATCTGAAGTGGTGGGGCGCACCGTGGATCATCATCGCGGTTCTCACCGGAATCAGCCGCATCTATTGCGGCGCCCATTTCCCGGGACAGGTCCTTTGGGGATGGTGCGTGGGAATTGCGGTCGGATTTGCCGTACATTTCTTATGGCGCGCCATTGAAACGTGGCGGCGCCAGCGAAACGAGCCCGCGACAGCAGGAGCAAATCATGCCGAATAAGACCACCGCGCAACGAGCGCTCATTGTTGCTGCCATCGCCACGCTGGTATTGATGTCCTTTGGTCCGTTCCGACCGCTGCTCATCCCACTGCTGTACTTGAACACGCACATTCATGAGCTGGCTCATGCATTCGCAGCGCTTGGTACGGGCGGAGTGCCGGAGATGATTCAGGTGTTCCCAGATGGCTCCGGAACCACTCCGGTACGTGGCGGAAACATCCTCGTGATTGGAAGCGCGGGTTACGTTGGTGCGAGCATCTTTGGCGCGGCCCTGATTCTGTACAGCACCACCGTCCAGCGAGCACAGCACGCACTGCTGGGAACAAGCTTTCTGCTCGTCATCTCGCTACTGGCTCTGGTGCGAGGAAATCCTGTTGGAATGGTGAGCGGAGTCATCATTGCGATCCTCTTCGCGGTTCTAGGAAATACCAAGAACGACCTTCCGATTTACGCGGCGCAATTCATCGGGGTGCAGCAGTGTCTGAACAGCATCACCAGCGTTCTGACCGTTTTTAAGATGAGCGGCTGGACCGGTGGAACGTCGGACGCCACCATTCTTCAAGAAGTGACGGGACTGCCTGCCGCGGTTTGGGCGTTCTCTTGGGTCGCGATCAGCCTCGGCCTGATTGGCTGGTCGCTTCATCAATCTTTTGGTGCGGCTAAGGGGAAGTCTTCTTCGGCAAAGAAGATTCCGAAGGCGTCCCGCTAGGGCGGATCACTTTAGTAGGATTCTCGATCTCAAAGTGCCCAAGACTCTCGATGGTTGTTCCTTCAACCGTCAGCCGGAACGAGTCGATGTTCTCAAACTGTCCCAAGTTCTTCGAAAGAGCCTCGATAAACTCCGATTCGGCCATGCTGCCGAAGCCGCTTTCGACGGCCGGGTTCATGCTCAGGGTAGCCACTCCGTGATCGATATCGATTCCTAGACACCGAATCTCCGTGAGTCCGAGCGCCTGAATGGTTTCGTTGGTGCTGTAGAGCGCGGGTCCTTTGGAGATCGGGATTTCCACTGCGGCCGAGAGTTCAAGCTTTTCGCCGTTCAGTTTCACAAACCGAACCTTTTGCATCTTTTCCGATACCGGAGCATCGGGCTTGTTGGATGTTTCCGTGTTCGATTGTCGGCGCATTGCATCGGGCACGCGTTGCGCTTGGGGCGTCTGCATCACGTACGTTGCCACGCCAGCCAGGCCAACGGCCGACAACAAGAATGCTGCGATTATCGCGCCTCTGTTTGCGCCTGAGTTACTTGCCATCGCCTAAATACACCTTGAGTCCCTTCACAACCGCTCCCGCAACTGACGCAGGGAAGTCCGCCTGCAACATTCGAGCACGGTCATTCGGATGATTGATGAATCCGAGTTCTAACAACACACCAGGCATTTTCGACATTCTCAAAACTGCAAAGCCACTGTTGTAAATCCGCTTATCACTCCATACGCCGATACTCGGAAGCCCGTTGATTTTAGCAAGCTGTTGCTGAAGACACCGGGCCAAAAGTTCCTTGACGGCGCTTGGTCCGTGGAAGAACGTGATCGATCCTGAAGTGGAAGCTTTCGCCGTGGAATTGATGTGCACGGAAATAAAGAAGTCCGCTTTGTTCCGATTCGCCACTTCGGCACGCTCAGTGAGTCCGATGAATACATCCGTTCTCCGAGTCATGATCACCGTCGCGCCGGCCGCTTTCAGCTGTTCCGCCAGCGCCAGCGAGACTTTAAGCGTTAACTCCTTTTCTCGGGCGATTCCGGATTTGGCACCACCATCTTTCCCGCCATGGCCAGGATCAACCACGATCAGCTTGCCTGCGAGCTTCCCGTTTCCGATGGCCGGTTTGATGAGCTGGATGCTTACACCCGAAGCGTCGGTCCAGATTTCGTAGCCCATGGGCCGGTCGAGAATAAATCGGATCACCGAACTTGTGCCTTCTTTCGTAACCGCAACGTTGGTTACTCCGGAAGCTTTCGCCGCTTCTGGGTTTGAGATCGCGATGGCGACGTTCGGCATAACGAGTTCGAAGACGTTTGGTTCGATCATCCGCAATTGCGGGGCGGATGTCAGGGGAACTATGGTTCGAAGCTGAATGATGCTCGACGTGGCATTGTCGGTCTGCACGACCAAATCAAGTGGAATGTCTCCCGATGGATCAACAGGCGGTTCTACGGGCGATATCTGCATTGGCTCGGTGCTCACGGGAGGTGGCGTTCCAACTGGGCTTTGCGATGTGTCTGCGATCGGAAGGGGGTTCGTCAAGGGAGCCGCGGGAAGACTGAATGAGTACTGCTCTGGCCCGTTCGGAATGTCCCACGAATATAGGCTTGAGATAATCCGCACGCCATCAGGTCCCTGTTGGAGCTTGATGCCCTTCGGCACCTGAGCTGGACTGGCGAGAATCTTTGCACCACGAATTTCAAGGATCTTGCCTGCATCCAGCGTTACGGAAGAAACCGGAAGGGCAAATTTAATCTGTCCGCCAGCGAACTTTCCGATGGCAACTGCTTTGAGCACACGTCCGATTCGATCCCACTCGGTTTCACCACCAAATTCGGCCATGGCCTTGCGGAAGGGAATACTTTGGCTTCCGGCAAAGGTTCGGTGAGGGAAATCGACTTTTCGGCCAGCGACGGTGAGAGTGACCTTATCGCTGCGAAGCGTGGCATCCCAGCCGATAGAGGGAAGAAGTTCGATTGGGACAAAGCATTCGTCGCCAAGGCGGTACCCACGAAGCGGTTTTTCCGCGCCGATGTACTGAACCTCTGCGGGCTGCAATTGTGCTGCAGCCGTCGCCACCGCCATCCCTAGCGTAAAGCAGACGAGTAGTCGCATATCCCTGCGTTTTAATTATACGGCGACAAACGGAAAAAACCAAGCTATAATTTCTTTCCACCGGGGCGGTTAGCTCAGTTGGTAGAGCGTCTCGCTTACACCGAGAATGTCGGGGGTTCGAGCCCCTCACCGCCCACCACCCCGAAACAGGTCCATAGTGTGTCGATTCCGCGATGAAGCCAGGTCGAAAGAATAATCTGACGGGCTACTTGTTTATCGCACCTTGGCTGATCGGGTTCTTCGTTTTCACCTTTGTACCGTTCCTTCAAAGCATCTACTTGTCGTTCACCCGATACAACATCATCACTCCACCGAAGTGGGTTGGGTTTGCGAACTATCAGATGCTTCTCACGCAGGATGAGCTGTTCTGGAAATCTGCTTTCGTCACAGTCAAGTTCGCCCTGATTCACGTACCACTGGCAGTTGTGGTCGGAGTCTGTCTTGCTCTGCTGTTGAACCGAGAAGTAAAGGGGATCGCGGCGTATCGCACGATTTTCTTCCTTCCGTCCATCGTGCCAACCGTAGCCACGTCGGTGGTCTTTCTTTGGATTCTTAACCCAACCACCGGACTGATCAACAATTTGCTCCGGAATTTTGGGGTTCAAGGACCGGCCTGGTTGAATGATCCGTTCTGGGCGTTTTGGGCTCTTGTGATCATGAGCCTTTGGGGCGTGGGCGGTTCAATGGTCATCTATCTCGCCGGACTCAAGGACATTCCGATTCATCTTTACGAAGCCGCGATCATTGATGGTGCGAGTCCCGCAAAGCGGTTGCGCCACGTGACGTTGCCGATGCTCTCACCGGTCATCTTCTTCAACCTGGTGATGGGCGTTATTGGAGCGTTCCAGTACTTCACGCAGGCGTTCGTCATGACGCCGAACGGCGGGCCTCAAGACAGCACACTTTTCTATTCGCTGTATCTGTTCAACCGAGCTTGGAAGTACTACGACATGGGCTACGCAAGCGCGATGGCTTGGATTCTGTTTCTGATCGTGGTGACCCTCACGGCAATTGTTTTCCGATCTCAAAAGAAGTGGGTGCACTATGGTTAAGAACCTGAAGTGGGTGGCATTCCTGCTCCTGGCGCTTGGCTTTGGTGCGTTCGTCTTTAGCCAAAAGCCGCCCAGCCAACGAAAGTATCCAGACCGGATCGAAGTGCGGTTCTGGCACCGATGGGGTGGCGAATGGGCGAAAGTTGTTGCCGACATCGCCGAGCGCTATAACCAGTCGCAGACAAAATACGAGGTTGTGCCCTTGTCGATTCCTGGCTCGGGCGCCGATTCGAAGCTGACCCTCGGCATCATTGGCGGTAATCCGCCCGATGTGATGTCGATGTGGAACGGAGCGATTCCGTCGCTTGCTTCAAATGGACTGCTTACTCCGCTTGAAGAGGTAATGCCACCGGAAGACCAAGCTCGTTTCATGAATGACAGTTATCCGGTCATTCGCGACTCGGGTCGGTTTGATGGGAAAACCTACGGCGTCACCATCGGAAGCGACCTCTATGCTCTTTACGTCAACGAAGAACATTTGAAAGAGCTCGGCTTGAACGTCGAGGACTTCCCGAAGACGCTTGAGGGGGTCTGTGAACTCGGGAATCGGTTGAACAAAACGGATGCTAACGGGAACCTGACCAGACTTGGGTTCCTGCTCAACAGCTTTTCTTTCGTTGCCTACAACTTCGGGCCCGGCTTTTACGATCCGGCGTCTGACTCCCTGACCTTGAATTCGGCTGAAAACCTGCGGGCGCTTGAGTTCATCACGGAAGAACGCCGGAAGATCGGCTTCGAACGCGTCACGCGTTTCCAGGCTGGGCTAAACACCGGTTCCGATACGGGGGGCTGGCCCTTTATCACCGGCGACCTTTCGATCACGATCGATGGTCAATGGCGGGTTGAAGAGATTCGAAAGTACCGACCGGACATGAAGTATCGGGTGATTCCCATCCCTCCTCCGGCGAAAAACGGGCGAGCGAAGGGCGGCACCATTTCTGGGAATTTCATGGTCATTCCAACTTCCGCGAAGCAGAAGAAAGGCGCTTGGGATTTCATTCGATTTTGGTCAGGTTTCGCGGATAAGGAAGCGTCTGCCCGGTGCTTCAACGATGGAGGCTGGCTGCCGCTCTTTCCGGATCTTGTGGAAACCAAGACATTCCAGGCATGGTTGAAGCAGGGGCCAGAGTTTCAGGGCTTCATCGATATTCTGTCGAGCGAAAATTGCTTGCCGATGCCGCCGGTTCCATACTTGCAATTCTTGAACGACCAGATTGGAAGGGCGGAAGATCAAGCGGTGCGCGGGACTCTCTCGCCAAAAGCCGCGCTCGAAAAACTGCGCTACACGGTCGCAGAAGAACAGCGTAAGCGAAAGTCGCTTGGATACGAGGAGTAATCAATGGAAAAAGGCAACCGACTCCTGATCCATATCGTTCTGATCTGCCTCTCCATTCCGGCAATTCTGCCGCTGATCTGGATGATTTCGACCTCGTTCAAAGCGGAGACTCAGATTTACACCAACACGGGGATGCAAAGCTTTCAGATCAGCAGTCTGTGGCCAAGCCCGATGCATCCGCAAAACTATTCGGAGGCGCTCCAAACCGTGCCGTTTGGGATCTACCTTCGAAACACGCTTATTCTCTGCCTTCTGACGGTTCTTGGAGCGGTGGGCTCAAGTTCGGTCGTCGCCTACGGATTTGCGAGAATTGACTTCAAGGGTAAAGAAATGTGGTTCGCCTTGATGGTAGCCACCATGGCCCTGCCCGGACAGGTCACGATGATTCCGGTCTTTACGATCTTCCGAAACTTGGGATGGTACGGAACCCCGCTGCCGCTGATTGTGCCCGCTTTCACTGGTTCTGCGTTCTTCATTTTCTTGCTGACCCAGTTCTTCCGAACGCTTCCGGCGGAGATGGCAGAGGCCGCACGGGTGGATGGCTCTTCCGAGTGGCGAATCTTCACCCAACTCGTTTTGCCGTTGTCCAAGCCCGCCTTGGCGACTTGCGCGCTGTTCCAGTTTCTCGGAACCTGGAACGACTTCTTCGGGCCTTTGCTGTATCTGAACGATCCGAACAGCTACACGCTGGCATACGGACTTCAGCAGTTCTTAAGCCTGCACGGCGGAAAGTGGGCTCAGCTGATGGCGGCAAGCACCATCTTCACGATCCCGATCATCGTATTGTTCTTCTTCGCTCAGAAGACCTTTATCCAGGGAATCGCAACGACCGGCGGCAAGTCGTAATCACTCGCTCAGCGGGGGCGGGCTTTGTTGGGCTTGGACCTGCCGAACTTCTAGGCGCAGCTCTTTTTTGATGTCGCCATCTATGAAGACGGTGAAACTGTACGTGCCAAATTTCGAGAACGTGTAGTTGTCGAAGTTCACGATGATGTTCGCGATCGGTGGAAACTCCGGCGTGCCATCAATTCGGATTTCGCCGCCGATTCGTCCGCTTACAGGGCGACCGTCGGAGTCGGTGACTTCAACGATCCACTCGCGGACGCGGCCGTAGTCGCCCCGGGACGCTTGGAAGACCAGCACCAAGCACATTTTCGGGTGCGTGATGGGCTCAGCGGTCGCCCCGAGCGTGCCAAAGATGCCAAGAATGCTCAGCTTCTCCTGCTGATCGATGAGCGCGTAATCTGAGAGAGCGGCTACGGAAACGTCCACCGTTGCAGTATACGAACGGATGCGGCATCATAGGGCCATGCTGGCGGCATTCTTAGGTCTAACGGTTGCGTTTGAAGGCCCCAAGATTGTGCCGGGTAAGCCGAGTCGAACGGTGGTTCTGACCTATCACGACATCATTCCGAAGCGGACGAAGGCTTCGGTTTGGTTTGATTGCACGGTGGATGAGTTCCGACAGCAACTGGATTGGCTGTCCAAGCAAGGCGCGACGTTTGGCTCCGTTTCAAGTCTAAAGAGGTCGTTGACCGAAAAAGCAATTCCTCCGCCGACGGTCGTGATTACGTTTGCCGACGGCTATCGGGGTTTTTACATGTATGCCCTGCCTGAGCTGCGTAAGCGCAAGATTCCGGTTGCGATGTTCGTCCACACGGACTACGTGGGCTCTGCAATCGGGCGGCCGAAGATGAGTTGGGATGAACTGCGAGAATGCCACAGCCAGGGGGTAACCGTCGCCTCTCAAACTGCCTCGCACCCCGCTGATTTGGCGAAGCTGACCGATCAGCAAGTGAAGTCGGAGTTCCTGAAATCGCAGATGCGCCTTCGGAGCGAATTGCCTTCGAAACTTCCGAGCTATTTGGCGTACCCGAACGGCAAGTACGACCAGCGCTCGGCTGCTTTCGCCGAGCAGGTTGGGTACGAAATGGCGTTCACGGAAGCGCAGCGACCAGCCGAACGGGCACCTTCGCTCTATCTCGTTCCGCGCTACGTACATACCAAGTATCGGGAAGCTTGGCGAGCTGTTTCGAGGAAGTAAACCGTGGCAAATCGACTCCAAAACTCGGGCTCTCTTTACTTGCGGCAGCATGCCGACCAGCCCGTCGAATGGTGGCCTTGGGGGCAGGAAGCACATGCCGAGGCGCAGCGTCGAGATGTCCCAATCCTGCTGAGCGTTGGCTATTCGGCCTGCCACTGGTGCCACGTGATGGCGCACGAGTCGTTCGATGATCCAGAGATCGCGGCGAAGCTGAATGAGTCGTTTGTGTGCATCAAGCTGGATCGCGAAGAGCGGCCGGATGTTGATGATCTCTACATGACGGCCGTCCAACTGACCTCGGGCCGCGGTGGCTGGCCGATGACGCTTTTCCTCACGCCGTCGCTTGAGCCGTTTTTTGCCGGGACGTACTTCCCGAAAGAAGATCGTGACCGGTATCCGGGATTTCGGACGATTGTGGAGCGGGTGGCCGAGGCTTGGCAAAAGAACCGTGCGGCAATTTATGAAACCGCGAAAGAGCTGAGCGAGAATGTGGAAGACGCGCTCGGGCGGATGCCGAAGGTTCTTGATCGGTCTTTAGAGTATTGGAACAGCGCGTACGTTACCGACCGGCTTCGGGAAGATTTCGATGAGACGAATGCTGGATTTGGAACGGCGCCAAAGTTTCCGCCGCACAGTGCGCTCGAGTTCTTTCGACTGACTGGCGATCCGGAGGTGCAGGCGCTTCGAACTTTCACCTTGCAGAGAATGGTTCGGGGCGGGATCTGTGACCAGGTTGGCGGTGGGTTCCATCGGTATTCCACCGATGCGGAATGGCGCCTGCCGCACTTTGAGAAGATGCTGTACGACAACGCGCTTTTGCTGAAAGAGCTTCGGCACGAGACGGACTCCGAGCTTGTTCGTGCGCGGGAAAAGACCATAGCCTGGCTGACTTCGGAGATGCGGATGGAGGACGGCACCTTTGCCAGCGCACTGGACGCGGATTCTCCTGTGGTCGAGGGTGGTCATGCAGAGGAAGGCATGTTTTACACCTGGACTTTTGCTGAACTTGAGGGGCTTCTGGCCTCAGACGAGCTTGAGCTCATGCGGTCCCACTTTGACCTTCGTGCGGAGGGGAACTACCACGAGGAAGCGACGCGGGAGATTTCTGGTCGGAACCTGTTTTCGAGTTCGGAACCTTTGCCGGAGGCGCTGCCTACCGTGTTGGAGAGATTAGTGCCCGTGCGCAACCTGCGACCGAAACCGAACCGAGATGATAAGCGCATCGCGGCATGGAATGGTTTGGTCATTTCTGGGCTCGTTGCTTCTGGAGAGATCGAGGTAGCTGCGCGATGTGGGGAGGTTTGGCGGCAGAACCTTGGTTGCCACCAGTTAACTGAGGCGGGTCCGGAGGGGAAGCCGTTCCTCGATGACGTTTCGCATCTGGGAATGGCGTTCTTGGATCTTTTCCAAGCCACAAATGACAGTCAATGGCATGTAGCCGCTCGGCTTCTTGTTGAGCAGCTGCGGGAATTCGAGGACACGGAGTTTGGTGGATTTTGGCTGGCGAGAAACGACAGCATGGACCTCTTTGCCCGCAGTAAGCCGGTCTTCGACACGCCGATTCCGAGCGCGAATGCGACGGCGATTCGGTTACTTCTGCGGATAGGTCAGACCGAACGCGCGGCGTTTCATCTTTCTCGGTTGTGCGATTGGGTCCAGAAAGCGCCGGGGGCGTGTGAAGCGCTTGCCTCGGCGATGATCGAGGCTCAAGCCCTCGGCGTAACCGTCGCCCAAGATATCCAGTTTGAACTTACAGCTTCAACGATGACGATAACCGTTCCAGGCGGATTTAGGTTGAACCGCGATGTGGCTGGCAATGGTCTTCTCATCGCAGCCCTGCTTCATGATGAGGAGGCTGGTGCCAGGCTAATGCCGCTTAAACACAAAAAGAGACCCGATGGCAAGCTGTCAGTCGAGCTGCCCGACGACAGTTATCGGGTGAGCCTGCAGTATCAACTGTGCACGGAAACGGAGTGCTTGCCTTGGCGAAGCATCGACGTGCAGGTAACTACCGAACGCCCTTAACGTTCTTGAGCAGGAACGCTCCCGCGCCGAAGGTGACCGAGCAGAGAATGAAGACAGCCGAGTATCCGGCGCTCGTGTAGCGGACGACTTCTTCGCCCTTGTGCATGAGGGTTGTTGAGCCGAAAGAGGCGATGAGCGCGCCTGCGATGGGGCTGGCGAAAGACTGCGGAAGGGTCATAGCGATGTGCCAAACCGCCATGTCTTTTCCGGCGTGAGCTTTGTTCGGGAGAACGTCGGTGCCGAGGGCGTAGTCGACGCTGCCGTAGGCTCCGTAGAAGAAGCCGAAGAACGAGCCGACCACCATCGCCTGGGTCATGTTTTGGCAGAAGATGAAGAAGATCGCGACGACGGCGATTCCGGCGTTGGCTACGTACACGACGCGCTTTCGGCCGATCTTATCGCTAAGCTGTCCGCCGTAGATTCCGCTGAAGCTGGCGAAGATGAGGATGAGGCCGATGAGGATCGAGGACTCGGTACCCACCTTATCTCGATCGACGCCAATGACATCGACCAAGTAGTAATTCAAGAACGGCAGGACCGCATAGAACCCAAGCATTACGAGGGCTCGGGTGATCCAGACCCAGGCGAAATCGGGGTAGTCCTTTGGGCTGATCCAGAGGCTCTTGAGATAGCTGGGCCAGTGAATCTTGGGTGGACGGATCGGGAGCGGAGTCTCCTTCATCCCGACTAAGGTGATGCTGCCGACGCCAAGCAGCGCCGCGATGATCGCGGTGTACTGGATGCCTGCCGAGACCTGCTCCATGAACATGCCGACGATGACGGCTCCGGCCAGGGTGCCGAGTTGCGAGAGCAGGCCCATCCAGCCGCTGGCAGCTCCGCGCTGGTTTTCGGGGACGAGGTCTGGAATCACGCCCATGTAGGCGGTGCTGGTGACGTTATTCCCGAACTGTACGACCATGTAGGCCAGGGAGAACAGCAGAAGTGAAGGACTGGTGAAGAGAGAGGAGGGGAAGCTGGTCGCGGTGGCGGGCTTTCCGGCCATGAAGCTGAGCGCCATTCCGGCAAGACCGACGATGTTGATCGCGATTCCAATTGCCATGTATGGGCGTCGACGGCCCCATTTGGATGCGCATCGGTCGGTAAGCGCCGCGAAGAACAGCGGGACGATCAGGGCGACGATTGCGGAGACGCCGGACACGAGGCCGAGGGTTTCGGCTCGGTGTTTGGGATCGAGAATCGCGATCTGCGCCGGGAGCATGATGACCAGCAGGGCGCCCCAGTGGAAGGTGGAGGCGAACCAGTAGGCGGCGAGGATGAAGTGCTGCCACGGCTTGAGGACCTGTCCCTCGTACGGCGAAGGTACGTGCGGAAGCTCGTTTGGGTCGACTTTAGGCGCGAGTTCTTCGGTGGGCGATGGCATATTCGTAGTCCTCCACGTCATCGATGTCGAACGCAAGTTCGGGGGCAGATTTGTAGACGGCGGCGCCGGAGCAGCCGAGGATGGACTCGACCTTCCGAATCACGTCTTCTACGCCGACGCGCCGCAATGCAAACTGTAGCAGGAATTTTGGCCCGAGTAAGCGGACCATTCCGAGGACGCTTTTGCGGTTGATGAAGACCGATTCTAGGTGGCTGATGGCTCTTTCGAACGGCTCGGCTTTAACCAAGAAAACTCCGCCAACCGTCCATTGGCCGTCGTTGAGCTTGACGTAGGTGTTGGTTGAGTTGGGGAAGACGACTTCGAACTCGGAGGAGTTGCAGACGGCGACGGCTAGGTCGGCGGTTTTGGGTGCGCGGTCTACGAACTCGTTGATGTGGCGGGCTTCGATGAAGGGGAGGTCGGTGGTTACCAGGAGTAGGCGATCCGTTAGGGGGCCGTTTTGGCGGAGGGCGCGGAGGCCGTTGAGGATGGTTCCGGGGCCGGTGGTGCCGCCGGGGACGAGGCGGAAGTCGGTTTCGCGGAGCTGATCGTGGACGCAGCCTTCGCCGGGGACGGCGATGCGGTTGGCTCGGCCTGATTCTAGGATAGCTTTGATGCCGGTTTGCAGCAGGGTCTCGCCGAATGGGGCGAGGAGGGTTTTGTGCGGGACCTGGGTTTGGTCCGCCAAGGGGCCCTTGAAGGCGCCGCCCGCTGGCAATATGACATCGAACTTCTCCACCGGTTCGAATTGTACGTTAGATGCGGGATTAGAACTGGATTGGGAGGAGGATGCCGACGGAGAGGAGGGCGCCGAAGAGCAGTTCGTATTGGGCAGAGGCGCCTAGGATGGGGTTTAGGGCGGGGCCGGTTAGGCTTTCTAGGCGCTTGTAGAGCTTCCAGCCGTAGGGCAGGGTGAGGAGGACGATGAGGGAGCCGATGGGGAGGAGGCCGGCGATGGCGGCGACGAGGACGATAGCGTGGCTTAGGAGCAGCATCGTGGCGTACTCGTGGAGGCCGAAGTCTCGACCGAACTGGACGGCGAGGGTTCGCTTGTCGGCGACGCGGTCGGTTTCGATGTCGCGGACGTTGTTCACGACGAGGATGTTGGCGCAGAGGAAGCCGATGGGAATGGAGGCGATGGCGGCCATGGGGGAGACCTTAAGGGCCTGCACGAAGTAGGTTCCGCAGACCGCGACGACGCCAAAGAAGAGGATGACGAAAAACTCTCCGAGGCCTCGGTAGCCGTAGGGGATCGGTCCGCCGACGTAGAGGACCGCCGAGATGATGGAGAGGACGCCGATGACGGCGACGGGCCAGCCGCTGAACCAGATGAGATAGAGTCCGCACAGCGAGGCCAAGAGGAAGGCCATTACGGCTCCGAAGCCGACCTGCTTGGGGGTCAGAAGTCCGGCTTGGGTGACCCGAACGGGGCCGACTCTTTCGGCGGTGTCGGCACCTTTCTGAAAGTCGAACAGGTCGTTGGCGAAGTTGGCGCCGATCTGGATGAGCAGGGCTCCGATGAGGGCGGCGAGGAGCGGCAGGGGCTGCAGAACATTTTCGCGATAGGCAACCGCTCCGCCCACCACGACCGGGACCGCCGCGGCGGGCAAGGTTCGTAATCTCATGGCAAGAATCCAAGGGTTAACCGCTGTTGGACTGGCTTGCATGCCCTAGAGTTTACGTGACCGGGCCTTTGGTCGTGCGCGAAGACGCACACGACCTACGAAAGTTGATGCTACTGAACGGCTATTTCGGCAAGCGGCCGACGAGGACTTCGCCGGTTTTGCGCTGGATTGAATACACCAGGCTTGAATCCACCGGATCCAGAGCGATACCCTGACCTTCGGCTTCCATCTTGATCTCGGAGACGAATTCGAGCACCGATCCTGCCTTTGGCAACCGAACCAGATACAGGCTGGTGAAGTGGTGGCCGGTCGTGACGAGGACACCGGAAGGGTGCCAGAAGCCGCCCGAACTGGTCATGCCGTCCCATTGGCTGATGACTTGGGTGGGGAAGGTCCAGGACGCCATGCGGCGAAACTCTTTGTCGAACTTTACGAGCTGGGTCTGGTCGTTTGTTCGGCCAGGTTCGCCGCCTTTGCCGTTATAGTGGCCAAAGACCACCCACCAGGCGTTGTCTCGCCAATCGATCCAGGTCGGTGATCCTAAACCGATTCCAAAGCTGTGGGAGCCCACATGCTTGAGGGAAGTGGTGTCGAAGATTTCGATGCTGCCTTGCATCGGGATCTCTGGATAGTTCGAGTTGGAGCAATAGAGTTTGCCCTTAACGACGACCCCGCTGTTGAGGTGCTTGATGGCACCCGTTTCGTCCGACCAAGAGGCCACCGGTTTCCCAGTGGCTTTTTCGTACTTTCCGATCTTTGAGTTTGTGATGGCGTAAAAGTGGGTTCGATCGACCGCGACCGCCTGTCGAGCTTCCGGTGCCTTGTAGCGACGGATGGTTTCTAGGGATGCCTCTGAGGAGGCACTAACCAACAAGAACGCCAGCGCGATCACGGGTAGACGACTCCGGGGGTTTCTGGATTCCACTGGTCTCTTGAACCGGAGCCGCAGTTGAAGCCCTTGAAGCGTGGGACGCAAACTTCGTTCCAGACGATGGGGTTGATGGTCGCCATCTCGTCATTGGTGTCCTGGGTCCAAGTGGCATCGGGGCGGATTGCGCCGACGTGGCCATCTAGGTAGAGGAAGTTCGAGATGAGGTCTCCACTGTGGAACCCAACGGGGAAGCCGATGGTGAACGGCGGGCGGCTGCTGGTTCCGGCGGTTCGGCGGTGGTACGGTGCACCGTTTCGGTTGGTGCCGCCATCTACGCGCTGGCTGGCTTCGTACAAAACGATAACGTTGGCAACGTTTGGAACGGAAGTTTGCGAGATCCCGGCGGCGAACGGAACTGGCTGCCACGGAGTTGGGCTCGTGACGTTCGTTTCGAAGGTTCCAGGGTGGAATCCGCGCAAGTAGTCATTCATGATGTAGTTGCGCTGAAGGTCTTCCCAGGGGGCAACTCCGACGGTGTTTCCGGTGTAGTTGATCGCGTTTGGACAGGAGTAGATGTTGCCCTTTGCGCTTCCGAGATTCCGGCTCTTGACATACGGCCAAATTCCACCGCCGCTGCCGTCGGCGTTGGTCTGGTTCCAGCCGGTGCTTACTCGGCCATTGGGTGGATCGACGATGCGCGTTCCGCCGCCTGGTGATGGCATCAGGTCGTCATAGTCGCCGGCGTACAAGAAGAAAGCAACGCCGAGGTTCTTGAGGTTCGACGTGCAGGTCGCCTTGTAAGCGGCGGCCTTTGCTTGAGCGAATACGGGAAATAGGATGGCGGCAAGGATCGCAATAATTGCGATTACAACTAAAAGTTCAATGAGGGTGAACGCGCGCTTCAGCATTTGTGACTCCGAACACGAAGTATCGCAAGATGATGTTAAGGTTTATGCCGAAATGTTCCGTTAACAAATCTGACTGGCTGGAAGCGGAATCTATAAATTTCCCTTCCCGCGTAGGTCGAATGTACAAATTTTGGGGTTCCCGGGTTTTTGGGAACTCTATCCATAGCGAAACGCAGGTGCGGAAAGTCAACCTGGACTTTTTTGAACCTTCTGAAGTGGGGGTGATTGCCAGGTTGTTTCGCTCCGGGTTCGCGGCGTCAGCTGTTGGTCCGGGCGGACTCGCTGTCACTTGATCCGGTTGCGTTTGCGGCCCCAGAAAACCTTGCCTTTCGTTTGTTCTGCCAGACGATGCGCTTCGGGAAGCGGCATGCCGATGATGAAGATCGAGCTGGCTTCAACGATCAAGGGACAGACGGGATATTCCACGACCACATGCTGTAGGCTCGCGATATCTGCTGTGACCTGATAGCTCGACGGCAAGCGTATTGGATTTGCTGCAGCTGAACTGATGCAGACACGTTCAACACGGCGATCCACCGAGAAATCGAGCACCGACTCGTGGCAGTTATCATAGGAGAGCCAGGTGGACTTGGTGACGCCAGCGACAATGCACGAGGCTCGATGGTCACACTCCTCGAGCGTCATGATTCCCCGAACGCTCAAGTTCTGAGTGAATCCATTTTCGAACTTTTGATTCCGAACGTCCAGACCTTCTAGTCTCAGATCAGCGATTCGATCCAGATTTGAGAATTTGCAATCGGTTACGTAGAGGCATCCGCTGTAGAGCGGCGACCGGCGTGGATTCTGTTGTTCAATCTGACTGTTTATGAAGTGCAAGCCACGGCTTGAGGTACCCCGGAGCAGACCCGAGAAGTTCGTGATAACGGTGTCTTCAAACCAGCTCTTTGGGCGATTATCGGTGTCTACGTTCTCAGCGGATTCTTCGGACTCGTGCGCATCTAATTCGAAATTGGATTCGTTCATCTACTTCTTGTGGCTGTCGAGAAGCGCTCCTACCTCATTGATCGGTAGGCAGAAGAAGAACTTCCGCTTAAACTCCTTGAACGTTTCTCGCCCAAGCGAGTACTCGGCTCCGTTCAGGCTGTAGTTTCCGACCGAATCGACGATGAGCGTGTCTGAGCCGTTTTTTAGCCACAACTTGATGTCCTTCCTGTTCAGTTTGCCGGCGGGTGTGGGCTGTTTGAAGAAGGGCAAAATCCACGCACCGCGAGTGGTCACTAGCGACGTCACGTCAAACCCGTCTTTCTTGATGCTCGTTGCGTTGAGCGGGAATAGAGTTTCATATCCGAAGGTCATGTAGTAAGCCTCAACTTGCGGTGTTTGGGTGGGTGCAGGAGTGGACATCGGCGAAGGCATGTCTTGGGGCCAGTCCACAAGGCCGTGTCCTTGTTGGTCTGGGAAAGGGAACATGCGGGCGAAGAGGGTTCGAAGCTCTTGGATGGGAAGTAGCCCACGGACTCTTTGCTCCTTGAACCGAAATTCGAAGTAACCCAGTTCATCTAGAATCAGGGCTTCGTTTTTGTCGGTATACAACGCAAAGCGAACATTCATTTCTCGCCATTTGGTCGACTTTGCGTTCGCATTCACGAAGGCGACTAGCTCAGATCTCCAATCGTCCGTAACGAGGCTTGTAACGTTGTAGGAATTCTGGATATCGCCCTCGTAGATTCGATAGAGAGTTGTTAATCCGAAACTCCGACATCTCGCATTGGTCGTTTTGCCCTTAAAGGAAATCTCGGGAAGCTTTTCTAAGCTCGAGGCTTGGAGGAGGGAAGCGGCGAATAGGAGGGCGGAGACGGTCATCGGCGGAGAATCCCTTGTAGAGCCTGTGCGCCATAGGTGGGCAGCGGTTGACTCCACGTCATAATACGACACGTCTAGCATCGCTACAGTCGCTTTATGACGAGGTGCCGAAGTTCCGGTGGGTTTCGAAAGCGGTTCGGATTGTCGTAGAGTGAACTTGAGAAGGCGCTGGTAGGCTTTCCGTCACCAGGGCCCGGTGCGGACGCATTCGAGCGGTGCGTCAGAGATGTCAGAACCCAAAACAGCAAAACCGAAAAGCGATCTCCGCAAGCTGATGAACCGAGACGTGTCGAGGTTTGTTCGGTTCATTTTCTTCGGAGGGATCGTGCTGGTTGTTTTGATGGTGTTAGCGCCGATATTGTTTAGCTGGCTCTCGGTGAGAGCGAAAAATAAAAAGCTGCAGTTGGGTCCACCAGTGTCGGGTCAGCGTTGATAATCCTCCGAAGCGAAATTCCATCGGTCTCATCCCCGGGATGACGCTAGAATCAGGCTATGAACGAGAGCGGGTTTGTGGTGCTCATGCAGAACATCTACAACTTAGATGATCCGGAGCAAATCGCAAGCGAGTATGAACGCTACTTGATTGCAGAGGGCAAAGATTCAGACTTTGAGGCTTGTTTGGCCGTGCTGGCTCGTTTGGCGAATTTGGATTTGCCCTATGCCAAACAGTTCTGGCGGTCCCATCAATTGTCCGAACCTCATTGGGATCGGTGGACATTCTTTGAACCTGTGGCTTTCCGGAGCATCGCCGAAAACGACCTGACCTTCGTCACCGAGAACGTGCCGCCAGGACTGGAAACTGATCACACCATTCTGTCAAGTCTCGCAAAACTCCAGCAGCAGTACTCACAGCTCTGCCTGACCCTACTGATCGCGGCGGTTCTAAAGGAACGGACGGTCGTTGCTGAGTGCCTCCAAACGGCGGAGATCGCTCTCAGGCTCCTTCGGACCTACCCAAGGTGCCTGGTTCAAGCGATGGTGCTTTTGCACGAAGACTATCACTCTGATCGCACTTACGCAGCTGTGTTGGACCAGATCTTGTATCTCTGGAAGATGGAGCGAAAAGGTCCTACGCGAGAGAAGAATAGCCTGAGGGCTCTAAATGAGCTCTACGAACACATGCAAGCAGTGCAAGATGCATGACGGAAGCCGAAGGAAAGAAACCGAAGAACAAACTGCGGGTGTTGGTGTACCGAGACGTCCCCAAGTCTGTTCGGTTCGCTTTTATGGTTCTGTGCCGACTGCGGCTCTATGTCCTAGTAAAAATGCACTCTAAGCCGAAATTGCAGGTGGACTCGATGCCTCGAGGTGCCTAAGTCGATGATTGCTCGCGAATTTGCCACAAGGCTTTATTGTTTCAGCGTTCGCACAAAACCATTTCCTGCGATGGTGATCGAGTTGCTTGACACAGGAATGGAACTCGGCACAGGCAACTGAGGTGGGCGCTTGAATGTGAACTTTGCTTTAGCGTCCCGCATTCTCGCTTCGCCCGGCTGAGCTGAGATGCTCCGGAAGACAAAGCTCTCTATCTTTGATGGGTCGGTGCAAAGAAACCTTTCCGCCCCTCTCGGCCCTTCAACTTCAACGGCGACACTGAGAATGTTCCGATCTGTGGCTTGACCGATCAGTCGTTCGGCATTTGGAACGATCAACACCGGCGGAGTTGGCGTGTTGTTCTGCACTCCGGGGTTGCTCTGCGAGCAACCTGCAAGAAACAGAACAATAACAAACCCTCCGATATAGCGGTAGTTAAAGTTCATCTTGTCGCCTTGTAACGAACGATGTCGTGACGTTACCGACTTTCAAGGTTGTTTTGTCAAACCGTTCAAGCAGGCAGGACTTGGTACGGCATGCATCTGATCATCGAAACTTCGCGTAGTTCTGCACGCGGCGTTCGACTCGCTTCTTCTTCGCCGCAACTTCCTCGGCGGCCCACTGGAACGTTCGCCAGTGCCCGGTGAGGAGGGCGGCTTTGCCGAGGAACAGCCAGTTCTTGAGTCCATATCGGCCACTCTTTACCGATTTCAGCGACCGGGATCGGGCCGCATTTAGCTTCAACCGGCGACCCGCCACGCTGGCACCCCTATGCCAAAATAGCGGGCTGGCTGCAGGTTCGGAACGATCTGAATCCGAATTTTGACTCAGCAAGCTGGCTTTAGCTCAACGACATCCGCGCCGCATCTACCGCGGCGATGCTGTCCGTGAGGATGTTCATGAAGTTCTCGATCGCGTTGAGCGGGTTGCCTTGGTAGGGCCAGACGAGTCCGCCGGCGCCGGTGTGGCAGTCGCGGTTTTTCTTTTGCGCGAGGCTGAATACGCGGGGGCCGTGGGAGACGTCGGCCGCGAACTTGATGGTGAGCTTCGCCTGCCGGGCATCCAGCTTTTCGATGCTGAGGTCTCGCGCTCGGAGTCGAAGTTCCATGACGCGGAAGGCGTGTCGAACCTCGGGCAGCGGTCGCCCGTAGCGGTCTTCCACCTCGGCTTGGACTGCGCCCAGGGTAGCGGGATCGCGCACGGACATGATGCGCTGGTAGTAGTACAGCCGCTGCGCTTGGTCGCGGATGTACGACTCGGGCAGCATGGCCACCACGGGGACTTCGAACATCGGCAGCGGTTCCAGGTTCGCCAACGGATCTCGAACTTCGTCCGAATCGCCGGTGCGGGTTCCGTCGACCGAGTTCTTCAACTGCGTCACGGCTTCGTTGATGAGCTGGGTGTAGAGCTCATAGCCGACGGTGACCATAGTTCCGCTCTGCTTGGCACCAAGGAGCTCGCCCGCGCCGCGGATTTGGAGGTCGCGGAAGGCGAGGGAATAGCCGGAGCCGAGGCTAGAGAACTCTTGAAGCGCCTGCAACCGCGCCATCGCGCCTTCGCTGACGGTTTTGTGCTTCCGCTTCAGGTCGGTGGCGCTGTCTTGGCGCGGACCTTGGTCGATGAAGGAGAGGTCCATCGTTCCGCTGTAAAGGAAGTAGGCGTAGGCCTGACGGTCGGACCGCCCGACGCGGCCTCGTAGCTGATATAACTGCGACAGGCCGAGTTTGTCTGCACCTTCGACAATGAGGGTGTTGGCGTTGCTGATGTCGATGCCGTTTTCTACGATGGTGGTGGAGAGGAGAATGTCGATTTCGCCGCGAATGAAGCCGACCATAATCGGCTCGAGTTCTTTCTCGTTCATTTGCCCGTGCCCGACACCGATGCGCGCAGTGGGGACGAGCTTGCGGAGCTTCTCGTACACGTGCATGATCGACTCCACGCGGTTGTAGACATAGAAGACCTGCCCGCCTCGAGCGAGTTCGCGCAGGATGGCTTCTCGGATGACTTCGCCGGCGTAGCTTCGAACGTAGGTTCGGATGGGCAATCGGCCCGGCGGTGGGTCGTTGATGAGGGACATCGAGCGGATGTCCATGAGGGCCATGCTGAGAGTTCGTGGGATCGGCGTGGCGGAGAGGGTGAGCACGTCGACTTCGCTGCGAAGCTGCTTCAGCATCTCCTTCTGCTTCACGCCGAACTTCTGCTCTTCGTCGATGATCGTGAGGCCGAGGTCTTTGAATCCGATTCCGGCACCGAGCAGGGAGTGGGTGCCGACGATGATCTCCACTTCGCCGGCTTCTAAGCGCTTGCAGATGTCTTTCTTTTCGGTCGTCGTGGTGAAGCGGTTGATGAGGGCGAGGCGGGTGCCAAAGGAGCCAAGGCGCTCTTGGAAGTTTCGGAAATGCTGCTCGGAGAGGATGGTGGTCGGGCAGAGGACGGCGACTTGTCGATTGCCTTGGACGGCCTTAAACGCGGCGCGGATGGCGACTTCGGTTTTTCCGAAGCCCACGTCTCCGCAGACGAGGCGGTCCATTGGATAGCCGCGCTCCATGTCTTCTTTGGCTTCTTTGATCGCCTTGAGCTGGCTCGGGGTTTCGACCCAGGGGAAGGTCGATTCCATTTCGTATTGGAACGGAGTGTCGGGTCCGTATGATCTTCTCTGGACGCGGGTGCGTTGGGCGTAGAGCTTAACGAGGTCCCGGGCGAAGGCCTTGGCCTCCTCCTTCGCTTTTCCCAGGGTCCGCTGCCATTCACCTCCGCTCAGCCGGTTGAGCTTTGGCTCGGTATCCGACGGATTGAGATATTTTTGGATACGGTCGAGCTGGTCGGTGGGGACAAAGAGCTTGTCGGGGGCTTGGTATTCGACAAACAGGAATTCCTTTTCGACTCCTTCGACGGTCCGCTTGACGAGGCCACGGAAAACACCGATTCCGAAGTTGATGTGGACCACGTAATCGCCGGGCTTCAGATCGAGCACGGTGGCGATGGGGGAGCCTTCCATGAACCGCTTCTGCGGCAGCTTTAGGCGGGCGACGCCGAAGAGTTCGGCATCGGAGACGAGGGCGAACTTGTCGTTCGGAAGGACGAAGCCTCCGCCGAGGTTGCCATGGGAAAGGTAGGTGCCCGGGACGCCTTTCTCGGCGACTTCGAACGGGTGGATGTCGGCTTGGCCGAGGACGGCCTTCGCGCGCATCGGCTGATCGGTGGTGAAGAGGACGGTGAAGCCTTGGGTGCCGTAGTTGCGGAGGGTGGCGGCGAGGGCATCGGGTCGGCCGCGATAGCTATCGAGGGAGACGGCGCCGACGTCGATGCTGGTGCTCGGGTTCACCCATTCCGGCAGGTCGTTCATGCTGGTGAGGGCGAGGGTGTTGGCGTGTCCGGCGAGCTTTTCGGGTGGAAGGCCGAAGTCGCTCATGGGGCTGTGCAGGATTTCGCCGCGCTTGGCACGGGCTTTGAGACCCTGGTCGAGTTCGTCTTCGGCGCGGACGGCGATGGCGTCGATTTCTACCGGCTCGTCGAGGATGAGGCAGTCTTCATCGCCCAATAGGTCAACGGCGCAGCCGGAATCCGGGTGGAGGATGGGGCGGTAGAGGTCGATGCGATCGAAGTAGCTGCGTTGAGCGAGGGCGGCGATGTCGGCCGAGATGCGGGTTTTGAGGAGCTCGGCGGCTTCGTCGTCTAGGAGGGTTGCTTCGCGCTCGGCAGAAGTGCTGAGCCAATCGGTCATGTCTTCGACGTGGCCGAAGTACAGGGTTTCGCGGGAGGGGGCGAGCGAGATGGCGGGGATGTTTCCGACCGAGCGTTGACTGTTGGAATCGAACTGGCGGATGGATTCGACCTCGTCGCCGAAGAGCTCGATTCGGACGGGGTAGTCGCGACCGGTGGGGAAGACGTCGATGATGCCTCCGCGGTGGGAGAACTGTCCGGGAATGCGGACGGGGTCGCTGGCTTCGTAGCCGAGGGAGGAAAGCTGGGCCAGGAACTGGTCGCGGTCGATGGTTTGACCGGTTTTGACCTCTATGAACGCGGCCATCAAGACATCGCGCGGGAGCGTGCGTTCTAGCGCGGCCTGCGGGGAGGTGATGATGATGTTCGGATGGTCTTCGACGAGGGCGCGGAGGCTGCCTAGGCGGTCGGAGAGGGAAATATGCTCGGGCGCGGAGTCTTCGAAGAGGGCGCTGGTGCCGCTCGGCAGCTGGTGGATCACGCCGGGGCTGATGCCGCACATTTGGAGCTTGGCTTGCCAGGCGAGGGCGCGGTCGTAGCTGCCGGTGACGATCAGCGTTTTCTGCGGTTGCTCCAAATAACGGGCCGCAATGTAGAAGGGTCGGGCCTCGGGGGCGATGCTTTGCCAAACCGCAGACGCAGTGCTGGCACGAAAAAGCTCGCTTACCGCGGGCAGTTCGGCAAATCTCTTCGCCCATTCAGCCGTACGCACTTGTAAGAGGATACCGGGCTATACTCCTATCAGGTTCAAAACCCTATGCCAAAGCGCGTCGAAACCATCGTTCTTCACGATACAAGCACTCCCGTTTTGGGCGATACCCAGAAGGGTGGCAACATCATTCTCACTTCGGCAGAGACGCTGATCAACCAAGCGCGCGCCAATTCTCTGTGGCCGCTGACTTTTGGTCTCGCTTGCTGCGCCATCGAAATGATGTCGAGCGCGGGTTCGCGGTTCGACTTGTCTCGGTTTGGCAGTGAAGCTTTCCGAGCGACGCCACGACAGGCGGACGTGATGATCATCGCGGGTCGCGTTTCGAAGAAGATGGCCCCGGTTTTGCGACAGATTTATGACCAAATGCCCGAGCCTAAGTGGGTGATTTCGATGGGCGCTTGCGCTTCTTCTGGCGGCGTTTATAACAACTACGCGATTGTTCAGGGCGCGGACCAGGTTGTTCCGGTTGACGTTTACGTTCCAGGCTGCCCGCCATCGCCAGATGCGCTGATCTACGGCATTTTGAAGCTTCAGGAGAAGATCAAGCGCGGACGGTCGAAGTCGTTTAAGGATCTCAAGCTGATTGAGGTCAATGCTCGAACGCTGGAAACGGTGGAAGCTTAATGGACCTGCTCAAGTCGGTCGTTAAGCCGATGCTCGCGGGCCTTGGCATCACGCGAGAGCGCTTGAAGCGGGACAAGATCACGTTTATGTATCCCGAGGAAGTTCGGGAACAGCACCCACGAACGCGCTGGCGACACGTTTTGACGCGGTACGAGAGCGGTTTGGAGCGATGCATTGGTTGTTCGCTCTGCGCCGGTGCTTGTCCGGCGCGTTGCATCTACGTTCAGGCGGATGAGAACACGGACGACGCGCGATTCTCGCCGGGCGAGCGGTATGCGGTTCGGTATGAGATCAACATGCTCCGCTGCATCTTCTGCGGCTACTGCCAAGAGGCTTGTCCGACGGGCGCGATTGTGCTTCGTAAAGACTTCGAGCTCGCGAATTATCACCGAGAGCAGTTCGTGTATACGAAAGAAATGCTCTTGGAACCGATGCCGATCCAGAAGTAGGATCTTCTTTGTATGCCGCCGTTCTCTGTTTTTGAGGACGGCGGCATTTTTATTGGAACGATTCTTGTTCTCTTTCCCTTACCGTTTTCGGATGCTCCGGCCGGGACACCAATGGAAAGAAAATGAAGAACTCATCTACTTGGATGTTCGTCCTTGGGCTTGCCGCGCTTACCGCTGCATCCAACGCACAGTTTGAAACGCGAGTTGTGGCGAAAGGGCTCAACCGACCGACTGGTCTTACCGTGATGGGCTACGGCACCTTCACCTCGCTTGTCTATTCTCAGGTTCCGACGCCAGGAGTTTCTGGTGGGGCGGGTGGAACCAACGGCATCTTTAAGTTGGACCTCTGGAACAACCGAAAGTGGACGATTAACATGGGTGAGCCAGAGCCTTTGAATCTCACAGCAACTTCGGATGGTTCCATCTACTGGACTTGCCGATCTGCGGGCGTAATCTTGAAGCGAAACAAAGCTGGCATGATTGCTCCGCTTCTGACTGGCTTGGCGAAGCCGACGGGGATCACCGCTTTGGCAAACGGAGACATTGCGTTTACGCAGGTTCCAACTCCGGGCGTTAATGGCGGAAACGGCGGCATGAACACGGTTGACCTGTTCACCGGCGGTTCGGTCATGAACCTGACCATGGGAGAGCCAGAACCTACGGACATCGTTGCTAGTCGAAGCGGCGACCTTTACTGGACCTGCAAATCTGCGGGCGTCATTCTTCACCGAAATCCAGCCGGAATGGTGGAAGTCGTTCTTCGCGGGCTCAACAAGCCAACGGGAATTGCGATCAACAAATCGGGCTCGACGATCTACTTCACCGAGGTTCCAACTCCAGGTTTCTCTAGCCGAATGGGTGGCGGGAATTTCGTTTGGGAATACAACCTCGCTCGGGGAACGCGAACCATTGTCAGCTACGGCGATAGTGAGCCGACCGATGTTGCGGTTACGCTTGACGGACGAATCTTCTGGACCAACTCTGCGTCGGGAGAGATTCTCGAGGCGCGAAGGACTCCGTTCGGGATCTGATTATTTGCTCGCCCCCACTTTTATGTGGGGGCAAAACTACGATGTTTAACTTCTTCCGGCCTAACTTCGAGACTTCGGTGCGCAGGGAATTGCCCATGCTGTACCGGGTTGCGCGAAGACTTACTTCAAGCGCCGAAGATGCGGAGGATTTGGTGAGTCAAACGCTCGTTTCGGCATACAGGGGTTGGCACACCTTTGACGGCAAGTACCTTCGAAGTTGGCTCGTAAGGATTCTCCGGAACGAGCGCGGGGCGCTTTCTAGTGAAAAGAACTTGATGGCGGAAATTGAGGATTTGGCCGAGCATCCAGATGACTACACCACTTGGGACCAGGTTGCGGCCAAATTTGAGTCGGAAGACATTCGGAGAGAGATTGACTTGTTGCCTTTACACTTTAAGCTTCCGGTCCTGCTTTGTGATGTGGAGCAGTTGAGCTATGAAGAGGCGAGCCAAGCCCTGGATATTCCGATTGGCACGGTTCGATCAAGGCTTAATCGAGGAAGAAATCAGTTGAAGCGAAAGCTGTTTCATTGGACAAGAGAGGAAATTCGACCATGAGAATCGATTGGGATGCGTACGAAAGAAACTTGCTGCCCGCCGCTGAAATGGCCGAGGTGATGAAAGCCCTAAAGCGTGATGCAGATTTACGGGCTCAGTACCACGCGTTTCAGAACTTTAAGTTGAATGTTCGGTCAAGCGTTAAGTCGGAGTCGGTTCCGCTTGATCAGCTTCGGCAGGAGCTTCGGGTGGTTGCGAATCAATCGCGAATTCGGCCAGCTTATGGTAGGTGGGTCACGGTAGGAGTCGCGGGCTCGGCGCTGCTGGTCGCGCTGGTGGCTCGTCAGCAGTTCGACAGCGATCCTTTGCGGTTAGCGAAGACACCAGAAATTGATCAAGTGTCTCCAATAAACGAAAGCGAGGGATGGAAGTGGATTCAAAAGGAACAAGGTTATGCTGGCGTTTCACCCATTCAGTTCAAGAATCCGAACTTGAAGTTTTCCCTTGTTCGTAAAGGAGAAGATTGGGCGTGCATGGATTACATCCTTGACGGTTATCCGATTCGACTTTACATGAAGAAGGATGAATCTGCTCTGCGGAATGTAGCGTTCCAAAGTGTCGGCAATCGGTATGTCTTTGCCGGAAATGGAATTGGCTGGCGCTCTGGCAGTTTTGTCTTTTCGATGCAGGGTGCTTCTAACGAGAAGTTGCTCAGCTTGGTGCGCCAGGCTAGTTAAACCTGGCGCAGATTGCGTTGTTTAGCTCAGGTTCGGATCGGTCTGGGTGTTCTTCCAGAGGGTTTCCAGATCGTAGAACTGGCGCTGCTCTTCTCGCATGATGTGGAGCACGATGTCGCCGTAATCGTGGAGGATCCAGCCGGAGCGCTCGCCTTCGATGCGTAAAGGTTTAACGCCCTTGACGGCCATTTTCTCTTCGACGCGCTCGGCGATACTTTGTACGTGGCGGTCGCTGGTTCCGGTGCAGACGACAAAGTAGTCCGCAATGGAGGTTTTGAGGCGCACGTCGAGTTGTTCGATGTTTTCCGCTTTCAGGTCATCAGCCGCGTCGGCAATTAGGTTCAGTTTTTCTTCAATGGTCATGCAGTTCAGGAGTCGGTGTAAAGCCGCTTTTCTTGGATATACCGCAGAACTTCCGGCGTGACCAAATCGGTCACGGGTTTTCGGCGGGCAATCCGGTCTCGGATCTCGGTCGAGGAGACTTCCATAGGGTCCATTTGGACAAAGTCACATTTGTCTTGAAACACTTCTGGCACCATGGTCAGAGCGTTTTCTTGGGTGATTGGGGGTCGGAGGACGATGGCCAGCCGGCACATTTTGGCGAGGCGGGGAACCCCTTTCCACTCGCCGATGGTGGCAAGGCCGTCGGTGCCCATGATGAACCAGAACTCGGCTTGGCGGATCATGCTGAGTTCGCCGAGGGTGTCCACGGTGTAGCTCATTCCTCCCCGGGTGATCTCCATGTCGCTGAGGCTCAGGCTCTCGTGCTTCGAGATCATCGTTTGCACCATGGCGAGTCGGTGTTCGGAGCTCGCGGAGCTGCGGCGTTGCTTGAGCGGATTTTGGTTCGCCGGGAGCAACAGCACTTCGTCCAGATCCAACGCGGCCTGGACGGTAAGGGCGATCTTGAGGTGACCCGTGTGCGGCGGGTCGAAGGTTCCGCCAAGAATTCCAATCTTCATGATTCATCCGTGAAGGCGAAGGTGAGTTCGCCAATGGTCACCTCGTCGCCCTCCTCGGCTCCGAGTTCGCGTAGTTTGTCGATGACGCCAACGCGCTCAAGGCGTCGGTGGAGGTACCGGACCGCTTCGTCGTTGGTGAGTTCGGTCATTTCGACCATACGGGCAATGCGCTTGCCGATGATCTTGTAGCCACCACCTTCTTCTGGAACAACGTCCCAGAACTGGTCGGTAGCGGCTTGGAGGTCTGGCGTGAGGATGACCGGGGCGTCGAGTGGTTCGGCGGCCTTGAGGGCTTCAAGCATGGCGTCTAGGAGCCGCTCGGTGCCTTCGCCGGTTGCACCGGAGATTGCGATCAACGGGATATCTAGGTCCTCGAATTGTTGGCGCATTTCGTTGAACTCGCCGGCTGGCACGATATCCAGCTTGTTCATCGCGATGATTCGTGGGCGCGACCAGATGTCTTCGCTGTACCGACGCAGTTCGGTTTCGATCAGGTCAAAGTTCTTTCGCGGGTTTGATCCGTCGACGGGGAAGGTGTCGACGACGTGAACCAAGACTCGGCAACGCTCAACGTGCCGCAGGAACTGGTGACCGAGGCCGATGCCGTCGCTGGCACCTTCGATCAACCCGGGCATGTCGGCGATGACAAAGCTCTCGTCTCTGAATCGGACAACGCCGAGGTTCGGGATGATGGTGGTGAATGGGTAGTCGGCGATCTTCGGTCTTGCGGCCGAGAGTCGTGAGATCAGGGTGCTCTTTCCGGCGTTTGGCAAGCCGACCAGCGCAACGTCGGCGAGCATTTTGAGCTCGAGCTTTGCGAGAATTCGCTCGCCGGGGGCGCCTTTCTGGGCGAAGTTCGGGGCCTGGCGGACGGAGGAGGTGTAGTGCATGTTGCCCTTTCCACCTTTTCCGCCTTTGCAGATGACGTAGCGCATGCCGTGCGTCGCCATGTCGATGAGGGGGTCGCCGGTCTCAGAGTCAACGATTACGGTGCCCACGGGCACTTTAACTTCGATATCTTTGGCGTCACGCCCCCGCTTGTTGCCCATGCCGTGATCGGCAGATTGGGCGACAATTTTTTGGGCAAGTTGTAGGTCGTATAGAGTTCGCTTGCCGCGTTCGGAAACCAGAATAATACTTCCGCCCCGTCCGCCGTCGGCACCGTTTGGTCCGCCTCGGGGAACGTGCTTTTCGCGGTGGAAACTCACGGCTCCCGATCCGCCACGCCCGGAGATGAACTCTACGATGGCTTCATCGAGAAACATTTCTTCAGTGTATCGTGCTTGGACCCTCTTTCATTCGGGACAGAAGCGCTTTGAGTTCGGCACGGGCTGGTTTTCCGGTGCGAGTTTTGGGGATTTCCCGGACGGAGATTTGTCTTTTCGGGAGCCAGGCCGGGTGCGGCGGATTGAGATTAGAAAGGTCAAAGGGGGCATCGCCTTCAACGAATAGGACCAATCGTTCGCCCCAAGAAGGGTCAGGTTCTGAGGTCAAGGCGAAGTTTTGGTTCGGGAATTCGGTGGCTAGCCAGGCTTCAACTTGCTCGGGGTGAATTTTAACCCCGCCGGAATTGATCACGAGATCTGCGCGGCCGAGCCAAATGAATTCGTTTGATCCGGTGAGTTGGATGATGTCTTGGGTGAACAGGGGCTGCTCATTGGCCCATGGACAATTGATGATCATGCGTCCCTGCTCGTCGGTGGCAACCTCCACACTTGGCAGGGCTTCGTACGCCGTGCTCACGTTGAGTTGGCGCAGAGCGAAATGCGAAAGAGTCTCCGTCATCGCGAAGGTGTGATAGATCGGATTCTGATGACCGGCGAGCCGTGCTTCTAAATCTGGATCGACCGGCCCGCCGCCGATGAGAAGGATTCCGGACGATGCCAGTCGATCGGGATCGTTCGCTTCTAGGGCGTGCAGTTGCCGGGGAACGAGGGCACAGAAGTCGAA
>CAMAPH010000029.1:0-37260 GCA_945859975.1 Chthonomonas calidirosea
GGGGCGGGTGGTTCATAATAGGGGCTCAATGTCTCACAGCGACGCCACCGGCATCTTTATCAACGAAACCCACACCAGCGCGGCCATTTGGCAGTACCGCGTTGAGAAGATGCTTTTGGAAGGCAAAACTCAGTACCAGACCTACCAAATCTGCGATATCCCTCGCTTCGGAAAGTCCCTCTTCCTGGACTACAACATCCAGACTTCCATCCTGGACGAGTACATCTTCCACGAGTGCATGACCCAGCCGGCCATGACCCTTCACCCGAACCCAAAGAAAGTCGTGGTTTGCGGCGGCGGCGAAGGCGCAACGCTCCGCGAGGCCCTTTTCCACAACACCGTCACCGAAGCCGTGATGGTGGACATCGATGAGGAACTCGTCGACATGGTGAAGGTCCACATGCCCGAGTGGCACCAAGGCGCGTTCGAAGACCCACGAACCACGTTGCTTCACACCGACGCCCGAGCTTGGCTGGCCGAGCATAAAGGCGCAAACTTCGACGTCGTCCTCAGCGACCTCCCGAACCCCCACGAAGACGGCCCCGGCCAGTTCCTCTTCACCAAGGAGTACTTCCAAATCTGCGCCGACGCGATGAGCGAAGACGGCGTGTTCGCGATGCAAGCCGGCTCGGCCAACGAGAACTACCCCGCCTGCATGGCCAGCTGCATCAAAACGCTGGAGAACATGAAAGAAGTGTTCCCATACGTTAACGGCTACTACGGCATCGTCAGCACGTTTTTCCAGCCATGGGGATTTGTCTTGGCTTCGAAGAAATTCGACCCAATGGCCCTCACCGTCGAAGAAATCGCCAAGCGACACGCCGAGCGCGGAGTAAAAAACAAGTACTACACGCCTCGATTCCACCAGGCCTGCTTTACTCTTCCCGAGTATCTGCTGCGCGCGGTGGAAGAGCAGGGACGACTCCTCACCGATGCTGACCCGTTCGTTTGGGACGCCTAAAACGGCGTCCAAAACGTCTCTAAAGGGTAAATTAGAGCTTCGGCAACGGAGCCGAAGGTTGAACAACGGATGTTTCGAAGACTTTATTGGGTTTCAGAAATCGTAGAATCGAACGACCAATCGAAGGTGATTGGTGTGTACACGTCCATCCCGGACCTCATCGAGGTAGGACTTGGGCACCGAGAGCCAACTCAGCAACTGAGGCTCGGTCTCTACAAACTGGACAGCGACAAGGGTCCGTTTGGAATTTGGACTTCGCCGAACTTCGAAGGCATGGAAGCCACCCTTCAGAGCTTTGTCTCGACCGACGAGATCAGTAGCGAGCACGTGGCGATGTTGGTTTCGGCCGTCGCTCTTGTTGCCGTAGCCTAAACAGAAATAAAAACGGCCCAGCGCATTTCTGCGCTGGGCCGTTTTCTTGTGTCCTTACTTCGTGACCGGCTTGCTGCTGGCGTCTTCGGCCTTCAGGGCGTCCATGGCGGACTTCCAACCATCGGCAAGGTAGGAGAGCTTGACGTCGACCTTTGCGGTTCGCAGTCGCTCCTGGAGCGTCTTTCCGAGGTCGTTGGCCTGGCTGCCGCGCTCTTCCGCGATCTGGCGTCGAACGCTTTCTTTGACCGTTTCGTCAATCTTGATCTTCTCAGCCGCAGTTCGGTTCTGGACGAAGAACTTCAGGAAGTTGCCACCGTCTGGAATCCAGTTCGAAGCCGTTCCGACCTTCGTCTTGTTGACGATGGCCTGGAGCTGGGCTGGCATCTGGTCTACCGCACGGATCGGAAACGCGCCCTGAGTGGCTCGGGCGTTTGGCGCTTCGCTGTAGCGAGCCGCCGCAACCGGGAAGCTCGTACCCTGCTTGAGAGCCGAGTCGACCTGACCCTTCAACTGCTCCGAACCGACTTGGATATAGAACAGCTCGGCCTGGGCCGGGGTGAGGAAGTTGGTCGGATTGTTCTTGATGAACGAATCAACATCGGCCTGCGTGACGGTGATTCCCTTCGAGATGAGATTGAACCGCGCAAGGTCGATGGAGAGGTCCTGGCGGATTTCGGCCAGCGACATACCTGCGGACTGCAGGCTCTTCACGAACTGTGGGTTTCGCTTCGTCTGGAAGTCGAGTTCCTTTTTGATCGCGTCGTCGTTTGGCGCGACGTTCTGGTCCTTGGCGACCTGGAGAAGCAACTTGCGGTTGATGAGGTCTCGCAGGGCCTGTAGGCCGAGCGAACCCGCAACCTGCACGTCAACCGGACCTTGAGGCGTGATGGCGAGAACCGAACGCTTTCGTTCGAGATAGCTGTAGTACTCGTCCTTCGTGACCGGCTCGTTGTTGACTACCGCAACGGGACCTCCGGTAGCAGAGCCGCTGTTGCAACCGACGATGAGACCTGCCGCGATGGGCAAAAGGACATAAAGTGCTTTCTTCAAACCGAATTCTCCGGAACAAGGTGAGGTCGAGACGCAACCCTCCCTCAACGCATAGGTTACAACATCAGAGGCGCGCGGAACGTGCCCGCACGAATGTCACCCATTCGTGTGAGCGCGCTGAACCGGTTCAGGCTGCAACCGCGAGCTGCGTGCGAACCATACCGCGCAGCCGATTTACGGCCTGCGAGTGAAGCTGGTACGCCCGCGATTCGCTGATCTCTAAAACCTTCGCGACTTCGGAGAAGGTCAGGCCATCAAAGTAGTGCAGAGCTACCACCGTGCGCTCGCGATCGCTCAGCATGTCGATGCAAGAAGCGAGCACGTTTCGAATCGCCTTGCCTTCGACAAAACCACGCACGTTCGCCGTCTCATCCTCCACGAGATCGGAGTAGGTGAGATTGTCGTCGGAATCGGATGGAACGAGATCGTCCAAGCTTCCGATGTGGCTTCGAGACTGCAACGCCTGAAGCTGTGCAAGCTGGTCTTGCCCCATGCTGGCGGCTTCGGCGAGCTCTGCGCCGCTGGGCGCCCGTCCAAGCCGCACCGTAAGCAGGCTCTCTGTTCGCTCGATCAAGCGCAGCTTGTCGCGGGTGCTTCTTGGAACCCAGTCTTCATGCCGAATCAGCTCGAGCACGGCTACACGCACCATCGTGATGGCGTACGTCTCAAATTTGGTATCCCGGGTCGGGTCGAAGTTATCGACGCTTTTGATCAAGGCGACAATGCCAGCGCTCAAAAAATCGTCAAAGGTCAAGCTCCCGACCGGTCCCGAAACGAGGCGACCGACGGTGATTTTTACAAGATAACTATAGTGATGAATCAGCTCGGTGCGGGCATCCAAGCGACCATAGACATGATAATCTGTCCAGGCTTGCTGCAACTGATCTGGGCTAAGCGCCATTAAATCTCCTCATCGCCGGGCGCACGTAATCCGTTACGTGTCCCCCGACGCCTTAACTATATCACCAAGAAGAAGCAAACCGATTAAATTCCACGTATGGTGGCGAAAATCCGGTCGCCTTCAACCCCGAAACTTGCTAAATTTCAAGCGACATCCCGTCGTACGCAAGTTCTGTGCCAAAAGGTAGCCGTGCATTAAATTCGTCGTGGTCGTAGTCGTGGCTCAGATGGGTCAAGATGGTCCGCTTCGCCCCAATCTTCGCCGCCACTTCCATCGCCCGATCAAAGTGGAAGTGGTTCGGATGTGGCGCGAATCGTACTGCGTCGAGAACCAAAATGTCCAGGCCTGCAAGCTCGGGCCAGACATGCTCCGGAATTTCGCTCACGTCTGTCATATAGCAGAAGTCGTTCACCCGTAAAGCAAGGCAAGGCAAATGACCGTGCCGGACAACAAACGATCTGATCGTGAGTCCGGCTAATTCCATCACCGGCTGAGCGACCCGCAAATCAAACCGCGGCACCATAATGCCCTCCGGAAACTCCATAAAGGCATACGGGTAGATCCGCTTTATATCTGGCATGTATTCTTCCAGGATATATACGGGCATATCTCGTTTTGTCTTAACACTTAACGAGCGTAAGTCGTCCATTCCCATCACGTGATCGGCATGGGTATGCGTTATGATCACGGAATCTAGATCTTTTACATCTGCCTTCAGCAGTTGCAAACGCATTTCCGGCGAACAATCGACTAATACATTGCCATCGTTCCCATTAAGGAGCAGTGATGCGCGCGTGCGCCAGTTCTTGGGATTCTGCAGAAACGACTCGGGATAGTCGAATCCCAGCATGGGCACGCCGTTACTTGTTCCGGACCCTAGAATGACCGCGCGGGCCACTTATAGTTCGCCCGCTTTCTTCAGAACCTCAACCGCAACAATCGCCGCCGGAACGTCGGCGTACTGCGCCAATCGCTCCAAACATCGGGCAAAGTTGCGCTCACCCATGTCGTCGTACTTTTCCTGACTCTTCCGGGCTTCGGCAATCAGTTCGATCGCGTCCTCATAGAATCTTGCGCGGTTCTGCGGCAACGACTTGTTGGTGATGGCGGCATAGCGTCGACTGAGCTGTTCGTAGACCCCTTCCCAGTTGGTCCGAGACTCCATCTCGGCGCGGAGCTTCGTCATCTCCGCTTCTTGCATGCGGCGACGTTCGGCCTCTCGTCGCTTTGATCGCTCGAAATCTTCCGCCGTCGTGCCGTCAATGACCCGAACGCGAATGGCACCACCGGCTGCCTTGGAGGCCGTGACCTCGATCAATCGTTGCGTTTGCGGCATGCGAAGGTGGCCGCCAAGTTCGTTCTCGCCCTGCGGAACGCCCAGCACCAACAATCCTTCTTCAAGCGCAATCGGAACCGCCGCATTGAGGGCTGCCCATACGCCACGACCGGTCACCCCGTGAAGTACCGTGGGAAGAGTCTCTCTCCAAATGGCAACCGCGTCCTGCATACCGCACGATTATAGACGGAGCACCGCGAGAAAGGGGAGACCTAAGCGCCGCGAACGAAAGGATCGACCACATCATCCGCGCTTTTGACCATACCAATGTAGGGCGTGAAGCGTCCGAGCCACTTTCGCTGGACCTCCGCCTCGCCATACATCCCCTCGCCGCACTGCCAAAACACTGGCTCGTCGCATTCGTATTCGCTTGCGTCGTGCGGACTTGTTTGGAGCCGAACGTAGAATCGCGGCCGGTCCGCCATTTCAAATTCCCAAGATGAATTCAGCATCGTGCCGTCCTTCGCAATGCCGTACCGGCTCATCACGCGGGCGTTTTCGAAGACCGTTCTGGTCCCACCTTTGGATGCGTGGTTGTACCAAATGCCGTAGCCAATGCTGCCAGCGATCATCAACATCCCGATGGCGAACCACGTCAGGCTGTTCGGAATCCAATTCATCGGACCGACGTCCGTAATCTGGTTTGTTACTGGAGTCCGGGTGTAGGTGGCGCGAAAAACGCCACCCATACCAAAAACAAGCGTGCTAACACAGCCGCAAACCGCAAGCACCACGCCAACGGCCAGAGTCAGACCGGTTAGCTTTTCTTTCAGTGGGTCCATGGTTCAGAACCTAGACGTCTGCCTAACCGCGTTGAGTTCTATCGGCCAGGCATGATGACGTCGGCCACTGCGTACGAACGCCGGATGTCTTGCAACATCACCTTCGCTCGTCCGCCAACCGAATCCATTCCGTCCAGCAGCTCGATATAGAAACCGTTATCGGTCCAACCCACAGCCTTGTTGGCATTCTCAAACGCCGACCGTCGCACGTTGGCTTCCATCACTTGTGCGCGTCGAAGACCCATGAGGAGCTTGTCGAACTCTTCGATGGTGCCGGACTGAATGTCGTACTCCTCGTACTCCATGTCGAAGTTGGCCCGGATGTAAATTCCGCGCCGCATCGCGTGCTCCAGCTCTTCCACATTCTCGCCGTCGGAGCCGATGAGCGCTTCCACCACAGATGGATGGCACTCGACGAGGAAGGCATTTCCGGCTTCCTTCACCTTGCGCCACATGTCGCGTTCGATCCAAAGACTGACCGTGTCCTTGCTCGCGATTCGGCCAACGCCGGTGCACATTGGGCAAATCTCGGTGATTTCTTGGGTGACGCTCTCGCCGGTTCGCTTTCGCGTCAGCTCAACAAGGCCAAGCGAGGAGATCTTTCCGATTCGCGTTCGCGCTCGGTCTCGCTCGAGGCCGTGCAAGAAGTGGTCCATGACGCGCTTTCGGTCGGACTCATCTTCCATGTCGATGAAGTCGCAAACGATAATGCCGCCCATGTCGCGCAGTCGAAGCTGGCGAAGAATCTCGTTTGCCGCTTCAAGGTTTGCGTGAAGAATCGTATCGCTCAGGGACGTGCTGCCGACGTGCTTGCCGGTGTTGACGTCAATGGCGGTCAGCGCTTCCATCTCATCGATGACCAATGATCCGCCGGATTTGAGCGGAACCTTGTGCTGCATGATTCGGTCGAGCTCTTTCTCGATTCCGAAGTGGTCGAAAATCGGCGTCTCGCGATCGTAAAGCGTCAGCTTGTCCAGCAACTGCGGAGCAACCTTCGCCGCGATCAAGTTGACCTTTTCGTACTCGTCCGGATCGTCGATGACCATCTTCGAGATGTCCTCGCCAAACAGGTCTCGCACGGTTCGGAACAGCAAAGACTGGTCTTTGTGAACGCAAGCGGGAGCGCGAAGTGCTTTCGCATTGCGAAGGACTTCGGTCCAGAGAGACTGCAAGTAAGCAACGTCCTGTCGAAGTTCGAGTTCCGTTCGACCGTCGCACTCCGTGCGAAGAATCAGACCGAAGCCATCAGGCCGAATGTGGTCGCCCACTCGCTTCAACCGTTCTCGTTCCGATCGTTCTTCAATCTTTCGGCTCACGCCGCAGTTGTGTCCTTCGGGCATCAGCACGACGTATCGGCCAGGCAGAGCAATTCGGGTGCTAACTCGCGCGCCCTTCGTGCCGCGTGGACCCTTGGTGACTTGCACCATGATCTGCTGGCCCGACTGAAGGAGGTCCTTGATCTTTCGGCGACGAAGCTCGTTCCGTCGCATCGTGGCCGGGCTGTTGTCGTTGCCCGATTCCTCCGGCAAGACGTCGGCGATGCTCAGATACGCGTTGCGCTCAAGGCCAATGTCCACGAACGCGGCATCCATGCCGGGAAGAACGTTCTGAACGATGCCTTTAAAGATGGATCCGACAACGCGCTCTTCGCGTTCAACGCGATACTCCATGAGCTCGTTGTCTTCGAGTAAAGCGATTCGGGTTTCCCGATTCGAAACATTGACGATGATTTCTTTTCGCGGGGCACCGGTTGCGGCGCGAAAGTCTTTCGGTGCGCCGGGGGTGCGGGTTTTTCGTCCGCGGACGTTACGTTGTTTTGCCATTAGCAATCGGTATGTAGGAGTGTACCGGACGTCTGCCCAGATTCCAACTTCAACTTATCGGGCCTGGCTAGCAAAACTCGGGCCTGGCTCCGTCCGACCAGAGCCAGACGCTGCCACCGCAACCGCCGCACACAAAATCAAAATGGTGATGACCTGTTTAATCGCCCGCACGTTTCGCCTCCCTACTTGAATATGTGGTGCCGCCTTGGTTGCCCACAAAATCAGAATCCGTTCTGATAACAATTAGTTTCGGCAGAATCTGCAGTTTCTTCTTCAACTTTTTCCGGGACCGGCCGTGCTCGCCTTCCGGGTAACTTGCAAACGTGCCGGTTTACGAGTATCGGTGTTCTCAGTGCCAAGCAAAATTCCGCGTCTTGGTCGGAATGGTGGCAGGCGAGGAAGACACCAAATGTCCAAAGTGCGGCGAGCTCCAAACCAACCGCTTGGTCAGCCGTTTCGCCCGGTATCGCAACGAAGACGACCGGATTGACGAGATTGCCGACCGCCTCGAAATGATGGGCGAACCCGATTCGGCGGCCGGAATGCGAGAAATTGTCCGCGACCTTGGAAAGGCCATGGACGAAGATGTGTCGGATGAAATCGAAGAACTCTTCGAGGCCGACATGGCCGGCGAGCTAGCAGACGACGAGTAACTCGTGTACCATCGTTTCGCCGATGGCGCAGAAAATCAAGGCAGAAGGAAAACTCATCGTGGTGTGCGGAAGCATGTTTGCCGGCAAAAGTGAGGAGGTCATCCGCCGCGCCCGCCGGTCTTTGTACGCGAAACGCAAAGTCCAAGTCTTCAAGCCCAGCATCGACAAACGGTACGACGAAAGCATGGTCGTGACCCACATGGGGGTCAAGCACGAAGCCGTTCCAGTACGAAACGTCGCCGAGTTACGCACCCTGGTCTTGCCCGATACCGAGGTCGTTTTGCTTGAAGAGGCTCAGTTCTTCGATGACTCTCTCATCGAGCTTTGCGTCCAGTGGGCCGACGAGGGGCGAGAGGTGATCTGCGCCGGTCTCGACCAAGACTTCCGCCGCAAACCGTTTGGCCCTATGCCTGGATTGCTTGCCGCGGCCGACGAGGTCGTCAAGTTGCGGGCCATCTGCATCAAGTGCGGCGCCCCCGCCAGCCACACACAGCGAATCATCGACGGCAAACCCGCCCACAAAAACGACCCGGTGATCCTCATCGGAGCCACCGAGTCGTACGAAGCACGCTGCCGCCGCTGCTTTAAGTTGCGCGGTTAGCCTTCGAAGGTGATTGAAAATGCAATCTTAACGCTCACGCTAGAATCCCTGAAGTTTTTGAGGCTTCCAACCGCGTCAACCTTAAACAGGCTTCCGTCGCTTTGTCGAATCCAAAACGTTGAGTAGCTAATTGTTGGATCGGTGCCACCGGAACGAACCACTTGCTCCACGCGAAAGCACCTGGTACCGGAAACCATTTCGATTCCAGCAAGCTGTGAAGCGCCAAACGATGCGGGTGCGTCTGAGTCTGGGGTTCCCGGGTTGACCGTCGACCATGCGTCTCCGATTGCAACCTCCTGCGTGGGTGGCTGAAAATCGAGGCCCGAAATCCAAGGTATGCCGACATCACCCGTGACCTTTGCGGATTTGATTTCTTTGCCATTACGATCATAAAAGGAATCCTTCACCCACTCCTTCTCGTCGTCCGCATCCAATGCCGGACTCGTCTCATCAATTTTGAATCGCGTTCGTCTTGTATAGGCTCCATCGGCCTGCTTTTCGACGATGCTCGTTTGCAGCTTGCCGCTTAAGGAAATCTTGCTCGGCAAGTCATCAACCGGCTTATCAAGCTCTGCAGACAAGGTGAATCGAGCTGACGCGGTCTCCGGTTCAGGTCCAGTCGGCTTGAGTGAGTACTTTTCGCCCCGCCCGGACGAAGACGCAAAACCAATTGTTCCGACCAGGATTAGAAGCGTTGCAGCAAACTTCATCTTGGACTCTATTGTATAGCAATTCAGAGGAAATAGTGCAAGAAGTTTTCCACAATTGTAAGTTCAGCGGGTGATGCAAATCATCAACCTTCGAGCACAAAAAAGCGGATCGATCCCTACGGATCGATCCGCTTAAGAAGACTAACTTAACCTTCGCGAACGAGGGTGTACTTTGCGTTCACCGGACCAGGAGCGCCTGGGAGGGGAACGTTCTTCCAATCGCCCTCGGCCTTAACCGGGGACCAGTCCTTCTTGTCGAGCCAGAAAATGCTGGTGATCGAAGCGGCGTCGGAACCGGTCTCTTCAACCTTTCCTTCGACCTTTACGACGTCAACGTTGTTGACCTTTTCTTCGGCAAGAACTTTGAAAGTTGCCTTGAACGCGGGCGTTTCTTTCTTTTCGTCTGCTGCCTGCTCAAAGGTCCAGCCCGCGCCGACGGCTACGGGTGCTTCTGGAGCATAGAATCCGCTCAGGTTGGCCATTCGCCACGTGCCAGAGCCGCTGTCTGCGCCTTGATAGGCAACCAGAAGGCCGCGAGGGTTATAGGTGCTTCGAGTAGCAGGCTGATCAGGAACATCCTGCTCTTGCCCAGCGATGGAAAGCTTGGTTTCGGTTGCCTTGGTTTCAACGGTGTAGTTTCCGTTTTCTTCAACCTTGGTGACTTTCTCTTCGTTCAAGCCAGAGAACGTCGCTTCGATGCCCGCCAAAGCGATGTCCGCTTTGATTCGGTACTTGATGACTTCGCCTTCCTTTGGCGCTCGCTTGAAGGTGAATCCATCAACAGCGACCGCGACGGCCAAAATCGAAAGCAGGGCCAAAGCCGAGCCAATTGTCTTAAAAGAAGTCTTCATAGATTTCACTATTTCGACGGGCATTTTACGACTTCGGTTGCGTGAGTTTCTGGGCATTAGGTCCGATGGTCGACTTGGTACCCTTTTCACGGATGTCGCACGACGAATTGGGAGACTACGATTTCGAGCTTCCCGAGCACCGAATCGCCCAAACTCCGCTGGAAGATCGAGCCAGTTCGAAGCTGTTGCACGTCGATCCCGCGAGCGGCCAACTTCACGATTTGCGGTTTCGAGACGCGATAGCTCTGCTCCACAAGGGAGACCTTCTCGTGGTCAATGACACTCGGGTGAGTGCTCTCCGCCTCTTCGGCGCAAAGACGACGGGAGCCCAGGTGGAAGCACTCCTCCTCCGCGATCTCGGAGAGGGCAGATTTACCGCGCTCGTAAAGCCCGGCCGGCGGCTGAAGACGGGCTACGTGATTGAATTCGAAGCAGGTCTAACTGCCACCATCACCGCGGAGTTGGCCGACGGACAGCGAGAGATTCAGTTTCAAGGCGAAAACATCACCGAACGACTTCGAACAATTGGCACCGTGCCCCTGCCTCCATACATCACGACCAAGCTGGAAAATCCGGAGCGATATCAAACCGTCTATGCCAATGAGGGCGGATCCGTCGCTGCCCCTACCGCGGGATTGCACTTCACACCAGAAATTCTGCAGGCCATCCGAGACCGCGGCGTCACCATTGGCCGCGTAACTCTAGATGTCGGGCTAGACACCTTCCGGCCCATCGCCGCCGAGAAGCTTGCAGACCATCATATGCATGGTGAGTGGTGCTCCGTGCCTCCCGAAACGGTGGAAATGATCGCGAGCGCGAAAGGGAGGGTGATCGCCGTTGGCACCACATCCGTACGAACCCTGGAGTCCTTCGCAATCGGCAAGCGCCAACTCGAATCAGGTCGAAAATTGACTTCAATCTTTATTCAACCAGGCTACGATTTTCAAATCGTGGACGGCATGTTCACGAATTTCCACATGCCCCGAACGACCATGCTCCTCATGATCTCGGCGATGGCTGGCAAGGACATGATCCAAATGGCGTACCGGCACGCTCTGCAGTCTGACTACCGATTCCTGAGCTTTGGCGACTCAATGTTGATCCTAAATTCCGCTTCTGTATCAGGTTAGCGCTTGAATCCCGGATAAGAATTACCGTGAACCCTAGACATATCGGTGTAGAATCACATAGCTAATCGAGGAAGCTTGGCGCTAGGAGGGTTATTTAAGTGTCCCCATCGGACTTTGATCCAATTTCGTACATTGAGAATGCTTTTCTTGATAAAAAGGTCGAACCAAAAGTGCCGGAAGGCTTGGAGCTAGAGCTGCCGGACCTTCAAGAGTACTTGACCCAAATTCCACGAAAAGCAGCCAAGTCGAACCAGAAATTCCGCAAAACCGAAATGCGCGCCCCGCGTCCCCGGCGAGCGGAAGAAAAGACTTCCAGCGCAGCGATGGATCCTGCCATCCAAGCGGTGTGGCGTTCGCTGCCAAAGAACGTCGAGTTTCTGATTCAGTACTTCAACGACTCTTCGGTGCAGAACTATTACCGTGGTGAGTTCAAAGAATCGCGAGAAGAACTGATTCGACGCTTGCTCGACCCGGAACTTTCGTTAGAAGATACAAGCCGTCTGCTCGGAGTCGTACCTGCAACCGTGCGTCGATACACCAACCGCGGCTGGCTAAAATGCCATCGCACTACCGGCGGCCAGCGCCGGTTTCGACTGAGCGATTTGGTTCAGTTCGTCGAAGTTCATGGTCGCTTCCCTGAGGAGTGACCATGCCAAAGCCGTTGCGGATCGCGGTCTTCTCAGATAGCGCGCTCCCCCTTATCAACGGCGTAAGCGTTTCCGTTGCCGCCCTGGTAGAAGAACTTCGAGACCGTGGGCATGATGTGGATCTTTATGCAAACCGGTTCCCTGGCTTTGTTGAGACCCATCCGAATAACGTTCGGTTTAACGCGGTCGAAATTCCGTTTTGGCGCGGCTACCCGGTAACGATGCCGCCACTGGGAACCCAACTTCGGCGTTTTCGAGAGCGGACATACGACATCGTCCATACACACACTCCGTTCCCGGTCGGAATGATCGGGCTACGCTGGGCCGAATCGCACGAGCTGCCGATCGTCTCGACGTACCACACCCTGTACGACCGGTACTCGCACTACGTCAAGATTCTGCCGCCACGATTCGTCCGGTACCGAATCGCTCGACACACCAACTATTACTACAGCCGGGTCCACCATGTCATTACCCCCAGCGAAGCGAGCCTAAAGTGGCTTCGGCGGCACGACGTTCACACCAGGGCCACCATCATCCCAACCGGTAGCCCGGTGCCAAAACGGCAAAACCGCGAGGAGCTCCGAGCAAAGTTCGGCGTTTCGCCGACAGACGTAGTGCTTCTCTACGCTGGCCGCCTTGCTCCGGAAAAGAATCTTCGCTTGCTTATAGAGGCAGTGTCGGACCTGATGGCGGAGCGGCCCGAGGTTCAACTTTGGCTCATGGGCGATGGACCGTACCGGGCGACCTGCGAAGAACTTGTCGATCAACTTAGGATTCGAGCCCGAGTGAAGTTTTTTGGCTTCGTCAGCCAACCATCAGTAGGGGACGTGTATGGGGCTGCAGACTTGTTCGTGTTTGCCAGCGTGACCGAGACTCAAGGGTTAGTAGTGCAGGAAGCGATGCTGCATCGGCTGCCAGTGGTTGTCGTAAGTGGGGGCGGTGCAAGTGAGACAATTATTGATGGGCATAACGGACTCTTGGCACGAAATGACCGTATGGACTTTTGTCAGAAGATGAACGAGGTCCTCAGCTCCAACGAAACGCGGCAACAACTAGCCGAAGCGGGATTTCATTCACAATTGCCTAGGTCCATTCCCGCAATGGTAGATCGCGTGCTCGCTGTCTATCGTGAGGTCATTTCGGAGTTCCGTAGCAGCGAGGCAAATCTTGATCCATAACGACACCATGCGGGCTCCGGGAGTTGCCACGGACCGAAAACCGCTGCTTGATGCGACGCTGCTCCTGATCGGGCTCACTGTGCTGCGAATGCTTGTTCAATTCGTTCCGGTGCCGCTTGACCTGGTGCCCACGACGAGCCTCATCATCAGTATGATTTTCGTGGGTTTACCAATCGCAGCGATTTTTCGAGCATCGGCCTTTGCTTGGCAGGTGAAGTCCAGCCTGATTGCTCTTCTGATTGGCCTCGCGCTTCAGTTTGGTCTAGCTTTTGTAGCGCCGATGTTCGTTTCCGGGGTCAGTGCAGTGCTTCACGGAATTTCTCAGGCTGGACTCGTCGTCTGGACCCTTGGTCTTGGGGCGCTCCTCTCGCAGGTCATCAGCGACAAAAATTTAATCGTGCCTGTCGCGATCTTCCTCGCCCTGTTCGACGTGTGGCTCGTTTTTGTTCCGGAAGGGCCTGTTGGCCAAATTGCGCGCGGCAACAACACTGCCCTCGCTTCAGTCGCGTATCAACTCCCGCGACCAACGCACGTGCCCACCGACGGTCGGGCCATGCCTCTCGCCTATGTTGGTCCCGCGGACTTCCTCTTCATGGCGATGTTCTTCGCGCTCCTGTACCGGTTCAACCTTCGGATTCGCCAAACCGCCATTTGGCTCACACCGGTCCTAATTTGCTATCTGCTCACAACGCTATTGTTCGGTTCGGTTCGGATCGGACCAATCAGCCTCGGAGCGTTGCCGGCGCTGTTGCCCATTGGCGCTGTTGTTTTAGCCGTCAACTGCCGTGAGTTTAAGTTCACGGCGGAAGAAAAGATGACAACCGTAGTCCTGACCGTCGTCTGTCTGAGCGTGCTGGCGTGGCGATTCAGCGTGCAGCCGACAAAGCTGCCAACTGCGCCTTCGAAGAAGGAGCGCGGCCTAAAGCGCTCAAAATTGATGCGCTTGCCAACGACACTCGAGCAAGGTCAATCCCGGTAGCAATTCCCTCCCTCCCAAGCGCGTAAACCAAGTCCTCGGTCGCCAAGTTGCCCGCCGCGCCAGGAGCATAGGGACATCCGCCCAGCCCACCTGCACTCGCGTCGAAACCTGCGTTCGGCGTTTCATCCAGGGCCGCAAACACATTTGCCAACGCCGTGCCGTTCGTGTCATGAAAGTGCCAGAAGACCTCTGTACTCGGTAGCTCCCTTGCCACTAGCTTCGCCAGTCGCTTAACCTCTGATGGCCCGGCAACTCCAATCGTGTCACCAAAGCTAATCTCGTCACAACCAAGTTCGATTAAGGCTTGGGCAACCTCAATTGTTCGCTCCGGTTGGACCTTGCCCGCATATGGGCACTGGAACGCGGTGCTGACGTAGCCGCGAACCCAGGCGTTGGGGGGCCGCATGGCTAGCAATTCGCGGAACGCCACCAGAGACTCCTCGACGGTCATGTTGATGTTCTTTTGCGTGAACGCATCGCTCGCTGCCGTAAAGATCGCGAATCTCGTGACTCCAACTTCGACCGCGCGCTGCATGCCTCGAACGTTTGGTACAAGCGCGCTGTACTTCGGGCCAGCCGGGAGTTGGGGCCACAGCTCCGCCGCGTCTGCAAGCTGCGGCACCCACTTTGGGCTGACAAAACTTGTGGCCTCGATCTCCTGGATTCCAGCGTTTGCCAGCGCGGCAATGAACTCAAGCTTAACCGCCGTCGAAATTGGGACCGATTCGTTCTGAAGCCCGTCGCGCGGGCCAACTTCGACGATTCTCATTTCGGCGTCACGCGGAAAAGCACCGCCGAATCCTCAACCTGTTGCCCCTTTGCCACACCGAGGTGTGCAACTTCGCCGTCGAACGGAGCGAGTAGCGGTTGCTGCGTTTTCATCGCTTCCAGAACGACAAGAGTTTGCCCTTTGGTGACCGAATCGCCAACTTGAACGCGAACATCAACGATAAGTCCAGGCATCGGTGCTCGCGCTTCTCCGCTAGCTGCGGCACCAGCCCCGGTTCGGCTTGGCGGCTTGGTCGAAAACTTGTACTGGAATCCACGGTGCGAAACGAGGACCTCGTCGCCGACCCTCACCGCGGCGACGGACACGGATCCGCCGTCCGTGATCAGGCGAAATCGATCGCCGTCTGGCTCGATTCGAGCCGAAGTTTCTGCGCCGAACAATTCTCCGTCAAGATACAGCCGCATGTTTTTGCTCTCGGTACCACTTTGCACCGTCGATGAACGATTGAAAAAGTCGGACGGTCGCATCGTCGTCTGGAGTTCGCTCAGGATGCCACTGAACCAGAATGCAGAAGCGTCCGTCGGTAGCTTCCAGGGCTTCGACGGTTCCGTCTCCATGCGTCGCGACTACCTTAAGACCTTCACCGACCACAGAAACCGCTTGATGGTGAAAAGATCGTCCTTCCACGATCGGCGCGCCGACGACACTCGCGAACCGACTTTCGGCGTCAACCGCGTAAGTTTGAAGTTCGCCGCTAGAATGCTCGCTTGATCCCACTCGGTCCGGCGTGTGTTGCTCAAGCTTGCCACCTTGCATCACATTCACAAACTGACAGCCATAGCAAATCCCGAGAATCGGAAGCTGTGCTGGCAGCGCCCGGTAAACGGCTTCCTCAATCCGGAAGCGCTCGGGATGCTGAAGTTCATTGGCCGGATGATTTTCTTCGCCGAAGTGCATTGCGTCAATGTCCATCCCGCCCGGAATAAGCAACCCATCAATCAGACTCGCCACTGACTCCGGGTCGCTGTGCGGCGTGATGATGAGGGGCACTCCGCCCGCCCGGGCGACCATTTCGGCGTAGTTGATGTTCAACTGGACGCGAGCACCGCCAGTGCGCTCGTCATCCACCGCTTTAACGTCCCCCGTGATGCCGATGATCGGCTTGGACACCGTCAGATCAGCTCCCGAATGTGCTCGACGTTCTTCTTAACCGCGTTGAGGAACTGCGCTGCACCGACTCCGTTTGCCACTCGGTGGTCGAAGGTCAGGGCTAAGTTTGCGCATCGCTGCAGCTTGAGTTCCGTTGTGTTCTGCGCCAACCCGTTGTAGGCCTCGCCCAGGAACAGGGTTCCAACGCTCGGCGGTACGACTACCGGCACCGCATCGCGAAGACCGAATGACTGCATGTTTGTGAGAGACAGCGTTACAGTTTCGTTCGCCTGGTCCGTTCCCTGTCGTGCAAGCTCAATCTTCTCGCGGGTCCGTTGCGCAAACGCACGCCAGTCGAGGGTGTCGGCATCCTCGACGACGGCGAGAACTAGTTCATCTCCCGGCAGGCTCACCGCGATTCCGAGGGAGACGTGATTGTAGGTCCGCAGCGTGGTGTCATTTACCAGGCTGGATCGGAAGATGGGGAACTGCGCGAGTGCCTTGGTAACGGCGAAGGCGAAGAGCGTGAACGCGCTTGGTTGGAAATCGCTTCCCGAGGCCTTGATCTCGGCTCGGAGGGTTTCAATTTCTGTCCAGTCGGCAACAACCACCTCGGTACCAGGCACAACAATGGCGTTGCCTCGAACCATCCGAGACGACAGGAGACGCTGCTTGCTTGGCACCGCACTATCGACGAACGGACCGGTTGTTGGCACGGATGATCCACCAAGGTGGGCGTCAATATCGGCCGGCATCAGCTTGCCACCTGCGGCTTCGGCCAACTCGGCAAGCACGGCATCTGAAATTCCTTTCTCTTTGGCGTAGGCCCGGGTGCGCGGCGGAATGTTTGCTCCGCGAACTCCGCTAGACGCGGCGGCGGCTTCGACAACTTCTTCAGTCTTCGGCGCGCCGTGGGATGAGGTCACCTGCTGCTCATCTTCCGATTCGATCCGAGCGATATCGGCGCCGATTGCGAGCAGATCATCTTCCGCGGCCAACCATTCGACGAGGGTGCCGGAGTACGGGCTTTCCACGTCCATAACCGCCTTGTCGGTCTCCATCTGATAGATCGGCTCGTCGCGCTTGATCGTATCTCCTGGCTTCTTTAGGAACGAAACGACCCGGGCTTCTTGAAGGCCCTCACCAAGTTGCGGAATCTGAATGGAAACGATGGCCATGGCATTCTCCCGCGCCTGCGCGGATGAAACTTAGTTTGGCATGAAGACCCGGAAATGCGAAAATTGACCGATATAATCAATTCATGGCTAGGGCGAAACGCGTGGAAACAGATGTGGAATACGCGACCAAGCAGCAGCGTGACATCGGTGGAGTCAAACGCACCTATGTGTTCGCGCCCGGACCCGAAAATGTTTGGCGAGTCATTCACGTCAGTAAGGACGCATTTCCGGCAAGTCTTATTGGCGAGGAGGAAATCCGTCCCTGGCATCTTTCGGTTGATCTCGAAGACGGAGTCCAAAACCGAAGTGAAGTTGCAATGATTGCGGTGGAAGATGATGGAAAACTTCCTTGGCCCGCAGGCTGGGGCGATCCGGTGACCGTAATCGACAGAATGCCAAGGGGCAGAGTTGCGGTAGCCGAAGCGCGAAAAGAATACGGGCCGTGACGTGGTGATAGATTTGGCGCCGACGACATGGGACCATGCATTCTTCCTTCAAGCCAGAAGCGCTTTATCCGCCACCATCGCCCTTGAATCTTCCGTTTCAGACACGTGTCAGCAATTGCACTGTTTGCAGATGTCTATAGAGTGTTTGGGCAAAGCCTACATATCCAGAGCTTCCGGAACTGCACCGGCCCGAAGGCACGACGCGTTTTCGTTGCGAGCCGCAGAAATCCCCCTCGCTATTTTGAGTATTGAAGACAGCGATCTCACGCAGCGCCTACTCAGATCATTCCGTGCGGTTCAACACTTTGCAATCGAAATCGAGGGGCTCAACCCGGCCCTGGCCCAACGCGGCTCCGGAATCAACGTCGAATACCCCTGGATCTCCGGCGATGAAGTCCTTTCTCCCGTCACCTTCAACTTCAGCAAAAGGTTCCCCCGAGCAAAACGACTGCGCCTGATCAACGTGCTCGACAATTTGTTGATATTCGAAGGCTACTAAAGGTATTCTCTACGTTCTGCCCGGGCGATGCTTCCCTCTCCCCGCTGGCGTAAAACCAGAAGAGATTTGCCATGGCAAAGAAAATTACCGCTAACATCAAGCTCAACATCCCGGCCGGAAAGGGAACTCCAGCTCCGCCCGTAGGTCCTGCCCTCGGTCAAGCCGGCATCAACATGATGGAGTTCTTGAAGAAATTCAACGAAACGACTGCCCCAAACATGGGCTTCGTTATGCCGGTTGAAATCACCGTCTTCGAAGATCGCTCCTACACCTTTAAGATCAATCAGCCGCTCGTTACGGATCTCATCAAGCGAGCCGCCGGAATCGAGCGCGGTGCGGCAAACGCCAAAACCGACAAAGCCGGTTTCCTCACCAAAGAAAAGCTTCGCGAAGTTGCAAAGCAGAAGATGGCTGACCTTAACACCAACGACGAAGAAATGGCCATGCGCATCGTTGCCGGTTCGGCACGATCCATGGGCGTTCGCGTCGAAGACTAAGGCTTTAGGCCCGGTCCGACGTAACTCGTCGGACCGGCCAACGTCTGTTCACTGTAACGAACATGAAAGTTCGACTTATTTCCTTCGGGATTCTCCTGGCCATCGGCCAGATAGCGTTGGCTCAGGTGGGAACCTCCGTGTCGCCAGACACCGGAGCAGATTCCTCAGCGCAAAGTGCTGCAGATGCACTCCGCCAAAATGCAGGTACGGATGGCGCCTTCTTGGCCGCCGGACTCCTGAAGGCGAACTTTAACAAAGAGGACCTCGCAACGATCCTCGAATTCCCGAGCGACCAAATCGTGATTGTGTCGCTGACCGGCGCCCAAGTAAAGCAAGCTTTCGAGAGATCTATTCAGCTTTTCCCTCAGCCCAATTCCAGCTTCTTACAGATATCTGGCTTCGAAGTCTCGTTCAACCGTGCCGCGCCGGCCAACTCACGCGTCCAAAGCGTAACTGCCAACGGCACCAAGCTGGATGAAACACGGATCTACACGATCGCTATGCCAGCAAACCTGGGTCGTGGCGGGTTAGGCTATTTCAAGATATGGGACAAGAGCAAAATCACCAAGACGTTGCCGCAAACCTTGGAAGAAGTCCTGCGCGGAAAGCGGGTTACCGATTCCTCGCCACGCTGGTTGGCCTCGGGCTCCTGAGCGTTCCTCACAGCCAAGATCCCATCCCCGCTGTCACGCCGTTTAGCGGCGAGGCTGCTTACACCTATCTGAAGCAGCAATGCGAATTTGGACCACGCGTTCCTGGCACGGTCGGCCATGCCAAAGGCAAAACCTTCATCCAAGACGAAGCGACGAAGTACGCCGATAAAGTCGAGCTCCAGAACTTCACGCACCGCTGGTCGAAGACACGTGACGTCTACGACATGACCAACGTGCTCGCCTTCCAAAACTGGGAAAAGGCAACCACCCGCGTCATTCTCTTGGCGCACTGGGACACTCGTCCTAGCGCAGACATGGAGCCAAGGCCTGAGAACCGGCAGAAGCCAATCGCAGGAGCAAATGATGGCGCAAGCGGGGTCGCCGTTCTTCTTGAGCTCATGAAAACCCTCAAGGGGAGAACCGGGAGCGTCGGCATTTGTTACGCTTTTGTTGATGGCGAAGACTTAGGACCGGACATTAGCGAGATGTTCCTCGGCGCCGAATATCTCTCTCGCCACCTGCCGACTCCAAAACCGCAATACGGGATCCTTCTCGACATGATCGGAGATGCAGACCTATCCATCCCGAAAGAGGAATACAGCAACTACTACGCGCCTGAACTCATGAAGGCCCTGTATCTGCACGCCGCGTCGCTGGATATGCGATCAGCGTTCCCAAACGTCATTGGCTCCCCGATCCTCGATGACCACCTCAGCCTCAACCGCGCGGGCATCCCTACAATCGACCTGATCGACTTCGATTACCCTTACTGGCACACCCTGCAAGACACGCCGGACAAGTGCAGCGCCGAAAGTCTCGGCAAAGTTGGCAAACTTCTCGAAACCTGGCTCACAAAGCCAACTCCGTGGACTCTGAAGCGCTAACCCCGCGTAGAAGCACTCATGATCTCACCATACGATTGGCAAGAGGGCGTAAGTAACCGCGCCCAATACATTGAAGGACGACTCGCCCAAGGTCTTCCCGTCCTAGCGATCTCACTGAACGAGGGTCTTCTGATGTACTCGCGCCGTCGACAAAGCCGCAAGGTTTTCGAGATCTACGACCGCATCATCTTTGCTGGCCTCGGACAGCAGTCCGACCTCGAAGCCATTCGCGCCGCCGCCCTAGAGTTTGCCAGCCGCGAAGGCTACCAACGAAGTGAAGACGATGTAACCGTCCAACGAGTGGCCACCACCGTTAGCGGTCCGATCAAGCAGGCATTTGCCGACTTTCGAACCGCCCCGGTCGTCGCACGCAGCCTCTTTGCCGAGCTCGGCGCGACTCCAGAGAAGGACACGTACTACGTCATCGACTTCGACGGTGACTACGCCGTGGCAAGACTTCGTTCCGCCATCGCCGGGACGCTTGATATTGGTTCCAAGCTGGAAACGGCACTCTCGGAGATCCCGACGGCAACCGAACCCGAAGCGGCGATTGCCAAACTCTCCGACATTTTCGATTCAAGTTTCGAAGGCACAGTGCCCGCTGGACTTAAAGAAGAAGCGATCCTCATCGAGCGGAACACGCTTCGAGAAGATCGCTTCCGGGTTCTCCGGGCCGTCGAAGGGATTTAAGCCCGGATAAGCAGGACCGGGTACGGCTCTGACACCACTTGGTGCAGGGCCACACTGCCCGTAAACACGCGCTCGATTAGGCCGTGGCCCTGCGCGCCGAGAATCAGCAAACTCGCCGAACGTTCGGTCATCGTGGCGGAGATCTGCTCGTTGACGTCGCCTGGCAAAACGCTGAACGACACGTCATAGCCAGACTCACCCAAACGGGTCGCCAGGGCTTCGCATTTCTCCGTCAGTTGCTCTTCCACCCATTCCTTCATATCGATCTGGAGTTCGGGAAGGCTTCGCAGAACCATCTTGGTTTCGAGCTCATCGATGTCGTAAACCGTGAGGATGTGAATCTGTTGAAGCCCCATCGGTGCCATTTTCAGAAACTTCTCAAGTGCTCGAGCCGCGTACTCGGAATGGTCAGTCGCAAAGACCGCGGTAATCGGACCTTCAACGACTGCTTCACCTTTGGAAACCAAAACTGATGTATCAGCCTCGTTTGTGAGCGAATTGCTCACGCTGCCCAGAATCGCGCTGAGCCATTTGCCTCGTACCACCGAGTTCACGACCAGCAAATCGGCTTTGAGCTCACTCGCTTCTCGAAGCAGAACCGGAACGACCGCACCGTAAAGCACGACCGAGTCAGCCGTGATTCCGTCCGCAGCTAGGCTTTCAACGGCTTGGGCCGCCGCTCGGTGTGAAGCCGAGTCCGTCTGGCTCACGTAGTCCGTTGCCACAAACGGGGCACCCGGGCCCAGCGGGATGATAGGCGGAGTCGTGTCCACCGCCGAAACGACCGTGACTTCGGCTCCACTAAAGCCAAGTCGTACGAACAAATCCATTCCTGGCTTGTATCCGCCACCTGCATCAACGCCAATGATCGCTTTCATATTTCGTTCACTCCAAGCCCATTCTATGCTCTTTCGCCAACCACCGTAGGGCCAAGTGAAATTGCCGCTAAAATGCCCGGATGCGCGCGCTCTGCCTCTCGCTTTTGCTGCTGCCGGTCCTGTCACTAGCAGACGTCATCCCAAGTCAGCTTTACAACGGCATCAATCGGCCACTTAAGGTTCAAGTACGCCCACCGCTGCGGGCCGAGAGCATCGAGCTTCAACTTTGGGACGCAACGGGAACAAAGCCGATTGCCACGAAGAGCGTTCGCCCAGGAAGTAGCGACCTGGCAAAGCTGTTTCCCGAACTCTGGACCAGCAAACCAAACGGCGTAAAGTACGTTCAACTCGTGGCCGACGGCAAACCGACCGATGCACCGCTGGTTCTGCAACCGATGACCAGCCCGCAGATTTCGCGACTCGCTGCGGATGGAAAGACCGTCGAATTTGTTCCGGACGAAGACCAGGAGTTCGCCGGGTACCGCGCATACCCAGACCGTAATCTCGTGATTGAAACGAGCATGGGCAAAATGGAGTTTCGACTTCGCCCCGACGCTGCCCCGAACACGACTTTCAACGTCCGCGGCTTTGTAGAAGGTGGCCTGTACAACGACACGATTTTCCACCGCGTCGTCGCGAAGCGAGCAGATGGAACGCCTTTCGTCATTCAAGGCGGTGACCCGGCAGGGACCGGCAGTGGCGGTCCAGGCTGGGCGTATCCGCTCGAAAACAGCACGTTGCCACACGATTTTGGCGTCATATCGATCGCCCGAAGCACCGACCCGAATACCAACGGTTGCCAAATCTTCGTCTGCCTCAGTCGCGCTGGAACGAAGCACCTTGATAGTCGTTATGCCGCCTTCGGTCAGCTCATAAAGGGAGCCGAAGTTGTGCTCAAAATCGGCGCAGTACCGGTTGGAAAGGCAGATCGACCGAACGATCCGCCCAAGATTCACCGGATGAAGCTAGTTCCTGCCTCACCACTTGGCATGGGACCGAAACCGCTCGCCCGGCCAGACGAGCCCGTTTCGCCCGGGAAATAAGCGTTAGCGCCGGACTTTAGGCGGGATATCTCGGGGAGAACTTGCGTAATCCGTCCCATCAACCGTACAGTGAAAGGGATGACTTTAGGCACCTTCGCGGTCCTTTTGGCCAACACCGCATCCGCGGGGGTGACTTCAACCCAAGCCAACGACCCGTTCTATCCCGGCCCAAACCCGCTTCTGATGAAGCACCCGACCGTAAACGCGACCAGTATTGTCTTTGAATATGCTGGCGATCTATGGTCGGTTGCTCGCAGTGGCGGAGCCGCACAGCGACTGACAACGGACGCCGGCATCGAGTCCGAGCCGTTCTTCTCCCCAGACGGCACTCAAATTCTCTTTAGCGGCGAGTACGACGGGAATCAAGACGTTTACGTGATTCCAGCCACCGGCGGAAGCCCAAAGAGGCTCACCTTCCACCCAGCCACAGACCGTGCCGCAGGTTGGACTCCAGACGGCAAGAGTGCGCTGGTGGTGTCGAGCATGCTCCAGAACACGGCGCTTCCCCGACTTTTCACTGTGCCGGTTTCTGGCGGTACGCCAAAGCCGCTACCATTGCCATCGGGGAGTATGGGATCCCTCTCCGCTGACGGACAGCGAATTGCCTATGTTGCCGGCATCAAATGGCAAGACGCTTGGAAGCGGTATCGCGGCGGCCAAACCTACGCCATCTGGATCGCTGATCTGAAGGATTCGAAGTGGAAAGAGATTCCACGCAAGAACACGAACGACGAGCAGCCGATGTGGATCGGTGACCGAATCTACTTCCTTTCCGACAAGAAAGGGCCCGTCAGCCTCTACAGCTACGACGAGAAGTCGGGCCAGGTCGTTGAAGAAGTTCCCCCGGCAGGATTCGATATCAAGTCTGCCACTGCCGGAGCGGGCGCAATCGTTTACGAGAAGCTTGGCTCGATTCACCTGTTCGATCCGAAAACGAAAACGAGCAAGCGAGTTGACGTCACGATCTCCGCTGACTTCCCAGAAGTCCGAACTCAGTTCAAGGACCTGTCTGGACGAATCGGCGCCGCCAGCATCTCTCCAAGCGGCCAGCGCGTCGTCGTCGAGTCGCGCGGACATATCCTCACCGTTCCTGCCAGCAAGGGCGACATTCGCGAGCTGACGGGCCGCCAAGGCGTCGCTGAGCGGTTCCCTGCCTGGTCGCCAGATGGTCAAACCATCGCATTCATCAGCGATGCCAGCGGCTGGTACGAGCTTGTGCTCCACAACGCGGGAAGTAAAGAAGAGAAACGCGTTCGCCTCGGCGAGGGACTTTCCTTCATCAATCAACTCGTTTGGGCACCGGACAGCAAGGCCATTGCCTACACAGACAACAAGAAAAACGTTTGGATTCACGAACTGTCGACCGGCCGAAACATCAAGGTGGACACCGGCACTTACGAGGACCCGAACACCAACATCGTGCCGCGCTGGTCGCCCGATTCGCGTTGGCTCACGTGGGCTCGCGACCTGGACAATCACCTGAACGCGGTTTTTGTCTACAGCCTCGATGGCGCAAAGACCACCCAGATCACGGATGGCCTGAGCAACGCGAAGTATCCCGTCTTCGACCGAGATGGCAAGCACCTGTACTTCGTCGCCAGCACCAACACTGGTCCCGCCGCGAGCTACCTCGACATCAGTAGCTACACGAACTTAAACGTGGTGAGCAGCGTGTATGCGATCGTTCTGAGCAAGAACGGGGAGAACCCGCTTGGTCCCGAGAGTGACGAAGAGGCCGTGAAGGAACCAACTCCTCCAACGCCACCAGCGACTCCGCCCGCTACGCCTCCAACCGCACCTCCTGCGGGACCGCCGGCTGGCGGTCCTCCTGGTGGACCACGTGGCCCACGACCCGTGGCAAAGGTGACCATCGACTTCGAAGACATCTCCCAGCGAATCCTCGCCCTCCCGATGCCGACGGCCGACTACTCCGCGCTAGAAGCTGCAACTCCGGGTTCGTTCTTGGCGGTCTTCTCTTCTCCTAGGGCAACCCTAACCTCACCAGCGCAGGTCACGCTTCTCCGATTCAGCTTCGCTACTCGCCGACCTCAACCGGTCGGCACGGGAGTGCAATTACTTGACGTCAGCGCAAACGGCGACAAGGCGCTGATCCTCCAAGCCGGTCAGCTTCAGATCCTCAGCACGGTCGCCCCCGCGCCGCCAACTCCGCTGGACATCAGCGGTATGCGGATCAAGATTGATCCTCGTCAAGAATGGCGACAGATGTTCAAAGAGGTTTGGCGAAACGAGCGAATCTTCTTCTATGATCCGAATCTGCACGGCATCAACGCCGGGGAAATGGAGCGAAGGTATGAGCCGTTCTTGAAGAACATCGCCAGCCGAGCCGACCTCAACTATCTGTTCACCGACATGCTGGGAGAACTCAGCATCGGACACATGTTCATCGACGGTGGCGATATCCCAGGCAAGCCCTTCATCCCAGGCGGATTACTTGGGGCAGACTACGCCTTCGAAAACGGACGTTACCGGCTAGCGCGCGTTTACAATGGAGAAAACTGGAACCCGGGCGCTCGCGCTCCGCTAACCGCTCCCGGAGTCAATGCCGTCGCAGGTGAGTACATCCTCGCCATTGATGGTCAGGACCTCACTGAGCAAGGCGACATCTACGAAAAGCTCGAGGCCAAAGCCGGCAAGCAGGTCAAGATCAAGATCGGACCTAAGCCAGACGGCGCGGGCTCCCGTGAAGTGACGGTTGTGCCAGTGGCCAGCGAAGCCGGACTTCGAGCCCTAGCTTGGCGAGAAGACAATCGTCGGCTAGTTGACAAGCTCAGCGGCGGAAAGATTGGCTACGTCCACGTTCCAGACACCAACGTTGGCGGCTGGACCAGCTTCAACCGGTACTACTATGCCCAGGCCGGAAAGCAGGGCATCGTGGTGGATGAACGCTACAACCAGGGCGGACTCATCAACGACTACATGGTTCTGGAAATGACCCGAACCCTGCAAGGCGTGTTTGCTCCGCGAAGCGGAAAAGACGGCGCAACGCCGGGTGTCAGCATATTCGGACCGAAGGTCATGCTCATCAACCAGTGGGCCGGTTCCGGCGGTGACATGTTCCCTTGGCTCTTCCGAAACCAGAAGGTCGGAAAGCTCGTTGGAAAGCGAACCTGGGGCGGACTCGTCCGCGCCTTCGGCTTTGAGCTCGTCGATGGCGGCGTGGTCCGCGCCCCAGACGTGGCGTTCTATAACCCGAACGGAACCTGGGACGTTGAAGGCTGGGGCGTGGAGCCAGACATCGAGGTCGAAATGGACCCGTACCTCTGGCGCCAAGGCCGAGACGCACAGCTCGAGCGAGCCGTTGCAGAAGTCCTGAAGGAAGCAGCGACCTTCAAGTATCCAAAACCGATCAAGCCCCCGTTCCCAGATCGAACGAAGATCGACATTCGGTACTGACCGTCAATCTCGGACAAACCGGAAATTGCCAAGAAGAAAAATTCTTCTTGGCATTTTTCATTTACCATGGTAAATTACATTCGTTTACCACGGTAAATGACGAGGACCACATGGGAATGAAACTGGGAAATCTTCAACTGCGCATCATGCGCTCGCTTTGGGAACGCGGCGAAGCGACGGCACGGCAAATCACTGACGACTTAAGCGGCGGCGTACCAAGCAAGCTGAGCACGGTGCAAACGCTGCTCCGCAAGCTGGAGACCAAAGGCGCCGTCAGGCATGAACAGCGGGAGCGGACCTTCTACTTCCGCCCGCTCATAAAGGAGCAAGATGTAGCCCGAAGTGCCGCACAGGATCTTCTGGCTCGGGTTTACGACAACTCACTGTCCGGCCTCCTTGCCCACCTTTTGGAAGACGAAACCGTGTCCGCCGAAGAACTCCGCGACATTAAGCAACTCATCGAAGCCCGCGAGCGGGAGATGACAAAGTGATCGAAAACGCCTTCCTCCTTTTTCTCGTTCAGTCCGCAATTCTGATCGCGGCAGCGCATGTCGGCCTCTTGTTCCTCAAGCGCAGTCCGGCTCTGCGCCAAGCGATCATCCGCGCCACGCTCGTGGGCTGCGTCGCCCTCGCCGCCTTCTCGGTCTGGAGCTTCAACCAGCCGCCCGCCAACCTGCCACGGCCCAGCGCGCGCGTCACGTTACCAAGCCTGCCCGCTCCGGCCCAGGCTTCTACCCTGCCGTCGGTGATGACCCAACCCACCGTCGAATCGGCACCGCCCGCAACGAAGTTCCTTCCTGAGTTACCCGTCGCCTTGACCGTCTGGATGGTCGGAGTGCTTGTCGGAAGCCTATATCTCGCTGCCGGTCTGGTCAAGCTTCGTCGACTAAAGCAGCAGTCCCGATCATGGACGTCGCCAGAATTTGAAAACCTTGTCGCTCAACTAGGTCACCAAAAGATTGTCGCGCGAACCGGCGGCGCCATACGATCTCCGTTCGTAACCGGCGTGATTCGGCCAACCATTTTCCTTCCCGAAGCTCTAGCTGTCAATCCAGATCCGACCCTGGAGCTGGTCCTGCGGCACGAGCTGGCCCACGTGACCAATCGCGACCTCGGCTTCCTGCTCTTGCATCGCGTGCTGACCATCGTGTTGTGGCCACAAGTTCTGCTCTGGACCTTGCGGAAACCGATGCTTGAGGCATCGGAGGAGGTTTGCGATCGAATTGCCGTGAATGCGAATGCGACAAACCGTCAAACGTTGGTTACGGAGTATGCAAGAGCGCTCGTGGCGCTACACGAAGGACTGCAACAAGAACGTATTCCTTCACTAGCCGTTGGCATGGTTCGAAAGGGCTCCGGGCTCAAGCGGCGAATTGCCGCAATCCTCTCTCCGAATCAACCACCACAAAACCAGCGAGCTAAGTACATTTTAATTGCGCTGGGTGCCGTGTTTTGCGGCGCAGTTGGCGTCCTTATCGCCGCGCCCAAGGATCAAGATGAACTGAGCCGCCAGTTCACGTTTGTGGAGGAGCCGTATGGAGGCGCCGTAACGATTCTGAACTCCGCGGGAAGACCGATCACCTCTGGCGCGGTCTGGTTCCACACGGAAGTAGGAACACGTAAAGACGCGCTGTACCTCCCAATCAAGAACGGTCAAGTCATCGTTCCCGAGTTGCTCGATACCGCGCACACGGGCCGACTGATCGTTGATTCGGATGCGGGATTCGGATGGGCCCAATTGTGGCCATCAGTAAAGAAGGTGACAGAAGTAAAGCTATTCCCTCTGGAAAAGCTCAAGGGACAGTTGCTGCGCCCAGATGGCACACCAGCGAAGGAAATGGAAGTTTCCATCCGTTTAATTCTCGGTCCGAAACCCGCGAATTCCAGCTTTCCTCGCGATGCACTTATTCTTGAACAGAAAAATGACTATTTTAAAATCATAACTCGAACCGACAAACAGGGGAACTATTCGTTTAGAGGGTTGCCGGCAGGATGCTCTGTTCGTCTCGACGTGAACGATCTCAGCATCGCTCCGCCGGTGTTCCAAGACGATATTCAGCTGGGTACCAAGGGAGAAACGGTCGCAAAGTGGCAGCAGCTCCGTGCTGCAGGCTCGATCTCCGGTCGCGTCACTCGAAATGGAAACCCGGTTGCTGGAATCTTAGTGGGTGCACAAGGCACCAATGATAGCGAAGCTGAAGGTTGGGGCACCGCGGTCACGAACATCGATGGCAGATACACCGTGCAACGGCTCCTTCCTACAACGTACAACGTTCTGATCGACTTCGGTCACCGGGTTCAAGCGCCTGCAACCGCAGTTGCCAAGGAACGCGTTAAGGTCCTTCCCGGTAAGAATCAAGCCGGTCAGAACTTTGAACTCATTACCGGCGTGATTGTTTCCGGTACCGTTCGTGATGCGAGTAGAAAGCCAGTACATCGCGCAGAAGTGGCGTTCTACAGCAGAGCACACCCGACCAGTTCAGCGTGGGTGCAAACTGTTCTTGCCGATGAAATGGGACGATATCAACTCCGGGTTCCTGCGGGAGAAATCAGCATCTACCTGTCCGACGGAACGAGTGAAACCGTCGTGACGCAAGTCGAGGAAGGGAAGGAAAACATAATCGACCTCGTCCGAACAAAAAAGCGCGATTGGTGAACAAACCTTGAAACAAAGAAGCGCGTCCAGAGCATGTTGCTCTCGGACGCGCTTCTCTCAGGTCAGAACTTATTCAGCCGGAGCTTCTTCGACTGGGGCAGCCGGAGCGGCTACTACTGGTGCGTTCGGGTCGAAGACGACGACGGTGATGTTCGCATCAACGTCGCGGTGAAGGTCCAGTTCGACGGCGAACTCGCCCAGACGGCGGATTGGCTCGACGAGCGCGACGTTCTTCTTTTCAAGGGACAGGCCAAGCTGTTCCTTGATCGCGTCGGTGACGTCCTGTGCGGTGATGGCACCGTACAGCTTGCCTTGGATGGCGCCGACCTGGCCGGGAAGTCGAATGATGCTGCCTTCGATCTTCGCCTTGAGGGCTTCGGCGTCGGCTTTGAGGCCGGCGGTCTTGGCCGCAACTCGCTCGTTTCGCTTGTTCAGCGCTTCGATCTGCTTCTTGTCGGCGAGGTACGCGAGTCCGCGTGGGAAAAGGAAGTTGCGGGCGAATCCGTCCGCGACATTGACTACGGTGCCTTCTTTTCCAACCTTAGGCACGGTTTGCTTGAGAATTACTTTCATTTTGCTCCTTGTATCGTCAGGGCTTGACCAGGCATGCCGGGTCACGCGCGGTCCAAGTTGGACCTATCGTCGAATTCCGATTCCAAAGGTCGGACTGTTCTTCTGGAAGATGCGATCCATGCCCATCCAGCCGTAAAGCCCACCACCGAAATCTGCGCGAAGCCGAGCGTCGTACCTTGGATTGTTAATATTCCAAAGGTCGTTGCGCAAAAATAGCTTCGGCGCGATCTGATAATCTACCCCAAGTCCCGCCTTTGCCGCATAGATGCCGTAGCGATAACTTAGTTTCGAGTCGACCGGAGTGCCGTATTGAACCGTCAATTTGTTGCCTTCGAAGGCATCGAAAAGGCCGATATCAAGCGTATGGCCCTGTCCTAAACCGACGCGAGCATTAAAGTCCGTGCGGTATCGGCCGGGTTCGGTCTCGCGCATCAGGTCCATCGAGGTGGTCACTGGCGGAATCTTTGGCCCCTTGTTTGGCCCGAGCACGCCACCCAGTTTGTCGAGCAAAGACTTAACCTGCCCTTCAATCTCGACCGCGCCGTCGATCACCTTCTTCGTGCGCTCGGTAAGGTCAACAACGTTGGCGGAAATCGTGACCCCGTTCTCCGTGATCTTGTCCGCCTTCTCGGCAATCGACTTGCCAGTCTTCGTCATTTCGTCGACGTTCGCCGCGATGCTCTTTCCCGTGTTCGTGATCTCGGCAACGTTCGCGGTCGTTGATTTCAGGCTGCCATCGGCGACGAGTGAGTTCATATTCGCGACCAGCTGATCGGCCTTCTTGCTCGTCTCGACCAGCTGGCCAAGGATCTGCTTGGTGTCCTTCTGAATCGTCCCCTCTTCCATCATCTTCGCGACGGAGGCAGTGATTCGTTGGACGTCCGCCACCGCCGCGGCTCCCCGAGTCAGCGCCAGGTTTACGGACTGATCGTTCTTGGCCAGCAGCATGTCCATGCGATCAGCCAATCGGCCAAAGCTACCGATCGTCTTTTCGGTATTGCTGAGAAGCTTCTTAACGTCCTTTGTCAAGGCTGGATCGGCGAGGACCTTTCGAGCTTCCACCAAGGTTGCGTTCAACTCTTTCATGGTCTGCTCGGTGTCGGGCAGAATTCCATCCAGCGCGCCAGCCTTGCGACCGGCAATCGTTCCACCTTCGGCCACGAACCCGTTGGCTTCGGCCGGTGGCTTGAGCACCAACGCACTATCGCCAAAGCCGATCAGCGATGTCGGAACCTCGGCCATTGTGCCCGTCGGAAGCTTGAACTTGGGATCAAGAAGTAGGGTTAAGCGAGCTTTTGTCGGCGAGACGAGTTCGACTTCGCCGATGTTTCCGACCTTGACCCCGGCCACGAGGATTCGGGAGCCCGGTGCCATTCCGGCAACGTCATCAAGCTCAGCGTAGTAGCGGGAGACCTTCGGAGCAAAGACACTTTGGCCCAAAACGGCATAGGCACCGAGCAGCAATCCTAAAAAGATCACTACGAATAAACCGACCCTTGCCGCGCTCTGCATTACGGATAGATTAGCACCGACAGAATCGCCGTCCTAGGCGTCCTGGGAGTCTCCGTTCCTTTCGAGCTCGCGGTCCTTCTGCTTTTGACGAACGACCCGATCGCGGTTTCGCCACTTCAAGAAAAAAACACCGCCGATCGCAACGGCGGTCAAAATTGCTCCCGCGATGATCCCCATCACGAGCAACAGATCATCTGGGCGCAACATCAACCAAGACGGTACCTGCCCCCTTTCCGCCATGACCGGATTGGACTAATATAGCGGCGATGTCCGTCGATGCTGCCCAGCCCTTCACTCCTCCCGTCGCCGATACCGAGATTGGTCGATTCTTTGCCGAGAACGGCTACTACCTCGCCAAAGGCGTGTTCTCTCCTGCCGAAGTTGCCGAGTTGGAGGTTGACTTTGATCGAATTGTCTCGCAACTGCTTGGGAGCGGTGAGCACATCAATGCCGCATGGTCTGGCCCCGAAGTTGACCGGATCGGCGCGAAAGACCTGGTTGTGATTCACACCCACAACGTCCAGCAGTACAGCGCGGCTTGGCTGCGCGCGATGATGCACGACAAGTTCCTTGGCATCGCGGCCGACATCCTCGGACCGGACATCATCCTTCATCACAGCAAACTGTTCCAAAAGCCTAGCGAACTGGGCGCGCCGTTCCCCATGCACCAAGACTGGAACTACTTCCCGACCCAGCTCGACAGCATGATCGCGGGCATCGTCCACGTTTCAAAGGCGACCGATGAAATGGGCTGTCTGCGGGTCTACCCTGGCTCTCATAAGCTCGGCCGCATTGCCGACACCTACGGCAGCATCGAAAACGACCTGCTCCTCCAATATCCGCTTGAGAACGCGACGATCATCGAAGCAGAGCCCGGAGATGTCCTCTTCTTCCACTACTTCACGATTCATGGCTCTATGCCAAACCGATCATCTGAGGTCCGAAAGACTGTCCTCGTGCAACTGCATGCCGGCAATGACGTGATGGAATCCGGCTATAACCATCCGTACGAGCGCCTCGCCCTCAAGGGATGGAATGCGCACGCTACCCGCACCAGTGCAAACGAGGGCAAATGAACATGACCGTCCAAGAACTCACTAACGACCTGCTTGACTCTTGGGATCGCCAGGCGCGCATCGTAGCTTCCGTTGCCCAGTTGGTGACGGAAGAGACCCGCAAGGCGCTGCCTTCGCCCGATGGCTGGCCCCTCGACCAGCAGCTCGCTCACATTCACCAGGTCCGTCGCCACTGGCTCTCGGATTTCGACCCTAACCGCGCATCAAAGCTTGGCCGGACGTTCACCGACGGCTGGGAAACCCCTATCGATGACCTCGCCGCGATTAAGAGCCATCTAAACGACAGTGCGGCCGCCGTCCGAGTGGCGGTGAGCGATGCGATCATCCATGGCTCCATCGGCAAAGGAGCCTACGAGAACCCGGTGCTGTTTCTTCAGCACATGGTTTGGCACGAAGGCTGGCACGTCGGTCTTATCCTCACCGGCCTTCGGCTTGCCGGGAAAGAGACCACCGAAGACTGGGAAGAATCCCACATCTGGGGTCTCTGGCGAACCGAAGAGTGAAACGGCCTAGCCCAAGGTGACCGTACGAACCACGGCCCCGGCGCGATCGTGCCGGGCGCTGAGTTCGTAGGTCCCAGGCTTCAGCACCCACTCGAACACGGCGACGTCGTCGGTCACATCGCTACTCCAACCCCAGCCGCCGGCGGCGATGTGGCTGTAACCCTTGAGCTGTTGCCCAATCGATCGCAATAGGCCGCTAACGAGCCACTCTGGCTCGAAGGTTGAATCTCGATCTTCGTCTCCAACGCGCTTGACTTCGCCAATCACTCCACGACAATGCTTCCGTCTGCTCGCGATTTCGGTGACGTTCGTCGGGAGCCAGCCGGCGTTCTGAACGGCCAACCTGACGCGATACGAACCACCAACCTCGGTAACGACAAGGTCCCGGAAGGTAAGGCGGGGCCCGGTGCTCGCGTGCCAGATCGCCCAGTCTGCTAGCGGGGAAATTTCGTCTTCAAGGTACTTCAATGGTGGGTTTCGGAAAGCGTAATGTGCGTCCCATCCACCGAGCTCAACCGGCCCGAGCTGCGGATGCTCGAACGGATACCAGTCGATGTAGCCCTTGCCGTCCAACTGCTCATCGGCCCACTTGAGCAACTGAATGTCCTGCTCAATGGAGTGCTCTCGGAACCAGTCGATGTACTTGTAATCCGTAATCCCCGCCTGCCGCTGCGGGGACCAGATTTCGACTGTCCAGGCGTGAACACCCCGATGCTCGTACATCCAGTCATCAAAGGTGCCGGTGATGATCTCCTTCGGATGGTAGCGAAACTCGTGGTAGTTCGAGATGTCCGGGTAGCCCGTGAGTTCTTTGCCCTTCGCTCCGAGCTTTTGGTACGACCAAAGGTCTTCGGCCGGAATGTCCGTGTCCGCCATCCGGCTTGGTGGACGCAGCAAAACACCCGAATACGTGTGGAAACAAATCGCGCCGCAGATGTTGGGGCGATCGTAAATCGCTTGGACCAACGCTCGAATTTCTGGTTCGCTGGTCGCATACTGGCCCGCACCGACTTGGTCATGCTCCTGCCGCCACGCGCTCGGGAAGTTTCGGTTGAAGTCGAGGGCTTGCTTCACGCGGTTGGTCCGCATTTTTAGGCCGTCGAAGTTGTGGAACTTGCCTTCGGCCAGAACTCGGTAAGTCTTCTCGGCCTTCTCGCCCGGCTCCCGACGTCGCAGCAATCGCGGCTCTTGCTCGTTGATCACCCAGGCGCCGTTCGGGTCTGGAACGCGCATGTTGAGCACTCGGCCATCGCCGTCGATGTCTTGCCGTTCAAGGCCGTAGTAGTCGTCCTCGTCGTAAGGATATGCCTTTGTTCCGCTGCGGACAATCTTCGGGACGTCTGCAAGTGCCCACTCCGCACCGTCTGGGCTCACCCTCGGGACGAGATAGAAAGTGCGCTCATCCAAGATCGCCTTTTGATCTCCGAGAAGCTTTTCGATGATCTTGAGCACCGCACTGGATGCGCTGACTTCGCTGGCGTGGATGTTGCCGTCTGCCCAAAACGCGGGCTTGTCTTGCGGAGCGCCGGTCTCAGCATTCGTGATCGTCACGAGCCAGATGTCGCGGCCCTCAAAAGACTTCCCGATGCTGCTTACCGTTACGAACCCGGGGTTCTCTGCCTCAATTAGGTGCAGAAGTTCGGTCAGTTCGTCGTAGCGGTAGTAGCGATCAAAGGAGATCTCGGGCATCAAAACAATTTACTCGCCTCGAATCTTCAACGTTCGGAGCCTCAAACACCTAATTTTGCGAATACGGGGTAACAATGGGCCAGTCATGAAAATGCTTCTGCCCGTCTGCGCCGCCCTTACCATCGTTGTTGTTGGTTGCCAGTCCAATTCAGAAGCACCGACCACGTCATCAACGCCCGCGACCGGTTCACCAGCGGTCGGTTCCAACTTCGCCGCCGTACAAACCACGTTTGCGTCCAAGTGCGCCGGCTGCCATGGCGCGACAAATCCAAAAGATGGCGTGAGCATGGTCTCTTACGAGTCGATCCAGAAAGGCGGCTCGCACGGCCCAATCTTGGTTGCCGGTAATCCAGAAGGCAGCGTGCTTGTAGATGTGCTTCGGGCTCGAAACGGCAAGAAGCAGATGCCGCCAGCCGGTCCATTGCCGGAGGCAGAAATCGCGGCCATCGAGGCATGGATCAAAGACGGCGCGAAAAACTAAGTCACTTTGGCGAGTGTCGTTTGGCAACTAGGTAAATTCACCTCGTGGCAAAGCTGCTCGCTCCCCTCGCTCTCATCGCCGGAGGCACCGTTACCTGGGCCTGCATGCTCGGTGCCGATAGCGCTCCAAACGCAAAGACCGCTCCAAACTCCGTTGCTCAACCTCGAGCCGAGCAAGGTCAGCGTGCGGTTAACGTAACGCGCCTCTACAACGACACATGCGCCAAGTGCCACGGCGAGAATGCCGAAGGCGGTGGTGGCGGCACTCCTTCGCTCCTTAAGGCGGAAAAGTTTGAGCAGAAGTGGGACAAGCCGTTCTATGACGCGATCAAGAACGGTGTTGCCAGCGCCGGAATGGACGCGTACGGCGAGACCCTTTCGGACAAAGAGTGCTGGGCGTTAGTCGTCCACATTCGAGAGTTGCAGGGCCGCGGCCTTCGCCAGATGAACGGCTCGCCGAAAGCCACGGACGGCGTCTACAAGTCGAAGTACCACAACTACCGGGTTGAAACCGTGATTGATCAGGGCAATGGCCTTCAGACCCCGTGGGGAATTGACTGGCTGCCAGACGGACACATGATGATCACAAACCGCCCCGGCAGCATCACCGTGGCCAAAGACGGGAAGGTCATCGGCACGATCGACGGTTTGCCAAAAAGTGTAGAGCTCGGCCAGGGCGGAATGATGGAAGTCGCCGTCCATCCTCAGTACGCGAAGAACGGCTGGGTTTACCTGTCCTTCACCGACCCGGGAAAGGACGGAAACCGAAGTGGAATGACCAAGATCGTCCGAGGAAAACTCAAAATCTCGGGAGATAAAGCCACCTGGGGTAGCGAGGAAACGGTCTGGGAAGCTCCGCAGAAGTTCTACAACGGCTCCGGCGCGCACTTTGGTAGCCGAATCGTTTTTGATGGCAAGGGCAACATCTTCTTTGCGGTAGGAGAGCGAGGCGGCAACATGCTCGCCCAGGAACTCACCAACCCGTACGGCAAGATTTATCGGGTGAAGGAAGACGGCAAGATTCCATCGGACAACCCGTTCGTAGGCGTCACCGATTCCATTCCCGGAATCTGGAGCCTCGGCCACCGAAACCAGCAGGGTCTCACGATGGATGCAAAGGGCAACCTCTGGGATACCGAGCACGGCCCACGCGGCGGCGACGAAGTCAACCGGATTCAGAAGGGCGCGAACTACGGTTGGCCCGTGGTTGCCTTCAGCATCAATTACAACGACTCACCCTTCCAGACTCCATGGCCGACGCCAGAGCAGAAGATCACCTTGCCGGTATTCCGATGGCTCCCTAGCATCGGCGCTAGCGGTCTTGACTATGCTCGCGGCAAGGCGTTCCCACAGTGGAACGGAGACCTCATTGCTGGTGGACTCGCAGGGCAGAACCTCGATCGAATTCGCGTGAATGGCGACAACCTCATCGAGCGGGAAGAACTGATCCACGGCATGGGACGCATTCGCGAAGTGGCCGTCGGGCCTGACGGCTTCGTTTACGTGGCCCTGAACCAGCCGGACAAGGTCATTCGACTCGTTCCAGCCAAGTAATCACCCCTACAAGTAGCCCGTCTGTGTCGTTATCGGAATCCAAACCTAGTTTGTTTCCGATAACGACATAATTTTCTATGTAGCCCTCAAATTTTCTACCCAGGCTGCACATATTTCCTACACAAGACGTAATAATCTTCGTCGGTACCGGATTCAGGTGTCACTCTTTAGCGGTACAAGTTAAGGAGAGGCTGATTCCGTTCCCAAGGAAGCCCTGCCTCCAATGAAAGTTGCTTTGAAATTGAACAACAAGGGATCGGTATTGCCCGCCGTTCTCATCATGTCTGCGGTCGGATCGGCCCTCGTGGTTGGTGCTCTCACCACCGCCGGTGCGCATTACGACCTTTCCGTTTCGCGAGCGAACTCTGAAGCGGCTCTTCTCATTGCCGAAGCCGCTTTGAATGATGAAATGGCGGCGATCGCGTCCCGGTCTACCTCTGGCACCGCATCGACCTGGGTTACCGCTCCAACCCAGATTACTGGCGAGCCTTTCCGAGGCAGAAAGGGCTCGGTGGATGGAGCAGTTGGCGACTTCTGGGTTTATGCCTCCACTACGCCGTACGGCACAACGGCATGGACCGGCACCGGACCGGTATATCTCAACTCCACGGCCAGAGTTGGTGGAGCCATCCGAAAAGCTTCTCTTGAAGTGAAGATCACCGGAGGCGGTTCGACCTCGACCGATGGTTGCGACTTCAACGCGCTCGTCTTCAACGGTGCAACCACCCAAGGCGGACACAGCGAAGGTCCAGTCGCGATCTGCGGGACTTGGCAAGGGCCATACGAAATCAACCAGCACACCACTCCCGGAAAGGTGAACACCATCGGCAATATCGGCCTTTGGATGTGCGGCAATATCACCAAGAGCGGGAACGTCAAAAAGGTTTTCAACGGCTACGACGCCCACGTTTCTGGCAGCATCGCGGGCTCGCTTCAGCGTCTCGGAAACGGAAAGCTGATCACGACGATGGACGGTAGCTGGGTTGGTACCCAGAGCTCACTCTGGCTTCAACGAAGCGAAGCCATCGAAGTCATGAACGATCAGCGCATTGACTGTTCGGACATGAACAACATCAACGTGAACGTTTCCAGCAACACGCTCAACGGAAGCACGCGCGTGTTCTGGGTGAATGCAACGGACGTCAAGCCGCTGAAAACGATCAACTTCAACAACATGGC
>CAMAPH010000030.1:0-37172 GCA_945859975.1 Chthonomonas calidirosea
CACCGAGAGGTTTGGTTGCGCATGCTTCAGAGCGACGATTGTCGGGCGCCCCGTTTAATGGGCAACGCCACTATTCCTGACGGAACAAATCGACTGATCGTTGCGGCGAAGCGAAGGAGATTCGATGCTACCAGGCATTTTAGGGCGAAAAGTGGGCATGACTCACCTCTTCTCCGAGGACGGAAAAATGATTCCGGTCACGGTTTTAGAGGCTGGTCCTGTCTTCGTTACCCAAATCAAAACAGAAGAGAAAGACGGATATTCGGCAGTTCAAGTTGGCTATGAAGAGATGAGCGATAAAAACCTCACCTTCCCAAAGCACGGTCACTTGAAGAAAGCCGGTTTAACAAAGAACCTTCGAACCCTGCGCGAGTTTCGACTTAGCGGCAAATCGCCGTTCGAACTCGGACAGGAAATCAAGGCAGACATTTTCGCCGACGGCGAAGTGATCACGGTCACCTCCACCAGCAAAGGTAAAGGTTTCCAGGGTGGCGTCAAGCGCTATCACTTCAAAGGTCAGCACATGACTCACGGTTACATGACTCACCGACGGCCGCTCTCGAGCGGTGCAACTGGTCCTCAGCGCGTCTTCAAGGGCGTTCGAAAGCCAGGTCGAATGGGTACGGATACCGTTACTCAAAAGGGACTCAAGGTTGTGAAGGTCGATGCCGAGCGAAACCTCATCATGGTTAGCGGAAGCGTCGCCGGACCGAACGGAGCCCTCGTCACCATCAACAAGGTGGGCAACTAATGGCAGAACTGATTGTTAAAAGCCGCGATGGAAAAGAAGTAGGCAAGCGAACGCTCTCGCCAAACTTCGATACCGTCCGCGTTAGCATGACCTCGCTTCACCGCGTGGTCGTTGCCGAAGAAGCCAACAAGCGACAAGGCACCCAGAAGACCAAGACCCGAAGTGAAGTTCGTGGTGGTGGTCGAAAGCCGTACAAGCAGAAGAAGACCGGTAACGCCCGACAGGGAACCATCCGAGCTCCTCACTATGCCCACGGTGGTATGGCTCTCGCCCTTACGCCTCGAGACTACGAAAAGAAGGTCAACAAGAAGGAGCGACGAGCTTCTATCCTTGGCGTTCTTGGCGCTCAGGCAGAAGTTGGCAACGTGACCATCATCGATTCGCTGGTGTTCGATGTTCCTCGAACCAAGGATGCAACCGCATTCCTTAAGAACCTTGGTCTCGAAGGCGCACGCCGAATCCTCATCATCCTTCCGCAGTACGACGAAGCAACTTATAAGAGCTTCCGAAACCTGCAGAACGTGGAAGTTCGAACCGCACCTACCGTCGATCAAAGCGAAAAGAGCCAAGCGTTCTCCGCCCGAGATCTGATGGTCGCAAAGAACATCATCATCGTACAGGCAGCTCTCGATCGAATCGAGGAGGTTTGGGCTAAGTGAAAAATCCTTACGAAATCATCGTTCAGCCACACATCACCGAGAAGTCGGTTGAGTTGAGCTACGGCGATCCTAAGATCCGAGAAGAATCGGAATTGGTTCGCAAATACACCTTCATTGTTCAGCACACCGCGAACAAGATCGAAATCAAGAAAGCGATTGAAGCCATCTACAACGATGGTCGCCAGAAGGATGACTCGATCGTGGTAACGAGCGTTCGAACCATGACCGTTCTCGGTAAGAAGCGACGCCGCTCCCAAAAGAGTGCCGGCTACGAGCCAGACCGAAAGAAGGCAATCGTTACTTTGAAGAAGGGGCAGTTGCTGGAGGACTACGGAGTCTAAGATGCCGACCAAACAGTACAAACCAACATCGCCTGGCCGACGCCATATGATCGGCGCGGATTACTCCGAGGTTACAAAATCGAAGCCAGAGAAAAGCTTAACGAAAGCTAAGCCAAAGTCTGGTGGACGTAACCACTTCGGACGAATCACGTCGTTCAACCGTGGCGGCGGTAACAAGCAGCGATACCGAATCATCGACTTCAAGCGAACGAAGGACGAAGTGAAGGCGAAGGTCGCCGCGATCGAATACGATCCGAACCGAACTTGCCGAATTGCTCTTCTTCACTATCTTGATGGAGAAAAGCGATACATCCTCGCTCCAAAGGGCCTCGAAGTTGGCACTCTGGTGGAAAGCGGCGCACAGGCAGACATTCTGCCCGGCAACGCACTTCCGTTGAAGAACATTCCGTTGGGAACCCTGGTTCACAACGTTGAGCTTCAGCCAAACAAGGGCGGCCAGATGGTTCGATCTGCCGGAGCATCCGCACAGGTTATGGCGAAGGAAGGCATGTATGTCACCCTTCGACTTCCAAGCGGAGAAATGCGAATGGTCCACAACACTTGCCGCGCAACGGTAGGAGAAGTGGGTAACGCAGAGCACGAGAACGAAGCACTGGGTAAAGCCGGTAAAGCTCGAGGCCTTGGCCGAAAGCCACACGTTCGTGGTGTCGTTAAGAGCCCACGAGACCACCCACACGGTGGTGGTGAAGCCAAGTCGCCGGTTGGACGAAAGAAGGGTCCAGTCGACCGATGGGGCAACAAGTCTTTGGGCGAAAAAACCCGAAGCAACAAGCGAACGGACAAGTTCATTGTTCGACGCCGCGACAAGAAGTAAAGTCGCGAAAACAAAGATGGAGACCACGATTGCTCGTGGTCTCCTTCTTGTTGTTTAGAGGGTGCCAATTTCCGATATCTCCAGGGAATTCTTGGCTCTCAGCGCAACCATAAACCGGCGCGGACAGTCAGGTTGCATTAGATACACAAGGTTGGGTACCATTCCTGTTTGTGCCCGACCGAGATTAGGGATTAGGCACCGATTAACTTGTCTCAGCAGTATTTTCGCCGCTGAGATTAATAACGGAGGAATATGGCAAGAAGTTTAAAAAAAGGTTACTTCGTTGACGATCACCTGCTAAACAAGGTGGTCCTGCTCAACGAAAAGGACGAAAAGCGACTCATCAAGACATGGAGTCGACGATCGACAATCATTCCCGATTTCATTGGACACACCTTTGCGGTGCACGATGGACGGAAGCACGTGCCCGTGTTTGTTACCGAAAATATGATCGGTCACAAGCTCGGTGAATTTGCGCCAACGCGAACCTATAAGGGTCACGCCGGCGGCCTCCCAGAGCGAGGAGTGAAACTCCGCTAAGAGGAGGGGAAATCATGGAAGTTCGAGCAGTTGCAAAATTTATCCGGGTACAGCCACGAAAAGTCCGGCTCGTTGCCCGCGAAGTCCGAGGAGCGCCCGCTGCGCTCGCGGCCCACAAGCTTCGATTCCACCCAAGCAAGGGTGCGAAGGCTCTGCACAAGGTTCTGGTTTCGGCCATGGCCAACGCCCAGGAGAATCACGGCATTAGCCCTGACTTGCTCCGCATTTCGAACATTGCTGTAGACGAAGGTCCGCACATGAAGCGAATGCAGGCCCGCGCAATGGGTCGAGGCAATCGAATCCTTAAGAAGACCAGCCACATCACCGTGACGGTTGAGGATTACGATGGCGAGCAGACCGTTAAGCCGCACGGCACCAAGGCCAAGCCGCGACCAACTCTGGCCGGCAAGCGTGGCAAGAAGGGATCTGCACCAGCAGCTCCAGAAGCGGCCGCCCCAGTAGCCGAAGTGGTTGAGGAAGTCACAACGCCGGAAATCACCAGCGAGGAAGTCACCGAAGTTGTGGAGTCCGTCGAAGTGACGCAAGCCGCCGCTGAAACTGAAGCCGCCGCAGAAGCCACCCCGGCACCGACCGAAGAAGGAGAGAACAAGTAATGGGTCAGAAAATCCATCCAGTCGGCCTTCGCGTCGGCGTAATTCGTGGTTTCGATTCGAACTGGTACTACGGAAAGAAAGGCTACGCAGCCGCCCTTCTGCAGGACCACCGAATCCGTGAGTTCATCAAGATGCGAACCGGTCTTGGCATCGTTAGCCGAGTTGAGATCGAGCGAGCAGCCAATCGAGTTAAGGTGAACGTATTCACTTCTCGCCCAGGTGCCATCATCGGCCGCGGCGGGAAGGGAATCGACGAGCTTTCCTATATCCTGAACAAGCTGGTCCGCCAAGGCGACCCAACGAGCATGGTTCAGGTGAACGTTACGGAAGTTCGCCAGCCAGAACTCGACGCTCAGCTGGTTGCAGAGAACATCGCTGCTCAGCTTGAAAAGCGAGTCAGCCACCGACGAGCCATGCGACAGGCCATGACCCGAGTCACCCGAATGAACGGACGAGGAATCAAGGTTCTCATCTCCGGTCGATTGAACGGTTCGGAAATTGCACGATCGGAAGGCGACAAGCTCGGAAAGATTCCACTCCACACGATTCGAGCCGATATTGATTACGGCCTTGCCGTCGCAAAGACCATCTACGGAACGGTCGGAGTTAAGGTTTGGATCTACAAGGGTGAAGTTCTTCCGGAGCGACGCATGCGAGAGCTTGCTGAAGGTCCACGTGAAGAGCGACGCGAACGACGACCACGGCGCGAAGACGGAGATCGAGAGCGACGACCGTTCTCGCGAACCCGAGACGAGAACGCGCCAGCCCAAGACCAAGGAGCAGCACCGGCTGCAAATCCTGGAGGTGAAGCCTAATGTTAATGCCAAAGCGAGTTAAAGGTAACCGACGAAAGATGCACCGAGGACGCATGTGCGGCCGGGCAAATCGCGGTAACACCATCGCCTTCGGCGATTACGCGATAGTGTCGCAGGATCCACAGTGGGTCACCAGCCGACAGATCGAAGCCGCTCGAATTGCCATGACCCGCCACATCAAGCGAGGCGGAAAAGTCTGGATTCGAATCTTCCCAGATAAGTCCTACACCAAGAAGCCACTCGAAACCCGAATGGGTAAGGGTAAGGCGCCGATCGAAGGCTGGGTAGCCGTCGTGAAGCCAGGCCGAGTCCTGTTCGAAATGGCGGGCCCTCCGCTTGAAGTGGCGAAGGAAGCCATGCGACTTGCGATCTTCAAGCTGCCAATGCGCTGTAAGTTCATGACCAAAGCCGACATGGCGAAGGACTTGGCAATGCGCGGCGGACAGCGGACCCTGAAGGCAGTGAAGACGGCGGAAGTCGTTGAAGCTGAACCCCTAGGACTCGAAGTGACCGACGTGAACGTAACCGAAACCACCGCGTTCCCGACCGAAATCTTGGAAGCCGTAGAAGCTACGGAAGCCATGGAAACGGTTGAATCGACGGAAACCACGGAGACCACCGAAGAATGAAAGAAACGAAAGCACCTGATCTCCGAGAGAAGTCGGTTCCAGAGCTTGAAGAGTTGATTCGCCAAGAGCGAATCAACCTCTACAACGCTCGCCGCGACCTGGTTTTCCGTCGCGTTACCGATACGACCAGCTTGAAGGCCCGACGACATAACATCGCTCGGATGCTCACGATCATCACCGAGAAGAAGCGAGGAAATGCGAATGGCTGAAGAAACCCCACAGGTAGAAACCACTGAGGTTGCGGAAGTTACGGAAGAGCGAGGCCGACGTAAAGTCCGCCGAGGCATCGTAACCTCTAGCAAGATGGAGAAGACGGCCGTCGTCCGCGTCACCCGACGTGTGCAGCACCCGCTGTACGGCAAAGTCGTTATCCGATCCGAGAAATTTAAGGCTCACGACTTGCTGGGCTGCGACGAAGGAGACACTGTCGAGATTATGGAAACTCGCCCGCTTTCGAAAGAAAAGCGATGGCGCGTTACCCGAATCCTCGAGAAGGTCAAGTAACCCAACGGGGCCAACTTTGGCCCCAAACCATCCACGCCCACCTCGATTGTTCGAGACGGCCTCTGGAATTGGAGCAAACCGATGATTCAGCAATTTACAAGATTAAAAGTCGCCGACAACAGCGGCGCACGCGATGTCATGTGCATCCGCGTCCTCAAGGGCTCCCAGCCGCGATATGGCCGAATCGGCGATGTGATCGTAGCTTCCGTTAAGGTTGCAACGCCAAACATGCCGGTTAAGAAGGGAGAAGTCATCAAGGCCGTTATCGTTCGAACCAAGCGACCGGTTCGACGCCGCGATGGCAGCACCCTACGGTTCGATGAAAACGCTTGCGTTGTCATCAACCCCGCAAACCTGGAACCACGAGGTACCCGAATCTTCGGACCAGTGGCCCGAGAACTTCGCGATAAGAACTTCATGAAGATCGTATCGCTGGCACCGGAGGTGCTGTAAACATGCCAACCAAAGCAGAATTTAAGGCAATGAAGAAGAAGCCGATCAAGCTGAAACTTCGACGCGGAGACAAGGTAGTTGTCATCGCTGGGAAGGATAAGGGAGAAACCGGTTTCATCGCGGCGATTTCGCCACGAGAACAAAAGGCGATCATCCTCAAGGAGAACGCGGAGAACCCAGAGCAGCCGCTACCTTTGAACGTTGCGATCAAGCACCGAAAGGCGAAGACGCAGCAGGAGCGATCGGCTCGAGTTAAGATTCCAATGCCAATCCACGTGAGCAACCTAATGCTCCTGGACCCTAAGACAAACGAACCAACGCGAGTTGGACGACGCGTCGAAGACGGCAAGATCCTTCGGTACGGAAAGAAGTCGGGCGAATTGATCCCTGACCAAAAGCTTCCTGGCGAAGCCTGATAACAAAGTAGGGCCTGGTCAGCAATCAGGCAAAGAACAATGGCAAGAAAAGCAAAAGAAGAAACATCGACTTTGGTTGCGGGATCTCTCCCGAAGCCACGAATCCGGGCTAAGTACAAGGACGAAGTCGTGCCTAAGATGCGCGAGCAGTTCAAGTACAAGTCTGTGATGCAGGTTCCACGACTCGAAAAGATCGTGATCAACATGGGTACCGGCGCATCGGACAAAGATCCGAAGCACCTTGAGAACTCCATGCGAGACATGGCACTTATCGCCGGCCAAAAGCCAGTCTCAACCGTCGCAAAGAAAGCCGTTTCGAACTTTAAGATTCGAGAAGGGCTCAAGGTCGGCTGCAAAGTCACCCTCCGCGGCGACAGCATGTACCACTTCTTCGACCGACTGGTCACCGTGGTTCTTCCGCGAATCCGAGACTTCCAGGGCGTCTCGCCGAAGTCATTCGACGGTCGCGGCAACTACGCGATGGGTCTGAAAGAGCAGTTGGTCTTCCCAGAAATCTCCTACGACACCTTCGACCGAATCCGCGGTATGGATATCATCATCTGCACCACCGCCGGTACGGACGAGGAAGCCCGAGCCTTCCTGAAGGCCATGGGCCTTCCACTTCGCGAGAAGTGAGGAGCTAATTCATCTAAGGCGCGCCCCAATTCTGGGGCGCGCCTTTTTTGTTTGAAGAATTTCTCCGACGCTTGGGTCTAGAGTACGTGGAGCGATTCTTATGTCGCTAGTTTTCCAGGCCATGCACGCCGTCTCCGGCCTCTTTGCGCGGGCGAAGCGTTCGGAGGATGTTGTCAATGCCTTCCTGCAGAACGAGCGGCCTTGGATGTATCGACTCGCGCTCAGCATCACCCAGCGGCCAGACTTGGCCGAGGACGTCGTGCAGGAGACCCTGATTCGATGCTGGCGATCGACCAAGAAGCTGACCACGGTCAATGATCTTAAGGCTTGGTGTCGTCAGGTTCTGGTCCGAAGAGCCATCACGGCCCTAAAGGCCCAGGATTCAAGCGAACTGCCAGACATTGAGGTCCCAAGTCAAGTTGACCGGCAAGTGAGTGTTCGCTTAGTACTGGAGTCTCTCCCGACAGAATCACGCGCCATTCTGGCTCTGTCCTACTTTGAAGGTCTGTCCTACCAAGAGATTTCCGATACGCTCGAAATTCCAGCAGGGACCGTCGCCAGCCGGCTCAACACAGCCCGAGAAAGATTCCGCGATGCTTGGGAGGCGAAATGAAAGATCCGCTAGAGCAATTCTACGAGCAGTTTCACGACGCCGAAGTGCCAGCTCGATTGGTGCACATTGATGTTCCCATGCTTGAAAAGCGCCGAACGGTACGAGAACTTTCCGTATGGATGACGGCTTTCGTTCTTACGTGGGTGTGTACAAGCGCACCAACCTGGACCGCCGTTTCCGTTCAGCCCACCTTCGCCTGGACCTCAGTTCTGAGCCGACAACTTGAGCCGATGGCATCACTTGAGGCGGAGGTAGGGAAGTGAAGCTGTCCGAAAAAGACTGGTTGCGCTACTCGCTTATCGCCGCTTTGGCCGTGTTTCTTGCGGTGTGCCTGAATCCGAGTTCGACTTGGATCATTCGACGGACAGCGGCGGTTCTGCGAGGGGAGTTTTCAGTGTTAGAGGAGACCTTTGCGTCGAGCCAACTCTTAATCCGGCGAGAACTATCAGCGAAGTTTGCAAATTTCACCCGTCGAGGAAACGGTGGATTTGAATCGCTAGAGCGCACGGCAAACTTAATGAGCAAGACGGATGATCCCGTGGCCGATGGCATCTTTGCCCGGAACGGCGCCGGGGACTTGGCCGCGATGTTCGGGAAAACAGAGCGCCAGATTCCCGGCCAGTTACGGGAGCGGTTAGTTAAGGAATTTGATTCAGCGGCCGAGAAGGCCCCCGACAACATGCTGTTTCCATTACTCGCAATGTTCGCGTTTGAGGGGGCATCCGACACCGACAGAATGAATCAGTATCGAAAGCTTGCCGCAAGCCGAACCAGCTACACCAGCTACGTTCAACCCGAAGCCGAGCGAAACTGGCAGACGTACTTAAAACGGCATTCGTACGATGGGGAAGCCGCAAGGATCTTCGCCTATTACGGAATTGCTTTGCCGCATCTGTCGCTGTTGCGCCAAGTCGAACAGCTCCAATTGAAAGGAGCCCCACGAAGCGATCCGCGTCGGGTCGAGTGGTTAGCTATTGCGCATCGAATTTACGCCGACGCTGACACGACGATTGAGATTCTCGTTGACGTCACGGCGATGGACATTGCAATTGCCGTAGATCCTTCAACGTCCAATCCGATCGGTCCGCTGGACAAGCGGCTTCCGTATCTTCGCGAGCAGGCAGCCAAATTCAAAGTTGTTCATCCAGAGGCCGCGTACATGGTTGACGATCTGATGAAGGCTAAGCACGGACTCAATAGCGGTCGAGTCACCCCGTTCGAGACAAATCCACTTGGACTGCCGTTGACACCAGCAGGAATGGCGGCGGCTGTTCTGCTCATTGTTGTAGCCGTCGCAGGGTTGATACGAACCTTCGTCGAACGCGCGAAGGGACTAGAACCATCCCTCAACCTTGCCCCTTACGCGATCATTGCGGGGTATCTGCTCATCCGTTCCGGAATGGAGAATTTCACCGAGGCGCTACTTTGGACTGGCGTGGTTCTCCTAGCCCCGGCAATCTTAGCCGCGACGATTCCGCACCCCAGGGCAGCTGGCTACGTCGCACTGGGAACAGGTGTTCTCTTTCTACTCGGCGGTCCGGCGCTTGGGCAAATTGGCGACGTCTGGATCATCTCGGGCTTTTTGTTAGCGATGTCCTTTGTTCCGCTCCTCAAGCACCTGATTCTTCCCGGTGCCGTGGTCACGCTTTCATTCGGGCTTGTCGTTACCTCCCTTGCGCTGCAACCGAACTTCGGACCGCTAGTTGCGCTTGGGTGGCTCATGGTGGTCTCCTTACCAATGCAGCATCTGAAAACGCGAACCCTGGCCGCGCTCATCGCCGGGGCGGCGATTCTCTTCATCGCTGGGGTTGTGGTGCAGGTGTCAGAAAACGAAAGGCTTCGAGCAAACACGGACTTGTTCGCCGAGGAAGTAATAGAAATGCGCCGGGCGATAAATCCTTCATGAGCTGGCGATATTCAAACCAGTCAGCAGATCCATCAACCGGCCATCACCTCGTAAAAACTCGTGGTTTCACAAAACTGACGATTCCTCTACCATCATATTTGGCAAGCGTAGAATCAACGGATCGTCCGGTTCATCATCAAATTTGACAAGAATGACTGGGGGCCCAACTACATAGTTCTATGCATGGGTCGCAAAACCGGCTTCACCCTCATCGAACTCCTCGTTGTTATCGCAATCATCGCCATCCTGGCGGCGATCCTATTCCCCGTGTTTGCGCAAGCCAAAAACGCCGCCAAGAAGACGGCGAGTTTGTCGAACGTTAAACAAATAGGGACCGCGACCGTTTTGTACGTTGGAGATTACGATGATGTGATCGTTCCGCTGCGCTGGCTCAGCTTCAATCCTGCGGAGCCGTTGGCGACCCAGTATCCGACCGCTTGTCAGGGCGGAGCATGCTTTTTCTTCTATCCCGTTCTGTTCCAACCCTACACGAAAAACACAGACCTGTTCCTTTGCCCAGCCGACAGAAACGAGGATGCAACGCAAGCCGACAGCCAAGGGCGAGGTCGACTGAATAAGCAATCGTCTTTGTATTGGTACAACACCGGCTTCTCGCCCAGCTACGGCATGAATGCCGAGTACCTCAACACCGTCAGCGTGTCGGGCTTTGGCACGAAGTCGTACGCAGGGAAGTCAGCTACCAGCTTCGAGTCGCCTTCTCAAACCGTTGTATTCGCCGAAGCGACTGCCAAGGACACTGGTTCTCCTGGTCGGCCTGGCCCAACGATCGACGTCGGCTTCCACCGCATCGTGCCACCAAGCGGAGCTTCGTCCCCGTCTGCGGCTTGGGTCAGCTTCACTTATCCCAATGCCGCAAGCCAAGGTCAGCTCTGGGGCCGGTTCCAGCGAGATAAGGTGCTGATTAGCTGGCTCGATGGCCATGTGTCGTACCCAGCCATTCGAAGCTTAGTGGGCACAAACGAGAGCACAGAATCCCTCGACCGAGCTTTCAACGGTCGAGGGTTCTAAACTCAGCGGCGAACGCGCTGCAGCAAACTTTGGAGCCGGCTTCGGCGAGAGTTTGCTGCGGCGCTAGGGCTATCGAAGGTGTAGGCGGTCACCATCAAAAACATCTCATCGTTCGTTTCCTCACCCCAGGTCACTCGCTTTGGCGGGTTGTTTGGGTTGTGAGGATTGTCGGAAGAGTTGTCATAGGTCGCTTCGACAATTTGCTTCGTGCCTTTGGGCAGCTTTAAGGGTTCCTTGAGGGAATAGTTGAGCTGCCAGTTGAAGTCCCAGTCGTCGACGTGAACGAGCGGTTTCACCGTGCCGTCTGGCAGTTCGAACCATGATTTCATGTCCCGTCCGAGGAGGTGCATGTGCGGCATGGTTTGGTGAATCGTCACGTCTTCTCGATAGACGTACTCTTTGCGCATCTTGTAAGCTTTTTCGCCTGCCGGAATGTTCACGGCGAAGTTGAACAACCAGTTCAACTTCATTTCTCGCTCGGGAGCTTCTTTCGCAAAGTACAGAGCGACGCGGGTCTTGTCGGTTTCGGGTTTGCCAGATTTGTGATAGTGGACCTGCATCACCAGCCGGGTACCGGGATTGATCCGATAGGCCGTGCCCTCGTTGAGATAGGTTGCCCGAATGCCGGGCGCCCATCCGCCGAGCGATCCGCTTGGGATGAAGCCAACTCCGCCTCCTTGGCCGATGTAACCCGGCTGCCCGTCCGTTGTCCCGGCCACAAGCTTGTCTGATGCTCCACGCTCGTCGAGGAACATGATGACGTGGTGGACAACTTTGCTGTTACCTGGCTTTACGTCAATGGCACGTACAAATCGAGGTTCGGCAAAGTTGGTTGGAATGACGAAGTTTCGGTAAACATCTTCGCCTTCTGGAGCAAGGTTGTAGGCTCGCTCGGGCTCGATGATCGTGTCCGGCTTGCCGAGCGTCCATTCACCGCCGCTAAACGTTGGCGGTTTTGGTTCCTTTTCTTTCGCACCCCGAGGTGCACCTTGATCTGCCCAAACTTTCAGCGTCGCGATCTCGGTTTCGGAAAGGCGGTTCTCGTGCTTAAACGAACCGTAGCCTTCCTTCGCTTTCCACGGCGGCATCCGGCGTGAGCCGGTCGTCGCGGCAATCATTTGAGACCACTTCTTGGCATCTTCAAACTTAACCAACGAAAACGGACCAACTTCACCGGGGCGATGGCATTCGACGCAGCGATCGTTAATGATCTTGGCAACGTCGGTCGCATAGGTCGGCTTCGCCGGAACCTTTATCGCTGGCTTCGAGCTCTTTGGCGAGTCGGCTTTTGCGCCAGAAGAAACCACCCCGATGGTAGTCACCGTGGTTACAGCAAAGATGGCAAAGGTCCAGTTCATCGGTAAATTGATGATACGATATTGCGCCGTACGAGTTCACCGGCTTAGGGACTTTCTGAGCAAACTTCTTTGCCAAGTAGAATGTTCGAGTGGCAGTCAAGCGGGTTTTGGTCACCGGCGCATCTCGTGGCATCGGTCGGGCGATTGCACTGAAGCTAGCATCGGACGGATGGCAGGTCGCCATACATTACAACTCCGCCCGGGCAGAAGCAGAATCTCTTGCTCTCGAACTCGGAAATAGCGCGAGCGGAATCTATTCCGCAAACCTCTCCGAGCCCGATCAAGCCGCGCAGCTGTGGGGCGCAGCCAAAGCAGATGGCCAAGTCGATGCCCTCGTGAACAATGCGGGCATCTACATTCCCGTGCCGTTCACCGCGACTGAAACCGAATTCGAAGCAGCGCGGAAGGCGATGTTCGCCGTCAACTTTGAATCTCCGCTAAAACTCATTCGTTCTGCGGTCCTCGACTTCGCAACCCAAGGTGGCGGAAACGTCGTGAATGTCGCCAGCCGCGTTGGATTCCGCGGGGAAGCGAGTGCATCCATGTATGCCGCTAGCAAAGCCGCACTGATCAACTTGACTCGGAGCCTGGCGGTTGAACTCGCCAAGCAGAACATCACGATCAGCGGAATTGCACCGGGATGGGTGGACACTTCGATGGCCCGGGATGGAATGCAGGACCGGTTGCCGAGCATTCTCGAAACGATTCCCCTTGGCCGCATGGCGAGTCCAGAGGACTGCGCCGAAGTTACAGCGTTCCTTTTGAGGCCGGAAGCGAAATACCTGAGCGGGGTCGTCGTCGATATCAACGGAGCGAGCTACTTCCATTGATTCTTGCTGCATCTTTCCTCTTCGCTCTTCAGGCTGAGCCACCCCGACTACGAACCCAGTTGCCAAATCGTGCAACGATCCTCGTGGAGAGGTTGCCGGCGGCAGATTACGTCTCCGTCCAGATTTGGATCAACTCCGCCTCGTTTCCTGACCGCTTTGCCACCCACGGATATCGACACCTCTTGGAGCACTTCCAAGCCAAGGGGTTCGATAACCGCCTCGATTACCGCCTTGAATCGAAAGGCATGTTGCTCGATGCCGAGACCACGCGCGATGCCATAAAGTTCGGCGTCCGCTGCCAACCGTCGCAAGTCAAGCAAGCTATCCGAGCGATCGGCGATGTCCTGCGCCCACGCCTCGTGACCAAAGCCAATATCGAGATCGAGGCAAACATCATTCGCGAAGAGATTGCCCTCCGGGCAGGAGCTTCGCAACTCTCCGCGGACGCCTGGCTCAAGGCATTCGGTGAAAGTGGCTTGGATCCATACGGCAATCCAGACGTGCTGGCAAAGGCGGAGCCAATTGAGCTTCAAAACACATGGGTAGAAATGACGTCGCCCGAAAACCTAGCTCTGGTTATTGCTGGCAATGTCGAAATTGACCCGACGACGGAGCTTGCTAAAGAACTCCTCGGAACTCGAAAGGCCGTGAGCTCCATTACGGTTAAGGCAGACCGAACCGGAATCAACGATACCGTCGCCCGAAAGGGAAGCGCGATCGCTGCAAAAGTGGCATCGTTCCGCGAACCCGGCACCGCCGCTCGCATTGCCGCCGGTCTCGCGATTGCGAACTTAGTGCCCGCTAGCTACTTTCAGTACGGCCCTTCAAACGTTCCGGGCCTGGTCTTGGTCGGTTCAGACGAAAAGTCCATAAATTGGGTGGACATCGTGGTGAAGGAAAATCCCGATGATCACTTTTCGGTGGCAAAGAAGCTGGTCGATCGATGGGTCGAAATCCAAACGACAGATCCAGCACGGGTGGCCGCTCTCCGCGGACGTCTCCTGGCTCAGTCACCCTCCCTCCGGCCAGAAACCTTGCTAGAGAACCTGCGAACCGTAACCGTGCCCCAGTTCCGTGAAGCCTGGAAGTCCTTCAACATCGAGGTGCGCCCTTGATCTTGCCGCTCGTTCTTGCGCTAGCCGTTCAAGCCGTTCAAGCCGATCAAGCGACCGTCATCGAAGTTCGGTCCATGACTCCACGGCGCGTCGCCGTAGAGTGCGTCGTCAAGCTTCCGGAACTGAATCTGCGCGAAGAAAAAGCACTGGCAGCAGCGATCGCTGCCATGGAGATGGGAACGCGGCGCCACTCGGCAGATACGATGCAGGACTTGCTGGATGGGCAACGTCCAGAGATCACCCAATTTTCAGATCACGTTCGCATCAGCTTGCTCGCACCCAGAGACGGGGCATCTTCTGCGCTCTCGATCCTTTTTGGATTAACTAATCAAACCGGCTTCGAGCTCAAATCGATTGCTGCGCTCGAGGCTCGGACGAAAGAGCGGATCGGGCAGGGCTACTGGTCTCGACTTTATCAATCCAAGATTGACGGACGGGTGCTGACGATGGGGGAAGTCGAGGGCACGTACAGCAAAGTCTTTCGGCGGAGCCAAATGGTGATCACCGTATCAGGCGCGCCGTCCACGGTCGAACCGACGCAATTGTGGCAATCCCTTGAAAGAAACTGGCAAAAGCGTTCAGTCCTGTTCCGAGAAGCACCCTCGGTTGCCGCTGAGGTGGACACTTACGGTTCCTCCGCCGTCGGTCTGAAAGGTGCGGAATTCGCGTGGGGAAGTCAGGGCCCCGCAAAACTCTTGGCGACGATTGCCCTCGGATCAGGCAAAGGCTCAGCCCTGTTCCACTCCTGGCGCCAGAAGAAGGGCTGGACCTATGTCCAAGAGTGCGCATGGCTTCCGACGAGAGCTGGATTCCAACCGGTGTTCGTCGGGATCACCGCAAATCCGGCAAACACTACTGAACTCGAGCCCTGGCGCAGCGCTCTGTTGGAAGAAATCGAGGGTTGGAGCGAAGAAGATCGAGCCCGTGCCCTTGGCTTCGCAAACGGGATTTGGAAGAACGGAATCGGCTTTAGTTCGTTTCTCGGCTCCGCCGACCGCACGCTAACCACCTCCCCGAGCGATCAGGCCTATCTATTGGCCTATTGGTTTGCCAAAACCGGAAGCGTTTTTGAGACGGATCGTTTCTTGAGCCTGCTCGAGAGCACCGATCTTGAAGCCCTCAGAGCTACGGCTAAGGAACTAGTTTCCGGTGCCGAGCTCGTCCGAATCGGAACCTGACACCGGAATCGAATCGACATAATCGGGATTGTGAGAGCACAGCGGCCGAAAGTCGCAGCCCTCACAAAGCGGTTTCCACTTCGGAACCACATCGTCCCAATCGGAGGCAAGGATTTGTCCGCCGATGCTGAGAATGTCGCTTTCCAGTTGGGCCAACTCAGATTCGGAAAGCGAGACTTCCGCCCGATCATTGGACTTCAATGCGACAATCTGGGCCGAAATCTGGTTCTCGGGAAATTTCCGCTTAAGGATCAGCTGATAGATCCCCATCGCCGGATCGTTTCGAATCTCTTCCTCGGAAACCGTTTCGCGTCCGGACTTGTAGTCCACAACCCGCCACTTGCCCTCTCCGATCTCGTCAATCCGGTCAATGCGGCCCAGAAGTACAAATGGACCGAGGTCAACTTGGTAAGACTTTTCGACAAACAACGTTCGGCCTTCTTTCGGTCGTGCTTGTTCTGCGGCAATGTGCCGAACGAGAATTTCTTTCCCTTCGCCGAAAGCGTCCATCATGTCCTCCGCGCTTTCGTAGCCGGCATCGATCCAGCTTTCTTCTAACGCCGCTACCGCTTCCTCGGTCGTGGCGACGCCGGTATCGGCCGAATCATGAAATCGCTCAAGCACGCGGTGCAGGGAAGTTCCGAAGCTGTAGTAGCTCTTCGCTCGCAGATAAAGCTTCCCGCGTGGGTCAATGTAGGTGTACCGATACTTCACCGGGCATGCCAAGTACGTGGTGATCTTGGTTGGACTGAGACTTTTCTTCCTTGGCATCGCTCTGTTTTACTCGCTTACGTTCGAATGTGCCTCCCTTCAGATTAGTTGTCTCGGTAAACTCAAGGCATGTCCGTTGAGATCCTGATGCCCGAATTGGGTGAGTCCGTTCACGAAGGCACGGTGAGCCGGTGGCTCAAGAAAGTCGGTGATACCGTAAAAGAAGACGAGCCGATCGTGGAGATCATGACGGATAAAGTCAACACCGAACTTCCGTCGCCTGCATCAGGCGTTTTAACGCAGATTCTCATTCAAGAAGGCGAACTGGTTCAGGTCTTCGCCGCCATGGGCGTGATCGAGCCTGCTGGCACCGCCGTACCGGCCGCAGCCGCACCAAAGCCAGCCGATGCCCCGGTGGCCGAAGAGAAGCCGATCGAAGTTGCTGCTCCGGCAGTTGCCGCCCCAGAATTGAACTCCGACGAGCGACGGTTCTTCACTCCGGTAGTGAAGTCGATGGCCAAGGAAAGCGGCGTTTCAGATGCCGAACTCGCAAGCATTACCGGTACCGGCGAGGGCGGCCGAGTTACGAAGGCCGACCTTGAGAAGTACCTCGCTGAAGGCCGAAAGCCAGTTGCTGCTAGCAAGCCAGCTGCAAAGGCTCCGGAGCCTAAGGCCGTGGTCGCACCAACGGTTGCAGGACCTGAGCAAGAGCTCGTTCCGCTTGCCGGAATGCGAAAGATGATCGCCGAGGCAATGGTTCGATCCTCGCAGGTTCCGACGGTTTCCACCGTAACGGCTTGCGATGTGACGAACATGGTCAAGTTCCGAGACATCAACAAGGAGTCCTTCCTTGAGACCTACGGCGTCAAGCTCACCTACACGCCATTCTTCATCAAGGCCCTCGCCGAGGCGCTCATGGAGTTCCCGCTTGCCAACGCGCAGCTCACCCCAGACAACCAGATTCTGAAGACAAACGGCGTCCACATCGGAATCGCCGTTGCCCTCGGCAAGAACGGAGACGAAGGGCTGATCGTTCCGGTCATTCGAGACTGCCACAAGAAGAACCTGATTGAGATCGCAAAGGACCTGGATGGGATCGCTAAGAAAGCCCGAGCCAACAAGCTCGGTCTGGCGGACGTTCAGGGCGGAACCTTTACGCTCACGAATCCCGGAACCTATGGCGCAATGTTCGGAACGCCCATGATCAACGCTCCGCAGGCCGGCATTCTTGGCACGTATTCGATCGCCAAGCAGCCAGTGATCATGGACGACATGATTGCGATCCGGTCGATCATGCACCTGGTGCTCACCTACGATCACCGGTTGATCGATGGCATGCTCGCGGGCAAGTTCTTGGCCGGAGTTCGAGATCGGCTTCAGAACTTTGACTTCTTCAAGTAATGCCAGAACTGCCAGAAGTTGAGTCAGTCCGGCGCCTGATGGCGTCGGCACTGATCGGGCAGCGATTGATCGACGTGGAAGTGGTGCCGGACGAAATCGTCTGCTCGGGTCACTCGACGGAAGAAGTTGATGCTGCCCTGCGCAATCGGGTTGTTACCGGAGTTCATCGTCGCGGCAAGTTCTTCTGGCTTACTTTCGATTCGCCACCGGTGGTCTTCGGCCACCTCGGAATGGCGGGTTGGATTAGAGAAGTCGGCGCCGATTCGCTTCGACTTCATTCGCATGGGGAAGCTCCGATGGACGAGGAAAATGGCCGTCCGAGGTTCCTGAAGCTCCTCATGAAAGCCGAGAACGGTCGGCAGATTGCCTTCACCGATTCCCGCCGCTTCGCCCGAATATGGCTCGGCGAATCCGCCGAAACCAACGATCGCGTGAAGAAGCTTGGCCCAGACGCTTTCAACGAAGCACTATCCGTCGCTGACTTTACGAAGGCGATCCAAAAGCGAAAGGCACCGATCAAGGCGATTCTTCTTGATCAGTCTCTCATGAGCGGAATCGGAAACTGGATCGCGGACGAGGTGTTGTATCACGCAAGAATCAATCCGGCGAGGATCGGAACGAGCATCTCGGACTCGGAATCGGAGCGACTTCATGCATCTATTGCCTACGTCCTTGACCTTGCGGTAAACGTGGAAGCGGACTACACCAAGTTCCCAGAGAACTGGCTGTTCCATCACCGCTGGGGTGGCAAAAAAGGGGCAGACTTGATCGAAGGTCGAGAAATTCAGCGCGACACCGTTGGAGGGCGAACAACTGCATGGGTTCCCGCAATTCAGCTTTAACCATCAGAGCTGCCGAACTCTCCGAAATGGATGAGGTTCGCCAACTTTTTCGCGAGTACCAAACCGAGCTCAACGTCGATCTCTGTTTCCAGTCATTCGAAGAAGAGCTTGATTCGCTTCCGGAAAAATACGCGCCGCCCAAAGGCCAGTTACTGCTCGGAATGGTTGATGGCACCATACAAGGATGTGTGGCGTTCCGTAGCCTGGACGCAGGCGTTTGCGAAATGAAGCGGCTCTTCGTCCGGCCAGCCGCACGTTCAGCTGGCTTGGGAAGACGGCTTGTCGCCGAGATACTGTCGCATGCAAAGAGTGCCGGCTACGAGTCGATGGTGCTCGATACCCTCGATCGTCTTCACTCGGCGCGACTGCTGTATGAACGCGCAGGCTTCGTCGAGGTTCCGGCGTACTACGAGAACCCACTAGAAGGCGTGATTTTCTTGCAGCGAAAACTCTAGGCCGCTTGCAGGTCGTCCTTTCAGTGTTATTCTGTTACGCAGACCAGCCATGAAGAACCTTCTGACTCGCGCAAGCATCGTGTCCAGTATCGCCCTTGTTGCCGCTTCAGCGATGGCTCAGCCGTTCACGCAAAGTTCAATTGCCGGAAATGACAAAGCATGGATGCTACTCAGCCCGAAATTTGTGGCAGATGGTGAGTGTACGGATCTGGGTTGGTCGTCCGATGGACGATTCCTGCTTGTTAACCGTTCGCGGATGGAGCTGACAACGAAGTACATCCAGCAGATTTTCTCAAAATCGTCTGCGCCGCAAGAACCGCCACCAAGCCTTGGAGAGATCGTCACCTTCTCGATGGAAACGGGCAAGTCCAGGGTGATCTATAAGTACGACGCATCCTTGTTTCGCGCCGAGAGTAAGTGGCTTGGCACAGGAAGCGCGGTCATTTTCTCCTTGCAATCCAATTTGACGTCGCTTATCAGCGTGTTTGTCAGCACGGCCGATGGAGATGTTAAGCAATTGAACTTAGGCGAAAAGGTCAACCTGATCCAGTACTTCCCATCACCCACGCGGGCTGAGATGGTGATTCAATTACACAGTGAGTCAGATGGAATGACCGTTCAACGGGTGAACTCGTCGGGTCCGGTCGGCCGAACCTTAAAAACCGCGAGCGGAAGCGAACCAGTTGCTTACCTGAAGAACGGGAACGAGATTCTCTTTGCTGGCATGCGCCGAACAACTGGACCACTCTCGTCTGACGGCAAAACTAGAGAAGCCGAAGCCTTCTTTGAAGCCGTTAATGTTCAGACAGGTGCAACACGGCCCGCGACGAAATCGGAGTACGACGCAGCCTACGACGGCGAAGAGCCGCAACTGGCACTTGATGAAAAGCCGGTTCAAGTCGATTCAAAGCTGAAGCCGCTGACATCCGCAATTTTTCGGTCTGCGGATGAACTCGTGCTGATTGCCGCCGATGTGTCCCTGGTAAAGCCAAACCGACAACTCACCGGCGTGGCCTACGTCTCTCAGGGCACGATATTTGTTCGACCGATTGCGGAGGTGCCACTCGCAGCCTTCCTAGATGCTAAGGACGCAGCGGAGCGAACTAAGATCATCAGTAATGCAAAGCAGGTCGCTTTAGGACTTATCATTTATGCAGCTGATAACGATGACAACTTGCCTTCAAATCAGGGAAAGTGGCAGGATTCGATCTTCCCGTACCTCAAAGACCGAAACACGATGGACGGGTTTGTTTTAGCATTTAAGGGAGGGAGTATTTTAAAGGTAGAAGACCCTTCCAAAACGATCATGGGATACATTCCGGGGAAGGGTGGTCGAGCCGTTGCTTACGTAGACGGTCACGTGAGGTGGATCAAAGATGGCAACTAGAGCGTCCGCCGCGCTTTTGGCGTTAATTCCGCTGCTTGCCTTTGGCCAGACTCGGTCTCAAAATTCCGTCAACTGGATCCTTCCGGTCAAGGACAAAGCGCTGTTTTTCATGCCCGCCAAGTTCGTTTCGGAAGGGGAAGTCCGCGAGATGTTTTGGTCGCGGGACGGAAAGTATCTCCTTGTGAATCGTACGTCTCAAGCCGTAACCCCCGAGATTCTGGAAGCGCAGTTTAAGCCATCGGCAAGTGGGGTCTCCATGCCGAAACTGGTAGGCGAGATCCTTGTATGGAATTCGGTAACGGCAACAACTCGCAGCATCAAGAAGTACGATGCCGAGACGACTCAAGTCAGTGCTCGATGGCTTGGCAATGCGAACTCGGTTACGTTTACGTTCACCTCACAAAAGGCTCGCACTGTTCAACTGTTCTCTAGTACCGCTGATGGTTCTGTGCGAGAACTGCCTCCGTTTCTGGATAGCATCGAGAGCACCATTTCTCCCCTAACAAATTCCGCCGAGGCTCTACTAACGCTGAGAGGTGTCGATGGTCTGGAAACGGTGCGAAAGTTCAACGTGTCGCTTCAGTTTGGCCCAGTCCTCAACCGCTCCACCGAGCAGTTCAAGAAGTTCCTTGCAAGCTCAAATGAAGTCGTTGTCAGCCCACTGGTACCGACGGACGAGAAGGGCAAGCCAGTGAGCTCCGTGCCAACGTATCGCGGGATCAATGCGGCAACCGGACAGGGCCGGTCCTTGACCGAAGCCGAAGTCAATCCGCCAGTTGAACCTGAGGTGCCGTTAAAGGAGCCCAAAGATCCCACGCTAGTCAGCTCGGACATGTCATTCAGTCTGACCGGAGGCGCAACGCGGATCGTTTTGATCAAAGCGGAAAAGGAATCCGTCCTTGTCAGTGGTGACGCGACGATGGCTTTGGCTAATGATCAGTTGACGGCAGTCGCCTTCCAAACGCAGGGAGTGATCCTCGTCCGACCGATTGCGACGGTTCCCCTCGCGATGTTCGAATCTGCGAAAGTGGAAGCCGAGAAATCCAAACTGATGACCCAAGCCAAGGAACTCGTAAAGGGTTTCGGATATTACGCCCAAGATCATCACGACACGCTTCCGGGGCCCGGTGGAAACTGGAAGTCAGAGCTCCAACCGTACATGCTTCATGCGGGCCTGCTCGAGGGGTTCGTGCTCGCTTTCGAGGGTGGGGTCGTTAGCTCGGTCGAGAAGCCCGGCGAAACGGTGCTGGGTTACGTCTACGGGCGAAACGGCAGAGTAGCCGCCTATCTCGATGGCAGCGTGCGGTGGATTCCGAACGGCAAGTAACCTAGCAACATGGTTGAAGGCCGCTGGGACTTAACGATTCATGACGTCAAAGGTGACTACCCAAGTTGGGTGGATCTTTCTCCGCAGGAGGGCTGGTTTGTCGGACGGTTTGGAAGCGCTCGCCCAATCCCGACGATCTCCCTCACCGAAAACTCCGTAGAATGGGCCCTTCCGAAGCAGTACGAAGGTCGAGAAACGGATCTGCAGTTCACCGGAACGCTCACCGAAGATGGCATTTCCGGCACAACGACGAACGACAGTGGTGAAGTGGTTCAGTGGTCCGGTCGAAAAGCTCCCGCACTCCCGTCAACGGATAGTCCCGTCTGGGGTGAGGTCGTCTCGCTGGTCCAATCGGACCTCAGCCACTGGCACCCACGAAGCCCAGAATGGACGAACCAGTGGAGCATCACCGCAAATGGTCTCGAGAACGCAGGCGTCGGAACCGACCTGATCACCCGAAACACCTTTGGTGACTTCCGACTGGTGGCCGAGTACCGGTACCCGAAGGGTAGCAACTCTGGCATCTATCTTCGCGGGAGATACGAGTTCCAAATCCTCGACGATCACGGACACGAGCCAACCGTCGGAAGCAGCGCCGCGATCTACGGATTCCTTATCCCGAGCGAGAACGCCGTTCATGCGCACGACGAGTGGAACACCGCCGAGGTCACGCTGCTCGGTCGGTTCATTACGGTCGTGCTAAATGGCAAAACCGTCATCGAGAACGCGGAAATTCCCGGCATTACGGGTGGCGCCCTGGAGTCCCGAGAAGACCTGCCCGGCCCTCTCTTTGTTCAGGGAGATCACGGTCCTGTGACCTTCCGAAAACTGGACCTGTATCCGAGAATCTAGGCTAGAACGCGGGGGACCACAGGTCCTCCGCGTCGCTCTCGTCTTCGGAAAGCAGTAGACCGGGCGCCGCGCTGACCGGCGCGGAAGGGCGCTCGATGGGAACTCCCGTCGTCGCCTTTTCTTCCAGATGGAGCTCCTTGGCTCGATCCTCTGCACCAGGAGAAACGGGCCAAACCGTACCGGCCGCCCAGTAACTTTCCAAAAACTCCGCCCACACGCGCTCGTAAACCGCAATCGTCTGGGTAGCCAGATTCGCCCAGGAAAAGTCCGTCGAGAGCCGATCCTTGGCTTGCTCCCTAATCTTCGCCGCCCGTTCAGGGTCTTGCAGAACCCGCGACACACCCCAAGCGAGGGAAGCGGTGTCTCCGGCGAACGTTGTAGTTCCGGTCAAATCATGGCTAACCACTTCGGGAAGTCCACCCGCGTCGGAGCAAACTACCGACGTTCCAGCCGCCATCGCCTCAAGCGCGACAATCCCAAAAGGTTCGTAAAGCGAAGGGAACACCGCAACGTCGGCACAGCGATACAGTTCCAGTAGCTTTCGCCCAGAGATAAATCCGGTGAAGTGGATTCGAGATCGCAATCCGGACCAATCCACGAAGCCTTCAAACTTCTCGCGATTACCGCCGCCGGCGATCACAAAGCGAGTGTTCGGCTCGGCCGCTAGGATCGCGTGGGCAGAGTTCAGCAGAACCTGAATGCCTTTCTCTCGCACAAATCGGCCGACGTAAAGCACGATCTTCTCGTCCGGTGCCGCATATTGCTCCCGGGCCGCGAGCCGTTCGGCTTCGGTCCAATCGAACTTGAACTTGTCCGCATTTACGCCGTTAAAGATGACGTCCGTCTTTTCCCACGGACAGTTGAACGTGCGGTGAACTTCACCGCGCATGAACTCGGAGCAGATGATCACGCGCCAGGCTTCGTAAGTGAGCCAGTACTCCTGGTCGTGGATGTAGCGGGAAACGTTGTTGTGAATTCCGCCATGTCGACCGGTCTCCGTAGCGTGGACCGTCGCCACCATTGGAAGCTTGTATTCGTACTTCAGCTCCCGGGCTGAATCAAGCGAAAGCCAGTCGTGGGCATGAAAGATGGTTGGTTGTCCGCCGGGTCGCCAGTCTTCTAGCAGCTGCCGAACCCGCAAGTCGGTTGCTTGGTTCAGAAGCTGGATTTCGTGCAGAAAGTCGTTCGGCGTTCCGGAGAGCTCGACTCGGTGGACATGCACACCGGAAGCTTCCGTCTCTTCGTTGGGGGCATTGGGCGTCGCCTTGGTGACAACGTGGACCTCAACGCCTTGCTTGACCAGTTCTTGCGAAAGCTCGTAGACGTGCGGGCTGATGCCTCCCACAATCCGAGGCGGGTATTCCCAAGAGAGCATCATCACGCGCATAGCGACTTGATTATGCGGCAGGTTCGCCCGATTCGAGGACGTAGATTTCACGATACGCGCGGAACAGCTCGAGCCCGAAGAAGAAAATTTGGGCGGTGTAGAAAATCCAGAGGAGCAAAATGACCAGCGCGCCGGCGGATCCGTACGCTTTCGTCACCGGAATAAGCTCGAAGTAGTAACCCATCAAGTTTCGGCAGAGCCAGATCCCGATGGCGGTCACCGCGGCGGCAGGCCAAACTTCTCGCCATTTCACCGCAATCGGTGCAAGCGTCCGAAACCAGATTCCGACCAGCCCAATCAGCACCGACAACAGGCTAACCATCGTAAAGACTTTGGCAACCGGACCCGCGAAGCGTTGAGAAAGCCCAACCAGCACCGAATCCGCAAAGAACCAGAGCAAGGCCGTTCCGCCGTAAACCAAAACCCCAAGGAACGCCCGAGCTCGCATGATGAGCCAGTTCTTCACGACGTGCCCTTTCATCGTGTAGCCGAAGACGGTATTCACCCCATCTTGTAGCGCGACGAACAGGTTCGAGGCGGAGAAGAAGGTGATTGCAAAGGAAAGAAGCGTTGCAAGAATCCCGTTCTCTGGCTTCTTCGCTCCGGCAATGACCTCGCCAACGTAATCGGCGGCTTCCTTTCCGACCGCATCTCGAATCTGGGCAAGGATCGGCTCGTTTGCCCCTTGCTGCCCGAACCACTGCGCCGCAACGTACACGCCAACCACCAAGGTCGGCGCGATACTGAGCGCCGCAAAGAAGCTGAACGCCCCGGCGAGGCGAGCTAAGTTGTGTGGGCCCGAATTGTCGATGGCCCGGATGATCCAAGCGCGTAGTTTTTCGAATCTGGTCATGTGCGAAATCCTCGCGCTAACGTAGTATCCCAAGAAGTCATGTCGATCGCCGTGTCCGAGAACCCGAAACTACTTTCCCTCACGGATCGCGGATTGTATTGCAAGGTCGGAGATTTTTACGTCGATCCGTGGCGATCGGTAGAGAACGCGGTGATAACCCACGCTCATTCAGACCACGCCAGGTGGGGAATGAAGCGCTACCTGTGCTCTCAAGAGGGCGAAGGTGTGCTCCGAAGGCGACTCGCACCGGAAAGCAATATCTCCTCCTTTGCCTACGGTGAGTGGTTGAACATCAACGGAGTCAACGTTTCGTTGCACCCGGCTGGCCACATACTTGGCTCGGCTCAGGTGCGAATTGAGCTGGATGGGGAAGTCGCCGTGGTGTCGGGCGATTACAAAACCGCACCCGACACGACTTGCTCTGCGTTTGAACCCGTGCGATGCCATACCTTCGTGACCGAATGCACGTTCGGATTGCCGATCTATCGTTGGGATACCGATGAGGAAATCTTCGCTTCGATCAACGAATGGTGGAAAGAGAATCAAGCGCGCGGTCGGTGCTCAATCCTCCTGGGCTACGCCCTCGGAAAGTCGCAAAGGGCGCTTTCTGGGCTAGATCCGAGCATCGGACCAATCTTGGCTCACGGCGCGGTGCACGCGATGAACGAGGCATACCGAGAAGCGGGGATTTCGCTGCCGATAACCCGAAGGCTCGGCGAACTTCCGACCGGTTTTGACTTCGCACAGGCCCTTGTTTTGGCCCCGCCCAGCGTTCAGGGCTCAACGTGGCTCCGACGCTTTGGCGAAGTCTCGACCGCGTTCATGTCCGGCTGGATGGCGGTTCGTGGCGCCAAACGGCGACGTGCAATGGACCGCGGGTTTGTTCTGAGCGACCATGTTGACTGGCCGTCTTTGCTCGGTGCGATCGAATCAACCGGAGCTGAGCGCATCTGGGCGACCCATGGCTACACAAACATCCTCGTTCGGCATCTGAAGGAGCAAGGGAAGTGGGCCGAGGTTCTTTCCACCGAATGGGAAGGCGAGCAAGACGCAAGCGAACCCGGGACCGCTGAGCAGGAGGACCAGGCGTGAGGGATTTTGCGAAGCTGTATCTCGAACTGGATTCCTCCAATCGGACCAACGACAAGGTCGCGTTTATGGTGGAGTACTTCCGGACGGCGTCGCCCGAAGACGCGGGCTGGGCGGTCTACTTCCTCACCGGACGCCGGCCCAAGCGTCCTTTTGCAAGCACAAAGTTTCAACTCTGGGCGGCCGAGACGGCAGGAATCAGTCCTTGGCTGTTCACTGAGTGTTATGATGCCGTCGGAGACCTCGCCGAAACGATCGCGCTGGTCTTGCCTCCGCCGGTTCAGGAAAACACCGAGGGGCTGGCATGGTGGGTCCAAAACGTCCTGCTGATTCTGGCGAGGGAACCCGAAGAGAGCCAGCGCCAAATCGTTCAAAAGAGCTGGGAGAAGCTGAGCCATTCGGAACGGTTTGTATTCAACAAGCTCATTACGGGGGCTTTTCGGGTTGGCGTTTCTCAGGAACTGGTCGTAAGGGCGCTGTCAATTTCAAGTGGTGTGCCGCAAGCAACCCTGAGCCATCGCCTGATGGGCGATTGGACCGCCGGTTCGCTATTCTTCGAAAGCCTGTTGTCGCTGGATCACGACGTAACGGAAGATTTAAGTCGGCCGTACCCGTTCTGTCTTGCTCATCCGCTGGAGGCGGAGGCAAGTTCGTTGGGCGACCTTTCGGATTGGGATATCGAATGGAAATGGGACGGCATCCGAGCCCAGGTCATCCGGCGAGGCGGTAACACCTACGTCTGGTCGCGTGGCGAAGAGCTAATCACCGCTCGCTTCCCGGAAATCGCCGCAATCGGCGACCGATTGCCCGAAGGCACGGTCATCGACGGGGAGATATTGGCCTGGTCTGACGGCCGACCACTCCCGTTCGCCGAGCTTCAGAAACGCATTGGCCGAAAGACGGTGGGCGCAAAGCTGCTACAAACGGTGCCTGTAACCCTGATTGCCTTTGATGTCTTGGAATTCCAGGGCCGAGATGTTCGGGCAGATCCGTTGTCCGAGAGGCTGCAAATTCTTACCCAACTCAAGACGAGCGGACTTGTTGAGGTTCCAATGCCCGCGCAAGTCAACGAATGGTCGGAACTAGCAGCCGTTCGAGAGCAGGCCCGCGATCTGCGTGTCGAAGGGCTAATGCTCAAGCGGAAATCGAGCGTTTACGGCGTCGGGCGTAAGCGTGGAGACTGGTGGAAATGGAAGCTCGAGCCATTCACCATCGATGCGGTCCTCATTTACGCCCAGCGGGGAAGCGGCAAGCGCGCATCGTTGTACACCGACTACACGTTTGCCGTTTGGAATGACGAGAAACAACTCGTCCCCATCGCGAAGGCCTATTCAGGTCTGACCGACGCGGAAATTAAAGAAGTTGATGCCTTTGTCCGGAAGAACACGCAAGACAAGTTCGGCCCCGTGCGAACGGTGACGCCGATGCTCGTTATGGAACTAGCGTTCGAAGGGATTCAGAAGTCCAGCAGGCACAAAAGCGGCATTGCGGTCAGATTTCCGAGGATCGCCCGATGGCGGCATGATAAAGGTCCAGACGATGCCAACACTCTGGCGGAAATCAAGAGCCTGATTCCAGACTAAACGGACTCTTCGTCTTCCAGCATGCCGGGAATGAGCTCCACCGTGATCGTCTCGGTGTCAAAGTTGACTTCCTTCACGAAGTTTTCAACGAACGGAATCATCAGCTCGCCGATCACAAGCGTTTCATGGGCAGGAGTACTGACGACTTCATCGACTTCGCCGAGCTCTCGGCCGTCGACCGTCACGACTTTAAGATTGATCAGGTCATCAAGAAGAAACTCGTCGTCCTCAAGCTCCGGACGTTCGGAGTCTTCGATGTCGATGAACTGCCACTGGAGGGCTTGGGCAGCCGACATCGTGGTGATGCCATTAAGATTGAGCAGAGGGCGGCCTTTGTGGACCACCGAGGTTTCAATCGTGTACCAGTTGGTACCAACGAGAACCTTCGTCCCAACCGCAAACCGTTCGAGAAATTCGGTTTGCGGCTGTACTTTTAACTGTCCGCGAATGCCATGCGCACCGACGATCTGGCCTATTCGCATGTTACGGAGCTGATTTATTCGGTAACGACTTTGACGTAAGCCTTTTCGCGAGACTTGCTGGCGACGGCGCTAACGACAAATCGGATCGCGTTGATAACGCGTCCGCTCTTTCCGATGACCTTACCAACGTCGTCTGGCTCAACCGTCACGTGGAACGTGCGGGTGCCCATTTCGAGCTCTTCTTCGATGGTCACCTTTTCTGGGCTATCAACGACGCCCTTAACGAGGGATTCAACGAGTGGTCCGTAGCTCATTCTGCGTCTCCGGCGGTTTCGGCGGCGGCAGCAGCTGCGATTTCGGCATCTTCAGCAACCGGAACAGCGACTTCCGTCGTTGCCGTGGTGGCTGGAGTTCGCTTGTCGAGGTACGAGAACTGCTTCTTGTGTTGAGGTCGCTCTTCGAGATACTTCGGTAGAACGCCAAGTCGGTTCAAGATGTAGGCCGCGGTTTCGGTTGGCTGGGCACCATTTCGAAGCCAGAAGAGGGCTCGATCTTCCTTGACTTCCAGCCGCTTTGGCTGAGCAATCGGGTCATAAATGCCGAGGGTCTCAACAAACTTTCCGTTTCGTCCTGTGTTGCTCTCGGCAACCACAATTCGATAGAACGGTCGGTTCCGTTGTCCTAATCTTCGCAGTCGAATCTTTACCATGCTTTCTCGTTTTCGGTTCGGTGATCAGCTTCCGCTCATCGGCGTCTGCCGCCGCCCATCTTCTGGAATCGGCCTTGCATCTGCCCAAGCTGCTTCATGCTTCGACGACTCTGATAAAACTGTTTCAACAGATGGTTGACTTCTTCCACCGTTGTGCCTGAGCCTCTTGCAATCCGCTTACGTCGCGAACCGTTAATTATATCCGGATTTGCTCGCTCTTGTGCCGTCATGCTGTAGATGATCGCTTCGATGCGCTTCGTATCGGCTCCGTTGATCTGATCCAGCGCCTCTTCGGGGATCTGCGCACCTAGTCCGGGGATCATCTTGAGGATGTTCTTCATCGGCCCCATCTTCTTCATCATCTTGAAGGTCTGGAGCATGTCGTTGAAGTCAAAGTTGCCTTTCGACAGCTTGTTCTCGACGAACGACATGTCCTCACCGGCGAACGCCGCCTCGGCCTTTTCGATGATTCCAAGCACGTCGCCCATGCCGATGATGCGCTCGGCAACTCGCTCAGGGTGGAAAATATCGAGCGCTTCAACTTGCTCGCCAACGCCGATAAATCGCACCGGAACGCCGGTCGCCGCGCGGACGCTGAGCACCGCACCGCCGCGCGTGTCGCCGTCCATCTTCGTAAAGATCGCGCCAGTGATCGGAATCAGGTTCTGGAACGCCTCGGCAACGTTGACCGCTTCCTGACCAGTTGTCGAGTCAAGAACCAGGAACGCCTCGTGTGGCTTTACTGTCTGGGAGACCTGCTTCAGTTCCTCCATCAGGTCCGCATCGATGCTCAACCGACCCGCGGTGTCGACAATCAGCACGTCGCGCATCAGATACTTCGCGCGCTCAAGGGCCTCTTTCGCGATCTGAACCGGGTTCGTGCCGTCGGTCTTGGCATAGACCGGAACCTCGACCTGCTCGCCCAAAACTTGAAGCTGCTTGATCGCCGCCGGGCGCTGAATGTCACACGCCGCAAGCATCGGCTTTTTGCCCTGCGCGATCAGATACTTGGCGAGCTTCGCGCAGGTGGTGGTTTTTCCAGATCCCTGAAGTCCGCACATCAGGATGACCGTCGGCGGTTCCGATCCGTAATTGAACTTGACGCCTTCGCCGCCGAGCGTCTCAAGTAGCTCGTCGCGGACAATCTTAATGATCGTCTGGTCCGGCGTAAGGGAAGCGAACACCGCCTCGCCAACCGCCTTTTCCTTCACCCGGGCGATGAACTCTTTCGCGACCTTAAAGTTAACGTCGGCTTCGAGAAGCGCAACCCGGATCTCTCGCATGACCTCGGTCACGTCGGCTTCGCTCAATCGCCCCTTGTTTCGAAGGCCATTAAGAATTCCGGCGACGCGACGGGTCAGGTTGTCCAGCATTGCTTTAAGGGTACCGGTTACTTCGGATTAAGAATCGCGTACACCACGGGCGCTAGATTCTTTGCGTACACCTCATAGCCCGGCGCGCCAAGGTGAAGCCCGTCTGGCATCAAGGCTTTCGGGATCGATTTGTCGGGATCAAGGAACTTCGCGCCGAAATCCACGAACCTCACCCGTTGCCCATCTGCCGCCTTCGAAATGGCTTTGTTGAACTCCGGGACCACATAACGGAAGGCAGAATCAGGATTTCGGTCGGTGGGGAAGATTCCGACGAGCAAAATCTGCGCTTTCGGGCATCGCTGTTGAACCTTGGAGACGATCAGCTTGACCGCTTCGCCCGTACGCTCCGCTCCAAATTGATCTTTCCAGAGGTTGTTGGCCCCAACCGCGACAATCACAAGCTCCGGAGAAAGGCCATCTAAAAGACCATCATGGAGACGGTAAATCAACTGATTCGTCCGGTCACCGCGAATCCCAAGGTTCACCGCGCCGAGCTTATCGAAGTATCGCGCCCAGACTCGCTCGTCCCAGAGCTCGGTGATCGAGTCTCCCAGGAAAACAACCTTCGGGTTGGTCGCCTGGAGCAGACGCTTTTGCCGCTCGTGGACGGACAGCCAAACCTCCGTGTCCCCCTGAAAACGACCCAAGTACGGCTCAATCGGATCCTGCTCGGGCATCGGCGGCGGTGTCGCGAGTTCGGGCGACAGCGACATCCCGGGCACCGGCTCAAACCGAATCCGATCAACCCAGATCGAACCAGGCCCCACCGTGTTAAACCCAACCTTGAGCTCCCGGGCATCTTCGGGCACGGTTAAATCCTGTTCAAAGTTGATCCAATCGACCGGCCCTTCCACGACCAACAGGTTCATCGAGCCCACCGGCTGACCCGATTCGCCGAGAAATTGCACCCAAACCTGCGTCCAAAGATTGCCCTCGATCCGCACGTGACCGCTGATCTTAAAGGTCGTGCCCGGTTCGGCCGACATGCGCTGAGCAACTGATCCCTCACCGTATTCGGAAATCAGCCGAAGCGAAGCCTGCCCGTCAACTTTGACCTTCTCATCGCGTCGCAAAGACACGCCTTCGCTTGCGCCTTTGACGAGCTTCCATTCTTCTGGCGTCTTGATGCCCCATTCCATGCTCCCGTTTCGAAGGCGAGGAACGTAGGGAAGTGCGGTGTTCGCCCCGTTCGGATTCGGCTGCGCCCAAGCACCCGCAGCGGCAAGGACAACTAAGAGGCCGGTAAGGGATTTTCGGTGGGAGGAACGGGCGGTTTTCTTCTCCACTGGCCAAAGAGGATACCGTTTAGCCCCATTTTTTCGACGGCAAAAGCGAATCCGCAAGAGATCAGAACCGTGCCAAACCAGACGATTGGAACGTTGATGTAGCCCTTCGGGAGCAGCCGTGAGACGCTCGGTGAGGTCAAAACAACCAGGAACGCCGGATGCGCGAGGTAGATCGCCAGCGAGTTCTTGCCGAGCCATGCGAGGGAGGTTTCTACCGTCCGCGGAACTGGCAATAAAAGCGAAAGGAAAACAACCAACCACGCCACGTGCGAGGTGTAAGCAATGCTCAACTCTTGCAAACCAATTCCCGCGCCAGGTCGCTTTGCCAGAAGCGCAGTGTGCGCTTGCAGGTAGGAAATGCCATTCACCAACGCTGACGCCAAAACAAAAACGACGAGCCACTGCAAGTGTCGTCGATTTTCGCCTTCAACCGGTTGCACTTGGTCAACCCGCGCGTCGTCCGCAACGTTTCCTTTAAGCCGCCCGATCTGCCGATCAATTGGCGTGGGATTGAGGCCGTACCAAATCGCGGGCAAAAGCATCGGCGCGTACCCCAGCGCAAAGCTCCCAAACGAAACAACCACGTGCGTTTGCTTCTGGATCGTCAACACAACGAACTCAAAGGCGACCGTAAAGGCGATCATCGCCCAGAAACTGAACTTGAACCGCTTGAAAATCCAAGCGAACAACGGCACGATGAGGATCAGCTGCGCAATCAGCACCATAAAATACAGGTGGTAGGCCGACTTGCCGAAACTCAGCTCAAAACCGATCCGCGAAAGACTCGGCCACGGCTCCGAGGTGCCAGCCCGCGTCCGAAACGTGATGTAAATCAGGCTCCACAACAAATACGGATGAGCCAGGCTGACAAACCGCGTCTTGACGAACTCCCAAAGATCGGACTTGCGCTCAAGCGAAATCGTCCACAGCCACGCGCTGATCAGCAGAAAGCACGGGACGGCAAAAGCGGCGGCAAGGTTCATGTATCGCAGCCACCACCAAAACTGACTGCCTTCGACGGCGATCTGCCGAGACCGATTCCCGGTGACGTGGATCGTAATAACCGCGAGAATCGCGATTCCTTTCGCCACATCAAACCGAACGTTCCGCGACATGCTCGAATGATTCTGACGCGCCAGCCCAAATTTGAGCACCGGCCCGCTTCATTACTCGTTTCCGATAATCATTATTATGAAATCGGAAAAGAATTCTGTCAGGGAGAGCGTTTGACTCTCCCCTTTTGCTTCCGGTGAAATTGCACCAACGAATGCGATTCAGGCTCGGCTCGTGCCCGGCACTAACGCGCCGGGCACGGGTTGAAACTTACAAATTCTGCCCGCCGAGCATAGTTGTAGGAGTACGTTCCACTAAGATTGAACGAGCTTCCAGCAATATTCCTGAACGTGGCATTAATCTCAAATGTCGTCCGATCGCCGTCAATCGCGATGACACGAACCCCGCCGTCACTCGCATCATAAGCGGCATCACGCTCAGGACCCGTATCGGCCTGCCAATCCGAAACACCAGCCGAAATTCCACCACCGGTACCGAACGTTACCTCTTGTCCAAGAATCAAAGTTTCCGGGCGAAATGCCACTATGCGTAGCTCTCTTGGTCTACCATTCTCGCGAGTAAAGCTCGCGTAGAACCCAATTTGCCGCCCACCGCCCGTGTCTTGTGTTAGCAAATTACTACACCGATACTTTTTAGTGGTGATCGGGCTGGTATCCACGCTGGGAGATGCTGAGGTTACCATCAGATTCCAGGTAGCGTAGTCAGCGATGGTGGAAACAGGGGGAGTAGAGGAACTAGTATCGTTGCCACCACAGCCAACCAGTGCGAACATGACGATAATGAGCGATGGGTTTTTCATTGGGTTCTTCTCTGGACGGTTGCGGACTCATCTCTTCGGTAAATTTCTAAATTGGTACTGGTTGTGCTTTGGGTGTACACCCTATCTACTACTAATGATGTGGACCCGGCAATGCGAGCCCGGCGATTACTTGGCATGGAAAGCCTCCCATATCGATCGGTGAATTTTGGTTCCAACATCCATCCAATCGATAGGTCCGACGGGTAGCTGTTATCGCCTAACAGCTTGGCGTAAGATAGCGTATTGTTTGGGTCGTTGTTAAAGCGAGCTAAGCAATAGAAGCAACCAAGATCAATGCTGTAACCAGCCGCGCTTAGGGCTGAACCTTCCCCGACATCACCCACCGGCTGGCCATACGTCCGGCCATAGGCGCAGCTGACACGAATGCCTTTCGTCCCGTCATGATACGTACTACATTGATTCTTTGCTGCAACAAACAACGGGTTTTCGCCCATGAAGGCACCTAAGCAGCGATCTTCCAAAATGAATGGCGTATAGACTCCGAGCGAGTTCCCATCAATGCCATCTGAGCACGACCACTCTAATTCGCATCGTACGAAGTACGCAAACACGTTTCCCTCGACCGATGCCAAAGATGCATCGACCCCCGAGGAACCTATAACTGTTGAACCGAACCTCACTGCGCCATCAACCATGAGAAACTGGATCGGGACAGGGTTCGTCGTGGCAACCTTAAGAACAGAGTTTCCTCCCCAAAGCTCGACGTCTTTGAATGCATAAATGGTTGCCGGATCTTGTGCCGAACCACCCGTCAAGGTGATGTTTGCGGTAGTGCCCTGAATGAACCCAATTGAAGGTTTGACGTTTGGCTCATTCGCATAAGTGTCGCCTGGGGCGCTTGTCGTCTTTTTGTCAAAAGTTCGAAGCGTTGATTGTAAGGAAGTCGTCCACATCCTTCCTCTTGCCGTGCCAGCGTCCGCGGATGAGTACGGTGCAATCAATGGTGAACGATCCGTTACCGATCCATTAATTCGCTCGTAAAAAGGCTCATACATTACAAGGTTTGGGTTCACGACCTGCGGAAACTCAGTCTTTACAGTGCTGTCATTCCCTACTACCGGGTCAAACAACGAGCTTAAATCCGATGTTGCAAACTCGAAGTTCGAGATGACGGCGCGGACACCGGGAATGCTACTTGCGAACATGCAGTCCTTGTCGAAACTTGGACGCGTAGTTGTACCAACTTCTTTCAAATCCCGCTTCAAAAACAAGAATCCAGATTCCAAAACATAGAAGCATCGTTCGCCAACCAAGATCGTTTTGCGTGGACGATAGGGATCATTTCCCTTATTGCTGTCAGAGTCACCATCCGTAGCGTTAGGATGGCTTGGCAAGACATAGCACAGCGGATAATCTTGCCCGCGAAACCTACAAATACGTATGTAATAGGCAGGTGCTATGAGATCAGAGTCGGTGATGAGCTTATTGAAGAACTGCATCTCTTCTTCCGGCCAATCAACGGAAGACTTATACAGGCCAGAAGAGTTTCGGAAGAGCTTAAAAGAGTCTGTAAACGGTTGCCCGTACTGCACGAAATCAGGGCCGAAGAAGTCTATCGGCTGCGAACCAACCGCCGTGGCGTCAGCTGTCGTTGCTGTTATCCGCGCGAAATCAACTTCTACCCAGGAGTCATTGCTCTCTGCTGTTGGCTGAGCTTCGGCATACTGAATGGTTTTACCTTCATTTGTTGCCGTAGTCTCGGTAATAGTGATACGATAGAAACCAGAGAACGGGGTGATATAAAGATCCCGATTGTCTACCCATGTGTAGATTTGTTTTGCGATTGCAGGCTTAATGCCATTATCTGTCCGCCAGTTTAGGAAATGAAGAGTTACGGTGATCGATGCGTCGGTAGGCTTCTTCAGTCTTACGGTCTCCGAACGATTCGGGAGGAACCGCTCCGCAGGAGTAACAATATTCACATCGTTCCCAAATTCAAGCGTAGATGTCGTATCCAGCAAAAACATCGCATCAGACCATGCCATATCTGTCAGACGAGCAAGAATGAGACCACGTTGCGCATTTTCGAAAAGTTTTTGTTATTTCTATGAATTGCAAACTATCGTAACCACGTTAGTTGAACAGGCACTTCCCGGCACTCGGTTCCCGTCGTCACGATCACCCGGTCACTCTCGCCGGGCCGAATGCGGCTGCAACCGGTAAACGTTCCAAAGCTCGGCAGCACCGTCACGTCAGGCGTGATCCAAAAGCACGGGACGGTCATGCTCTGTCGGCCTCGACCATCCAAACCGTAACCCGGATGCAAATGGCCGGCCAACACGTGGCCCTCATCCATCGGCTCTGGTTCGTGCCGCAATCGAAACGGCCCAACCGCGGCTCCATCCGGAATCGTCTGAATGTCGCTCCCTACCGGAAGCTGCCCCGATTTGCGGTCGTGGTTGCCTTCGACCAGCAAAATTTCTACCGAAACCCGACTTCGCCAGGACAAGAACTGTTCAACCGCTTCCGCCGTTTTACCCTGCCGCGCATGCCACAGGTCGCCAAGAATGATTAGCCGCCGCACGCCGGAATCCAGAGCCTGAGAAAGCTTCTCCAAAGTCGCCACGGTCGACCCAGGCGGCACCGGAAGTCCCTGCGATCGAAAGCTTGCCCCCTTTCCGAGGTGAATATCGGCCACAAACAAGGTCGACTCGCTCGGCCAAAACAGCGTGCCATCGGGCCGAAACTCGACTCCCTCCCCGGCCAACTGCGTGCGCATGCCTTCTTATACCTCGTCAGGTGTCTACCGTTCAGACCAGGTTCCCGGCCGCCATTTCGAGTTCATCCACCAGTCGATTGATGCGATCGGCGGTGGTTTCGTTGGTGACAGTCTCGCGCAGCCGGTCCACCAGAATCGGAAACGACATCGGCGTCGGGCGCTCCGGCTGCGTCAAAACGAGTTCGCTTTCCGATAACCGCTTCAAGGCAATCGCCAATCGGCTCTGCTCCAACTGCCGCTCCAGCACTTCCCGTTGTGCCTGTTGCAGCAGCATATTGTCCGGATCGAAGCGTGTAAAGACATCGAATAGCAGGCCAGTCGAAACTTGCAACTGCCGTGCCGACTTATTCATTCCGGGGTAGCCCTGAAAAACCAGCCCCGCGATCCGGGCAATCTCTCGAAACTGTCGCTTTGCCATCTCGACTGAGTTCAGCGAAGCCAAAATGTCCGGCCCCAGGTTCCGGCTGCTAAAAAGCCCACCCTCAATCTCCCCTTCAATATCAATCGGAGTTACGCTGAGAAGTTCAAACCCGTAGTCGTTGCAAGCAATCGTAAAGGTGACCTTTTGATTTTGCGAAATTCGATGCGCGCACAGCGCCGCGAGCCCTTCGTGCACCAACCGACCCTCGAACGGATAAAAGAACAGGTGGTGCCCTTCTTTGCTCTCAACCTGCTCGATCAGAAATTCATCGTGCGCCGGCACCGCCGACCACCGGGCTTGAAGTTCAAGAATCGGCGCAAGCATCTCCATCTCGGGAGACCGAAGTTCCCCGTTCCGCGCGTGGTCCAGCTCTTCCCTAATCGCCTGCGAAAGCTCACTGGATAGCGGCAACCGCCCCCCGCTCCACCGTGGCACCGCCCCTTGCACGCTTGAGACCTTCTTCACGTAAGCGGTCATGTCTCGGATGTTCAAAAACTGAACCGGACGCCCCGCAAAAATGAACTTGTCCCCGGGCTTAAGTCGAGATAAGAACGATTCCTCCACCGTCCCCAGCACCGATCCGCCCTGGTATCGAACCGTCATGGCCGCATCGCTGACGATGGTGCCGATGCTCATTCGGTGCCGATGCGCGATGTCCTTGTCCTCAACGCGATACCGCCCGTCTTCGCCCAGAACAACCCGGCGGTACTCAGGATAAGCACGCAGACTCTCCCCTCCGCGCACCACGAAGTCAAGCGTCCAGTCCCAATCGCTCAACGTGAGATCGCGGAACGACCGCGTGGTCTTGACCTCTCGATAGAGCTCTTCAGCATCAAAACCCGGCCCAACCGCGATGGTCACGAGATGCTGAGCGAGCACGTCGAGCGGGCGAAGAACGCCTTCCCGAGCCTCCACCTTCCCCGCCATCGCCGACTCCCGCGCGGCGGCGATATCCACCATCTCGAAGGCATGGGTCGGCACGCAAGTCACCCGAGAAGCCGCGCCCGGCCGGTGCCCGCTTCGCCCAGCACGTTGCAAGAGCCGCGCCACGCCCTTCGGCGACCCCACCTGAATCACGCGATCTACCGGCGAAAAATCGACTCCAAGGTCAAGGGACGACGTGCAAACGACCGCCCGGAGCTTGCCCAGTTTCAGCCCCATTTCGACCGCCTCACGAACCTCCCGATCCAGCGATCCGTGGTGCAGGCCAAGCACCCCTTTCCATTCCGGCTTCTCGTC
>CAMAPH010000031.1:0-35849 GCA_945859975.1 Chthonomonas calidirosea
GCGGCAGCCTTTGGGCAGTTTGGCCGAGAGCCAACCGTTCCGGCCGGAGCATTCGTAATCTACGAAGTAGAACTGCTCGGATTTAAGTGATGACACCTCGAACTCAGATTGCTCTCCCGCTCATGGCCGGCCTTTGCTTGGTCTCCTCGTCCGCGTTTGCACAGATCACCGCGAAAAACGGCCTTTACGATTTCCGCGTGAAGCTGACCAGCGGGCAAAAGCTCAGCTACGTCAACTCTGTGGTTGCAATGGGCGGAATCAAGGTGGATATGCCGATCTCCATGAAGGTCCTTTCGGTGACTAGTGGCAAGGCGACCGTCGAAACAAAGACCGGGCCAGGCCGAATGAACGGACAGGCGATGTCTGAAAATGCGGTCACGGAGAAGTCTGTAATCGATCTCAAAGGGCAGCCCGTCGGCGCTGGATCGACCGGCACCGGAACCGTATTCGGTGCCGCGCCCAAAAAGCCGGTCAAGGTTGGAGCAACGTGGACCGGAAAGGCACCCACTGGGGATACCGGCATTGGGATGAAAGACATCACCGCCACTTACACCTTCGTGGGCGTCAAGTCCGTCAAAGGAAAACAAGTTGCTGAGATTAAAGTCACCATCAAGGGCTCTGGAGACTCGTCGTTGACCGGAGGCGGAATCGTTCACCTTCTCACCTCAGACGGCTTCCTCCAATCTAGCAAGCTTTCGATGGCTCTCAAAATGGCAGGTTCGACGCAGCCAATGACCTTCACCGCAAACACGTACCGCAAGTGATCGACATCCAAGCCGAAAGTGGCCTTACTGGCCTGATTCCGATGCTGTCTCGCCATCCGCGAGTAGCATCGGTGTCCGAGGGTGCAAACGGAATCTCCTTCAGCTCGAACGGTTGGCATCGCGAAGTTAGAGTTGCCGATCGCGATTGCGAATTGGCCGGTCTGGTTGAGCTAATGGATAACAATCCGTTGGTTTGCGCTGATGTCGTTTCCGTGCTCCCAGCCAACGCCGTGCTGCCCACGATTGCCGTTGGTCCATTGGCTCAAGCTGGCCTGCTGGTTGAAGCACCCACCGTCATGACCAGCCTAGAAGCCGACGAGGAAGACCTTGCCTACTGGCTCACTCGCTCAGACTGGCGCGGTGGAGTCACCGTCTCGCACTCTGAACTTGAGCTTGGTACCGTGGTCGCCGTAACCGTGATCGCCGCCATCACCACTCCACCCGATCCGAGCGATATTGACGATCTCTTTGAGGAGCGCTACGGCCGCTCGTTCTTTATCCAGCGCAACGAAAGCGACCCCTGGGACACGAAACTCGTCCAGGGCACAAACAAGGCGGTGTATCGCCTTCGCTGGACGCCTGACGAGCCGCACAGTTTGCTGACCATCCAGTTGATGGCAGATCTAAACGGAAAGCTTGGCGCGGGCCAGCTTGTTCATTGCTTCAATGTGATGAACGGGTTCGAAGAAAGCCTCGCTCTCGCGTAGCTAGTCTTTCGCGTCCAAGTCAATCACTTTCGAAGGGCGCGTCTTTTCCGCTTCGATCTGAGCCATTTCTTCTTTGTCGCCGACCATGTAGTCAACGCCCTCGCCGGTGCTCTTTTCCCAGACGCCTTTCTCGGCGCGCTTCCAGACCGTGAACCCGTGCTTGCCCGGGTCACGCTGTTTCGAAACCTTGAAGGACGCTCGGCTGATGACCCGCTTCACTTCTAAACCGCAGTCGGGACAGAACTGCAGGGCCTCATCATGCACCGACTGAATCGCCGCGACCCGATTGGGGCACATGAAGCAATCGCGGTCCACCGGCTCGTACTCGTACACTGGCATCAGTGAGTTCATTGTCCCTCATCGAAAGCTGGAACCAGGAAATCGTCGCCTGCCGAAAGTGCCCGCGCCTTGTGGAATGGCGAGAATCGGTCGCCGCGGTCAAGCGAAAGTCGTTTGCCGACGAAGACTATTGGGGCAAGCCTGTTCCCTACTTCGGCGATCCAGACGCGCGTTTGCTCATCCTAGGCCTTGCGCCCGCCGCTCACGGCGCAAACCGAACCGGACGCATGTTTACGGGCGATCGTAGCGGAGACTGGCTCTACCGAGCCCTACATCGTGCTGGCCTTGCGTCCCAACCAGAAGCGACCAGCCTCGCTGATGGCCTGACCCTGACGAACGTGCTGATCGCTGCGAGTTGCCACTGCGCTCCGCCGGATAACAAACCACTGCCAGAAGAACTTGAGAACTGTAACCCCTATCTCCGACGCTTGCTAGCCAGCAGAAATTGGGACGGCATCCTGTGCCTCGGTGGTATTGCCTGGACCCAACTTCACCGCACCCTAGAACTCAAGGGCCCGAAGTTTGCCCATGGCATCGTGCATAAGTCGAATCAGACCCGCCTCGTCGCCAGCTACCATCCAAGTCAGCAGAACACTTTCACCGGCCGGTTGACCGAACCGATGCTTGATGCTGCCATCGAAGCCTGGAAGGACTACTCATTCAAAAGTTCTTTGCGCTCGATCTCGTAACGCTTCACTTCACCGTTTCGGGAAGTTACAATCTTTACTTTTGAACCCTTGGGCCCCTTCATCAGCTTCTCGATGCGCTCGTAAGTGCCTTCAATCTGCTCTTGACCATCGACGCTGAGTAGCTGATCTCCGACCTTGATTCCGGCCACTTCGGCAGGTGAGTCGGGCGCAACCGCAAAGATGATCGTTCGCTTGCGCTCGTTGCTGAAGCCAGCCCGAATTCCCACGTCTCCCGACAAGCCGTCGGCCACCTTGCCGGAGAAGTTATCCAGCCAAACGCGACGTCGTTCATAGTCGAAAATGATATTGAAGTTCTTAAGGAACTGGAATCCTACGGTTCCGTCCGAATCTGCAGAACTGGACGGCAATTCGATGACGTCCCAAATGCTTTCCTGAACCGGTACTCCGAAAATGACGGAGTCCTTCATCCGGTAGTACCACGTGTCAACCGCCCCGCTGGCAACGCCCGCGCTAAAGAAGTACTTCGGCTTGTTCCCTTCGTTCCAAAGCCCGACCCGCTCTAATGAGTCCTTGTGCGTCGTCGCGTAAAACCCGTTCCCGGTGTCCAACGCCAGCGTGAGCTTTTTGCCGGTGCTCACCTGCGCCGCCAACTCCATGGCCGAACCACCGATCGGCAGTAACTTCGCAAGGAACGTTCGCTTGTTGTCCGGAACCTTCTTCGTTATATCGAGCGACTTCGGGTGGAAGATGAACTGGTTCTTCTCGAAGTTGATCTCCATCACGTGATCTCGGACGCCATCAAATCCAAGAATTCCGTCCACGTGAGTGCCGTAAGAGGCCGACATATCTTCCGGCATCACAACAATGGTCCTGTCGGCAGCTGGCACATTCAGGCCACCAATCGACATGGACTTCAGCTTAACGGTACTGGCGGAGAACGAACCGACGAAGTCTCTCAGCTGTTGCACTCCCGTCGTGGGACCAACGTTGAGGTTCGACGCCAATACGAGCGTGCCACCGTAGCCCGTATCGAACATGCAGGTCATCTTCTTGCCGTTGGCGGTGATGTCCACGAGGATGGCGGAGTCGGTCTGGCGGAACGGAACGACGATGGGTGCGGCAGCTTGCGCGGTGATGAGGGCGAGGAGGCTTGTCACGGTTTATTGATCTCGGCTCTTGCGGCCTACAAGGAAATATACGGCGGTCGGGAACCACGGTAACCCACAAAAACAGCAAACCATTTGAGGGATTAACCAAGCGATCCGAGCCTTCCGATTTAACATATCTAGAATAAGCCAAGAAAAGCTCGCCAGCCCACTCGAAATCCACGCACAGAGCACCAAAAAACTCACGATGTCCGATTTCGGCTTGGTCGTTGAAATCGGTTCTTTCACGCTCATGTCTGGCGGCGAGATCGGCTGAAACACCGCCAATGCGACGGTGACGGCGATCCCGAGCACGATGATCGCAATTCCAACCCGACTCCAAAAAGGTTCTCGCTGCACCAGGCTCTGGAAAATCGGTGGCAACTGTCCATCCCGCTCCAATACCGAAAGAGCGGTCGCGTCCTGGGGGTCAACTTCAAGCACCTCCCGCGCGATGAGCAAAGCCTCGATGCGCTTTTCCCCGGCTACCAACAGACTCGCCAGATTGCCCGCGACTTTGATGTCTGTCGGATCCAGTTTTCGCGCTTCGCGAAGATCGGCTTCTGCGCCGCTCGCATCCCCCGCGCGGGCCCGCGTCACCCCCCGCAATCCTAGCAGTTTTGCGTTGGCCGGAGACTCGGCAATCAGGGCGTCTAGTAGAGGAAGAGCCTCGGAATGTTGCTCGGATCGGAGAAGTTCAAGTGCCTGAGAAAAGCGCGGGTCAACTGAACTCACAACGGAATGTTACCGTTCCCCATGGAATTGACAGGATTTTTGTATAATAGGCGCACTCAGGTCACCGCTAGCTCGGTCTAGCGTGGGACAAGCAACCATGAATATTCAATTCTCCTGGAAACATGGGCTCATCGCCCTCGCTGTAGCCGCCGCAATCGGATGCAACGGCGGAGACTCAACCGCAACTACCCCAACGGTCGAAAACAAAGGCACCGAAGCAACGCCCGCTGCGGCTGGTCGAAAGGCCCCAACCGCCGAGGGCAACAAGGTTGAAGGCGATGTCATTAAAGTCGGCATCGTTGGCAGCTTGACCGGCGACCAGAAGCCATGGGGCGAAGACAGCGTTGAAGGCGCAAAGATGGCCGTTGAAGAACTCAACGCTGCTGGCGGAATCAACGGAAAGAAAGTTGAACTCATCACCGGAGACTCCACTTCAAAAGCAGAAGGCGCAAAGACCGCGGCCGAAAAGCTGATCTCCGACGGAGTCATCGGCATCATCGGTGAAGTTGCTTCGGGCCACACCATCCAGATCGCAAAGTCCGCCTTCGACAAGGGCGTTCCAGTTGTAGCTATTGGTGCAACCAAGACCGACCTCACTCAGGAAGGGACCCACGTCAGCCGCGTCTGCTACATCGACGACTTCCAGGGACCGGTAATGGCGAAGTTCGCCTATGAAGAGCTCGGCCTCCGAAAGGTCGCTCTGATGACCGACAACAAGCAGCCTTATTCCCAGTACTTGAGCAAAACCTTTGGAGACAAGTTCAAGGCCCTCGGCGGAACCATCGTCAAGGAAGCCTTCTACGAGTCCGGCCAAACCCAGTTCTCCGGTCAGATCACCGAACTCAAGGCCGAAACGCCAGACGGTCTCTTCCTCAGCGGCTACTTCACGGAAGTTGGTCCAATTGCCCAGCAGGTTCGCCAGGCTGGCCTCAAGGACGTTAAGCTCATGGGTGGCGACGGTTGGGACAGCCCACAGCTCCTCACCAGCGGCGGCGATGCGATCCTCGGATCGTTCTTCTGCAACCACTACAACAACAAAGAAGATCGACCTGCGGTCAAGACCTTCCTGGACGCATACAAGAAGGGCCACGCTGGTAAAGAGCCCGGCACCACCATGGCAGCCCTCGGCTACGACGCGACCAAGTTGATGCTCGAAGCCTTGAAGAAAGCCAAGTCGCTTGATTCGAAGTCGCTGATCGAAGCGATCAACGAGACCGAGAACTTCGCTGGCGTCTCCGGCACCATCACCCTCAAGGGCTTCAACGGCAACCCGCCAAAGCGAGCACTCGTGGTCGAGGTCCGACCTCAGTCCGAAGGGTTCCAAGTCTTCCGAAAAGCCTACGAGGCGGACGAGATTAAGTAAGCGGCGAATGACCGTATTACCAGACCTCTTGGCAGGGTTGGAGTTCTCCACCCTGCCGCAGCAACTTGTGAATGGCATCCTTTTGGGTGCCATTTACGCGCTTATAGCCCTCGGTTACACGATGGTCTATGGCGTCTTGAAACTCATCAACTTCGCCCACGGCGAAGTCTTCATGCTGGGTGCCTACACCGCCCTTTTCACTTCATGGTCGTTCGGATTCACGCAGGCAGGTAGCCGGCAGGACTCATCGCCAGGAATTCTTATCGCCATGTTGATCGTCTCGATGACGGTCTGCGGCTTCGTCGGAGTGCTGATTGAGCGCTTCGCGTATCGCCCGATGCGAAGCCAGCCGAGAATTGCCTCGCTGATCACCGCAATCGGCATTTCCCTGCTGCTCCAATATGGCGGTCAGTTGTTCCTCCCGAGCAGCCCACCTCCGAGCATCAGCGACAAGGTCAACCCATTCAAGGGCAACATTGAGATTCCCCTGAAGCCAGCGGACAGCGCACTTCTCGCCCAAGCCGAACAACTTAAGGCCAAAGTCACGAGTACGAAAGCCGCCTACGACGAGCAGCTCAAGTCTGAAAAAGACTCGTTCAACCTGAGCCCCGTCGGAAAGGGGCTTCGAACCGCTTCGCAAGATGCCGAGCGTGACTACCGCAATGCGATCGACAAGGCAAACAAAGACGCCCTCGTGATCACCCTGCCGCAGGGCCAGGTGATCATGCTTGTCACCACCGTTGTCTTGATGATCATCCTCACGTGGCTGGTTATGAAAACCACGGCTGGTCGCGCTATGCGTGCTGCCTCGCTTGACTTCGATGCCGCATCTCTCATGGGCATTAACGTCAATACCGTGATTGCCTTTACGTTCTTTATCGGCTCTGCCCTCGCAGGTGCGGGTGCCATGATGAACGCATCCTTCCTCGGCGGAACCAAGATCGACACGTTCTTCGGCATGTTGCCGGGGGTTAAGGCCTTTGTTGCTGCCGTCCTTGGCGGAATCGGAAACATTCCCGGTGCCGTTCTCGGAGGAATCCTGATGGGTCTAGCCGAAACCATGGTCATCTGGGCCGGGTATGGCAACTACAAAGACGCCATCGCCTTCATCGTCCTGATCGTTGTGCTACTCGTAAAACCGGGCGGACTACTTGGCTCGAACAAGGTGGAAAAGGTTTGAAGTTCTGGGGCGTTCGTCTTGCCTCGATTCTGGGAGCGGTGGCGTTTTGCTTCTTGCTCGAAGGCGTTGCGCAAGGACAAAGCTCCTTTGTCCAGCGCCTCTTCGTGCTCGCTGGTCTCTACGTCACCCTCGCGGTGTCTTTGAACCTGATCAACGGAATCACTGGCCAGTTCAGCATCGGCCACGCTGCCTTCTATCAAGTTGGCGCGTACACGGCCGGATTCTGCGCTAGCAGATTCTTTGCCCAGCTCAACCTCCCACCAGCCGCCTGGCTGCTCCTGATGATGATCACCTCGGCGATAACCGCCGGTTTGGCTGGTTTACTCGTTGGGCTACCGTCTCTGCGCCTCAAGGGTGACTATCTGGCCATCGTCACGCTTGGCTTCGGCGAGATCATCCGAATCTTCGCGCAAAACCAAGAAGCCCTTGGTGGAGCCTATGGACTCACCGTCGCGCCGAAGATCCAGTACGTCTGGGCCGCATGGCTCCTCGCAATCCTGTGCATCGCGGTTTGCCGAAACCTTCTTCGAACCGCGCATGGACTTCCCTTCCTCGCCGTTCGTGAAGACGAAATCGCAAGTAGTGCTATGGGCGTCAACGTCACTCAGACCAAGGTTGTGGCCTTCGTCCTGGGATCGATGTTTGCCGGTGCTGCAGGCGCAATCCTCGCCCACTTCGAGAGCTTCGTGAGCCCGCCCATGTTCACGATGGACGTGAGCTTCACCATCGTCACGATGGTCGTTCTCGGTGGAACCGGGTCCATCACGGGCTCCGTGCTTGCCGCGATCCTGCTGTTCTATCTGCCAGAAAAGATGCGCGACTTCACCAACATCCCTTTGTCGGGTGTTGCCGCTGCCTTCGTCGCGATCAGCGCCGCCGTGTTTGCCATCCGCTGGGTGATGCAAAACTTCCATGGCAGCGCGAAGGATCGAGCGATTCGGTATCTCGGAATTGTCGTTGGAGCCCTGGTGATTTGGTTCATCAGCAAAGCCCTCCTCGGGAACGTTCCGAGCCTCAAAGAAAACATTGATGGCTCCAAGCTTCGAATGGTGGTCTTCAGCATCACCCTAGTCGTGCTGATGCTCCTCCGCCCGCAAGGCATGCTCGGACACCACGAGTTCTCGTGGGATTGGGTGCGAAGCAAGTTCGGCAAGCCAACGGTTAAGGAGGCCACCGCTTGAGCCTCCTCCAACTCGATCAGGCAACCATCAAGTTCGGCGGACTCATCGCGGTCAACAGCGTAAGCTTCGAACTCAAGAAGGGAGACCTGTTCGGCCTCATCGGTCCGAACGGTGCCGGCAAGACCACTTGCTTCAACCTGATCACCGGCGTTTACAAGCCGACGAGCGGCAAAATCACCTTCGATGGCAAAGAAATTGGCGGCACTCCCGCCAACAAAATCGCCAACCTGGGCATCGCACGAACTTTCCAGAACATTCGCCTCTTCAAGTCGCTGTCTGTCCTGGAGAACGTTGTGGTCGGCGGATTTCTGCGCCACAAAACACCGCTCATCTCTGCCCTCGCCTACTTGCCAAACGTCATCAAAGAGACCCAAAGCTTGAAAGCAGAGGCGATGGAACTGCTCAAGATTGTTAACCTCGACAAGGTTGCAGATGTTCGCTCGGCAGACCTGAGCTACGGAATGCAGCGACGTCTGGAGATCGCGCGTGCCATGGCGACTCAGCCCAAACTCCTTCTCCTCGACGAACCTGCCGCCGGCATGAACCCGCAGGAAAAGGAAGAACTCAACGCAATGGTCAAGCACATTCGCGACGAAGTTGGCCTGACCGTGCTTCTCATCGAGCACGACATGCGCTTTGTCATGTCGCTATGTGAGCGAATCGTTGTTCTAGACGCGGGCAAAGAAATTGCCGCCGGACCGCCGGACGCCATCCGAAGCGACCCCAAAGTAATCGCCGCCTATCTGGGCGAAGCTGTTTAGCGGTACAAGGCAAGAATGGACACGACGGTCGAGAGGCTGAACTCCATTCTTGCCAGTGCCGATTTGGGGGATGCCATTGGCACCGCCATCGTCTCCCACCTTTACATCATCGGCCCTGCCCTTAGCCTGTTCTGCCTTGCGTGGGCCTACAATGAGGCCAAGCGACGCCGCCAAATGCAGGGGCTGCCCACGAGCCGCGTGAAGGGTGTTTTCATTGGTTTTGTAGAACTACACGGCATCCTGCGGTGCAAGAACCCAGTCCAGAGCTATCTGGCCGAGCTTCCGTGTGCCTTCTACCGATACTCCGTCCAAGAGGAATGGCGTCGCACCGTCGTTGAGCGAGACTCAAAAGGCAACACGCGGACAAGAACCGAATCGGGCTGGAATGAGGTTGCCTCCGGCAGTCGAATGACGTGCTTCGATCTTGAGGACGACACCGGCCAAATCCAGATCTGGCCAGACGGAGCGGAAATTGAACCTGCATCTGCACTATCCAGAACTTGTGGACCTCATGACCCGATGTACTACGAGAAGGGCCCCGCTGGCGCAATTGCCAACAGCACCTACACTCGAAGATTCACAGAGGAAATCCTTCCCTTAGATCGCTTGATCTTTGTCGTCGGCCAAAGCCGGGAGCGAGCCGATCGAATAGAACCCGAGATTGCCCATCACCGCGATGCCCCTCGGTTCCTAATCTCGGTGCGTCAGGAGCAGCAAATCATCTCTAGCCACGGCTGGACCGAATTTGGCGCGCTAATCTTCGGAGCCATCCTCTGCATTGGACTACCCGCCTTTCAGCTGTATCAAACCGACTTTCGCCCCTTCCGCCCGGACATGTTGATTGCGTACGGTGGCCTGTTCTTACTTGTGCTTGCGCTGCAAGGCGCGATCGGGGTCTTCAACAGCTTGGTCGACATCCACCAGAGGGTGAAGCAGGGATTCAGCCTCATCGACGTCCAGTTGAAACGCCGATACGACTTGCTCACGAATCTCGTCACCACGGTTCAGGGATACAAAGACCACGAATCGAACGCGCTCGAAATGGTCTCAACCCTCAGAGCCGAAGCACAGGAACAAAAGCAGCAGCACGCAGTCGGCCGAAAAATCCTTGCTCTGGCGGAATCCTATCCTGAACTCCGTTCGAACCGAAACTTCCTCCAGCTTCAAAAGGAGCTACAGGACACGGAGGACAGGATTGCCCTCGCTCGAGCCTACTACCTGGATATCTGCAGCAACTTTGACATCCTGCTCCAGAAATTCCCGAACAGCCTGATTCAGTCGCTGGTGCAGTTCAAATCTCCGCCCACCCTGGACTTTTTGGCAGAAGAAAGGGCCGTGCCGAGCGTCAAGTTCGAACACGACCCACTCAAGAACGAGTAATCAGTACTTCGCAGTTTGCAACGCCACGCGAACGATCTTCTCGACCGAAGGAAGCACGTGCAACTCAAGCGGCTTCACCCAAGGAACCGGGGTGTCCAACCGCGTCACTCGTGCCGGAGGGGCATCAAGCAGGTTGAATGCATTGTTCGCAATGCGCGCTACGATCTCACCAGCAAAGCCACAGGTCATCGGAGCCTCGTTCACCACCACAACTCGGTTGGTCTTGCTGAGCGACTTGTAAATCGTCTCCTCGTCGAGCGGCACCAACGTTCGGATGTCAATCACTTCTGCCGACACACCCAGCTTCTCAAGCTCGGCGGCGGCTGACATGCAGTGGTAAACACTCTGGCCGTAGGAAACGAACGTGATATCGGTTCCTTCTTTGCGAATCACGGCCTGGCCGAGCGGAACAATGTAGTCCTCGTCTGGAATCACTTCCGCGATTTCGTTCTTTCGGTAAAGCTCTTTGATCTCGAAGAAGATGCAGGGATTGCCGTCGCGTAGCGCCGCTTTCAGAAGGCCCTTCGCGTCGTACGGCGTGCTCGGTACAACCACTCGAAGTCCAGGGCTGTGGCAGAACCAAGCCTCGTTCATCTGGCTGTGATAAAGCGCTCCGCCCCCATAGCCGCCTGCCGGACCGCGAACGACAACCGGAAGGTTGACTTCGCCGGCGGTTCGGTAGTGGTAGGTCGCCATCATGTTGACGATTTGGTCGAAACCGCAAGAAATGAAGTCGATGAACTGCATTTCTGCCATCACCGTCTTTCCGTTCAACGCCATTCCAACTGCCGTACCGATGATCGCTGCTTCGGCAATCGGCGCATCGATGACGCGGGTGCTGCCGAATTCATCCAGCAACCCTTCGGTGACGCCAAACGCGCCGCCAAGCATGCCGATGTCTTCGCCCTGACAGATCATCTGATCGTTGCGCCGCATCTCTTCGATCAGCGCCTCGCGAAGGGCGGTCAGGTAATTCTTTTTAACCAGAGTTGGTTCCGCGGCAATTGCAGCCATTAAGCGTTCTCCTTAAAGACCCACATGGCGCCTTCTTCTGCGTTCGGGAGCGGCGAATTCAAGGCGAACTCGATACCTCGGTTGAGGTACTCGACCACTGCGGGCGGAAAATCATCGTTCGTAGCTTCGCTGGCGCTCTTGCGCTCGGCGATGTACTGCTCGGCTTCTGCGCCGCTGAGGAATCCTCGCTCGATCAGCGACTCTCGGCAGATCGCAATCGGATCGCGCGTCCGTCCCTTCTCAATTTCTTCGCTCGGACGATACTTCATCGCCCGGTCGTCATCGTGATCGCCATGGCCATAGGCTCGGAAGGTCTTGCACTCAACGATGCTCGGTCCCTTGCCGGACCGCGCGTAGTCGACGGCGGCCATTACTTTGTCGTAAACATCAAAAACGTCTTGACCATCCGCCACCAAACCTGGGATTCCGTAGCCATTGGCTCGGTCCGCAACATCTGGCGTCGGACAACCCATGTGAACCGGCGTTCCGTACGCCCACTGGTTGTTCTCAACGATCGTAACCACCGGCAGCTTATGAACCGCGGCAAAATTGACTGCCTCGTGGAAGATGCCCTGGGCAGTCGAACCTTCGCCGTTGAACGTCAGAACGACTGCGTCGCCACCATTCATGCGGTCGGCGTACACAACTCCAGCAGCAACCGGGATCGTTCCGGCAAGCATAGAAGTCGAGTGAATAATTCGCTTCGACTTGCTTCCGATGTGCGACCAGTTATCGCGTGCTCGGCCCGGCGAGTCGACTTTGCCCCAAACCTGAGCACAGACTTCCTCGATCGACATTCCGGATCTTGTGGGGTCGTCCCACTGGAATTTCGAATCCTTCAGGAAGAAGGCCGGCATGTCGCGGTGGATGGGAGAAATCCAGTCCGTAGCCTTCAGTCCAAACAGGGCGCCCACCAAAATGGCTTCTTGGTTGTGGGAACTGTAAAGAGTGCCACGCAGTCTTCCGCGCTTCTTCTCTTTAATCAAGCGGATGTCAAAATATCGCGCGAGATACAGTTGGTTGAAAATTTCCAGGCAATCTTCTTTGGTAAGAAGCTGACTTGGGCGCGAATCATTCGTTGATTCGGCGATTTCGGCTAACGGCTCGAATGCCGCTGTGCCAGTAGTTGGAATAACTGACATAGTCCTCTTTCGTGATCAATTAAAGATACCCGAGTCCGGAATTTTGAATCTCCTGACTCGGGTTTATATCTTAGGTTTGGTTGACTTACCGGAACAATGGGAGGCGCAACGCCTCGGAGAGCCAGTCGAAGAACGGAATGGCACCTTCGTACTTGTCGTAATTGTCGACTTCCTCGCCTTTGTCATCCAAGATCAGCTGAGTCGGGAACGTCGTCACGCCATACACTCCCGCCGCCTTCGGATTCTTCATAACGTCAACTCGCACAAACACAAGCCGATTCTCGAACGCCTTGAATCGAGGCGTGACGTAAACCTCTTGGTCCAGCTTTGCGCTCGTTAGATCCTTCGGCACGAAGAAGTCCACAAACACTTTTCGCTTGGTCTTGCGGGCCAACTCTACTGCGGCCACCAAATCGGTTGACCACTTTGGCGAGTCGTACTCAATTTCGGAAATCTCTCCCTTCGCGGTCTTCGGGTCGAACGCAAACTTTGCCGCCGGAACCTCGCCACTCAGCTTGATGTCCTGAGCAACAACGATCATGTTCGGAAGGGGCGACTCCTGATATTCGAACTGGCGAGCGATGTTCGCCTTGGCATCCAGGTAGTAGGTTGTGATGCCGCGACCAAACTGAGCCTCAACCGCACGATATTCCGTGTTCAGTCGAGTTCGGACTCCCAAGTCTCGCACCGCCGGAACCTTCGCCATCCCCGGGTCGAAGAATGCGCCCCAGATTCGGAATGGAATCGGAGCGAAAAATCGGCCGAGATCGTTTGCCACCTGAGCTCGCTTCGTGAACTTCTGCGATGCCGCATCGAACCGGTAGACCGTCGTTCCGTCGCCAATCACGGTTTCAGACGGAGACTGCAACCGGAACTTGTTCGGCTTCTGAAGGGTTACCGAATACGCTTCTCGGGTTCCACCGATCGTTTGCACCGTGTAGTCGACGGAGAGCGTCTTGGCTTTGGAAAGTGAGTCAAGATAATCGCCTAGCGCGTATCTTCCGTTCTGGGCCGGGGCCAGACCCGCCAAACTGCACAATAGTACGATGGTCGTAAGTTTCGTCATCAGCATCCTCAAAGGTGGGCTCGTTCGCTCAAAAATGATGATATCCGAAGCATGTTCAGATTCGTGCACGTTCCGATCCGAGATGAGATAGCAAAGCAATGACGATTTCACGATCTACCTGGACGGCGTTGGGGCTGCTTCTCCTCGCCCACGTCATCCTCGCTTCCATCTTTGCGTCCATCACTCCATATCGCCAAAGCGGCCTCGTCACCCTCAACCGAAGCGTTGAGAAAGACATCGGCGCCCCCGACGAGCGGCAGCATGCAAACTACGTTGCTCGACTTCTCAATGGCGAAGGCTTCCCCGTTTTCAACCCGAAAGACCCGAATCTTTACGAAACCTATCAGGCCCACCAGCCCCCGCTCTTTTACGTTGTTGCGGCAGGTTTTGCCAAAGTCACCGGCGTCAACGACCCAACTGATGCGGAAACCGGGGGGCGACTGCGCTTCCTAAACGTCATCCTGGGCGCAATCGTCATTGCCGGCGTCTTCTTCCTAGGCAAGAATCTGCAACTACCCGAGCCGGCTGTTATTGCCGCCACGGCATTCGCCGCCCTTTTGCCGATGAATCTGGCGCTGAGCGGAGCGCTCAGCAACGACCCGCTCTTGTTTGCTCTCTGTACTTGGACCCTGGTCGGGCTCGCGGACGGATCACGGAACGGTTGGACCATAAAACGCGCCGTCACCGTTGGCGTGCTGATCGGGCTGGCCTGCCTTACCAAAACCACTGCACTTGCGCTGCTTCCGGTAGCGTTCCTCGCCGTCATCCTGCCCGGTGAGCACCGGCCCGGAATCCGAGAGGCCGGGATTGCGCTCGTGCTTCCGATGCTCATCGCCGGTGGTTGGTGGCTACGAAACTTGAACCTGTACGGCGACCCATTCGCGATTCGTGCCTTCTCCGAAGCCTTCCAAGGCTCCGCGCAAAAGGAGATGTTCGTTACTCAAATCATCCCCTCGCAGAGTCCGGAAGCAAATCCCGAACTCGAATACTGGACGCGGTGGGTGGGCTGGTGGACGGTCAGATCATTCTATGGCGTCTTCGGCTATATGGACATTTGGATGACCCAGTCAGGACGACAATCGCCAGACTTCGAGCAAAACCGGCTGTATTGGGTTCTCATACTCGTTGGCGCAGTTGGACTTGCCGGTGGCCTGTTTCAGGCGGCTCGAGATAAGGAAAATCGCAACCCCTCGGTTTTCCTTGTTGCTTTCGCTGCCCTCATTGGTCTGCTCTTCCTCCGATTCAACAATCAGTATTTCCAAGCTCAGGCTCGTTATCTGCTCCCCGCGCTGGCGCCGATTGCGATTTGGATTGGTAGCGGATATTCGGCCATCATGAAAAGCCGAGCAAATCTAGCGGTCGTCGTCGTTGCCATTCCGCTGCTCCTTGCGAACGCTTTCGCCATCTCCCGGCTACCGGGTGAGTTTTCGGCCCGAATCGAGGCTGGCCGAGTTCCCGAAAGTCAGCAACCGTAACACCACCATGTCAGACCGCGTCGAAGAATCAACGGTGGCCCCATCTGCGGTCGATAAAGCGCGACTTCCTGGATTCGACGAGGACCTTGTTCTAGTTGAACGATTCCTCTCCGGGGACGAAAACGCCTTCGAGATGATTTATTCTCGTTACCACGACAAGGTTCACGCCATTGCCCGCGGCATCTTGCTCGATTCTGACGAAGCCTCGGACGCGGTTCAAGAAATTTTCACTCTCGTTCTGCGCCACCTGCACCGATTCGACCGCCGTTCCCGATTTAGCACTTGGCTCTTCCGCGTCGCCGTAAATCGCAGCATTCAAGAAGCCCGAAAAGCCCGGCACAAGCACAAGCACGTTGAGCTGGTCGAGGCCATGGAAACCAGCGTTCCGGACCCGCCTGAGCCGGACGACGCCAAGATTCATGTCGCGATGGAGAAGCTCTCCCCGAGCGATCGCGCAATCCTTGTTTTGTTCTATTGGGAAGAGCTCAGCCTGCAGGAGATTGCGGACAGCCTCGGGTGCAATGTGAACGCCGCCAAAACCCGGCTCTACCGGGCGCGAGAGCGATTCCGCGTGATCTACGAGGAGGCAGAAGATGCGGCCGCCGCGTGATCTAGACGAGCTCATGTGGGAATTGGCGGAAGGGCAAAACACCCTTGCCATCGACCAATTTTGCGTGCGCTATCCCGAATATGCCCCCGAGCTTCGGAAGCGGGCGAGCATGGTTAAGGGCCTAAAGCGCGCCAAAGTGGTTGAAGCGCCAAAGCCCGCTCAAACGCCGAAGTTCGTCCCAAGGGCAGCGCCACCGAAGCCGAGTTCCTGGGCGGTCGGCTGGACGGCTGGGCTCGTCTTGGCTGCCGTAGGGGCGATTGCCTTTGCGGTCGCCATGTTTGCTTTTCCAAACCAGAATCCGCAGGTGAAGAAGGTCGAGCCAACGCAAGTGGTCAAGAGCTTCCCCGCCGAACCGGTTCCCGAAGTCACTCCGCCAAGTCCGACCTCACAGAACGATCCAAAGCTGTCGACCCAACCTCGACCGGAAGACCTTCCTCCCGTAACCGAGCCCGTCCCGGACTACCTAAAGCCAACCAGCGTGAGCCTGAAAGGGGCGAAGCTGACCGACGCAGTGCGCATGGTCGCCGCCCAAGGCAATCTTGGCGTTGTCGTCGCCCCGGGATTCCCCGAAATTAGCGTCGACATCAATTACGAACAGATGAGTCCAATTGAGATCCTTCAAGCGATGGGTCGAGACTACGCGTTCACTGCCTTCGACCAAGGGGACGGCACCGTGATCGTCGTGCCCGCAGTGGAACCAACGTTAAGAGAACCGGTTTCCGCAGAAAAAATCCGCTAACCTCGAACGCATCTGATGCTTTTCAGCGTCACCGCCCGTTGCTATACTGTAGAAACCTCGGCACGGCCGCGGTCGAACGCACACGCAGATCTAGAACCATGAAGCGAATTCAGAGAGTATCGGATGTCATTGAACTGATCTCAGAGAAAGCTCTGGTTTGGGGCCTCGGGGGAATTTTGTCCCTGTGCTTCTCCGCGCTGTTCTACTACTACCGTGGCCAGTCTGGCGGCACGGTGCCTCTCGCCACCGTCCTCCTGCTCATCGGACTAGGCGCGCTCGGCTACGCCATCAAACATGCCCTGACCATTCGCGAAGTCACGAAGTACGACGTCAAGTGCCCGTACTGCAATGAGACGAACCAGGTGCTTGAGGCTCCCGAAGATGACTTCACCTGCATGTTCTGTCATCGCTTCATCCCCATCCAGGATCAGCAGCCGATGCCAGTCGCTCAGGTCCGCTGCGGTTTCTGCAACAGCCTCAACTTCTATAGTGCGAAAACGGACGTTCTCCTGTGCGAAGAGTGCAACCGCGAAGTCCCGATCGCGACTTCTGATGAGACCCGCCCGAAGAAGCAGTTGGCGGCCGCGTACGTCACCCACATCGACGACGAGCATATGTACGAATTGCTCCTCACGGATAAGGGCCACAAGCAAGAAGATTTGATCGCCGCGCTTCAGCACATGCTTGCATTAAACAGAAACCAGGTCAAGCAAATGCTCGATGAGCTGCCCGTTACTCTTTTGACCGGGATCAATCGCCGAAAAGCAGAAATGCTCCAGGCCCAGTTGTCTCTGCATGATGCCGGCACCGAAATGCGGCAGATTTCGGACAACGCCAACCGCTGATTGCAAGTTCATTTTGGAACTCCCAGAACCCGAGAAAGGTATAACCTTTCCACAAGTTCTGTCCGTCTACGCGGCCAAGTGCATTAGGCACGGAAGCGTGAAACCGGCAGGGGAGTTTCACCTTTATGGACTTTAATGAGCTTGCGACCGCGTTTTGCCGCCGGGCAAACGGGCGCTTTTCCCGATTTCTCCTACCTGTTCTTCTTCTCACCATCTGCCCGACTTTTGCCTTTGCCGCAGAAGGGGACCACGTCAAACTGAGCTTCTCTAGCGATGTATTGCCGTACCTCTATGCGTCCATCGGCCTCGGCGTCCTGGCCCTCATCTATGCGTTTGTCCTGATCAAACAGCTGATGGCCGAATCGCCTGGCCCAGACACGATGCAAGTCGTTGGCAAGGCGATCAAAGACGGCGCCATGGCCTATCTGCAAAAGCAGTTCTTCACGATGGCCATCGTGGCGGTCTTCCTGTTCGCCGGACTGTTCGCGCTGAACGCCTCCAGCGGACCGATTGTTGCGGGCGGAGTCGCCCTTTGCTTTGCCGCTGGTCTCCTAGGCTCGTACGCCGCGGGTTACACCGGCATGGTGATGGCGGTCAACGCAAACATGCGCGTTGCTTTTGCCGCGCTGAGCTCCTACAAAAAGTCGCTTGAAATCGCTTTCCGAAGCGGCGCGGTCGCCGGACTCGTTACGGTCGGTATCGGCCTCATCGGCGCGACGCTGATCCTCATTTTCGGCGGCGAACAAGCCGTCAAGTACCTCGTTGGCTTCGGCTTTGGTGGCTCCCTGGCTGCGCTCTTCATGCGCGTTGGCGGCGGGATCTTCACCAAGGCTGCTGACGTTGGTGCTGACCTGGTCGGCAAAGTTGAAGCAGGAATCCCTGAAGACGACCCGCGAAACCCGGCCGTAATCGCCGATAACGTCGGCGACAACGTGGGCGACTGCGCCGGTATGGCCGCAGACGTCTTCGAGTCTTACGAAGTCACGCTCATCTCCGCTATCGTTCTGGCCGCGGCGACTTCATCAGTCTTCGATCGCGACACCTGGACGAAGCTCGTTGTCTTTGCCCTCATCGCGGCTGGAGTTGGAATCCTCAGCAGCATCATAGGTATCGCACGAGTCAAAGGTAGCGACAACCTCGACCTCGATCCGCTGATTCCAATCCGAAAGGGCTTCATCACCGCGGTCATCATCAGCCTCGTCGGCACGAGCGCAGTTGCATTCTTCCTCCTCGGTGGCCAAAAGCCGCTGAGCACCGGCCGACTGGTGTCGGTCCGAAAGTTTGAAGTCGACGAAGCGAAGTACTTGCAGAATCTCCGAAAAGAGATCGCGGCTCAGAGTTACAACAAGGAAGCGATCCGATCTGCCGCCGACGCCAAGGCCAAGGAACTAAAGAAGGCCTTTAAGGACCTCACTATCTTTGACCTTTACGGCGACCGGGCCAAGGTTCCTGACGCCCTTAAGGCAGTTCCTCAAGCCGTCACCGCACGGATCATCGCCGACAAGGACACCCCGGTTCTGCCGTACGAGATCACTTCTGCCGACATTCTCCAGTCGCCAAAGGCAATTGCCAAGGGCTACAAAGAAGCAGACGAGATGGTCATCACGAGCGCACTCAACGTGAAGCTCGCCGACATGACCGTGCCAGCCTTCGAAGGCTACACCCGCGTCACCAACCCAGATGACGCCAGCATTCCGCAGCTGAAGTTCGCCGTTCCGACGCCGATGAATCCGCAGACGAACAGCACCACGCCGTTCACCACCGTTGCGGCCTTCTTCCTCGGAAAAGGCGACGATCAGCTCGTACTGAAGAAGCTCCAGATCAAAGCGAACCTTCCCGCCCAGCCCGGCGCGAACGGCCAGCCAGGCTCCCCGGCTCGAGACATCGACCAGATCCAATGGGTTGGTCCCGTCAAGAAAGGTGAAATCGAGAAGCAGATCACTGATCAGCGAGCGCAGATTAAGCAGCAAGGCCTCAAAGCCAGCATCGACGACCTCAAAACGGTCCCGGTCGAGTTGTATGCCAACAACCAAGGCAAGCTCGCACTCGGCGTGCCTTCCGAAGTTGATCGACCGCAGACTCTGCGCGCCGGAGCAACCACGTTCTTCCCAACCGATGTGAAGACGATGGAAGCCAGCCAGCAACCGATGGCCGGAATGCCGATGGCTTCTCCACCGTTGGAGAACGTTGAGCTTGCGGTTGTGCAGAGCTACGAGGTTCCCTGGTTCCTCTTCGTGATCGCGTTCGCCGTTGGTCTGATCCTCGCTCTTGTCATCGAAAAGGTCACCGAGTACTACGTCAGCACCGGTAAGAAGCCAACCCAGGAAGTCGCCGGCGTCTCGAGCGGCGGTGCCGCACCGATGATCATTCAGGGCTTCGCCTATGCATGTGAATCCGGTGCCTTTATGACGCTGGTCCTCGTCATCGCGCTCCTCTGCCCGATGTTCATCTTCCCTGCCGCGCTGTATGGCGGCTACGAAATGGCGATGTTCGGAATCGCGCTAGTTGGCCTCGGCCTGCTCAGCACCACCGGATACGTTCTTGCCATGGACACCTTCGGCCCGATTTCGGACAACGCCCAGGGCGTGTTCGAAATGAGCGGTGAAGGCAAAGAAAGCCCAGCCGGTATGCAGGCTGTATCTCGGCTCGACGCCGCCGGTAACACCACCAAAGCCCTCACTAAGGGCTTTGCGATTGCTACCGCCGTCGTTGCTTCGATTGCGCTCTTCAACAGCTACCGAACGGAAGCCAACTTGGCAACCATCGGATTGAAGCTTGACGTGCCGGAAATCTTCCTCGGTCTCTTGATCGGCGGAGCCGCGCCGTTCCTGTTCTCGGCCTTTGCGATTAACGCGGTCGGACGCTCGTCCTTCCAGCTCATCAACGAAGTCCGACGCCAGTTCCGCGAGAAGCCCGGCATCATGACCGGCGCCGACAAGCCGGACTATGCCCGCTGCGTTGACATCGTCACCGCCTCGGCGCAGAAGGAACTCCTCGGACCCGGAATTCTCGCGATCGCCCTCCCCATCGCCGTCGGCTTTGGATTCAGTATCGGAAAGGAACCTACCGAGATCAACGGCCAGATGTTCAATCTGGTTGGCGCTCAGGCTTTGGGCGGATTCCTTGCCGGTGCCATCGTCTCCGGACAGTTGATGGCAGTTCTTCTTGCGAACGCAGGCGGAATGTGGGACAACGCTAAGAAGCTGATCGAAGACGGTCAGTTCGGCGGAAAGGGCTCCGAGAACCACAAGGCATCGGTCATTTGTGACACCGTGGGAGATCCGTTCAAGGACACCGCTGGTCCAGCGCTCAACCCGCTCATCAAGGTCATGAACCTTGTCGCGCTCCTGCTCGCTGGTGTCGTCACCATGCCGCTGGAGAACACGGTGAGAATCGCTGTCACCGTCGTCTGCGTCGCCGCTCTAGGCTACGCCGTGTATTCCACAAAGAAGGGATCATTCGCAGATGATCTCAACAATGTAGGAAAATCTGAAAATTAACGACAAATAAGCACCGTTATCGCTTACCACTCCTGAAACTTCGCGCTGGGCCATTGTGCCCAGCGCGAAGTTTCTGTTTAGGGGGAGTGATTAACTGGCCTTGTGAGCTCCCATGCGAAGTGAAAGCGATACCAGAGGGCTCAAACTTGCCCGCAGTGAATTCAGTCGACGCGGCCTTGATATCTCCCGAGCAGATTTCCGCCTTACCCGAGGCGTCCTGCAGGTTCAAGGCATCCTTGGCGTCGGGCATAGTAGCAATGCCGATGTCAAGAGCGCGGTCGAAATCATCTTTAAAGTCCTGAAATCCAAGCCGGAGATCAAAGACATCGTGATCACCGCGATGTATCGCTAAGCCACGAACCGGCTGATTGCGTCGCCGACCAAGTAGAAACTACCGGTCACGACAATCAAATCCTCCGGCCCGTCCAAAGCGGCGGCCATGGCCTGCTCTAGGCTAGCGTGAGGGGTCGCCGAGATTCCGAGCGCAACAACTTCGGCGGCAATTTCTTCGGTCGACCGCGCCCGCGGATTGTCAAGTGGAGCCACTTCTGCCCGTGTACACGGGCCAAGAAATGACTCGTAAAACGGTTGCGCTTCGTGGCCTCGGAGCATGCTGGTAACGAGGGCGTATTTGCGGTCCCCGAACCGCTGATCCAGCGATTGCCTCAGAACCAGCGCCGAGTCGACGTTGTGCGCGCCATCAAAAACCACGGTCTTCCCTTTTACTGTTGCGGTCTGGAATCGTCCCGGAGCAAAAGCAGTGGAGATTCCGTGGAGTAACTCTTCAGTCGTTGGGACTCCGGCTAGCTGGAGCGCCGCGATTGCAAGGGCCGCATTGTGCGGCTGCTTCGCGCCGAAGAGTCCAGGTCGAACCGGGCCGAACCTTCCCGTGGGGGTAACAAGCTCCTCCCCTTCCAACCGGATCTCGTGACCAAACTCCCAAACTTCCGCGTTGTTCTCTCGGGCAACTTCAAGAATCGCGGTGCGTGCTTCCGGCGGCGTTTCTCCGAGCACTAACGGACGCCCTGGCTTGATGATCCCTGCCTTCTCGCGCGCGATGAGTTCAATCGTGTCCCCGAGAATGTGCATATGATCCATCCCGATGCTAACGATGATCGCGCAAGCCGGATCAACGACGTTCGTCGAATCGAGCCTCCCGCCCAGCCCGACCTCAAGCGACACCAATTCGCACTGCCGCTCTTGCCAGTACCAAAATCCGATTGCGGTCTTGAGCTCAAACTCTGTCACTCCGCCAAACTCGGTGCCGTCCATCTCGTCAACGGTCGCCTTAATCAAGGCGGTGATCCGCGCGAACTCGTCTTTCGGAATAAGCTCTAGGCCAAACTGCACTCGCTCTCGCGGATCAACCACAAACGGACTAAAGAACGCTCCCGTCCTTAATCCTGCGGCATGAGCGGCGTGTTGAACATACGCGGTTGTAGACCCCTTCCCATTCGTTCCGGCAATGTGGATGTACTTCGGCCGCTCCGGTCCGCGCAGGAACGGAACCAGCCCCAGCCGGTTCACAAACTCCGCAGTGCGTTCCATGCCGAGCTTCCAACCCCGACTTTCTAGACTAGAAATGTACTTAAGTGCCTGTTCGTATGTCATTTCGCATCTTTTCGCAACCTGCCCACGTTCTCTAGTTGAGACAACCTCATGAACCAAACTCAATTGGCTCTCTGGAACCAACTCGAAGCCTTTAATATCGGCACTGGCTCGGAACCTTTCTCATTCACCAAACGGCTCGCGGCAGAAAACGGATGGAGTGTGGCGTACGCCGATCGCGTTTTGCAGGAGTACCGGAAATTCCTCTTTCTCTGCATGGAGTCTGGCCACGTTTGCACACCGTCCGTCCAAGTTGACGAAGCTTGGCACCTCCACCTGACCTACACGCGAAGCTACTGGGACGACCTTTGCGCAAACGTCCTTCCCCGACCGCTCCACCACGATCCGACAACGGGCGGAAATCAGCAAGCAACGTACTTCCACGAGCGGTATCTGCAAACCCTGGAATCGTACGAAAGCTTCTTCGGCGCACCCGCTCCACGCGACATTTGGCCGGGCATGGCTGAGCGCTTTAGCCCCGCTGCCGAAGCCAAAAAGGTGTTTCCGAACGAGTACTGGCTGATTCCAAAGTCTGGGTTCCGCAAGCGATTCTCCCTGGCCGCCACCGCCTCCCTCGTGAGTCTAGGTGTGGTTGGTTGCGGAACGGCCGTCGCCGCGGTGAGCCCTGGAAATCAAGTCCTGCTGATCTTTGGAATCTTCATCATTGCCTTGATTGGTCTGCTCATCGTGTTCCTTCGCCGAAACCGTGACCGGTTCAACTCTGGCGGCACGGACAACTCCAGCTTCCAGGATACGAGCAGTCCCTTCTTCTGGAGCGGATTCCATGGCGGCTCTTACGACTCGAACAATTCCTCAAGCGATAGTTCTTCCAGCGGCGGCGACTCCTCCGGCAGCGATGGCGGAGGTGGCGGAGGCAGCGACGGTGGCGGTGGAGGCTGCGGTGGTGGATGTGGCGGCGGCTGCGGCGGAGGCTAGCCGTCGCCCTTGGCTACTTACGACTTGCGCCGAAACTGAAACTTCGAGGAACTCACCAATTCATAGGCATAAGGCACCGCGTTTTCGGGGTGCTTTTTGCCGTAGGTCGTCTTTCCTTCTAGAATCTCCATAAGGACTCCGCCCGCTCCGGAGTGCCCGACAATCAGGACGGAGCCGTAGTTCGGCCCGAACTCGGTCGCCAGCCGCCTCGCCCCCTGACGAACCTGCATAACGCCATCTGAGAACGTCTGACTGACGATTAGCTTCTCATGGCCCGGTTCGATCCGGAAGAGCGGCGCGATGTCCTTTGGAATCGCGAATGCCGCCCCCATGCGAATCTTTCCGTTGCCATCCATCCGCTTGTTTCGCCCGGTGCAGCATTCGTAAAGTTCTGGCCAAACGGTTGCCTTTTGGCCCGTGGCTTTAAGAAACGGAGCAACGGTTCGGAGGGCACGCTCGGAAGGGCTTACTATGATCGCGTTGAATCGGCGAGTGCCGAGTCCTTTAGTCAACTTTGCGACCTGAGCTTTCCCCTTGTCGGAGAACGTGTTGATCGTCTTGGAGTTGTAACGACCGGTGGCATTTGCCAGGGTCTCGCCATGGCGAACGATCAGAAGGCTGGTTTGCTCCGCCGGAGCAAGCGCCACAGAAGCAAGAAGAGCAAGCATCATACGGCTGCCGGTCGCTCCTTTGCCTTGTCCGATTCCGCCACCACCGATCGCATCTCTTCCTTCGCCGCCGACATCTCTTCGACCGACTTGGTGTGAATGCGCGCGGCACCGGAATACTCCTTGGTCAGAACCGTGGAGTTGGCCAATCGCTCTTGAGCCGCCGGAATTGCATCCTCGTATTGCGGCAACCACTCGGCCAAAGCCACTAGCATCTCGTCCGCCATTTGCCAAACTTCCGGCGGGTTGCAAACCGCCGCCGTCAGCGGATCAAGCAGCATCGCCTGCTTCAGCATCGTCACATCCCCGCTCACGGCGGCTTCGACGGCCAGTCGCTGGACCGAAATCGAAGCGTTGCAAACCGCCGCACAACCGAGCGGCAAGTCTCCTACTTCGGGCATCGAAATGCCGTTCGCATCAATGTATCCCGGCGCCTCGATAATGCAGTCCGGCGGCAAGTTCGCGATGATCGAATCGTTGACAACGTTGAAGTGGCCACGATAGACGCGCCCGGTCTCAAGTCCTTCAATGATGTAGCTCGCGTGCTCCTCGCCGCGTTTCTCAGGTTCAAAGGTCAGCGGATCGGCGGTCATCCAGTTCGGGAAGTCGTGCTCGAACCACCGTCGTCCTTCGGTGCAAACTCTCAGATAGCCACCTGTCTCGCCGTTGATCCATGAGCCGAGATCGATCCAGTCCATGATCTCAGAAGCGCGCTTTCGGTACCACGGCAAGTACTCGCTGAGGTGTCCGTTCGATTCGGTGCTGTAGTAGCCAAATCGCCGCAGAACGTCGATGCGGACTTTCTCGGTCTTCCGGAAATCTTCGACCAGTTCAAACGCTTCGAGCAGGTGCGGAACCATGTCCATCCCACGCCAACGGACTTGGATGTACCAAGTCTGGTGATTAATGCCCGCGCAGATGATGTGGACGTCCTTCTTGGTGACCTTATCCTCCGGACCAATCAGCTCGTGAGCTTTCGCCCAAGCTTCGATGGCCCGAGATATCTGGGAATGCCCGCCTTGAACCCCGTGACAAAGTCCGATGGTGTTCACGCCACCGTACTGGTTACATGCCCAAGTGAGCATCGCCATCGGGTTTGAGTAGTTCAGGAACAGGCAATCGTCCGCGGCGACTTCCCGAATGTCCTTACAGAAATCGAGCAGGACCGGAATTCCGCGCTGGGCGTACATGATCCCACCTGGTCCAAGCGTGTCACCAACGCACTGATCGACGCCGTACTTGAGCGGAATATCGATATCGTGCTGGAACGCTTCGAGCCCACCGACGCGCACGAATGAGAGCACGTAATCGGCTCCGTCCAAGGCCTCGCGCCGCTCGACTGTGCTGGATACCGTCGCAGGCATATTGCTCGACTGAAAGTCTCTCGTGACCAGTTGCGTGACCATGTCCAGGTTGTGCTGGTTCAGGTCAGTGAAGTGAAACCGCGTGTCCTGCAACTCCGGCACGGTCAAGATGTCGCGGCAAACGTTCCGCGTGAACCCGACGCTTCCGGCACCAATGACGGCTACTTTGATACTCATAAGTCTTCGCGTATCTTATCCGTTCGGAACCCATTTCCAGATTCCGTAACAACTCGTCGCTACCCAGATCTCGCCTGTTTTCGGGTGGATCCGAACGCAGAACGCTTCGCGCCCTCCGTCTAGCTGCTTCTCATCGAGACGGTCTGGATCGATCGGCTTTTGGCGCGTCAAGTTCGTCCACGTTTTGCCCGAGTCGCGCGAAATCATCACCGCCGTTGAACTCGCGTGAACGTTGCCGGCGCTCGCGATCACTACCGTCTCAGGCTTTCGCGGATCAACCGCAATTCCGCGCACGTCGTACCAGCCGAACTGATTCTTCGGGATATCCAGTGCTACCCAAGCCCCGTTAACAAGGACATACGGCAGTTCGTTCAGCACCGCATAGAGCCGGTCGCCCACGTGATCGTAGGCCATATCCCGGATCTCACCTTCGAAGATGGCCACCTCGCGCCAGGTCTTTCCCGAATCCGTCGAGACAACGACGGCTGCCTTCGCCCCGCGCCGAATTCCGAACAGCCGACCGTCGGGCCCAGCTGAAGCCGTAATCACGCCGCTGCAGCCGTCCATTTTTGCCCACGTCTTTCCGCCGTCTTCGCTTCGAAGATTGGAAGCAAAGATCACCTCTGGTCGGCGCGGATCGCCGAAGGAGGCGTCTTCGCCATCAAACTGGTGCGGTTGTTCTTGCCACGTTTTTCCGCCGTCAAACGAGGTTTTGAGTTTCCTTGGTGCACCCCAGCCGGCCGCGTTTCCGACCACTAAAGTCTGCGCCGATGCCGCATAACCGCCGTAGCAGAACCCGCCCCAGCCGTTTCCGCTTGGGTTCAGGTAAGTCCATGTTTTGCCGCGATCATTCGTGATCGCCCCGTTGTAGTCCTGCGAGCCGAAGAACATCACATCTGGCGATTGAAGGTTGAAATTGAACTTGCCGCCGACGAGAACGCCATTGTTGCCTTGATTCGACCACTTGAAGGTCGCCCCGCCATCGGAGCTTTTAGTGGCGAGATCGCCGCCGATGCTAAAGAGAACCTTCTCGTCCGTGGGACTCCAAGCAAAGATGCCCTGCCTCGTGTTCGACGGCAGGAAAGCTTGGGGAACTTCGATCTTGGATTGACGCCAAGCCTGCCCGCCATCGTCGGAGTAGTATCGCCGCCAATCCCAGGCATTAGGCTCCTGATCCCGCCAGAGCACCATCCGATCTGGATTAACCGGACTGACCTTAATGTTCTTTAAGATGTGGCCGGTCGCGGAGATTTCGCGGCTATTCAACGGCCGCCAGGTCTTTCCTCGGTCCTCGCTTCGAAGCACTTCCGTCGGCGTGGAAATCCAGACCGTAGTTGACTGCTTCGGTGAAACGTCGAGGCCCGTCACAATGTCTTTCGTCAGTTGCTCGAAGCTCTTTCCTTTGTCTTTAGAGACATAAAGTCCGGTTGAATTCCCGGCCAGGAGCCAGCCGGATTCCGGCAAGCAACGCAAAATGCTCCCGCCGAGCGATGCGGTATTCGGCAATTCCTGCCAGGTGTCGCCGCCATCCTCGGAGCGGTAAATCGCCGGATGCTCTTCTGGCTTGCCCCAGCCCGCCGTGTCGCCTTTCACTCTGCTCCAAAAGACGCGCATGGTCTTTCGCGCTCCGGCGGCATAACTCGTAGGGTCAAAAGCCAGTTGCTCCCGGATTTCCCCGATTCCAGCCATCGAAATCGGCAGAACGTTGCGCCAAGATCCGCCGCGATTCGTCGACAGATAAACGCCATGGTGCCCGCCTGGCGAGGTGTTTCCCCCGATCGCAATCACTCTAAGCGGGTTGTTGGGGTCAAAGGCAATGGCAGCGGCACCGCGCGGCGAGTAGCCAACATTCGCTGGCTCCCAGCGATTCCCGGCGTCGAGCGACCGGTAGATACCGCCGACATCGATCCCGAGCATAACTGTTTTGCCCGTGGGATCAACGGCAAGGCTCCGCGGCCACTGGGCCCCTTCTCCGCCAATCTGTCCTGGCTTCCGAAACTCCCCTGCCACGAGCGGTACGGGTTCCCAGTGACCGGAAACTTTGATCTGCGCAATCGAGTGAGCATGAAGGGCGCAAAGTAGCGTGATCATTATTGTTCCGACGCTCGAACATTCAAAAGCGATCTCAGGCTCAGTCTAAGCGTTTTTCAGACATAGAGCCACGCCTGCAGCTTGTCAAATGCCTTCGGGATGCGTACGGGCTCATGGTATGGTCTACCCATGATTGTTGGAATAGGAGGAGATCATGCTGGCTTCGAACTCAAGGAACGATTACGAGGTGAGATCGAAGCGATGGGCCACCAAGTCATTGATCTTGGCGCGGCTGAATACGACGCACTGGATGACTATCCTGACTTCGCCTACGCTGTCGCAAAAGCGGTTTCTACCGGCAAAGCTGAGCGAGGGATTGTGGTTTGTGGCAGCGGTGTCGGTGCCAGCATCGCGGCGAACAAGGTTAAAGGTGCTCGTGCAGGAATTGCGACGGATACCTACTCCGCACGCCAAGGCGTGGAACACGACGATATGAACGTGCTTGCCGTCGGTGCACGCATCACCGGCATCGAAGTCGTTCGAGAAATTGTAAAATCATTCCTCGGGGCAGAGTTCTCCGGCGAGGAGCGCCACGTTCGTCGCCTGAACAAAGTCCTCGAAATTGAAGCGAACCCAGGCAACGGCGCCTAAACCCAAACACTGCCATGCCAGAACAAGCGCTGTACCTTGACCCTTTGCCTGATCCGCTCATTGCGTTACCAGACAACTTTCGATCGCGATTCTGGCAAAAGGACCCTTCGCTCTGGCCCGCCGGAGCAGCCGCAGACGTTGCCGGGATGCTCGGTTGGGTCGATGTGTTGGGCAAAGTTGGAGCGCACTTTGATGACATTGATGCCTTCGTTCAGGGCGTCATCGCCGATGGCTTCACCAAGGTAGTGCTCTGCGGAATGGGCGGAAGCTCCCTTGCCCCATACGTTTTGCGCGAAGTATTTGGTCAGCTCCCGGGTGGACTACCACTCACCGTCCTGGATTCCACTCACCCTGGTTCGATTCAGGCCATTCTAGATTCTGGAATCGAGAATACGCTCTTCATCGTTGCCTCGAAATCCGGTTCTACCGCTGAGCCAACGACCTTCGATAAGTTCTTCTTCGACCGCGTCGGAAACCCGAACGCTTTTGTTGCGATCACGGACCCGGGCAGTCCATTCCACCGCGACGCCGAAGCACGAAGCTTCCGGAAAATTTTCCTCAACTACGCCGACATCGGCGGTCGCTTCTCCGCGCTGAGTTTGTTTGGACTGGTTCCTGCAGCGTTGCTCGGAGTTGATATCCGAAAGTTCCTCCAAGCCGCGCAGGACTACGCCGCCGCACTTCAAATCGATGAGTCCGATGCCTTCGATCTTGGTCAGGCGCTCGGTTCGTACGCCAAGACCGGACGAAACAAGCTGACGATCCTCACCGATGACCGACTTTCGAGCTTCGGCCTTTGGCTGGAGCAACTCGTAGCCGAAAGCACCGGCAAGTTCGGCACCGGCATTCTGCCCATCGCTGGGGAAACCGTGGGCGCGCCGGAAGTGTATGGCGAAGATCGATTCTTCGCCGCCTACAACGTTCTGCCAGTCGCGAATCCCTCGTTCCACGTCCACTTCGAAGATCCGTATCAGCTAGCCGTTGAGTTCCTTCGCTGGGAAGTGGCCACCGCCGCCGCGGGCGCGATTCTCGAAATCAACCCGTTCGACCAGCCTAACGTGCAAGAGTCGAAGGACGTCACGAAGCGCATTCTTGCTGCCGTCGAAGCCGAGGGCGAACTGCCCGAGACCGACAAGATTTTCCCGTCATCGAACGAGAAGCTCTCCGAGTTCCTTGGCGATGTTGCCCCTGGCGATTACATCTGCATCCAGGCTTACTTGCACGAAACCCCCGAGCTTGACGTTCAACTCAAGACGCTGCAGGCTAACTTGCGCGACACCTACAAGGTGCCTGTGACGATGGGTTACGGACCACGCTTCTTGCACAGCACCGGCCAATTCCACAAGGGCGGACCGAACGTCGGGCACTTCATCCAGCTTCTGGACGATCCTCAGGACACAATCTCCATCCCCGGCCAGCGCGCAGATTGGACGCGCTTCGTCCTCGCCCAAGCCCGTGGTGACTACGAAGCCCTCGCGGAAAAGGGACGGCGGATTGTCGCCCTGAACCTAGGCTCCGAACCAACCCAAACCCTCCAGTCTTTGATCTCCTAACGACATCTCATGAGCGACGCAAATTACGATTTCGGCCTGATTGGCCTCGGCACCATGGGGCACGCGCTCCTTCTGAACATGCTCGACAACGGCAACACCGTCGTCGGCTACAACCGAACACCGAGCAAGGCGGCGGAGATTGAAGCCATGAGCGAAGGTCGACTCAAGGTCTATTCCGACCTTGAAGCATTCGTGAAGAGCATCCGAAAGCCACGCGCCATCATGCTGCTTGTCACCGCTGGCAAAGCGGTGGACGATGTCATCGCGGGCATGTTGCCTTTCCTTGAACCCGACGACTTCATTATCGACGGCGGCAACAGCCACTTCCGCGACACTGATCGCCGCATCGGCTACATGACCGAGAAAGGCTTTGGCTTCATGGGCATGGGCGTGAGCGGTGGCGAAGATGGCGCCCGGTTCGGCCCAAGCATGATGCCCGGCGGAACCCCGGCGCAGTACGACCGAGTCGGTAAGGTGTTTGAAAGCGTCGCAGCGAAAGTTGACGGCGTTCCCTGCGTGGCCCTCATGGGTAACGGCTCCGCCGGACACTACGTGAAGATGGTTCACAACGGCATCGAATACGGCATCATGCAGGCCATCGCCGAGGTGTACGACGTCCTCCGCCGAGGCGCAGGCAAAGATATGCCGTATGCCGCCAACCTGTTCCACACGTGGAACCAAGGCGAACTCGCCAGCTTCCTCATCGAAATCACGGCAACCGTCCTGAAGAAAGAAGATGAGCTCGCCGAAGGCTGGCTGGTCGACAAAATCAGCGACAAAGCCCGCGCGAAAGGCACCGGCAAATGGACCAGCCAAGACGCGATGGATCTCGGAATTCCGGTTCCAGCGATCGACGCCGCCGTGTCCGCCCGTGAACTCAGCGAATCCAAGCCACTGCGGCAGCAAGCGGAGGCAATTTACGGTTCCGCCGGAACGCTGGAAGTCAGCGACCAAGATTTGCACGATGCGCTCCTCGCCACGATGCTTCTGAGCTACGCGATGGGACTAACTCAGATTCGAGCCGCATCGGCCGAGTACGGCTACGAATCGAACCTAGAAACCGTTGCGACGGTTTGGCGGGCGGGCTGCATCATCCGCAGCGTCCAACTTGAACCGATCCGCGCCGCGGTCGCCAAGAACCCGGACCTCGCTTCCCTGTTGCTCGATGACGCGTACGCGGAAAAGCTTAAAGGCTGCATCGACGGGCTTCGAAACGTTGTCGCCTCCGCCCAAAAGGCCGGGATTCCCGTTCCGGTGCTTTCGGCGAGTCTTGCCTACTTCGATGGCATTCGCTCCGGCCGACTTCCGGCGAACGTCATTCAGGCGCAACGGGACTACTTCGGCGCGCACACCTACGAACGGCTGGACCAGAAAGGTTCGTTCCACTCCAAGTGGGCCTAAGAAATGGCAAATCCTATCGCCCCAACCGTGGTCGCCATTTTTGGTGCAACCGGCGATCTAACCCAGCGAAAGCTGATTCCGGCCCTGTTCAATCTGTTCCTAGACCAGGAACTGCCAAGTCAGTTCACCATCGTCGGCGTTGGCCGACGTGGTGATCTCGAGAACTTCCGCGAATCCATGCGCCAAGCCCTCGGGAAGTACTCCCGGCGGGGCGAACCGAACGAGAAAAAGTGGGCGGAGTTCTCTGGACGCATCCGCTACATCGCAGAGGACTTTCAGAGCGTTGAGCTGTACGAGAAGCTTAAGGCCGAAGTCGACGCCAGCGAGGCGGAATTTGGGCAACTGGCGAGCCGCGTTTACTATCTCAGCGTTCCACCTGACATCTTCGGCCGCGTAGCCGAGGGTCTCGGAAACGCCGGTCTAAGCGCCGCAAAGGACCGAGATCGAATCGTTATCGAAAAGCCTTTCGGCCGGGATCTCGAATCTGCGGAAGTCCTCAACAAGAAGCTGATCGAGCACTTTGACGAGCAGCAAATTTACCGAATTGACCACTACCTCGGCAAAGAGACCGTTCAGAACATTCTTGCTCTGAGGTTTGGCAACGCCCTCTATGAGCCAATTTGGAATCGCCGGTATGTGGACAACGTCCAGATCACGGTAGCCGAAGAGGTAGGCGTCGAAAAGCGAGGCGGATACTACGAAACGTCCGGAGCGCTTCGAGACATGGTACAGAACCATCTCTTACAGTTGATGTGTCTCGTGGCGATGGAACCGCTGGTGAGCTTTGACGCCGACGAAGTTCGGAACAAAAAGGTCGATGTGCTCAAGGCTGTCCGCCCAATGGAAGCCAAGAACCGACATCTGTTCTCAGTCCGAGGTCAGTACGGTCCGGGATACTCCGGCGGAATGTCCGTCCCGGCATACCGAAAGGAAGTCGGCGTCGATCCGCACTCTGGAACCGAAACGTACGTGGCCCTGAAGCTCTACGTCGACAACTGGCGCTGGCACAACGTGCCTTTCTATCTGCGAACCGGAAAGCGCATGGCGCGAAAGGTTTCGCAGGTCGTGATCAACTTCTGCCCGGTCCCTCACCAGATGTTCCCGGCATCCAGCACCGACGACTTCGAGCCGAACCGGATGATCATCAACATTCAACCGGAAGAAGGCATTTCGGTCCAGTTCCAGGCCAAGGAGCCCGGAGCAGGCATGCGATTGCGGACCGTCTCGATGGACTTCAACTACGAGAGGGCATTCCAATCAGAAAGTCGAGAGGCCTATGAGACGTTGCTTCAAGAAGTGATTGAAGGCAATACCACGCTCTTTATGCGTGCCGACCAGGAGCACCTGGCATGGGAACTGCTGATGCCGCTGTTGAGCGCATTTGAGAACAGCCCGCCCGCAAACTTCCCGAACTATGTTGCCGGAACCTGGGGACCAGAAACGAGCGACCTTCTGTTGGCGAAAGATGGGCACCGGTGGTACAACCCGCCGGTACATCCGCAGTAACCCAAATGACCCTGTACGTACTTTCGGATCCGCTCGCGGTCGCGCAAAAGGGAGCATCCTTTTTCAAGGAGCAGTACGAAGTCGCGGTCCAAGACCGCGGCCGTTTCATCGTCGGACTTAGCGGTGGATCGACCCCGCTTCTGATGTACCGAGAACTTCTTCTCGATGCAGAAATTGACTGGCGAAAGGTCTGGGTCACATTCACCGACGATCGCTTTGTGCCACTGGATGACCCTCAAAGTAACGAACGCGCCGCGCGGGACGGTTTGCTCAACCATGTACGGATTCCGGCAACGCAAATCATAAACTTGGTCCGAACCGAGAACCCGGACCTTTCGGCCAAGTTAGTCGAGACCGACCTGAAGAAAGAATTCGGCGAAGAGCCTGTGCTCGACCTGGCCTTTCTTGGGCTCGGCGAAGACGGTCATACCGCCTCTCTGTTCCCCGGCGATCCGTCCGTTCACGTTTACGACCACGATATCGTTGTAAGCCATGCCCCGGTGAACACGCCGATCCGAATCACGATGACGCCACCCATCCTAAACCGGGCGCGCAGAACGGTGTTTCTCGTTACCGGGGTCGGCAAAGCTGACGCTGCTTGGCGCTGCTTAGAAGGTCCGGCGAACGTCGATGAAACGCCGAGCCAAGCGATTGCGCGGTTCGCATGGCGGGCAGAAATGGCGATTGATGAAGCCGCGGCGAGTCGCTTAAACCACTAATCCTTACCATTCTCAAGGATTATTTGCCTCCGACGCCGAATTGTCTCCTAAATTGCTCACAAAACAACACGTTCTGATATTATTGTCCTCGTCACACAGAAGTGGCACGTTTTGCTCTCAGGGGCGCAATTATGGACAATATCAAAAACCCATTCTCGGATGTTGAAATCGACCGACGCGGCCTACTCAAGGGTGCCGGCGCGGCGACTTTGTCTCTCGCTTTCGGTGGTCTTCTAACTAGCACGTCCAAAGCCGGCACGGCCGCCGACGTGGACATTCTCGGCGTTGCGAAGATTGCAGAAGCACTCGCGACAACGATGTACACCGGCATCATCAACGAATCTCCGTTCTTCGCTACTCTAAGTCCCGATGATCAGGACTACTTCCGCGCCGCCCGCGATGAAGAGAAGTTCCACTACGACCTTATCAAGTCGGCTACGGGGAACGTGGATGCTGGCACGACCTACTTCTTCCCCGCTGCGATGTTCACCAGCACAAAGACAACCCTCAACACGTTGATCAAGCTGGAAGACATCTTTATCGCCGCCTATCAGCTCGGCGTTTATTTCTTCTCGTCAAACGAGCTCAAGCTTCTCTCGGCCCAGATTCTTGGCGTCGAAAGCGCCCACCGAACTTTGGGGCGATTAGTGGCGGCCGAGCTCGGACGAACGGAAGTCGCCGGTGCGAGCGGTCTCGAACTTTCGAGCCCACCGAACAACAACGTTTACGAGCGGCTTCACGGCATCAACACCCTGGACCGCGCCGTGAACCAGGTTCTCGGCTACATCGACCCAACCGAAGCGGCCCGAAAGGGATACACGACGGTTCGAACTTTCGATCCGACGTACGTTCCTGCCTTCCCAGGCCTTCGCGGCAACCCGCCCGAAAGCGTTTGATCTCCAACCGTCTGTTGCTTGCTTTGCCCCTCCGAGTTCGGCGGGGCTTTTTTTGTCAATGAATCTTGAAGTTTTCCGTGAGCGAAATAACATCTCGCTTCACGGCCGCAAGGTTCTCAGCGTTCGTGAGGTCACTCAAAGCCCGATCGATCAGGTCAGCGACGGTTTCCATCTCCGCTTCCTTCATTCCTCTCGTTGTGATCGCCGGGGTTCCGAGTCGGATTCCGCTAGTGATCAGGGGAGACTTGTCGTCAAACGGGACCGCGTTCTTGTTGCAGGTGATGCTGGCCAGGTCAAGCGCAGCTTGTGCCGCCTTGCCGGTGAGCCCCTTGTTTCGAAGGTCCACAAGCATCAAGTGGTTGTCGGTTCCCTTCGAAATGATGTGGTAACCGCGTGCCATCAGCGCGCCTGCCAAAGACTTGGCGTTGCGGATGACTTGCTTCGTGTAATCCGTGAACTCTGGTCGGAGGTTCTCTCCGAATCCAACTGCCTTCGCAGCAACCACATGCATCAGGGCACCGCCTTGGACGCCCGGAATGACCATGCTATCCAGCAGTTCGCTCATCATTTTTGTTCGACCGCTCTTTGCCGCAACCGCGCCAAAGGGGTTTTCGAAGTCCTTGCCCATCATGATGATTCCGCCTCGCGGACCGCGAAGGGTTTTGTGGGTTGTAGAAGTTACGACGTGGGCGTATGGAACCGGCGAGGGAAGCTGCCCGGTAGCGATCAAACCGGCAGGGTGCGCGATGTCGGCAAACAGGAACGCACCGACCGAATCCGCGATCTCGCGGAAAATCTTAAAGTCGATCGGTCGAGAGTACGCCGACGCACCGACCGTGATCATTTTCGGGCGAATCTTCTTCGCCTGATCTGCGACGTGATCGTAGTCCAGCAATTCGGTTTCTCGATTGATCCCGTAGGCTTCGAACTTATACAGTTGGCCGCTGAAGTTGACCGGGGATCCGTGGGTTAAGTGGCCGCCGTGCGAAAGGTCCATGCCCATCACAGTGTCGCCGGGCTTCAGAAACGTGAAGTAGACCGCCGTGTTCGCCTGCGATCCGCTATGCGGCTGAACGTTGGTGTACTCGGCACCAAACAGGGCTTTTAGCCGATCTCGGGCGATGTTTTCGACTTCGTCGACGACTTCACAACCGCCGTAATACCGGGCGCCAGGATAGCCCTCGGCGTATTTGTCCGTGAGCACCGAGCTCATGGCGTCGCGTACGGCTTTGCTCGCGATGTTTTCGCTAGCAATCAACTCAAGGTTTTCTTCCTGTCGCTGCTCCTCTCGGTGAATGAGATTGGAGATGACAGGATCAGACTCGCCCAAGGAAACTCGATGGAACGAGGCAAAATCGGAAGGCATCCCTTATTATGGCGGCTGCCAACCGCGCGGAATCACTTCGCGCGAGGATACAAGTCGATCACATCGGGGTGATCGTAATTGATGAAAATGACGCTGTAGTCGTTCGGCTCGCCTCGACGTCGCTCTACGGCAATCGCGCCGCTGTCGGTCAAATTCGTTATGAGAGCCTTGCGTTCGAACTCGGCCAAAAGCGGCATTTCGAACCGCAGCTTGTGGAGATACGGCGTCACCCAGACTTCGCGCTTGTCGCCAAAGTAGCGGAGCATGATTTCAAGCGCGGTGCGCTCGTTCTCATCTTCCAGCTTCATCCACTTCTCAAACTTGACCGGAGAGTTCGTAGCGGGAGCCGGCATGAGTTCGGTCTGCGCTCGAAGGCC
>CAMAPH010000032.1:0-33255 GCA_945859975.1 Chthonomonas calidirosea
TCCCAGGTTTCCCCCCAAATGCTTCAGATGCCTCAAGCCGAACGCAAGCAGATGCAAGCAAAGGCTGAACAAAAGCTCAAGGAGCTTCAGCAGCAACTTGCAGATATCCAAAAGAGGCTGGATGAAATCAAGAAAAAGCTTGAGCAAAAAGGGCTCTCCGCCGAAGAACGAAAGAAGCTGGAAGAAGAGCAGAAGGCCCTTGAAGCCCAAAAGAAACGGCTGGAGGAAGAAGCCAAAGCCGCAAAGGAACTTGCCGATGCCCTCAAGCTGAGCGAGGAAGCAAAGAGTGTCCTCGAGAAGATGCGCAATCACGCGGTCATGGAAGAAATACGCGCGCTCGCCAGGCAGATGGCGAAAGAGAGCCAACAGTCGGCGAAGACTGGACAGCCGAAACTCACGAAGGAGCAACTCGAAGAGCTCAGGCGCCGGATGGAAGAACTGCTGGCCAAGCTTGAGGATGACGCCGCGATGGAGGAGTACCTCAAGCAGCTTTTGGAAGCCATGAAAAAAGCTGGAGACTGCCAAGGGCAATGCATGCGTCCAGGCGGTTTAGGGGCAAAGTTAGCCGCGCTACTCGGGATTCGAGGAGGGCCTTCCTCGGATGAAGACGACAACTTTATGGACTCCGGGCACGTCAACATGCTCGACAAGGCGGTCGAGGGCAAGGGCAAAACGTTCACCACATCGGTGTCCGGAACAAGGCGAGAAACCGGTGAGGAAACCTTCATCGAGATCAAAGCCCCGACGATGCTCGGCAACCGCACATCGGTGCCCTATAAGTCGGTGCTCCCAAGCTACAACCGAAAGGCGGAAGAAGCGCTTAACCGAAAAGAAATTCCCAAAGAACACGAAAAGCGAGTTCGAGAGTATTTCAAGAGCCTCACCAAGTAATCGATATGCAAGAAGACGCCAAGTGGTTTCGAGAGACGTTTGAGTCGGTTCGGCAAGAGGTCGCCCGAGCGGTGGTCGGTCAGGCGGAAATCGTTGAGGGGGTCCTTGCCGGCCTTGCGGCCAACGGGCACGTTCTCCTGGAGGGAATGCCGGGGCTCGGAAAGACGCTCCTTGTTCGGACGCTCTCCGAAGCGCTGGAACTCGGCTTCAGCCGAATTCAGTTCACGCCCGACATGATGCCAGCGGACGTAACGGGCACCCAAGTTTTGGGCGAGAACCGGGCATTCGAGTACCGTCCCGGACCGATCTTTGCAAATATCGTTCTCGCCGACGAAATCAACCGCGCCACGCCCAAAACTCAGTCCGCAATGTTGGAAGCGATGCAGGAACGAGCCGTTACCGCCGGCGGTAAGCGACACCAATTGCCAGAGCCGTTTCTTGTGATGGCGACCCAAAACCCGGTGGAGCAGGAAGGCACGTATCCGTTGCCAGAAGCTCAGCTGGACCGGTTCTTCGTCAAGCTGATCGTCCCGTATCCAACCAAGGCTGAACTCTCAGAGATTGTCCTTCGGACCACCAGCCGAGAAGAGGTTGCCCCGTCACGCGTTGCCGGACAAGGCGACGTTCTGAGGATGCGCCAGATTGTCCGGTCGGTCGTCGTCGATCCCGAAGTGTTGGGCTTTGCGCTATCGCTCGTGGTGGCGACTCATCCGGAAGGTGATGGAGCATCGAGTGTCTCGAAGCGATATGCCCGCTACGGCGCCTCGCCCCGAGGAGCCCAGTCGATCGTCACCTTAGCGAAGGTGTTTGCGCTTCTATCCGACCGGCAAAACGCTTCCAAAGGCGATGTGCTCCGCGCCCTCAAACCGACGTTGCGGCACCGCATCTTGCTCAACTTCGAAGCTGAGGCAGATGGCATCACGCCGGACGCATTCTTGGATAGCGTGGCCGAGCAGGTTGGCAAGGCCGACTTAGACCCCGTTCGACTCTAGACGCGGCATGGACCTTCTGCTCCCGCCTCGAACCTTTCGAATGCTGGAAGGCTTGCGCGTTTCGCCGCGCAAGAGCCAACCGGGTCGCGTTCGTGGCGAACGCCTCACGCGCCGCGCTGGCCTTTCGATCGAGTTTGCGGATTATCGCGATTACGCCGAAGGCGACGATTTGCGCCACCTCGACTGGAACGTGTTGGCGCGCCTCGACAGCCCGGTGATGCGAACCTACCGCGACGAAGAGGACCTCGCGGTACACGTGCTCATCGACGATTCGCCGAGCATGGCTTTTGGCGAGCCGACGAAGTTGATGGTGGCCAGAAACCTCGCCGCCGCCCTTGGCTACATTGCTCTGTGCGGCGGAGATGCGCTGCTCCCGGTACGGCTTGGTCGCCGAGAAGCACCGGTATCGGCTTTGCGCGGTCGCTCATCCTTTGGCCGATTCGCGGCGTGGCTAGGCCGAGAGGTTGCTGACGATGCGCCGACGTCGCTTTCAACCTCCCTGCGATCCTTCGCCAACTCGCGCAATCGGGCCGGGGTTGCCATTGTGCTTTCGGATGGCCTTGATCCCGAAGCCGCGAACGCAATTCGGGCGCTCGTGGGACGCGGTCACGAAGTTTGGTTGGTGCAAATTCTCAGCGACCTTGATCTGCGACCTGACCTTGAGGGTGATCTCCGATTGGTTGATGGAGAGGGAGGCCGGCCAACCGATATCACCGCGAACTCGATTGCCCTCCGAAAGTATCAAGAAAACCTGCGCCAACACAACGAGAGCCTCGCCGATTCTGCCAAGCGGGGCGGCGGAAGATATGCCGTCTACGAGACTTCACGCCCCCTCGAAGCCTTCATCCGGGACACCCTGAAACGCGAGGGGTGGATCCATTGAACTTTGCTCGCCCGGATGCATTTCTGGTGTTTATCCCACTTGCCGCCGTGATCATCGCGCTTTATTTGCTGCGAATGCGGCGACGGGAAATGCAAGTCCCGGCAACTTTTCTTTGGCCGACGCACACGGAGGAAGTAAGAGCGAACACCTTTTTCCAAAAGCTGAAACCTAGTTGGCTGCTGTTCTTGCAGCTGCTAGCTTTGGCGGTGATCGTCGGCTGTATCGCGCGACCGCAGTTGGTTCAGCGAGGATTGACCGGCGAGATCACGGTTTTGGTGCTGGATAGCAGCGCCTCCATGGGCGCGACCGACGTTGCGCCGAGTCGGTTCGAAGAGGCAAAGCGACTTGCCCGGGCGGCAATTGAATCCGCTCGCCCTGGTGACCGCATCGCCATGGTCGAAGCAGGACCGGTGCCGCGAGTTGTGTTTTCACTTTCCAGCGACCCCGTCCGTCAATTGGCTGACCTGCAGTCGCTGCGCGTCACCGACGCAGAAACCGACGTTGGCGAAGCCATGCGGCTCGCCTCGGCAATCGTCTCGGGAACGGAAGGGGCGCGGATTGTTCTGCTCAGTGACGGCGTTTTTGAACGGATTGATGACTTCTCGCAAGGCAAGGCGTCAGTGGTGTTTCAAAGCATTGGGCAGTCCGGCGAGAACCTCGCGATCGATGCGTTTGGGGCGTCGGAATCACAAAAAGGCAAGCTCCTCTTCGCCAGCGTTCGAAACTTTGGCGACAAGGCGGTCACGACGAACCTTACGGTTTTCGCCGATGGAAAGGTGATCGACTCGGCCCAAATTACAGTTTCGCCGCAAAAATCCCAGAGTCGAACCATCAACGTTCCCGCCGGATCCACGTTGTTCGAGGCCAAGATTGATGCCAAAGACGGCTTGGCTGCAGATAACTATGCCGCCCTGTCGGCCGATCCAGCGGCCTCGTTACAAGTTCTCAAAGTTGGTGGCGAGGATCCGTTCCTGGATCGTGCGCTGGCCCTCGACCCTCGGGTGACGCTGGATCGCGCAGACTCGTTGCCGCTGGATGGCGGGATCAGCTACGACATCGTCGTCTTTGATGGAGTACCGGCAGAGCCGACCACGAGTCGTGGAGTCTTGATTCTTGGCAAGGCCGGAACGGGGAGCCCAGTTACGGCAAGCGGCACCGCTAAGCGGCCCAAGTTCAGTGGTGCAACCACGAATCCGCTCATGCAAGGAGTTGACCTAGATGGCGTCTACATCGAGGAAATCGAAGTGGTGCAGCCGAAGGGAAGTGCGGAAGTTCTTGCCCGATCTGCCGCTGGCCCCCTGATCGTTGCCGACAAAAAGCCCAGTCAGCGCTCGGTGTACCTAGCATTCTCGCCTCTCGAAAGTGACTTTCCGCTCCAGATTGGATTCCCGATTTTTGTCTCGAACATGTTGGACTTCCTAGGTGGAGAAGCGGGCGAAGGACCGCTCATCGTACCGGTTGGTCGACCTTTTTCGTTGCCCGCAACGACCCCAACCGCGTCGCTCAAGGTGCCAGACGGAAACGATGTTCGACTGAAGTCGAACGGCGGCGCGGTGACGATTCGCGAGGCCAAGCGCGTTGGCACCTACTCGTTCCGAGCCGGTAACGCGGAGCGCAAGTTGATTGCCGTGCTCCAGAGCCCGCGCGAGTCGGCATTGGCCCCCGAACGAGAAATCGCGCTTGCCAAGAAACCGGTGAAATCGACCGACGCCCCGCTTCGGTTTGCCGATTTTTGGCAGCCGTTGGTGTTGCTTGGCCTGCTTGTCCTTAGCGCCGAGTGGTGGCTTTATGCGAGGCGAAGTTAGGCCATGCGCTTTACTCAGCCCGCGTTTTTGATCCTGCTTTTGCCGATGCTGGCCGGGCTCTGGTTTAGCTTTCGGCACGTGCACGGCATGGCAAAGGGCCGAAAGTGGTTTGCGTTTGTGCTTCGCGGCTTGCTTGCGGCGGCCCTAATCATTGCTTTGGCCGGGCCCGAGGATCGACGACCGAATCGCGGAGTTGCCACGATCTTCCTCCTAGATCGAAGCGATTCAATTCCAGAAGCTGATCGAAAAGTTGCTGAGCAGTTCGTGAGCAAATCGCTTCAGGCGCTGGGGCCGGATGACGTCGGCGGAGTGATCGCCTTTGGAAAAATCCCGGCGGTCGACGCCTCGATGACCGGAAGGCGAGAACTGGGTCGCGTTCAAACGTCGGTGGACGCGAGCGCTTCCGACGTTGCTTCCGCGATCCGGCTCGCAAGCGCAACCTTTCCCAGCGGAAAAGCGCGCCGGATCGTTCTGCTGAGCGACGGAAACGAGACCCGGGGCGATGCGGCCGGCGCTGCCCAAGTCGCCGCAACGGACGGAATCACCATCGATACCGTCGTGCTCCCGGGCCGGGAAAAGACCGCGGAAGCCGCCGTGATTGCGCTCGACACGCCCGACGAGACTCGTCTGGATCGTCCGTTTGACTTGCTCGTGCGGGTGGAATCCACGATTAGCCAAAGCGCAACTCTGGATATAGACCGTGATGGGGCGTTGCTCAAGAGCGTTCCGGTGAAGCTCAGCGAAGGTGAGAACCGCATTCTCGTGCAAGACAAACTCGCGAAGACCGGAATTCACCGCTACCGGGCAACGGTACGGGCCAAACAAGATGGCGATTCCCGCAACAACATTGGACTCGGATTCACCTCGGTGAAAGGTCGACCGCGTGTTTTGCTCGCCCAAGCGGACACCGCCCGCCGCGAGCTTTTGACTGCGCTCGTCGCTGAAGGCTGGACAGTGGACCTGCGTACCGCGGCTGACTTGCCTTACCGGCCGGAGGAGTACTCGACATACGATGCGATCTTCTTTAACGACATCAGCGCGGACACCGTGTCGGAGAGCCAAATGCGAATGGTCCACGCGGCAATCCGCGACGCTGGCGTTGGGTTCGGCATGGTCGGGGGCGAGAACAGCTTCCTCCCCGGTGGCTGGTATGGCACGTCGATCGCGGAAGCATTGCCCGTCGATCTGAACGTTCGGCAACGGAAAAGCTTTCCGAGCACGGCCATCGCCATCATGGTGGATTCCTCCGGTTCGATGAGTGCCGTCGAGGACGGTTTCCCCAAAATTCGGCTTGCCGCGAAAGCAGCCGAGCAGACCGTGCGCATGCTCTCCAACTTCGACAAAGCCGCCGTGGCATCGAGCAGCGATGGAATTGAGTTCGTCGTTCCGATGCAAAAGCTGATCAACAAGTCCAGCGTCATCAGCCAGGTTCAACGATTGGATGTCAATGGTGGAGGCATCTACGTTTATCCGACCATGGTCAAGGCCTCAGAAGTCTTGAACAAAGATGATTCGAAGGTTCGGCACCACATTCTGCTCGCCGACGGCGCGGACTCGAATTCGCAGGAAGGCGCCATCGCGGTGGCCATGCAGATGCGAGCAAACAAGATAACCACCTCGGTGGTGAGTATTGGCTCTGGCAAGGATGTCGCATTCTTAAGGTCGCTTGCCGCCGCCGGTGGAGGGCGGTTCTATCTGGCCAACCGAGCCGCCCAATTACCGGCGATCTTCACCCAAGACACCGCGGTGATGAGTCGATCTGCGATTGAAGAGGGAGCATTTTTGCCGCGATTGGTGGGTGGCGATGACCTACTGAGTGGCATTTCAGCGACCCCGCCTCTTCTCGCGTACTGCCTAACCGACCGTCGTCCGCTAGCGAAAACGTCGATGCTTGCGAAACAGGACGACCCGCTTCTCGCAACTTGGCAGTACGGACTCGGAACATCGCTTGCATTTACCAGCGACGCGACCGCCCGATGGGCGAGAAACTGGATCGGCTGGCCCGGCTTTGGGGCATTTTGGTCACAGGCAACACGCGCCATTTCCCGGCGAAACACTCTGAACCAGTATCAGGCCGTGGTCACCCAAAACGCGGGCAAGGGGCAGGTCGAAATTGCGGCGTCCGACAGTCTCGGAAACCCGGTGATCAACAACGAAGCTAAAGTTCGAGTGGTTGGACCGACGGGTAAAGCAGCCGACGTTCCCATGACGCAAGTTTCCCCCGGACGGTTCACCGGCAGTTTCGAAGCTGGAGACATCGGAAGCTATCTGGTGACGGTCGCGGAGCCAGACCCGAAGGGTGGCGTTCGGTCTCGCACGACCGGCTTCAGCTTGCCGTACCCAGCGGAGTACCGAACAGTACGGCCGAATCGTCCCCTGTTGGCGCGGATGAGCGAAGTCACCGGAGGGAAAGTTCTGACGAATCCGAACGAGGCGGTTCGAGCAGTGAAAGATCCTGGGGAGTCCATTTCCGAACTCTGGATGTACTTTGTCCTGTTCGCCGCCGTGCTGCTTCCGCTGGATATCGGCGTCCGCCGCGTGGCGCTTCCGCTACGCGAAATCTTTGGAAAACTGGCGGCGAAACTTAAGCGAGCCCCGGCTCCGGTTGCCTCCGAAGAGCGAGTGGGCCGGCTTCAGCAAGCAAAGGCACGGGCCAGCACGGTCACCGTAGAACCAGGAATAAAGGTCGAGGCATCTGCGCCAGCGGCAAATCGGCCAAAGCCGCAAGTCCCGGTACCGGAGTCGAAAGCGACCTCGGAAACCCTACTTGCGGCAAAACGAAAGCGTAAGTCCGGCGAATAAGGAGTTCAGGCCAATCGCTGAATCGCGCTGTCAAGCGCAAAACCAAACTCTTCTTTCAGCTTCGCGACGAGTTCGGGCATGCTGGCCGGATCTTCTTTCCGAGCCGTTCTTTGTTCGTCAATGAGCTTTAGCAACTGCTTCACTTCACCCGTGCTCGGTTCATCAAGCAACTGCCAAACCGTGAGCCAATCGGCTTGTTGCTGCTTCTGGATTCGCACGACCATTCCACGTGCGTCGGCGAGGTTGTCGGCGGTTGGTTCTACGTGTCCCAAAAGCGCCCTGAGCCCTTCGCGGTAGCGCGGCTTCATGGCGTCGCTGACGGGCAACCGACCAAAGTCCCCTTCGTGAAGAAGCACCTGCATGTGGAGCGGGGAGATCTTGACCACCCAACCGAGGATCTGTTCGCCGTTCATGATGCCTTCCGGCTGCCGGGCGTGAAGCTCGACCGTCCATCCCTTCGGCGCCTGGTTGCTGTGAACCTCGAACCTTCGGCCCCCGAGCGGCTTCACGATGATTGCGTTCAGCCACGCGCCGATTTTGAGGTGGTTTGACGGGGTGGATTCCATGCTCCATTGTGGCGTGAATCGCTGGACTTAGGTTGTAATCACCAGTTCACATCCGCGAGACGCCGCACTATACTGGGGCAGAAACATGCTCATTCCGCCGGTGCCTATGCTAGAAAACGAACGACTGCGTCCACAGTTCCACTTCACGGCCCGCAGCGGATGGCTGAATGATCCCAACGGCTTGGTTTACGATCGCGGCGAGTATCACCTCTTCTACCAACACAATCCGCATGGCACGGAATGGGGGAACATGACTTGGGGGCATGCGGTGAGTTCGGACCTGTTCCATTGGAAAGACCTACCGAACGCGATTGAGCCAGATGCGCTCGGAACAATTTTCTCCGGCTCGGCGATCATCGATGCCAAGAACGAAGCGGGCTTTGGCAGGCGCGCCATGTTGTGCTTTTACACCTCCGCCGGTGGCACAAACGAAGAATCAAAAGGGAAGCCGTTCACCCAGTGCCTTGCTTACTCGAAAGATGGCCGAACGTTTACGAAGAATGTGGCTAATCCAATTGTTCCCAATATTGAAGGTGCCGATCGGGATCCGAAGATTGTTTGGGATAGCGAGCACCAGCAATGGCTAATGGCCCTGTACTTGGAATATGCACCCAACTCGGGAAAGCGGGGTGGCTATTTCACTTTGCTTCGATCCACCAACTTGCTGAGTTGGACCAGGATTTCTGACTTTCCACTCGGGGTCGGCGACGAGTGCCCGGACTTCTTTCAACTACCTGTGCCAGGAGCAAAGGAGAAGAAGTGGGTCTTTAGCGTTGCCAACGGGAACTACATGATTGGCAGTTTCGATGGCAAAACGTTTCACCCAGAAACGCCCGTGCTGCCAACCAACTTCGGCAACGCGGCATACGCAGCCCAAACTTACAGCAACGTGCCAAGAGGTGAAGTGATTCAGATTTCTTGGATGCAGGGATCAAACTTTCCGGGATGCAGTTGGAATCAACAGATGTCGGTACCGAACCGGCTACAACTGAAACACACGGCAGAGGGCCTTCGTTTAGCCATGCTGCCGGTGAAGCAGATCGAGAAACTCCGCGTTCGAGAGATTCCCGTGCTCGGGCAAGAGGTTTCTGTTCCGAGCGGTCTTATCGACTTTTCCGGCGAATGGCGCGGCGCCTTGGATTTGCAGATCAATGGTATCGACATTCACTTCGACCCCGGAACTCGGAAGCTCCGCGCGTTGGATAAAGAAGCGGTGCTCGCTCCGTCAAGCGGCAAGTTCAAACTCCGGATACTTGCGGATGTCACCTCGCTCGAAATCTACGCGCAAGATGGCCTGGCTTGGATGCCACTATTTCATCTCCCGAAGCCTGGCGATTTCAAGGGAATTCGGTTCCTTGGCGATTCGGGAAACAAAGGCAAATTCCGCGCGTTCGAACTAAAAGGTGTCTGGGGCGACGACGGCAGATAGTCTCTGGCTTAGCCAATCGAATCGGGTGTTCGCGCTAGAATCTGTTGGAGAATCACGGGTTTAGGTTGTGCCCCATCGAACTAAGCCGCCCTTCAGGGTGGCGCAAACCGGGCCACCTTTGGCATCGGTACAGTGGATCGTCGCGTGAATGTTTCCCGTTGCAAGTTGATCGTGGGTGACCGAACCGAGAGGAATCTTTGCCCGCCGAAATCCGACCCAAGCTGGCCCGTGGAAGTGTCCCCAGCACAGGTAAGCGAATCGCTCTTGAGGAGTTCCGTGCGCAAACGGTCCGAGAAAGTTAGGTCGCTTGCCGGAAAGATCAACGCGGAACTCAAGTTCAAAAGTGGCGGTCTCGAGCGGAAGCTTCACGGCTGCACCACTTCTTTCCCGCGTTGCACGCCCAGCCAAATCTGCCCGTGCCCGTCCCAATTTGCGTCGGGAAGGTCGATGCATGTAAAAGTTGCTTTTATGATCGCTTCGTCGGCCATGACTGGAAGCGAGTTTAGCTTTTGTCCGGATTCTAAACGTGGCTCAAGCTTGTGCTAAACGACTACCTCAACCCTTCTCCGTCTGCCCGTTAGGCTAGGACCTTGCGCCAACGAGCCGCGGTATCGCGGGTACGGTTGAAACTGTTGTGATGTCCCTCCTTCTTCTGGCTATCCTCGATGCTGAGCGGCCGGTGAGCGGTCCTGCCGTTCCCACCTACGCCCGAAACGTCGCACATATTCTCAACCGCAGCTGCGTGCCCTGCCACCGACCGGGCGAGGCGGGACCGTTCCCTTTGACCAGCTATCCGGAAGCGAAGAAATGGTCCTCGATGATTGCTTTAACCACCAAAAAGCGCACCATGCCACCGTGGAGCGCTGTGCCGGGACACGGCGATTTCGTGGGTGCCCGGGTGCTTACTTCCGCCGAAATCGGCGTATTGGACGCCTGGCATAAGGCTGGCGCCAGGCCCGGAAACCTCGCAACTGCTCCGGCTGCCCCCAAGTTCACCAAGGGTTGGCAATTGGGCGAGCCAGACATGGTGCTCACGATGCCGGAGGCGGTCGAGGTTCCAGCCGAAGGTCAAGATCAGCTTCGCAACATTGTCATTCCGTCCGGACTTTTAGAAGATAAAACTGTCGGTGCGCTAGAGTTTCGGCCCAGCAACGCAAAGGTTGTCCACCACGCGCTCGTGTTCTTGGATAACAGCCAAGCCGCGCGAAAGTTGGATGCGGCCGATCCGGGAGTCGGCTATGTCTCGTTTGGTGGAACAGGCTTTATGCCGTCCGGCTCGCTCGGCGGTTGGGCTCCGGGAGGGACAACCAAGTGGCTGCCCGACGGAGTTGGCCGGTACTTCCAAAAGGGTTCGGATGTGGTGCTGCAGATCCACTATCACCCGACCGGTAAGCCGGAAAAAGACCAGTCCAAGATCGGAATCTACTTCAGCCGGAAACCCGTCACTCAGCTCGTCGGCGGAATCAGCATCGAGAACTGGCAAATTGATATCCCGGCTGGTGATTCCAACTACCTGCGCACCGCCAGCTGCACCTTGCCTAGGGACCTCACCGTGCTTTCAGTAACGCCGCACATGCATCTGCTCGGTAAAGAAATGCGCGCCCGAGCAATTCTTCCAGACGGCACGCGCCGACCTCTAGTTTGGGTGAAGCCCTGGAACTTCCGCTGGCAAGAAACCTACGTCCTCCGCGAGCCGATGAAACTCCCTGCTGGCACCCGACTCGAACTCGAATCCTGGCATGATAACTCCGCGAAGAACCCTACTAACCCCTTCAACCCACCCCAGCGCGTGACCTATGGCGAAGGCTCAAACGACGAGATGTCGCTCTGCATTTTAGAAGTCACGACGAACCGAATCGAGGACTTGATTTTCACGATCAACGACAACGGGCAGCAAAACCGGGTTTTGGAACGGATTCTGAGCTTGGCGAAGCGGAAGAAGTGACATCTTCGCTCGCCAATAGTCAGCGCTCTGGCAATCCGCAGTTGAGACTTATTCGTTGTCCTTGTCCGCGTCGATCGGGTTGAACGGGGCGGCCTTTGGGTCGACGATGGTGTTCTGGGCGGATGCGATCAACCACTGCTTGTCCCTTCGGAGCATGGTGAAGGTGAGTCGGTTCAGGTTCTCGGGCATCACACGGCCGTCGGGTGTTTTGTAGGAACCCATTTTCAGCGTGCAAACCGCAACCGCCATGGTCTCGCCAAACCCCCGAATCTCAATCTTTTGGATGGATTGCGGAACGCCCTTGAACATCAGCTCAAAGTAGACGGCATGTGCCTTCACCACGTTCGCCTTCCCACGCCAGCACATTCCGACCACGTTGACCCAGTTGCATTGCTCATCGAGCTGCTTGCCGTAAAGGTCGACGTCCTGCGTGTTCCACGCCTTTTCCATGTTGGCGAGCGTGGTGGAAATGCCGTCGATTCCTGGCTTATCCAGGTTGGTGGAAGTTACTTTTGCGTTCATGAGAGGAGTTTGGAGGGCGGCCAAGGCAAGGACGGTGCTGAAACTTAGCATGGTCTGAGTATGCGGAGCACCTTCTGGCGAACTCCTAGTAAGAATCCGACAATTTGCTCAGAACCAAGTTCGGTGCCGCGCCGGCCAGTTCACGAAAGTCGTGAACCAAGTGCATTTGGTCGTGGTACCCAAGTTCCGCCGCAATCTCGCCCCAGGTGCTTTCGGGCTGCTCTCGCCGCAGTCGCACTGCGGTTTCGAACCTTCGGACCCGCCAAAATCGCTTCGGCGAAACCCCGACCTGCTGCAAGAACAGGCGTTGCACTTGCCGTGCGCCGAATGGGGCGTTAACGAGCCAATCGTCCAGCGGTGCTCCCGTGTGAGGCGCGGCCAAAATGGAGCAGAGCCATCGACTGGAATCGGACCGCCGAGCTTCGGCCGCGTGGACAAAAGGCCGTAATGTCCGTTCCGCCTCCTCAACTGCCTTTTCGAACGAGCTACATTGCCCCAATCTTTCTCGCAATCCCTGCAAGCAAACCGCCTCTAGGTCGACCGAAGTGCCGGCGATTTCTTGCATGGGTAGTTGGAACAACTCATGGAAAGCCGTGGGCCGGAAAACGATCGTGAAGTTGCGGAGCCTTCCGACTCGGTTCAGTCGAATCGGCGCGACCGCCTGTAATCCGACCAGGGTTGCCGGAGCCGCTCGAAACCGGTTTGATTGCGAGAGGTCCTCAACCTCGTACTGATCCTCCAAGTAGAACTCGCAGAACTGCGTCAGCCGCGCTGGGCTGATGAAGCTGTCCACCATCGCCCCGGGCTCGCAAACCCGATATTGGTAGCGCCGAACGAACGGCGCAAGCGGTGGTGATGGCAGGAGGGTTTGGACCATGGCACCAAGGGGTAGGAATCAGGCCGAAGTCTTCTCGACGAGATCGGGCCGATATCGAATTTTCGTCCAATATTCGACTCGCACGTCCTCGTCAATGTCGACGCCCGGCTGGCCATAAAGCCGATCGCCCCCCGCGCGCTTCGGTCCGCTATTCCAATACCGCTCACCGGTTTCCATGTCGTAATAGTTCGCCTTATAGCCACCCTTCAGACTCTGAAAGCTCTTGTCCTGGTAGTAAATCGTCTTCCGCGTCTTCGAAAACGTCACCCGCCCAATCCGCCCCCGGCCACCCAAGCCTCCGGACTTGTTTTCGATATACATGATTCGGCTTTGCATTTCGATTCCGAGGAAAGCGCCCCGCAATCGGTCGCCTGTTCTTTGCATTATGCATGCGGTTACCTCCGATCAGCGGCCAGGAATCAGGCGGAGAAACCCGTGGAACAGCACGATCGCGGTGAAAACTACCCCGCGCGGAAGTAGCTTCCATGAAAACTTTGCCACCGCTGGGGTTCCGGATCCCAATAGACGAGCGAGCTGCGAAAGGTAGGCGACGCCGTGAGGGCGATCAACCAGCCGGTTGAGCCATGTCTCAGGAATCCCCGCCCGCCCACAGGAGATCCCCGCGAGGGACCCGGCGATGGAACCCACCGTATCGGTGTCACCACCAAGCCGGACGACCGCTTCAATGCTCGTGCGAAAATCGCCGAAGTGGATAAACCAGGCGGCAACCGCGGCCGGGATCGTCTCTAGCACGTAGCCGGAGACCCCTTTTTGTCGGCCTCTATCGGTTAATGCCAAGTCTAGATTTCCCGATCCGCAAGCGGCCAGAGTTCTTTGCACCGCCTCTTCCCAGTCCGGACCGTTTCCGGAATCCCGCAGGATTTGCTCCAGTTGGGCGAGGCTTGGCCGGACCTGCTGCAGTGTGAGGAAGGCGGCGAGGTCGGCTATCGCCTTGGCACCGAACACGGCACGTGGGTCGCGATGGGTGATGTGCGAGGAGGCTTCGACAAAGCGAGCCCGGACCTCCGGGTTTTCGGCGTGAACCACGCCGATCAGGGCCGACCTCATGGCTGCCCCATTTCCGGCAGAAACAACGCCACTTCGCGAGCTCGGGACACCGCAATACAGCCGAACAATGCTCCGAAGCGTCGCCAGCCCGCAACCCGCCGGGAAGCAGAGAAGCCAGCACTTGAGCCGATTCGCCAGCACCCGCCCAAACTTGTCCGCGTCGTCACCGGCCTCGATCAGGGCCTGGCCAACAAAGACCGTATGATCCGTGTCGTCGCTGACCATGCCGCGCCCGAAGACGAGGTGATGTTCCAATGGAAGCGTGAGCCTCCGCGCGATCCGCTTAGGCGCCAGTCCCTCGAAGGGAAGCCCAATCGAGTCCCCCGTCGCGCAACCCAGCAGGCAGCCCTCGATCGCGCTCTCTTTAGTCATCAGCCGTTCGTAAGACGCTTACGGAAGGGTGTTCCCGGCCGCGAGGTAGATCGCGTACCAGTCCTGGCGCGAGAGCTCGATCTTCATTGCATCCGCGACCTGAGTCACGCGATCGACGTTCGTTGTCCCGAGGACCGATTGGATCTTTGCCGGGTGGCGCTGGATCCAAGCGATGGCGAGGCCCGTCTTGGTGATCCCGTACTTTTCGCCAAGCTCGTCCATCGCCTTGTTGAGCTCCGGAAACTTGGGGTTGTCGATGAAGACGCCATCGAAGAACCCGAACTGGAACGGCGACCACGCCTGGATGGTGATCTTCTTTAGCCGGCAGTAGTCCAGCACCCCGCCGTCTCGATCGATCGAGTTGTCGATCTTCGTGTTCGCGGCGATGCCTTGGTCGATCGGGCCGGTGTTGGTGATGCTGAGCTGGAGCTGGTTCGCGCAGAGCGGGTCGGGCAACGACGCCTGCAATAGCTCAATCTGGTTCGGGGTGAAGTTGCTGACGCCAAAATGCCGCACCTTTCCGCTCGCTTTCAGCGTGGCGAAAGCCTCCGCCACCTCGTCTGGCTCGATGAGCGCATCGGGACGGTGAAGGAGCAGGATGTCTAAGTAATCCGTCTTCAGGCGCTCCAAGATCCGATTCGTCGAATCCAGAATGTGCTCTTTGCTGAAATCGTAGCAGCCCTTCCGAATGCCGCACTTGCTCTGCAAAATCAGCTTGCTACGGTCGAGGCCTAATCGCGCAATCGACGCCGCAAAAACCTCCTCGCAACTCCCTCCGCCGTAGATATCGGCGTGGTCGTAAAAGTCGATGCCGAGGTCATACGAAGTCTGGATCAGCTTATCGAGGGCGGCCGGCTCCATCCCGCCGATCCGCATGCACCCAAGCGCGACCTCCGATGCCTCAATGCCCGACTTTCCGATCTCAAAACGCTTCATGCGTACAGGTTACACCCGGCATGCCGCGCGCGACCGAACGAGCCTAAACGTCCAACTCCCGAACCGGCCGAACCTCAATCGTCCCGTACTTTGCCGGAGGAATATCGGAGGCGATTCGGATGGCCTCGTTCAGGTCCTTCGCCTCGACCAGATAGAACCCCGCCAGCATTTCCTTGGTCTCCGCAAACGGGCCGTCGGTGACGGACAACGTACCGTTTCGCACCTTCACGCTCGTGGCAGAATCCACCGGATGCAGCGCGTCGGCGGCGAGGAGCTTGCCCTTATCGACAAGCTCCTGCCCATAGGCCGCGCAGGTTGGGTCCGGACAAGCGCTCCAGTTCTCTTTGTCCAGATAGACGAGGCACAGGTATTTCATTGCGTTTCAGGAAGGTTGCCGTTGATGGCCCATTCTATGCCGAATTTGTCGGTGAGCATGCCAAACTTCTCCGCCCAGAAAGACGGTTCGTACGGCATCACAATCTCGCCGCCTTCCGCCAGTTGATCAAAAGTCTTCTGGCCTTCCTCGACGGTTGGGTAGTTCAGGGTGATCATGAAGCCGGAAACCGGGGCAACGGCTCGGCCCGGAAAGCTGTCGCTACCGTAGATCAGCGCGCCACCCGGAAGCTGGAGCATGGCGTTCATTACGCGATTTTTAGCTTCCTCTGGGCAAGGATTATCGCCCGGCATTTCGCCGTAGGTCATCGAACTCACGACGGTTCCGCCAAGCACCGTGGCATAGAAGGCAAGGGCTTCGGTGCAGGTGCCATCGAAGAAGAGGTAGGGGATGGGTTGAAGGGCAGTCTTTTCCATTTTGGGTTCTCGCAAATCGGCGCCTCGTTTTCAGCGTCGATAGAATGTCTTTCGAACCAGTCTGGAATCGACATCCGCCGACATTATTCTTGAGAAATTTCTGAAAGGCGTTTGCGAATGAGTTCGCGTTCGGGTTCCTGTCGCGCCAGGCTCAGGGCCATTTCGTAGTCGCTCCTCGCCGCTGCCGAATCTCCCTTGCGCCGAAACAGCTCGCCGCGCGCGACATAAATCCGGTGATAACCCGGTAACTGTCCCGCTTCCAAAATGTGATTGATCTGACTGATCCCCGCATCCGGGCCGTCGCGCATCGCGATGGCGACCGCGCGGTTCAAAGCAACTACCGGTGACGGTTCCAAACTCAACAGCACGTTATAAAGGCCGATGATCTCACTCCAGTCCGTTTCGGCGTAAGTCGCCGCCTCGGCGTGCACCGCCGCGATGGCCGCCTGAAGTGAATACGCCCCGCACCGGCCAGAGCGGAGGGCATGAGAAACCAGGCCGCTAGCTTCGGCGATTGCTTGTCGATCCCAAACGGACCGATCTTGATTCTCTAACAAGATGATTTCGCCCTCGGCAGTTGCCCGGGTCTGGCTCCGCGCTTGGTGTAGCAGCATCAGCGCCAGCAGCCCATTCGCCTCCGGCTCGTCCGAAAGTGCAACCACCTGTCGACCAAGATCGATCGCCAACGCCATCAGCTCGGGGCGAACAACCGCCCGCCCCGAACTCGAGGAATACCCTTCGTTGAAGACAAGGTAGATGGTTTTGAGTACCGCTTCCACGCGTGAGGGCAGCTCTTCGCGGTTCGGCAGTTCGAAAGGGATGGTTGCCTCTCGAATCTTGGCTTTTGCCCGTACAATTCGCTGAGCGATGGTCGGCGCGGGAGTTAGAAATGCCGATGCGATTTCTTCCGTGGTGAGTTCGCAAACTTCCCGCAAGGTCAGGGCGACTTGGGCATCTGGCGAAATCGCTGGGTGGCAGCAGGTGAACACCAAACGCAGAAGGTCATCGCCCGAGCTCTCGGGCTCCGTCACGGCCACTGCTTCCACCGCGTTTAACGGCACAAAACGGCGCTTCTTTCGCAGATCAGAGATCCCGCGAAACTTGGCGGTCTGGAATAGCCACGCCGCAGGGTTATCGGGCACCCCTTGCTCCGGCCACTGGCTCGCCGCCGCCCGCATCGCCTCTTGCAACGCGTCCTCCGCGACATCGAAGTCGTCGAGAACCCGAACCAGCCGCGCAAAAAGCCGCCGCGATTCGGCGCGATAAGTTGCCGCCAGCACCAGTTGAGCATCCGTGTCCATGTCGAAACCTGAGTGAGAAAGGACTATAGCTGGGTCGAGTCTGACCAGAGGAAAGTCACTTCCCCGATAGAAAAGTTCACGCCCGGGAACGGCATCCAAGTGGCATCGTCAAAGTCCTCGGAGCTCATCTTCGTCAGCCCGTTGTTGCCAAAGTCTCGTAGCTCCCAGAGACCCTCCGCGTTCCGGAAAATCCTCACCTGATTCGTGTCCACGTTCGGAACTGCGCCGGAAATGTCGAGGCTGCGGGCGTATGGATTGAGCTTCCCAATCATCAGCCCCCGCACGTCCAGCTTCACGACCTTCGTCATTTCACAGTCAAGCTCGAAGGAATGGTCGCTGACCACGCGGATGTAAACCGAAAAATCCGGCTCGACATACCCCTCTGGCTTAGCCGCCAGGTCAACTTTGAAGGTCCCGACAAAGTCGAGCTTTAGCCCTTCCGCCTCGTAGTCGCGGGGATTGCCGAAATCTTCCGGATTGAACGAGACGATGTAAAAGTTGTGGTCAAAGCTCGCGACCTTCTCCCGCACATCCTCGGCGTAAGAACTGCTGCACGCGAGTACCAAAAGGGCGTCGGCCAGCGACTTCCACCCCTTGTTGAACTCAACGTCCATGAAGTCATGGTCATAAAAGTTCACGCCCTGAGAGGCAGCGAACTCGGAAATCGGCCGGTCATCTGCCGCATAAGTTTCTTTCAAAAACTTGTTCAGCCGGGTTTTGTTTGCCGCCTTCCCGAGCCACAAGTGGAGAACGTCCCTCATCTCGCACCACTCTACCAATCACTTCACGCTCTCGGCTAATCGCTTTGCGGCCAAAAACTTCCCTGACTTGAACATTTCCATCCCTTGCTGAAAGTTCATAACCAACGGTCTGGCGTCGTCAACGGACATTGCGTGCAACTTCGCGTACGCCGCAGAAAGAGACTTTCGCGCCGCTAACTGCAGCGCAATCTCTCTCGCCAAAAGAGGGTCGGTATTGCGCACCCGAACCTCCATGCTCGACTTTCGCGGAACCGAAATCGTGGTGCCTCGCTCCAGCCCATCCGCGTCCGCCCGCCGAACACTTCGCCAGCCGCCGCGAGTTTTGACCTCAAAATCGTACGTTCCCTTCGCAAGCTGCCGCATTTTCACCACCGGCGCCTTCTCCGAGGTCGAAGAATTGAAGAGCAGAAACCGGCGTTCGGCCCCAGCCAGGGCAGATTCATACCCATCCAGCGGATTCAAGTTCAAAACCATCACGTCCGGAATGCTGGAGTATCCGAGGGCCTCATAAAGCCAGTAATTCCAAAGCGAGGTTGACGAATACAAAATCGGCGCCCCGGTATGCCCGCCCGGTGCCTCAAACGTATAGAACGGCTCGATCGGCAAATAGGGGGAGCGCAGCGCGTCCTTGCCCGCATGTTCCAGAACCACCGGCGGCCAACTCGCGGAGTAGAACCCAGCGCTGTTTAATCGATTCAAGTTCGAAAGCCGAACAAGCAGGTCACGGTAGGGCGCGTCCGGCACATTCGCAAGCACCCACGCGATGCAAAGATTCGCCTCCGTCGTCTCCCATGGGGTCGGGTTATAGGCGCCGCCATGCGGGAAGAAAAGTCCCAAGCTGGAGAGTTGCGAAGCCACCGGGCCAATCTCGTCCTCAAACCACGGCGTCAACCGAAGAAGCGTGGCTAAGAAGTGTCGCCCGAAAGTCTTATATCGAGGATCCTTCGTTGCTTCGTAGAGCTTGTAAGACGCCACCGCACCGTACGAATTCCCGAACAACTCCGTAATCGGAAAGTCTGCCGGGTCGGAATAAGAGCGCTGATACTTCTTGTTCTCTACCGAGAATTGCACTCGATTAAACAGCGCCTCTAGCGAACGCTTCGCCTCCGCGAGTTTAAGTTTGTCGCCATCAATTTCGTGGGCCCGCAAAAGGATGTAGGCGTACTGACCCGCTTGCCACGGTTCATAGACCACCCCTAGCTCTGGAACATCGTTTTGAATCGCCGGCAGCTTGGTCTCGGTGTTCCACCATTGCGGAAAGCTGTACGAGTTCTTGCTGGCGAGCTCTTCCAGCCCGCGCGTTCCCATAAGAAAGCGCCCCGCAACGCTCGGATTGAATTCACTGGCACCCGCCGCGTCCGATGCGCGCAAAGATTCAATGGAAAACCACAACGTCTGCCAAGACATCGCGAGCGATCCCGTCCCGTATGGATTCCAGCCGATGAATCGATCGCGCTCGTTAAAGTAAACCGGCAGTTGGTCCAGTTTCCGTCGCGCCGCAATCCCGTCCGCCTTGTTCGGGTTCACCCGAAGGTACAGCATGGAAGGCGAGAGGTGATTATTCGTGGTCGAAAAGTCCGAACCAGTCTGGCCAACGTGCGATGGATGGGTCAAGACGCGCTGGATCGGCGGCACCAAATTCAGCGGTCCATCGTTCCAAGGACGGTCGATTTCGGCGGAAGCATCGACCCTTCGGAGCGTTGCCATGAGGCTGCGCGCATGCTCTTCCCAACTCGGCGCACGCTGCGGGGCACCTTGCTCCGGATGAAGCGGTGCGGCAAGCTCGATCGACCGTGCGAGCGCCTCCATTCGCGTCGGTTTTGCTGGGTTCTGGCGGGCAACCACGTGCCAAACCAGTTGCACTCGGCCCGGACCGACCTGAGTCTGATGCGTTGCAAAAGACCGGAGGCCGAGCATCGTCTGCCCGTTTGCCGTGTGCGCAACCACGCGCGCATCCAAAAACCGCCTCGGCGTCGCGATACCAAACCAAGTGGCCGGCGTCATGTCGAAAAACGCGACGGCCTCGGCATTCTGCCGCCAAGCATAAGCCGCCGGTAGCCCCGCGCCATACACGTTGTCGCCATAAATGCTCATCGGCCCCTGTTCGCTCGTGACCGTCGACGTCGGCGCTAGCATCCCCAAAAGGTTAGTTTCCCCCGTAATGGCAATGGGCTGGTCCAGCTGACTTGTGAGTTCGAACCGGATAGACGGGCGGTTGGGCGCGGAATCGACCCGGAGCGACCAAGTTGCGCCTTTAAGTTGAACCGTCTTTTGCCCAGCTCCGGTCTCTATGAAGCTAAGCGTTCCATCGCCGCTTGCCAAGGGGCTCTCGATTCCGCTCAGAACGCTCTGCCAAATCTGGCCGACCTTGGCATCAACTCCGATTTCCTTCAGCGACCGCCCAACGGTCGCCCGAGTTTCGCCAGCGTGCAACACGTAGCTCGTGGCAACCTTGTCCGGCCGAGCTTGGTGTGCCTCCGCCGGAACAGACGGGGGCACGGCGAGCCACATGAGTTGCAATATCACGATGACTAAGTATAGGGGAGCCTAGGGCAATCCGCAACCGAGTGCGAAAGCCACTCCGGTTCTTTCGACTACAAGCTTGTTCTGGACCGTAGCAAATTGCCAAACCCTGTGGCTATACTGAGCTATATGGTTCAGTATAGCCAGTCCCAGTTCGATGCCTCGTTCGGCGCGCTATCCGACGCCACCCGGCGAGGAATCCTGCAACAACTCGGGCGAGAGGACGCCTCCATCACCGCCCTCGCCGAACAGTTCCAAATGACCCTGACCGGTATGAAGAAGCACGTCGGCGTGCTGGAACAAGCGGGACTGGTTACCACCGAAAAGGTCGGCCGCGTGCGCACCTGCAAACTTGGTCTGCGGGGACTGGAAGATGAAGCCGCCTGGATCGAGGGCTACCGCCAACTCTGGGCGGCGCGCTTCGACGAGTTGGATCGGGTCGTAGCGGAGATGCAGAGAAGGGAGGAAACCAATGGACGAAAGTAAACAATCTGACGCGACGGAATGGCGGCACAATTCGCCATTCGAGGGCTACACCGAGCGGGAAATTGCGTTTCTCACCGAACAACTCCAGCCGATCTGCGGTGAGCCGCTGACCTGCATCCGAAAAGCCGTGGGGGATGTATTTGAGTTCGGTGTTCAACGCCCTGCCAAGACTCATAAGGGCGAGGACATCACTCAAGCCGATTTCTTCCTCAAGTTTATCTACGCCGACTGGCGCGTGATTCACCGGGGCCGAATCATCCTCGCATCGGTCGAACACAGCAACGATGAGCACTTGATCGCATCCGGGGCCGTAATGAACCCAGCGCACGTTGCCGTGTCGCTGGTGTTTGCGCGCGAGTTCTTTGACGCGGTGACGGAAGGGAAATTTATCGTCGAATCCGTTGTCGTCCGCGAACACGCGGATGTTACGATCCTGCTGTCTGACGATCTGAAAATAGAGTGCTTTACCAGTTCTTGCCAAAACAAAGACGTCTGGTTCTTCTGCAATCATAACGCCAGAGTAAGCGGGATCGTCGGTGCCGTAACGTACAACATTGGGACAATTGATGAAAGATTCTAACGAAAACCGCACCGAAGTGCAACGCAAATCCGAGCGCGAGCTCGTCGTCACCCGCACCGTCAACGCCCCCGCGCACCTCGTGTTCGAGGCATGGACCAAAGCCGACCTCTTCCGCCAATGGTGGGTGCCAAAGTCGTACGGCCTGAACCTGGTCTCCTGCCAGCTAGACGTGCGCCCAGGCGGGCAATACCGCCTCGCCTTCCTCCACGAAGGTTCCACCATGGAGTTCTTCGGCACCTACCTAGAAGTCACCCCAAACACCCGCCTCGTCTGGACCAACGAAGAAGCCGAAGGCGAAACCATCACCACCGTAACCTTCGAAGAAACCGCCGGCCAGACCCTCATCAGCGTGCACGACCTGTATCCATCGGCAGAAGCCGTCGACACCGGATCGACCGGGGCAATGCCAGAAGTACTGAACCAACTCGATGAGCTTCTCGCCGGATTGGGATAGCCCCAGGTCCCAGATGTCTCAATCCCTGCGACGCCGAGCCGCAGGGGCGGGGCCCTCAAACCAGAGGTAGGGCGGAGATCACCGAAATATCGGCGGCAATCCGTTCGGCATCCGTCTTACTGCTGAACTTGAGGAGCGGCAAGGGGATCGGCCGTTTTGTCCTGACAAACGCTACCGAAAAGACCAAACCATCGATATCCTCGGTCAAGACGGAAACCCCGGTCGCGCCCTGAAAATCAACGGCTTCCTTCCCGTGCCGAAGAACCATCGAACCTCGCTCAAGGGTGTACGGCGTCCTGGCGCCACGGAGATAAAAGGGAACCGCCAAAAGCAGCAGCCCGGCAAACCCGAACAAAAACCCGGCCCCCGCCGAATCCCACGCGCTACCTCCCTCAATCAAATTGCTGAAAGGATGGTTCTTCCAGATGTAGAAACCGATGCCGAGCGACACCACCCCAAGCACCCCCGCTCCGACGCATTGAGAGACCCTCGCACCTTTCGCCGGCCAGTACTGTAGCGACGAGGGTTGCTCGGCAAACTCCACGCCTCCCACCCAATACCGCCGCAATCCGCCAGAGCCTGGTATCCCCATGACTCTACGCTACCGGATGACGCCAGCTCGCTTGGTACTTCTTCCTAGCGAATCGCGACCGCCTCTGCACATCCTGCTCACTGTCTAAATGATCAACGACTAGCTAGATTAAGCGTGGAAGCATAACGGCAGCCAATCAGTATCGAGGACGCAGAAACGGTCTTATCTCTTTAGCTGAGCGGCGATCTCCGTCAGGATCGCCGTTTGCTCGTCCAGAATCGCGATGAGCCGTTCACGGTACGCCATCTCTTCTTGATGTCGTTCATCGGCTTTTTCCCTTATCTCTTGCATTCGCGCTTCCAATTTCGGATCGCTGACTCCAGCTTTGATCTCGCCGCTAATCAGTCCCTCCAGCTTTGGTACTTCCAGATTCGCTGCCTCACGCACTTGCTGCATTCGCTCATTCTGCGCTGCGGTTTTCTGCCGTTCTTGCTCCAGAAGTTGCTCTAGAAGCTCGTTAGTTCGGTTAAGGCTCTCGTTTGATTCGCTCATTTTTCTTGTTCCTCCAGAATTGTTTTGAGATCGTGCAGCGCCTTTCCGCGGCGTGTCAGGGCTTCTTGTAAGCGGCGCATCGCTTCCAACTCTGCTTGCTGTTGGGCATCGTAATAGGCGAGGCGCCCTTGAACAACATTGTTGGAACTGTCCTTGGTTTGTTGCGTGATTCTGGCGACGATCGCTTGGGTCTGCTCAAGCCGCCGCCGAACCAAAGCAAAGCCCTCGTCGCGAAACGACGCGCGAGCGCGTTCTCGGGCCGAAACCATCCGCGCGTATTCCTCAAGCTTGGCGACCACGGTATCAACATCCTCCATATCCCAATATTAGCCGTAGCTCCGAGCCATTTTGGTTCTCGAAAATGGGGAATAGAAGGAAGTCGAGAACGAGAGGTTAAAAGCCGTCCGGGTTTGGCCGAATGGATCGCACAACCCACCGCTGTCCCGACTTCCGGAAGGCAATCTCCCAACCGGGGACAAGAAAATCCCTTTCGCTATCCTCCGAGAGATTGCTGTTCGAGGAAACAGTCAGATAGTCGGAAGGCGCTAGGGCTTTCCAAAGTCGATCGCGAACCGACCGAGGCACGCGCTTGTTAAATTCCGCCCGATTCCCCTTTGCCCGGAAACCCGCAAGGTCCTCAAGCCTGGCCAAGGGCGTTTCGATCCTTTCGTTTTGCGTCTGCTTGTAAACCCCGCGAATTCGTTCGAAACGGACGGCATAAGTCAGCATCGGCCCTACGTGCGCCTGCGAAAGGTACTTTGGATCGACACGGACGAAGCCGTTTACGCGGCTGACGTTAATCTTTCCGTTGTGTCTCTCGAAATCCAACACGGTCTGAGCTTCTCTGGCACCCGCAGATAGATTCTGCGTTAACTTCCAGGTGCTGCCGCGCCTTTTGTAAACCCGGAGACGGGGCTGCAGAACGTTGCTCCCATCGTGCGCTGCGTCGGCAAAGATCAGTTCGTCGCCGGTCAAGTAACCGGGCCGATACATCTGATAGACATCGTCTGTCGGTTTTGCGAGTTCTTGGACCCGAGCCATTTCCCCTTCTTTCCAGATAAGAATAAGGTCCCCTCTTAAGGCACCATCTTGCACCCATAGCAGCCTCGCTCGCCCGTCACCGATGGTGTGCTGCAAGTACTTTGGTCCGGTGTTCTGGTAGCCGACGACCCTCCCGTGCCGCTTCATGACGGTTAGCACGGTGCGATGAAACGCCGTTCCCGAAAGCACTTTGCCCTGCAACGATCGCTCCAGATCAGACTCGAACGTTGGCCCAAAGCCAAACAGTAGCGGACTCGCCGCAACCAGCCACCACTTCTGCCACTTCATTTCCTGATGTTAGCGTGAAAGACGCCGATTGGTTGAAGATATCCGCCGACGGCAAGACTCCTCATACAATGATCAGCCGCTACTCCGGTGGCCTTAACGGCGAGGGCGTCGAGGTTGTCCTTCGAAGGGTCGGAGACGAGTGGTTCGTAACCGACTTGATCACACGCTACGTTTCGTAGTGGTCGCTGCGAGGTTCATTCAGCACGCATAGAAATAGCAACGAGAAGTAGAAGCTGTTTTGTAGACACAATGCAATGAGACTGAGTTTCAGCGATCACCATTGCTTGCCTGCGCCAACATCTTTTTAAGGTGTCGCATTTGTTTGGTATTCGAAACATCGTCAATTCGTGGCATTGTAAGAATCCTTTTCTTGGGGATGAATTTATAGTCATAGTCGGGATGTAGAACAATCACCCACGGGGTGTCACTGCTGCCAAAGAACAAGAATTCGGACTCGGGATCAGTTAAGACGATGTAATCGTAATCTTCGAGTGAGCACTTACCTTGTGATGCGTCTTCAGTAATCGAGATTCCTCCGAAAAACTCTAAGCGTTCAAAAATGCGAAGAATCAAATCAACGCTATCTGCCTCACCTATGATTAAGCAGCGAGGACCTTCGGTTTTTAGCATTTTTCAAATCTCCATGTCTTCGAGAGGCCGTACTCAGCATGAGGTGAGCCCAAAATCCTTCCCGGAAACTATCTCGACCACGGTTCGAGTGTGCCACTGAGTTGCTACGACAAGACTTCCTTGTCGTCTTCGGGCTCGTTCCATACCGGGTCTTTGTCCGCTAACCACTTGCTACTGAAGTTAGGCATGAAGCAAATCACAAGGCACCAAATGCAACCGCATACGCCTGCAATACTTACTACCAGTTGAACCGGCTTTACTTCCGGCTTCAGCGCCTGAGGAATCGTCCAAAGGGTCAGGGCCATCCCGAGGATGATAAGCGGCGCAAGACGCCTTTGCATTCGCTTAACCTCATCAATACCTTTCGAGATTTCTTCGAGCTTCTTGCTGAGTGCCTCGACCAACTGCTCGGGCGGCAGCTGACTCATAGCCTCGTACTCGCGATTGATTGCTTCCCGCTCCGCAGCATTCTTGCGCTCTTGTGCCTGAATTCGGAAGAACGCTACGAACGGGAGAATTACCATAAAAATGGCCGTGCCCATGGAGATTGGCGTCATCGGTTTCTGCAGTTCGATCGCTCGATCGACTTTCGCAAACATCAGCCCTGTGGTTATCCCGCAAACATTCGCTAGCACCGTGACGCCTAATGGCGACTTGCCGCGATGAGCCGCCAACCAGATGATCAACAACAATATGGCGCAATCAATCGGCCACTGCACGCTCCCCGCAATGCCCGTCCACTTCGGCATCTTGAAGGTCACTGCCGTAAGCAGGGCCGAGCCGAGCATCAGCCAATAAATGCGCCGTTGAGGGAACTGCTCCACTATTGAATTATATGCAAGAACGACCCTATCCAGAACGTCTGCGCAATAAAATTGATGGGTCGTCGATCAAACTCAAAATGACGCAACCGAAATTGACCAAATTCCCAAAATCCCAGGTTGACATTTCCCCCTCGCCGCCCCTATAAGTCGGAGAGGCGAAGGCGTGTGAGCAGAAAATTTACACTCCTCGCGTAAGGCGGGAGTTGTAAATAATAAAAACGGCGCGCACCCAGTTGAACCTACAATGCCGCGTAATTAATTAATCTGGCTGGGGGGGAGCGTTAATTAATTCCGCCCAAATGTCCGGTTGCGACACACAAACAGGATGGGGAAGAGGAGGGGATTCTAACCCGTGACCATCTCGGTGGGCCAGGATGCTTTACCGCTGAGCCAGGCTGCGGCAGCAAGAAAATTGGTGGGCGGTACAGGATTCGAACCTGTGACCCCTTCGGTGTGAACGAAGTGCTCTACCACTGAGCCAACCGCCCGGACGGATAGAAGAGATTACCTGGTAAACACCAAGGCATCGGGCCGGGTCTATGATCGCAATTCTTCTTTCGCTCATTGTCCTGCCTCAAGCCGTAATCGAGCGTCCGCTACCGATCGCTCGTCGATTCCTCCGCAAGGGGCACAAGTTCATCGTTTGCGCCCACCGAGGGGACCATACGGTGGCCCCGGAGAACTCGCTCGAGGCCTACGATCGCGCCATCAAGATCGGCGCAGACTTTGGCGAGGTGGACCTGCGGATGACCAAGGACGGCGTGATCGTGCTGATGCACGACGCGACCGTCGACCGAACCACCGACGGACATGGAACGGTTTCGAACCAAACTCTGCAGGAGATCAAGGCGCTGAAGTTCAAGCGTGCGACGGAGAAGAATGAATCCGTCCCGACTTTTGAAGAACTCCTGAAGGCGGTGCGCGGGAAGATCAACCTGTATCTCGACATCAAAGCGGTCCGGGCGAAGGATGTTTTGCCCCTCCTGAAGAAGTACCGAATGGAGCGCAGCGCTATCGCCTACGTCTACGGGCCCGCGAACGTGGATGAATGGCGACGAGATGCCCCAGAAGTCCCGATCATCTCGGACATTTCAAAAATGACCGATGCCGAGCAGATCGAGCGAGACTGGCGCGCGCATCCGTTCGCGATCAGCGACGGCCGCGCATCGGGCTACACGCAACAGATCGTCGACATCTGGCACAAGCTTGGCGTGGTCGTTGTTCCGGACATCCAAAGCGGCGACGAAGGGCCCGCAAAGTGGGCGCCCATGCTCGCAATGGGAGTGGATGGATTGCAAACGGATCACCCCGAAGAGCTCATTGCTTATCTGAAGTCCCGAGGGCTTAGATAGAAAAAAGTCTGTTTAGGTACTTCGAGTTTTGAATAATTTAAGATTCTGGGCAATAAATTACTGGGCGTGGAACATTGCAAAAATATTAGCAATGATGCTGTAACGTGTTAAGGTTAAACTTGCCTTAACTCGCGCCCTGCAGACTACGCGCGTGACCAAAAAAGCATTCACCCTCATTGAGTTGCTCGTTGTCATCGCGATCATCGCGATTCTTGCTGCAATTCTGTTCCCGGTCTTTGCCCAGGCAAAGCTTTCCGCAAAGAAGATTTCGGACTTGTCGAACCAGAAGCAGATCGGCACTGGACTGCAGATCTACCTTGCCGACTACGACGACACCCTTCCTCCATACCGAACCCGGAACACGCCAAACCCAGGTTTGCCAAATGCTTACATCACCGGAAACTCGGCTGGACGAGCATTCTTCCACCAGCTTCTCCACCCATACATCAAGAGCCTTGACATGTGGAAGAGCCCAATCAACCCAAGCGCTTGGGTTACGGCAAACACCTCTTGCGATCCGGCCGTCGGAAACGATGACAACCAGGATGCTGGAGATGGCTGCAGCTACGGCGGACAGAACAGCTACGGCGTTAACAACTACGTTTTCCCAGCGGGAGCGTCGCTCGCCAGCGCTAACCGAGCCGTTGGTCTCAACTCCGGTGCCGTCGTGGAGTCTGCGAACACTTACTTAATGATGAACGCACGCTACTACAACGTGCTTCCTCGCTACACCCGACCAGACGGCACCCCGGTGATTGATGGTTTGCTAAACGGCGACGCGAGTGGAATGAACCCGAACGATCCGGCAACCTACGCCGACACCCTGAAGTATTACTACAACTACTGGAAGTACATCAACTACGGTCTCAGCTACAACCAGAACGGCGTGCCAGCAGGCTCGTTCTATGGCAATACGGCAAACATCGTTTCCACCATCGAGAACCGAGGAAAGACGGTAATGGGCGGTCAGGTAAACGTAGTGTTCGCCGACACCCACGCGAAGGCTCAGAACTACGTTCGAGTTATTGATGATCTCATCAACAACCCGACGAACTCGTCTTGGGATCCGTACAAAGCTGGCTTGAAGCAGTAACAAAATTATTCCCCCATCAGAATCCTGATGGGGGAACTTAATTGGGATTACCCGACCAGGTGCTTTGCTCGGCGCTCCTCAGGGAGCTCCATGTCGCGATTCTCGTCGATCAGTCCGCCGCCGACACCGTCGCCATAAACCGCGCTCAGCAAGGGGCCGTCCTGGAACTTCTTGCAGGCAACCCAACCATCCCGGGCCATCGCCTCGAGGGTCTGAACCAGACGCGAATGGGTGTAGCCGTCGTACGGTTCACCAATCTCCGCCAGCTTCGCGCGGATGAACTGGAAGGCGTGCTCCACGCTCGGCGAGTACTGCAACCCGGCGACGATCCAGCCGAAGAAGCCGATCAGCGGCAGAATCTTGCCGTCTCGCCGATAAGCCGGAACCGGGATGACGCGACCCTGTTCGTAGTACGCGAACTCAATCCGCTCCGCGTCCTTCAAGCGTAACGAGAATCCGCTGTAGCCATCGATCGGGCTCACCGGCGGCTCGTCGGAGAGTCGGTTGGAGATGAAGTGAACGCAGTCGAGGCTGAACCCGGCGATGCCGCCCAGCCCGAGGTCCTCTTCCACAAACCCACCCGTCCCGAGCCAGCGGAACGCGGCATTCGCGTCGAGGTCCAATCCGGCATCCTTCGCGATTTCTCGAGTGAACTCTTTGAGCTCACCAAAGTGGCCGTTGGCGGTGTACCAGTAGTCGGCAAACCGAATGTGCTGCAAGATTCGCCGCCGATTCCGTTCGTCGTACTGCGTCTTCAGCCACTCGTCGCGGCCCTTGCCAAGTTCCAGAATCGAGCAAGCCGCTTCCTGAGCCGAAACGTGCGAAAGGGTCATGCCAGCGGCAAGAATCGGGTCGGCAAACCCAGCCGATTCCCCGGTCAGGAACCAGTTCTTCCCGGCAAGCCGATCCGCAAGGAACGACCAGTCTTTGGTCGTCGCCAACTTCTCCTCACGGGTTGCATTCTGGAGCAAGCTCGCAATCCGCGGCTCCTCGGCCAAAGCCTTCAAGTAAAGCTCAGTCGGCTTCAGCCCGGTCTTCTTGTAGTAGTCAGCGGGGCAGATGAAACCGACCGAGGTCCGGGTTTCGCTGATCGGAATAAACCAGATCCAGCCGTACCCAAGCGACATCACCTGAACCCGCGTGCCGCCAACGCCAAGGCTAACCGCCCATTCGGCGCTCTGCCAATAATCCCAAATCGCAATGTTCTTCAGCGTGCTGGGCTCGGAAACGTCAACGCCCATCGCGCGCCGAAGCACACCCGCATGGCCACTCGCGTCCACATAAGTCTTGGCACGAACGATCTCTCCGTTGTCCAAAACCAGATGATCGATCTGATCATCCTCTTGAACAACTTTGCGAACGCCGGTCGCCTCAAAGACCTCGCAACCGAGCTCCTTGGCGTGGTCGAGCAGGATCTTGTCGTAGACGGCTCGATCTACTTGGAAGGCGGTCTGCAGCCGCTGCCCTTCGAACTTTGCCGGCCGAGCTTCATCGGCAAAGGCACCGTGGGCAATGAAATTGAAGTCCCACAGATCATCGCTTTTGCCCCATCGGTAGGTCGCCCCGATCTTGACCGGAAATCCAGCGGCCTCGATCTTCTCCCAGGCTCCCAGTTCATTGAGAACGCGACTAATCAGGGGCAGCTGGCTCTCGCCGACATGGTCGCGCGGAAAAATCTCTCGCTCAAAAATCCCGACCTTAAGGTCCGGATTGTATTTGGCAAGAAACCCGCCGCAAGTCGATCCCGCAGGACCACCACCAATGATGACGACATCGTAATCTGTGGTTGACATTTGTTAGCCCCGTTTAGTTGCCGGCAGCGCCAGGTGCAACTTTTCCGATCACGTCTTTAGCTTGGTCTGGCATGTTGTTGCCGTTCGGAGCGTTCGGATTGGTCATTGGCTTAACCGGTGGGTTTGGCGTGGATACCTGACGGGTTTCGCTTGACTTATCTTCGGCGCAACCAACAAGTCCGAGCACAACAACGAATGAGGCGAGAAGGCTGAGTTTTTTCATGAGAGGGTTTGCTGCGGCCCATTGTGGGCCGCAGCGATTGTTGTTACCTTAGCGGTACTCAGGGAACAGGTTCTGGGATGCGAGCTGTCGGTCAGCAATCGTCCAAGGCGTACCCGAGACAGGATTGTTGGACAGGTTGGATGCCCAGTCGTCATTAACCGCATCGTTGGTTCGAAGGGTCTGCGCGTAAGGTCGAGCCTTAGCGTGGCCATCGGCCCAAACGAAGTTCGAGTTCTTTCCAGCGGAGTGGATTGGACCGTTACCGAGGGCAGGGCAGGTTGGGGTCGCAGCGCCGCGAGCGGTGATGCACCACGAAGTGTCGTTGACGTTTGCAACGCCGCCTGGGAAGCCAACAGCACCAAAGTGCCACTTAAGGTCGTTCCACTGCGATCGGTTCGGGACCATAAGGATGGTTCCAGCAACGTCCTGAAGGATGTCGAGGCTGCTCTGGCCGTTTGGCGTGTAAGGTCCGCCGCACTCGCCGTTCGCAAATCCGATGAGGGAGTTGTTCACTGCGAAGTTGGAAGATGCGTACTGGTTTGCGTTAGCAACGCCCTGTCCGTCGAAGGAGACGGTCCAGAAGTTCTCAGCCTGGAACGGGTTGGTTGGGTCCTGAAGAAGGCCCTTGCTCTTCGTGTATGGCTGCATCGCGTGGCGCCAGCTGTAGAAAGCACCAGGCGTGCCCCAGGGAACAGCACCCCAGTTGCATCCGCTAGGGAAGCCGAAGTATTCCTTGATCAGAGCGTCATCATAGTCGCCCATGTAGATCATGTTTGCGGTTGCCAACTGCTTTGCGTTGCTGAGGGCAACGGTCTTTTTGGCGGCGAGCTTAGCCTGTGCGAAGACAGGGAAGAGAATGGCAGCGAGAATCGCGATGATTGCGATAACGACGAGAAGTTCAATAAGTGTGAACGCTTTCTTGTTTTTCATGATTCCTTCATTGGAACGGTGGTCGAGGACCGGACGACGAGGGTTGGTTCAAAAGTGACGTGCCTAGGCACGGGCTTGCCGTCGATGAGGTCAAGCACCGATTGCACGGCGTAGCGACCCATTTCAGCGATTGGCTGAAACACGGTAGTTAGGGGCGGAATTGTAAGTTCGCTGGCTGAGGTCTGGTCGAAGCCACAGATGCTCATTTCACTCGGAACGTTGACGCCCATTTCTTGGCAAGCTCGGAGAGCACCTATCGCCATATCGTCGTTTGCGCAAACCACGGCAGTCGGCGGATTCGGCAGCGCCAGCAGGCTTTTCATTGCAGCGAAACCTCCATCTGGATGAAACTGTCCTTTAACCACCCAGCTGTCATGGTAGGAAAGTCGGTTTTCGGACATGAACTCGGAGTAGGTGCGGAGTCGGTCGATGGCATCCTGCATATCCAGACGACCCGCGATGTGGGCAATTTTTCGGTGGCCTAGGTCGAACAGGTGCTTCATGGCCAGCTTCATTCCCGTTTCGTTCGCAACCGACAATGTGTGAACCCCATCAATTTCCGAGCCTGCCAGCGATATGCATGGGATCCGAAGCTCCTTTGCAAGCAGAACGGCGCGGTTCGTGCTATTTGGAGCAATGAAGATGGCTCCGTCGACGCGACCATCGAGAATGGTCGAGAGCACTTCTTCGTGACCAGATCCGGCCAGTCGGGTGAAAAGGATTAGATCGTGGTGCGAAGAGCCAGCCGCGTTGAAAATGCCGTTGAGGGCGAGTTGGAGGTAAGGGCTGAGAAGAACGTCCTCGACGATTTCTGGCGGTACGACTCCGATCGTACGGCTGCGGCCGGTGACCATCGACTTTGCGAGGCGGTTAGGACGATAGCCCAACTCTCGAGCGGCGTCTAGCACCCTCTCTTTTACTTCCGGACTCACCGTGCGTGGCCCGCCATTGATGGCGTAGCTGACGGTACTTACCGAAACATTCAGCAGTTTCGCAATATCTTTGATGGAAGTCGGCATTGACTTAAGCGGCGCGTGTCGAAACGTTTCGACGCTTTCGCTTAATGACTATACAGCCTCAAGCCGAAAGAATCAACGATTTTTTTGAAATTTTCCCTGGACTGGATGAATTTTTTTTCGAATCGGTTGTCGAAAGGTTTCGACAGAAGTTTGACGTTTTGGTCGCTGTGGAAGGTTTGATCGATTTTTTGGTGTCGAATTTCGACAACCTTCCTACGTGAGCGATTGTTTGGAATATCAGTAGGTTCCGGTGTGAGAACCTAGACCAAAAAAACCATAATTTCTATCTTGTTCACTGGGAATATTGTTGTTATAATTCCCGTAATCGTCTTTTGGTGTACTAAAGTAGACCAAAGATGCCAAAAGTGCACGGCAAGGTTCCATGAGTCGAACATCACCTTTAGTGAATGCGATCAGCGGAAAAATCCGGGAAGCCATCATCAGCGGAAGGTTCCCGGCTGGTTCAACAATGCCTGCGGAACGAGACCTTGCCGATGAGTTTGGAGTCAGTCGCACCGCGATTCGAAGCGCCATTGAGTGCCTAGTTCAAGAGAAGTTGCTGGAGTCCATGCCGCGTTGCCGACCGGTCGTAACGGGGCCAATGGCTTGGCGGCAATCGGCCGAACGAAAAGATGTCGGCGTTTGGCTATGGCCCAATTCAACAGGGTTTGCGGCATCGCATTTGCTGTCTGGAATCCAAAGCATCTTTAGCAATGAATCGAACGCCCGACTAATCATCGGGAGTGCCAGCGGCGACGATTGGGATTCAATGTGGGATTCGGAAGCGAAGTTCCTTCGCTCAATTGCTGAAGACCCCAACATCTCCGGCGCGATCCTTTGGTACATCGACGGTGTCGGGCACCGGAACGAGCTTGAGCGGGTTCGGCAGGCGGGTGTCCAACTCGTCTTCGTTGATCGGTATCTCGATCCAAACTACCCCGCCGACTACGTCGGAACCGACAACACAGGATCCGC
>CAMAPH010000033.1:0-32738 GCA_945859975.1 Chthonomonas calidirosea
CCAACCGACGACATCCGCGAGTTCCTTGACCTGAGCCCCGACTTCACATGCCTCGGTGAAAACGCGCGTTCCCGTTCCGCCCGCATGCCCCACGAACGCGCCGTGCCATTTCTCCTGCGATCCGCGAGATTGTCGCCATTGGAAGTACATCGACCCTTCGCTGCCATGGGCGATCGCTTGCATCGCCTCCAGCTTGTGCATGTTCGGTCGCTTCAGCCGCATGCTGCTGTACCAGTTGCTCGAGCTCGGCGTGCTCTCGATGAGCAAGAACGGCTTCTGCTTGATGCTCCGATACAGGTCGTGGACGAACGCCACTTTGATGAGCTCCCAAGTGCCGACCGGGTGCGATTGGAACCCCGGGTAGGAGTCCCAGGTGAACAGGTCCAGGTCGTCTTTCCACTTCCAAGGATCTAGCGCCTCGTAGGTGCCCATCATGTTGGTCGTGATCGGAACGTTCGGTGTAATCCGTCTCAGCGGCGCGCTCTCCTCTCGGAAAAAGCTGAGCATTTGGTATGAGCAGAATCGCTTCCAGTCCAGGGTCAAACCATGAACGCTGGTCTCCGCAACTGGGTACCCCGGAAGGTCAATCTGGTCCCAGTCGGAGTAGGTGTGACCCCAAAAGGCGGTCCAGTATGCCGCGTTTAGTCGATCCAAGGTGCCGTACTTCGTGCGAAGCCAGTCGACGAAAGCTAGTCGGGATTCTTCGCTGTAATCCTCGCCGCCGTACTCGTTGGACACGTGCCACATCGCGAGGGCCGGGTGATTTCCGTACCGATTGGCGAGCATCTCGGCCATCGCGGTCGCTTTCTCTCGATAAATCTTGCTCGACCAGTTGAAGTTGACGCGGTTGCCGTGATGCCGCCGCTGCCGGTTAGCGTCGGTACGAAGCGTCTCCGGATATTTCTTGCTGAGCCAAGCTGGCGGCGCGGCGCTCGGAGTCGCAAGAACGACATGAATTCCGTTTGCGTGCAACAAATCGAACACTTCGTCAAGCCATTCGAAGGTGTAAACCCCTTCCTCTGGCTCCAGCGACACCCAAGAAAACACGCCGACCGTGGCTGCGTTCACGCCTGCCTGCTTCATCAACTCGACGTCTTCCAGCCAGGTCTCTTTCGACCACTGCTCCGGGTTGTAGTCCCCGCCGAACCAAAGGGTAGGAAAGTGCGAATTGATCGGTGGGTGTTGCTTCATGGCCGCACCCCGAGTTTGCCCGCTTTCGGCGGAACCCCGCTACTAAAAACCGGACAATCACGTTCGGCGGAGGCACTTCTCAAGTGATGAAATGGCAATCCAACGACGAAGCCACGCTTCGTCCGATTCACAACGCCACTAAAGAACGTCCCATTCCTCAATAGATGTTCAAGAAAAAGGAATCATTCAGTAGAGATGGGGTGAGTCCTGAGCGGTGGTATCTATGAAGTCGTTGTTTGAGTTCACCAACACCGAAGGAGAAATGGAAGCCATCCCGTCGCAGTGGCTCGACAAAGATGGCGTGGTCTTGGCGTGGCCAAGCCGGAAGCAGCGAAAAGTGCAGTTGCAAATCCTCCGCTACCTGGCCACGAAATTTCTGCCGAACCGAACCTATCGCGAAGTGGAAGTGAACATCGTGCTGAAAAACTGGCACGCGTTCGACGACCACGCTCTGCTCCGCCGCGAGATGTTTGACCTTGGATTACTCAATCGCGAACTCGACGGCTCGCAGTACCGGCGGGCCGTTTAGGGCTCGTCGTCCCACAGGTCCGTCCAGTCTTTCGCCCCTTCCCAAAGGAACACGTGCCCTTTGATCAGCCGACAATTTCGGTCGATCTCGCCGATCGCGAGCATCTCCGCCTCGGTCAAAGAAAGCTCCTGAACTGCCTTCAGCATCCCTTCATACTGCGGCCGCTTTACCGAAAACGGAATCGGAATCGAACCCAACTGAACCTGCCAGAGCACGCAAACGACCGCCGGATGAACTCCAAGTCGCTCCGCGGCCGCAACGATGACCGGGTCTTCAACATCCACCGTGTCCGTAGGCGTTCGATCCCGCTCCGGCCGGCTCGGCGACCCGATTGGTGAGTATCCGATCGGCTGAATGTCGTTCTCCAGAAGGAACTGGAAATTCCCTTTCTGCTGAAAGTGCGGATGCAACTCAAGTTGCGATGCGACCGGACGGATTGCCGCATCACGCAATAGAGCGGAAAGCTTATGGACCGTCATATTCGACGTTCCAATGTTCCGCACTAAACCGCGTTCGACCAGCCGCTCCATCTGCGCCCAAGTCGCCATGTATGCGTTGTGGTCGTACGGCACGGCGTGAGGATCGCGAGAATTGACATCGACACCCTGAGCGTGATGGTTCGGGAAAGGCCAGTGAACCAAGAACAAGTCGAGATAGTCGAGCTTAAGATCTCGCAGCGACTGCTCGCAGGACGCCTCGACGGCGCTGTGCATGTTGTTCCAGACCTTGCTCGTGACCCAAAGGTCTTCACGCGACACACCGCTTTGGATCACCGACTGAAGCGCGTTGCCAACTTCTGGTTCGTTGGCATAAATCGAAGCGCAGTCGAAGTGGCGGTATCCCACTTCAGCAGCGCCAATCACCGCCGCCGCAATTTGATCTGCCGTGTAATTATCCGAACCAAATGTCCCTAGCCCAAGTCGTGGGATTGGATTTCCGCTCTGAGTAAACAAATTCATTCGGGTTCTGTGGTGCTCCTATAAGCCATCTTGAATGAATTCGAGTGACTTTTGTGAGAAACGGAACCGTCCGAATCCAAACGAACATCGCCCGAAAGGCCGACTGAAAGTGGCTGACCTGCGCAACTTGTGCGCGAAACTGGTACTGAAGAACGCTTGACGTAAGGGTGGAAACTCTCAATAATGGGCCAAGATAAGTTGTAGGCCATGAAATTCTGGAGATCGTTGTCCGTTGTGCTAATGGGTGCGCTCATATCGGGCTCTGTTGCGCAAACGTCACCGAGGCCGATTTCATGCGTCTCGTACACAAATGCCGGCGCAGCACAGTCGAGCGGCGCCAGCGAAAGCGTAGATTCGATACTAACCGAGTTCAACATTCACCCGATTGTTAGTGGTCAGGGGCTGCGCATCGCGGTTACTGGGTGGGGCAAAGGCGACATTACTTGGAACCCTTATCCAGATGGGCACAAGTACGCCAACACCGATAAGTATCCGGGCTTCCAAGAGTCGCGCGTACTCGCGGGTCCGGTAAAAACGGAGTTCGCCGTTCTCGTCGGTGGTACATGGCAAAAGGCCACCTTTGGGGGGCAAACGGTCGGACTGATGCAGCCCGGCACCCACATGTTTACCGACTGGATCAACATTCCCGTTACGGCCGGAACGGTAATCAAAGCTCGCTTACGCTACACCCTGATAGACCGGGAACAGCAACTATTCTGTAGCACGCTCGCCGCTTACGACTACACCAGTTTCAAGACGGCTGCCGGAGCTTCCACGCCGGCGGTTGATGTCCCGACCTTCTCGGCCAATGCGTTCAAGTACGACAACGGCAAGTTCCTCGGGCCACGCGTTTGCGCCATGCCGGCGTTGATTCAAACGCGAACTACGGATCCGAACGCTCACAGCATTGCCGCCTTTGGAGATTCGGTTTTGAATGCTGGAAATGACAGCGGCTCGCACTATAACCGCGATGGATTCTATAACCCGGGCTGGGTCGGTCGGGGCTTCGCCCGGCTAAAAATTCCCGTCGTTACTTTCGGGGTGTCGGGTGACCGAAGCGAGATCAATACGGAACAAACGATGACCCGCCGCCTCGCCCTACTTCGGGACTCTGGCGCCGACTACGGCCTCATCACTCACGGAATCAACGATGCCGCCAGTTTCGCCTCGACCGGAAGTGGGCGATGTCCGGCCAGTGAGATCATTTCTCGAAACCAAGCTCTCGCCGCCATCCTGGTGAAGAACGGGATCAAGCGGATGTATCTATCCACACTGCATCCGTATACGATTAGCACCGATCAATGGGCGACTGCGGCCGGTCAGAAAACAAAGAACAACGACTTCCCGGTGGCCAACTGGCTCACCTACAATGATTCTCTGCGCAGCACTGTTCCGGCTGGATTCTTTGCGGTGCTCGATCCGGCGAAGTACGTGTCGGATACGAGAGGCGTTTGGCGCGATGGCACGCAAGTTGCGCAAACCGTGTCGCAAGGGATTGGTAACTCGAACTTGCTCATCACCAAATGCGTCACCGGCGACGATAAGCCCGGCTACTACGATGGCTTTTCCGTGACCGGATTGACCGGCGGAAACAACGGCGCATCCCAGATGACCATTACGAGCTATCCAGGCACATCGAGCCTGGAAGTCGTTCTTCGCGCGATGTTCGCAAAGCCGGTCGTTTCCGGCGACACCTTCCGGCTCACTCGCGTCCTAACCCGTGACGGTTTGCATCCGACCCCCGAAGGAGCCCGGCTCGGCGCATACGCGGTCTACGCATTTCCCAATCTCTTCCGGTAAGGTCCTGTTTTCTAAAGGAATTTCGTGCCCTTAACCTTCCGGTAACAGTCATCCGGTACGAACACCACACTTAAATGACGATCGTCGACGAGATCATCCAACTCTTTGAAGAACGCGGCAACGGACTGTACTTTGGTGAACAAGTCACCGAGACCGAACATGCCCTGCAAGCGGCCCACCTGGCACGAGAAGCCGGAGCCAGCAACGCCATGATCCTCGGGGCCCTGCTGCACGACATCGGGCACCTTTTGCACAGCCATGGAGAGGACATCGCCGACCATGGCGTGGATGCAAAGCATGAAGATGAAGGGGCCGAGTTTCTCGCGGGTAAGTTTCCGCCCTTAGTCGTGGACTGTGTACGGCTTCACGTTCCCGCGAAGCGCTACCTTTGCGCCGTCGAACCCGAGTACCTGGCCGGCTTGTCTCCGGTCTCGCAGCGTAGCCTCGAACTCCAAGGTGGCCCAATGACCGCGCACGAAGTCGCCGAGTTTGAAGCAGAACCCCATTTTCGGGAGGCAGTTCAAGCGCGGCGGTGGGACGACCAAGCCAAAGTAGTCGGGTTGCAGGTGCCAAGCGTCGAGAGTTATCGCTCCTTGCTCGAAGCGTCGGTAATAGAATGACCGAGCCGATTCCGTTTGTACCGGTTCCGAACTACTGCGAAGAAAACGTGTGGATGCTGGCGAACTTGCCCTCGCAAAACGAGCGCTGGGCGGTCTTCGTGGTGAGCGAAAACCGGCGCTGCCAAATGCACGCTCAAGTTCCGCAGTACCCCTCGGCCGAAGCGGTGATTTGGGACTACCACGTGGTGCTGCTAGACCGAACTCCCGATGGCGACGTCATTTATGACGACAGCTACACGGGCGATTTCCCGGGCTGCGCCATCAAATGGACCCAGGAGAACTTTCCGGTGGATGACGAATTGCTCCGATTCCGGGTCGTGGATGCCAGCGAGTATGTGCGCGACTTCCGATCCGACCGGCGGAACATGCAAGACCCGAGCCGTCAACCGCCATGGCCAGCGATCTCGCCGGGTGAATACAACCTCACGACCTTCCTCTCAGCCACCGAACCCGGTCCCGGCCGATTGCTAAACCTTGCCGAATGGCGAGCTGAAGTTCTCCGATAGGGCGTCTCTTAATGCCTTTTTGATTGACGTCTGGAACGCTTAGCTTTCCAGACCCGTTCTATCGATTACAGATCGGATGGAGCGACAGTTTTCTGACAACGAGGCGGAGGAGATTCTGCGGCTGGCTGCGGAAAAATTTGCTGCTGCCGAGTCTCGAAAGCAGACCTCGCTCCGCGAAGAAAATCTGATCGACATGGCGGCCGAACTCGGCGTCCCGGCGGAATACGTCACCGAGGCCATTTCCGAAGTTGGGGCTGACCGCATCGCGGCTCCCCCAAGGCTTACGTCTGACGATAAGCCTCAACCCGTACCCGGCAATCGTCGACGGCAGCAATGGATTCGCACCGTGCCCGGGGAGCTAGATAATGAGGCTCGCGTTCAAGTCATCGAGTATCTCAACCGGCACCATGATTGTCACGGCAAGTTTTGGTTTACAAAGGAACAGACCGAGTGGGCAAGTTCCATGGATGGGTCGATGACAACCTGCACTTTGCGCTCAGCAAATGGCTTCGTGCAAATCCACCTCGCCGAACCCAGACCACAAAACAAGTTCAACGTCCGATCATCGATTGTTCTCCTCTTATTCTATGTCGCGGCGTTTTATGTGTGCATTTTTCATCTGCATCCGAATTCACTATCCGTGCCACTCGTAACATTTGGCATGTCCGTCGTAAGTACCCAACGCGCCATCGAGTACGACAGGTTAAGGAACAAGCAATCCTCTATGGTCATCGACCGCCTAGAATGTTTGATCCGCCGCGGCACCTGACGTAAAGGTGTGTAATCCCGCAGTTCGACCGACATCAGCCTGTATCATTAGTGAAGTTAAACAGACCGACCCAAACCGGTCGGAACGAAGTTATGGAGCAGCGATTTTCGGACAAAGAGGCAGAGGAGATCCTGCGCATGGCCGCTGAGAAGTTCGCTGCTGCCGAGTCGAAGCAGCACACTTCAATCGGGCGCGAAGATATCGAGGAAATCGCCGCCGAAATCGGCGTACCGCCCGAATATGTGTCCGAGGCAATCTCCGTCGTCTCGACCGCCACGGCCGAGCCACTCGCTCAACTAACCCCGCGTGACCAGTGGCACCCGGTTCCCGGCAACCCCAAACGTCGCCAGTGGATTCGGGAGGTTCCCGGCGTTTTCAATGATGAAACCCGGGCGCACGCTATCCAGTACCTGAACAGCCTTCATGATTCAAAAGGCAGGTTTGCCTTCACAAAAGACCTCACCGAATGGGCGAGTGCCATGGATAGCCCCATGACAACCTGCACATTTCGAAATGTTAAGGGGCACGTGCAAGTTCATTTTACGGAACCTTTTCCGCCAACTTTTGATCAGCGACCATGGATCGCCATGCTTGTCCTAGCGGCCGTGTATTTGGTGGTTGCGCTGTCCATGTTTGAACCGACGGCCGCTTTTCTTCCCCTGATGATGTTGGGAATTGGTTGGTCAAACTACCAAAGAGCGAGGGACATATATAAACTCGACACCAAACACCGGTGCGCGATCATGGACCGACTCGAGTGCATCATCCGACGGGAAAGCGACCCGACTAAAGCCTAAAGGTTCGCTTTTGCTTCCTTCAAAATGCTGCCACCGCTCAGTCGGTCCGTATAGTTCGGATTCGAGTGTGCGTAAACGATCTTCCCTGACTTGTCGATCAAGTAAACCGCCGGCACGGGAAGCACCTGCCCGTTGTTCGAGAAAGCGAGTCCGAAAGCCTTGCTGTTCTCAGCGTTGACGTCCGAGTACAGTTTGTAAGTCAGTTCGTTCTGATCGATCGTTCCCTTCACGTCCCCGGGATTCTCGGGTGAAAGCGCGATCAGTTGATAGCCGATCTTCCTCAATTCACCCTCAACCAGAATCAGTTCTTTGAGATGGATATTGCAGTACGGGCACCAGCCGCCTCGGTAGAAAATGACTACCGTCGGCTTTCCGGAAATCACTTCCTTCAAGCTCGTTGCCTTCCCGTCCGAACCCTTCAATGTCGCCGAAGGCGCTTGCCCACCCTTGCCAATCGGCTTGACTTCTTCCGGGCTACGCGGCAGTCCAGCATCGCTGATCCCGTCCGCGCGATTGCAGGCAACCACCACGGCAGCAAGAACGGGAAGGGAGAGAACAATGTGCATCGGGCGCATGAAACTCAGAAGCCGCCGTCGCTTCAATGAGTTCCGCGAAAAGTCAAACCTTCACGGGCTGCTCATCGGAAACCCGCACGGCAAAGGTCGGGACTTCCACCGGTTTGTCCGGAAATCGGAACAGGCAATAGGCAAACCACAATCCGCCGAGTGGCACACAAATCGCCTGCGGGTACGTCGCCACGATCCACAGGGAATGAACCAAATCGACCGCGCAATAAATCGCAATCAAACCTGCGAACGTTATTCGCAACCAAATCCAGAACTTCCGCATGACACATAATCTTAGGCCCAATGCCGATGCTGGATAGGTCCTATGTCGGTCCAAATTCGAAGTGAAAGAACACCAAATGTAGATTTACATTTAGCTCCATGGGGCTAGCGTTCATCCTGTTTTGGATCCTCGTGATCTGGGGACTCGTGGATGGCGAACTTTACTGGCAAGAAGCCGGTTGGTACACCCTAGCCTTCGTCGCCTGCATTCTCGGTTTCATCTTCCTTGCCGAGTACCAGATCTGGTTCGTTGTCCCCATCGTTCTCATCGATGTCGTACTGATCATGAAAATGATGGGCAACCCGCGCATCGGCAGCTGAGCCCTACTTCCGCGCCGCAAGGTACCCCCAAACAAACACGTTCGGCGTCCAGGCATCCACCGTGTATTCCTCGGTCGCCGGATACAAGTACGTCTCGAAGAGTGCCTCATGGATCGGCCAGTTGTATGGGCTCGGCACCCCAACCCGGCTCACATGCCACTGAATGGGCCACGTAAAGAATCCGTTATCGGGCCAACCCACGTAGTCGCAATTGCCATAGACCGTGATCCCTTCCGGAATCGCCTGTCCCGGAATGCGATAGTCAATCTTAAACGGCCTCGCGCTTCTAACTCCGAGACCAGACGTGTAGGTCAGATTGTTCGGGTTCGCGCCACCCGAAAAGAGACAAGCCTGAACCGTCCCCGCCAGATACTCCGGCTTGCCGGAGAAAGTGGGCCCGTGCCACCTCAATCGCGTTAGGCGAACTGTAAAAGCCCAAAAACGCGGGCTTTCCGACGTCGTTGGTGGTTAGGTTCCAGCCGTTACTCTCGGCGTACTTTAAGGCGGTTTGCGCTTCCGCTTCCAAGGCCGATTTCGCGCGCAGTTTGAGTTCTGCCTGACCGAGACCTTGCGGCAGCCGCGCGTAGACAAACGCCGAATCCGTTTGCACCGCCGTACCATAGGCAAACAGTTTCGGCTCCGGTTTGGTGAGAACCGCGTTTTCGAGGAAGACCTGGTGCCACTTGTCGTCTTTCGTCGAACGGTACACAAGCAACGCCGCGAGGTTACGCGCGTCCCACATCTCCCAGGCAATCTTGCTTCGCACCGGCGCAAGGTTCGCTTCCGCCCAGGTCATGGCCTTGAGAGCGCTCTCCCGGTAAGTCTTGGACAGCGCCGGGTCATAAGGCTTGACCAGATCCGAGAACCGGATCGCCGCCGCTGCGTAAACCCAACTGCTATAGGGATCGGCCGCATACACATATGCCGGCATGGATTGAAGCCAAGAAACTTCCCCTTCGATTGGATCCCCGTTCGTCTCGATGCCAAACCGAACCCCGCCGTGCGGTAGTTGCAACCGCCGGAAGCAGTCAAGCTCCCACAGCGCTTCGTTCAGGATGTCCGGAGCTTTCGTTGGCTTTGGAATGTTGAGACTTTGCTCAGCGCCAAATCCCGGGAAGAGCTCGAACAACTCCATCTGGGCCATCGTCACCTTCAAGTGCGTTACGCGCCTAGGGTTCCAGTCGCCCGCATCGTGGTACCCACCCCAAGCCTCGGGAACAAGCTTGCCGGTGCTGGTCTTCTCCAACTTTTCGAACGCTTCGTTCCCATCTAGGACGGAGTGAGTGCATTGGTAAACAAGTTGCCCATCGGCGGGGTGCATGTCGCGCGGCTTTCGATAGGTGGTGTACGGTGGCCCCAACTCCATCCCGGACCGGTTGTGATACAGCCCTCGCATTTGGGTGCGAAATGCCTTGTGCCAAACGTTTTCTGCGATCGGGAACGGGTCGCTCGTGCCGACGCCATCAACCACGACCTTGTAGGTTCCCGGCTTGGTGACCTGCGGGAAGTCCATTCGATAAACGTCGGTCAGGCTGTAGTTCACGTGCTTGTTCTGAATCAGCTCTTTTTCGGTGGCTTTCTTCGTAAACTTGGCCGTGCCGGAAGCGACGGTTGCGCCCGTTACCGCTTCGACAATGCGGAATTTCGGTGCGTCCCCAAAGCTATGCGCGCCGCCGGTCCCGAGCCACTCTGACAAGAATGCCCGCTTCACCGGATCGCTCGGACGGAATCCAATCTGGTTCACGTGAACGGCCTGGCTCTGCGTTTTATCTGGCGCGTAACGGATCTTCTGCGGCCCGCCTTGGACGTTAACCTTGCCCCAATTGAGGGTGTATTCGGCACCTGGTGCAAGCGTCGAAGGCAGCTTCAGATACACCCGATGCCGAAGCACCATCTCATAGCTCGGCATCGCTGCATTCACGGGGCGAGCCTTGCGATGAACCTCGACCGGCCGAATCGTGATGCCGCTCCCTTCAAGCGAGTACTGATTTCGGTCGGCGGCGTATTCCTCAATCAGCGGGTCGCCTTCAAACTTCTCGATGTTCGCGAGCCAATCGCGCTTGGGGCCAATGAGGTAGCCGATCCGATTTCCGCCCCGAACCAAGAACACCTTCGGCCCATCTTTTTGTACTTCGTCACCCGGCTGAGGCACGTATTTCGCTAAACCCGCACCGGAGACCTTTCCGGATTCAAGCTCCAAGCAAACAAGCTGTGGCCCGAGGAAGGAGTACGACAAAAACCGAGGTGACTGAGCCGAGATCGTTCCGTATTTGGTGCGTAACTCTGCCCGTGCCGCTTCCGCTTGTCGATCGGCTTCGGCTTGCGCTTGTTGAGTTTTCTCTCTCGCCGCCGTCGCTGCGGCATCAGGCACTCTGACACCGATCTTCAGCACGTCCACCTCAAGGGCATCGTCTGATGACCAGTCGCCGAGCAGTTGAAACTGGATGAGGCTCTTTAGGTTTGGCTTGCCCTTGGACTTTCCTGTTGCGTCCTTTCCAAGTTCTTCTGGCTCGCTGAGTGGGCCGCCACTTATGGGCGTTATCCATGCGGTTCCAGATTTCGGGAGTGCAAAAGTCCACGCTCCCGAACGCTCCGCATCATCAACCAACATCAGTTTGATTCGGTTTGCCTTGTTGTTCGTCCCCACGTTCACCTGCAACGTGGGTACAAGGTCAGTATCGGCACTTAGATCAATCGGCGGCTGGATGTTCGTCCCCGCTCCGCCGCGAGGAGTTGCTCGGAGCACCGCCCGCCCACCTTCAACCTTCACCTTGTTTTCCCAGGAAAGGTACGAGAAGAGGAACGGCCGGTCGAGGCGAATGATTTCCCGAGGCTCTTGCGGCGGACGGCCGATAAGCAGGCTGGCTAGGCCAATCGTCGCAAACGACAAACAATGTGTAACGTGGGTATTCATCGCAAGCACCGTTGCTCGGTCTATTGTAGACGCGCCGATTTACGAATACGTGCGTGGCATAGCCTGAACAAACTTTTGTTCAGAAAAAGTCTTAGGTCGCCGAATGACTAGGCAGAACCATTCCAGACAGAAATTGGTGGAGGCGGGGAGAATTGAACTCCCTTCCAAAACCGTCGGCCCTCCCATTAACCACGAGCGTCTCCTCTGTACTTTATCTCGATGTCACTCTCTGCCGAGGCCGCCTGAGCGATCATCCAGTCTGGTTATTTTAGACTAGCTTGCTACAGACGGAAGCTCACCAGTCGATCCCGATTTTTTTACACCCGGAACTCTCCCTACGGGCTCGAGAGAGGCGGACGTCGGGCCTAAATTAGGCCGCGAATGCGTAGTTGTTGTTCGCAGCTACTTTTTTTCTCGTTTTTTACGTGGCCCACGAGAATCCACGGCTCGCAACAGAAAGTCAAACCGGCCCTGTCGAAGCCGTTCGCCCCCAATTACAATTCAGTATGACATTTACCTAGGGGTACAGGTTCCGCAAGTAGGACTTAGAAACTACACCGGAGTGCGTGCTTTCGCGGGCGCACGGAACTGCTTGATAATCTTGTACAGGTCGTGCGCTGCAACTGGCTTGGTAAGGAATTCCACCATGCCGAGCCGGATGCATCGCAATCGGTCGTCCTGGTTCGCGTTCGCCGTGAGCGCAACCACCGGGATCTTCCACTTTTGCGCGATGCGGCGATAGGTCTCATAACCGTCGAGACCAGGCATCTGCAAGTCGAGCAAGACAATGTCAAATTCTCCGTTATGTTCTTGCAACAAATCGAGTGCGCGGAAGCCATCTTCGGCGTGGATAACAATGCAGCCCGTGCGTTCCAAAAGTCGCTGAACCACGAGGGCGTTGATGTTATTGTCTTCCACCAACAGCACCCGCGTGTCGTTGATGTCGGGCACTTCCGGCGTTTGCTCAACCTTGCCTTCAATCTCATCCAGCGGCAACAAAATCGTGATCTTCGTTCCAACGCCCGGCTCGCTTTCTAGCGCCAAGGTGCCGTTGAACAGTTCGACTGTTTGCTTGACAATGGCCAAACCAAGCCCCGTGCCTCCATAAACGCGCGAGTCGCTGGCGTCCGCCTGTTGGAACGGATCGAAGACGCGACCTTGCTTGTCAATTGGAATACCGATGCCGGTGTCCTCGACAATGAACTCAACGCGCGATCCGACTTTGCGAACCATGACCGCAATACGGCCGGATTCGGTGAACTTGACCGCGTTGCTGACAAGGTTGTTGAGGGTTTGGCGAAGCTTGCTTGGGTCTGTGCTGACGAAGTGTGGTACTTCGTTTGCCATCTCATAGACAAAGTCGATTCCCCGGCTTGTGGCGGTCGCCTCGTGCCCTTTAACCACGTCTTTCACAAGCTGGCGCAGGTCCGTATCCTTTCGTTCCAGCTCGAACTTTCCGGCCTCCAGTTTGCTGAGGTCCAGAATGTCGTTTACAACGTGCAGAAGCGTACGGCTACAGCCCTGAATGGCCTGAACATAGCCTCGCTGCTCCCGGCTCATCTCGGTAGCCTGCATCAGCTCGGCGATACCGATAACGCCGTTGAGCGGGGTTCGAATTTCGTGGCTGACGTTGGCAATGAAGCGGGACTTTGCCGCGCTTGCGTTTTCGGCGTATTCCTTCGCCGAAGACAGCTCGCGCTCGTAGGCTAGAACTTCGGTCATGTCGTTGAACTGATAGACCGCGCCAACGTTGTCGCCCATGGCATCCGTAACCGGATAGCGAAGAAGCTGGTAAGTGCGGTCGTCGGTCAGGAACCAAGGATCCTGCCACTTGCCGCAGCGGTTGATTGTGGTGAGTGCCGTCTGGCCAAGCATGCGAGGGCTTTTGAGACCAAACATCCTTCGGGCCGCTTCGTTCACGTCGATGATGCGATCATTCTCCGCGGTGACCAAAACCGGCATCGGAAGCTGCTCAACCACCAAGTCACGAGCGATCGGAGCAAGATCAAACAGCGACCATCGGAAGACGCTACCGGCCAGCGCCACTCCCGCAATCCCCATTAGGGCTGGAGTTGGGTCGTATCCTTCGACCGGAGACAGACCGCAAACGTAGGCCGCACTTCCGAGCACTGGCGCCAAAACGCCGAAGAGCATGATACGGGTCTGTTTTCGGTACAGATTGTTCTTGCTCAGCGCCAGCTGGGCGATTAACAATACGCCAACGATAATCTGAAGGTAAGTCAGACCGAGGTTGATCAGGTACCAAGGTCCTTTGTCGTACTCCAAGTTCCCGAATCCGTTGAGACTGTTGAAGCTCAGATTCCGGCGGAACCACTGGTTGCGTGTGTCGGCAAAAATGATTGGTAGAGAGATCGCCGCTTGGATGTACGGCACATACTTCAGCCACTTGGGCGGCGTTTCGAACGCGTTGCTGTAGTAGATGCCGAGAAGTAAGATTGCAGGCCCTAGGAAAACCAGTCCGAGGTACTGAAAATTCGCCCAAAACTTGGCGGTCGTACTATTGCCCGAACAAAGTTCCAGCGCGTAGCCGAAACACCAAACCATTGCCGAGCTGGCAAGAAAGAAGACAGGCCCGGACGTACGCTGGCTGCGATAGCTTGCTGCAGCGATCCCAACGATCAGCAGAATGACTCCGCTGAGGATGGGAAGTACCGCGTAATTGCTCCAAGCGTAGCTCAAGTTTAGTCCTTTGGTATCTAAGTGATCGGGATTTATTTGGGATTTTCTCGTAAATCTGCCAAAGTCCCCAAAAAAGAGAAGTGTATCCTAGCCTACGATGCATCGCGCGACGTTTGCGGAAAACTTGTAATCTCCACAGGTTGAGCCGGCCGCTGTCGGGGCCAAATCCAAAACAAAGCAAGTGTTCCCACGAGCACCAAAAGCAAAAGAACCTGGATCACCGGGCCACTTCTACTCGCGCCGTGAACACTGCGTAGCATAAACCGAGGGTACCTAGGGCAGTAGTCCCGGAATTGAGTGAAAAATTCTGAACCTGCTAAGATCAATTTGTGGATCGCCGTGGATTATTGGTCTGGCCTGCGGCGCAAGCGTTCTTAGAATTTGTTGGGGAAACGACGCTTATTCTCGGCGATGCGATTCGCGGCCTGTTCCGCCGTCCGTTCGAAGCAAAAGAAACGCTCGACCAAATGTCATTCGTTGGGCTCTCATCCGTGCCCATCGTTTCGATGACCGGCTTCTTTTCCGGCGCCGTCCTTTCGCTCTATCTCAGTAAGTTCTTGACCCAATACGGTGCCACGCCCTTTGTTGGCGGAACCGTCGGTCTGACCGTTACGCGCGAAGTTGGACCCGTGCTTGCAGGCATCATGGTCGCCGCGCGCTGTGGCAGCGCCATGGCCGCCCAGCTTGGAACCATGAAAGTCACGGAGCAAATCGACGCGCTCAAAATGCTCAGCGTAAATCCGAGCAACTACTTGGTCGTGCCTCGCATCCTTGCGGGAGTCATCATGCTTCCGATGCTGGCGCTGGTCTGCATGTGGTCGGGCATTGTCGGTGGTCTTCTCATTGCCTACAGCGAAGGCGTGCCCATCGCGACCTTCCTCCAGTCGCTCCAGCAATTCCTCAAGCCAGAAGACTTCCTCAAGGGAATGATAAAAGGCCCCTTCTTCGGCCTCATCGTCGCGTTGGTGGCCTGTCAACAGGGTTTGCGTACCGATAACGGCGCGGTCGGCGTCGGGAAGGCGACCACCAACACCGTCGTCATTTCCATGGTGCTGATCTACATCAGCAACTTCCTGCTGGCGCAACTCCTATTTCGCTAGATTAAGCAGCTCAGTTTGAAGGCGAGGAAGCTCTGCCTGGGACAAAACAAAGAGAATCGTAACTTGGTCCAGGAAGTCGGGCTCAGATCGAAGCCGAACCGTCGCGTGAAGCTCGTCCTTCTTCGCCATCGCAAACATGATGTCGAGGCTGCCATTGTCGAGCAGCCAGTGAAAGTGCCCGGCTTTCTCTTCTTCTAGTTGTGACAATTTAGTAGCCGCATTCCGAATCTCATCCTCTGAGACCAACATTGACACGGCTGCGCTGAACCAAACTGCATCGAGCCGGGCGGCAAGCCGAACCTGCTCTTCCGTCCGCGAGATCCGTTGCAACTTCAGCCGCTTCGAAGCCTCAAGGAACTGCATGGTCACCGTTCTTCGCGTTTATGACTCTCGCGGGCTAGGATCCGAATCGGCGTTCCGCCCAGCGGAAACACCGCGCGAATCTTGTTCAACAGGTACCGCTCGTAGCTAAAGTGGAACAACTCTGGGTCGTTCATGAACAGCGCAAACGTCGGCGGGCGAGTGCTCACCTGCGTCGCGTAGTAAATCTTCAGTCGCTTACCCTTCGAAGTGTAAGGCCGTTCGAACATCGCTTCGCCGATGATCTTGTTCAGCTGACCGGTTGAGATGCGGAACGAGTAGTTCTCTACCGCCGCCAGAATCTCGTCCAAAACCGGCTCCAACCCCGCGCTCTCTGCGGCAGAAGTAAACGCCGCGTTGGCGTAGGCAAGCTCCGGAATCTGGTCTCGGAGGATCTTCAAGAAGTCCTTCTTAATCAGCGAGCTTCGCTTCGGAAGGCCGTCTGGCGGCTCCTTCAGGTCCCACTTGTTGATCGCAAAAACGCAGGCCTTACCGGCATCGTGCGCTAGCTTCATGATTCGCTTGTCGCCGTCGGTCAAACCTTCGTTTCCATCGACAACCACCATCGCGCAGTCCGCTCGCTCAAGCGCGCGCTGGGCTCGGTTGACCATGTAGTACTCAACCGTTCCCTGAATCTTTCCGCTTCGGCGAATTCCCGCCGTATCGATGAGCCGGAAGCTGTCTTCCTTGTAATCCAAAACGGTATCAATCGCGTCCCGGGTCGTGCCCGCGATGCTGGAAACGATCATCCGCTGCTCGCCGGTGAAAGCGTTGATCATGCTGGACTTGCCGACATTTGGCCGTCCGACGATCGCGACCTTGATCTCTTCCTTCACCATGCCCAAATCGGCATCGGCAGGAGGCAGCAACTTCACGATCTCGTCCAGCGCATCGGCTACGCCGCGACCGTGCAGGCCAGAAACCGGATAAACGTCTCCAAGTCCCAAGGCATAAAATTCGTTGGCGTAATCGTCGCGGTTCGGGTTATCCGCCTTATTGACGATCACGAGAAGCGGCTTTTTGATGCCACGAAGCTGGTTAGCAAGGTCCCAGTCATCGCCGGTAATGCCCGCCGTGCCATCGGCCATGAACAACACAACGTCCGCTTCCGACAACGCAATGTTTGCCTGAACCCGGATCTGCTCGACCAGCGGGTCTTCTTCCTGAAAGACAATTCCGCCCGTATCCACGATCTGGAATGTCCGCCCGTTCCACGTGGCTTCGCTATAAAGTCGGTCGCGGGTGATGCCGGGGGAGTCTTCGACAACGGCAATTCGTTTGCCGACAACGCGGTTAAAGACCGTGCTTTTGCCGACGTTTGGTCGGCCAACAATAACAACTAAGGGGAGCTTGGCGACCATCTGGACTCTCCAAGGTACCTGAGTTCACCCCTATTCCTCGCTATTTAGGTTCGATTCGAAGCTAGAAAGGTACTTCGCAATCCGCTTTCCGCCGGCCCCTTCAGCAAGCAGCTTGCGAATGCGGTCGATGGCAAGCTCCGCGCAGAGACCCGCATCGACCTCTGCCCCAAACTCAGAGTTTTCCGCGAAGTAAAACAGGTCCCCCCGTCCCAGCAGGCTCAACCGCCCGTCCACCACCATCCGAACCCCACTTGGCACCTCCGCGAACACCAAATCAACGCCGCGCTCGATTGCTGCCTGCGAATCCTCCGCCAACTGGTCCAGCGCCGCGGAGTCGGCAAGGATATGAGCGAACTGTTTGCTCGCCTGCAGCATCGCCTGCGCCCGCCCAATCGCAAAAGCCCGCGACCGGGAGGTGTAAATCCGGTCATCCTTCGCCGTCGAGATCGTGCTCAAAAGCTCGGTCCTGAGCTTAGTGGTCAGCGTTTCTCGCTCTCGAGCCCACCGGGCAATCAACTCATCCAAGGGCACGGCCTTGCACAGCCGGGTATCGCCCTCTTCAATAAGAATTGCCCCCTTTTGGTCCAGGGTTTCAATCGCCTTGTACGTGTTCGCCGCGGGCTTCTTAATCGCCTGCGCAATCCGATATCCGCTTGCCGGCCATTCGACCAGCAAGAAGGCGTAAATCTCCGCCTCCAGCCCCGTGAAACCAAACTCGGTTAGATATTGCGCAGCGTTCGACATCCAAAAAAGGATAGCGCGAACTACTAATATTTAGAAGAGGACGGGGTCAGTTTCGGGTGGAAACAGCGCCGTCGCCGCCGCGCCAAACAGCCCTGCCTGCGTTCCAAACGGACTCGGAACAACCTCAAGCCGCGCCAAATGTGGCGCCATCCAGTCGCTCAAGCCCACCGACCCCGCAATCAGAATCGCGTCTGGGAAGTACAAATTCCGCACTGCCAAAACCGCATCTTCCAGGGCCTCAACCGCCTGAGTCTGCTGCTCCAAAGTCGGTTCCTTGCTGAGATTGATGCCGCCGAGCAACTTCTCGTAGGTCTGTCCCGTTCGCGTCGGCAAGTCATTGATCCGCGGGTACTCACCCTTTCGACCTGCCCAGATTCGGCCGTGCTGAACAAACCCCGCCCCAAGCCCGGTGCCAATCGCAAGCGTCGCCACTCGAAGCCCTGCGAACTGCGGCAAGCATGCATGCCCCCAAGCCGTGGCATGCCCATCGCCAATCGCAAACGTCTTCACGCCCAGCGATTCTTCGTCGAAAACAATCCCCGCGTGGTCGGGCATCAAGTACTCCTTCGCCGTCCAAACCTCGCCCGTAGCCGGATTTACGATCCCACCGGTGCCGATTCCTAGCTGCGTGATCCCGTGCTCTTCCACCCGTTCTCGGATCCAAGCCAGTCGCTCTTCACGAGTCTTCGGATAAGCAATCTGCTCAACTTCGCCAATCTCCCACGCCAGCGAAAACGGCGCAAACCGAAGCCAAGTCCCGCCGATGTCAACCGCTCCAATCTTCGCTTCCGCATCTACCGAGCGCGGCAAAAGCGCCCGAGTCTGCTTCACCGGGTCGTTCAGCGCCCCGCCAACCACAACGCCGACCGCGCCAATCCGTAGCGCCGCCTCAATCTGCCAACGCTCCGTAAATCGTCCTTCCGCAATCACCGGAATCTTTACCGCTTGAATCACGGCGCGCAACAACTCCAGGTCCGGCCCGATCGTAGATATTCTATCAGGCGTGTATCCACCAAGCGTCGTGCTCAACATCTGAGCCCCCGCCGCCTCGGCCGCCAACGCCGTCTCAACCGTGTCAATATCGGCCAAAACCAGCTTTCGGCGCTTCTTGATGTGGGCGATCATCGCCTCCAAGTTCGCTCGCTTAGGTCGCTCGCGGCCTGTGCCGTCAATCGCGATAATCTCGCAGCCGAGTTCCATCATCGCGTCTGCGTCCTGGTTGGTTGGCGTGATGTAAACATCGCTGCCCGGATACCGTCGCTTCAAAAGGCCAATAAGAATGCCTTTCAGCTCCGGCCGCATCACGCGGACGTTTTTGACGCCCTCGATCCGCAACACGCGCACGCCCTGCTTTACGCTGGCGCGGGCAGACCGCAGCAACGTATCGGGGTGATCCAGCGGGGATCCGTCGCTCGCCTGAACCGAAGCAATAAGGGGGCAAGCGCGCAAGCGAACCAGAAAGCCTTCTACCGTCACAACGGAAAGCTACCTGTCTTCGATGCCACTTCGTTCAAACAATTCGCGCAAGCGGTCTTTTTCGCTCCGCTCAAACTCGCGCCGCGCCACATCCGCCAGCACGGTTTCCTGCCGAATCTTCTCCGCCTTCGAGACCTCTCGAACGTGCAACGGCGCAACAAGCCGAATGCCCGGAATCTTGTCATCGGCCACCAGACTCGCCAAGCCAAGGTGCAAAATTGCGAGCAAACCCAGCACTGGGCTCGCCGAACCGTAGCTCACCAGCACCAACAGCGCCGTCAGCCAGCCCAAAATCCGGCCATTCAGCGGAATGAGGCCGTAAAGCATGATCCGCATGGCCCGATTGCGACATGCCCACATCACCGAAACTGCACCCAGCGGCAACATCGGCCCGTAAACCAAATCTCCCTTCTTGAGGAGCAGCATGCCGGCATAGAGCAGCGCCGCCGGAAGCACCGTTGCAATCACCCAAATCGCCGCAAACTTCGCGCTTCCGTAAACCTGCTCTAGGCTCCGACCGACAAACAGCATCCAAGCGATCAGGAAGACCAAAAACAGGATGCTGAGCGGGCCGCTGAGCCCAAAGTACACAAACGGGTAGGTGAAAATGCTCCACGGCTTGCTGAGCCATGTCGGACCAAACGACAGAATGTCTGCCGCACCCGTGCCCACGAAAAAGAATACGATCGACATCGCCACGATCAGCCCGCAGATCGAAAGAACGACGGGCGAGTCCTGCTTTTTCAACCACTGGATCGGGGACATCTACTTCTCGTTATACGCTTTCAGAGCCTTGCTCGTTGTGGGTCCTGGGTGGGACTAGAAACAACTAAGAAATGGACCGAAAGTCACGAATTGACTTCACTCCCAGCCTGTCCATTTCGCGAAGAATGTCCGTCAGCATCGCCGGAATCAAACCCGGCCCGCCATAAATCCAGCCCGTATAAAGCTGCACCAAATCTGCCCCAAGTCGAAACTTCTCAATCGCATCGGCGGCGGTGAAAATCCCTCCAACCCCAATCAGCGACGTCGTCGGATCGCAGTTCTCGCGCAAGTGGCGCAGGATCAAATTCGACTTAGTACGCACCGGTGCTCCGGAAAGGCCACCCGCCTGGTTTGGATCGCCCTTCAACCCTGCCCGATCCAGCGTCGTATTCGTCGCGATCACACCCTGCAGCTTCCGCGCGTTCACGACTTCGATCACGTCGTCCACCGCCTCAAACTCCAGGTCCGGCGCGACCTTGATGAAAATCGGCTTGGTCGCATGCACCGCCCGCATCGCATCCACGATCTCCAGCAACGGGCCCTTCTCCTGCAACGACCGCAATCCCGGCGTGTTCGGCGACGACACGTTGATCACGAAGTAATCCCCAAGGTCCTTCAGCCGCTCAAAGCTCTTCGCGTAATCGCTCGCCGCGTCAACCGCCTCCGTGTCCTTGTTCTTGCCCAGGTTCACCCCCAGCGGAATCTTCGGAAACGACGCTTCAATTCGCGCCGCAATCGCCTCGGCCCCGTCATTGTTGAAACCCATCCGGTTGATGAGCGCCTTGTCTTCCGGCAACCTAAACAGGCGCGGACGCGGATTCCCCGGCTGCGGGCGAGGCGTGATAGTCCCTAGCTCGGCAAAGCCAAAACCCAGCCGATGCCACTGGTTCACCGCCACGGCGTTCTTATCAAAACCTGCTGCAAGCCCGATTGGATTTGGAAACTTGATCCCCGCGACCGTGGTGACCAGCCGAGGGTCCTCCGGAACGCCAACGGCGATCAGCCCCCGTTCAATTGCCCCCATCGCCCGCTCATGCACCCATTCCGGGTCGAACCGGAAGGCAAGGGGGCGCAGCAAGCCAGAGTACAGATTCATGAAGCTGAGTCTAAGTTAGCCGATTCCGGGCTCGCGGGTATCCTGTGATATTAACGACGTCAGTCTCTGACGTCTGTTTTTATTGATCCGCATGTCCGACGAATCCCTAGAACCACAAGACGATCAACTCGAACACGTCGAAGAGATCATCAGCAGCGTTGTCGAGGGCGATTATAACGCCGATCAGATCCAAGTTTTGGAGGGGCTTGAAGCCGTCCGAAAGAGACCTGGAATGTACGTTGGCGACAACGGCAAGCGCGGCCTTCACCAGCTTTTCCGCGAAGTCCTAGACAACAGCGTCGACGAAGCCCTCGCAGGCCACTGTACGCAAATCAACGTCACCCTCCACGCCGATAACTCCATCAGCACCGAAGACAACGGTCGCGGAATTCCGGTTGACAAGCACGCCAAGATGGGCGTCTCTGCGCTTCAGGTCGTTATGACCGTTCTCCACGCCGGTGGAAAATTCGGCGGCGACGCGTCCGGTTACAAAACCTCGGGCGGACTCCACGGCGTCGGCGTGTCCTGTACCAACGCCCTCTCCTCTTGGATGGAAACCACCGTTTGGCGAGACGGCCAAACCTACATGCAGCGGTACGAGAAGGGAATTCCCCAGCACGACGTTAAGCACCTCGGCCCTGCACCGGACGGCAAGCGCGGCACCCGCCAGCGATGGCACGCTGACCCAAGCATCCTGACGGAAATCGAGTACGACACCCACATCATCAAGACCCGAATGCGGGAATTGGCGTACCTGAACTCAAAGGTCAGCTTCGAATTCATCAACGAGCAGATTCCGGAAGAAAACGAGACCTTCTTTTTCCAACGAGGAATTCCGCAGCTTGTCGAAGACCTGAACCAAGGGAAGGACACCCTACACCCCTGCATCTTCTTCCGCCGCGCGAAGGAACTCACCGAAGTCGAGATTGCCCTTCAATACCACGATGGCTACAACGCCACCGTGCTCGCCTTTAGCAACAACATCTTCAACCCAGATGGCGGCACCCACGTCTCGGGCTTCAGCACCGCGCTCACCCGCGTCGTGAACAGCCACGCCCGCAAGATGAACTTCTTGAAAGAGAAGGACGCCAACCTGACCTCCGACGACATTTCCGATGGCCTCACCGCCGTCATCTCGCTCCGGTTGGCCAACCCGTCGTACAACTCGCAAGACAAGGTCAAACTCGTCACGCCAGAAGTGCAGGGCCTCACCAACAGCCTCGTCGGTGACGGACTCACCACCTTCTTCGAAGAGAACCCATCGGTCGCCAAGCGAATCGTGGACAAGGGAATCCTTGCTCAGCGAATGCGCGAAGCCGCCCGAAAGGCCGCCGAGCAGATTCGCCGCGGTAACGCGATGGACTCCTTCGGCCTGCCCGGAAAGCTCACCGACTGCATCAGCAAAGATGCCAGCATCAGCGAGCTCTTCTTGGTCGAAGGTGACTCGGCTGGTGGCAGCGCCAAAGGCGCCCGCGACCGCCACACCCAAGCTGTCCTTCCGCTCCGAGGCAAGATTCTTAACGTGGAGCGAGCCCGCCTCGACCGCGCGCTGGACAACGAAGAAATCAAGTCCCTCATCGCTGCCCTCGGCGTCGGAATCGACCTCAGCATGGGCCGAAACCAGGCTTCAAAGGTGTCGGAAGAAGACATCGAGATCGAAATTTCGACCGTAGACAACGGCAACAAGAACAAGAAGAAGCAAGACGATATCCACTTCGATATCACGAAGCTGCGCTATCACAAGGTCATCATCATGACTGACGCCGACGTTGATGGCGAGCACATTCGAACCTTGCTCCTCACCTTCTTCTACCGCTACATGAAGCCGCTGGTCCAGGCCGGAAACATCTACCTGGCCCAGCCGCCCCTCTTCGTTATCAAGGTCGGAAACAACGAACGGCATTACGCCATGTCGGAAACCGAGCGCGATGAGATCATCAAGGGCCTCAAGAAGAAGAACTTCTCCGTCACCCGATTTAAGGGTCTCGGCGAAATGAACGCCGACGAACTCGGCAGCACGACCATGGATCCGACCGTGCGGAAGCTCGTGAAAATCCAGCTCGACCCCGAGTTCGAAATCGAAGTGGAACAGATGTTCAGTCGTCTGATGGGTGAGAAAGTCGAACCGCGCCGAGAGTTCATCGAAGCGCACGCAAAACAAGCTCACAACGTCGACTGGCATTACTAATGATCCTCGCCGCCCTTTTCACCCTCGCATCGGCTCGAACCTACCGGCTCGAGCCGATCGTCGTTAAGGCTCTGCCTCCATTCACTGAGCTCAAGAAGGCCGAAGCCAACGAGCTTATGGACCGAGAAGTGCAGTACGTCCTTCGCGCTTCGCTAGAGCTGGATGCAAGGATCGTGGTTGCCCCGGGCGAATCTGCGGAGCGGACGGTGAAGATCGAGCTACGAAAGGTCAGCCAGAAAAACCGCTCCCGCACCGAACTCTTGAACAATCCCAATGGCGGCGCTAGCGTAACGGAAGTTACCGTGGGTCTGAGCCTGAACGATAGCCCCTTTCAAGAGCTCAAAGGCACCGCCAAAGGCGCCTACTTCGGCACCACCAACCGTCGAACGATGGTCGGCAGCCCCGACGCCGAAGCCCTGGAGATACGAAACAGCAACCGAGAACGCGCCCGAGCCACCGGCCGCGCGATCTGGGATGCGGTAAAGCTGAATGTCTTGCGCGAAGACTGAGAGGCCCTTGAGATTCAGCCGAGAATGGTGCGAAAGCAGAACCTCCCTATTTCTTTGGGCCAATCAATTGAACCGCTCTAAATCCCCGATCTCCTGCCGGAAGTTGGCAGAGCGTATACGGAAGTCGATCTTTCAACCACACGATCTTGTCTCCATCCTGGCGAGTGTCTACGACAACAACGCCGTCATCAAGGACCCCAATCGGAGTTGAAGGAAACGTGAGACTAGGATCGCCTTCCGGAAAACCGCTACCGCCCCGATAGAGGACTTCGGCTGGCCCAAAGGACTCGCTTTCGGGGTTCCATCGAATCTGCTGCAACACCGAGTAGTGGCGAGGCTTCAGCAAGCCTCTATAGTCAGATCCGCTAAACACGAATCTGTTCTTGTCCGCCCACAAAAGGTGAGACACTCCAGAATACGGACGGAACTGGATCTGTTTACCGGACCGAGTCCAGAACAAATTCTCGGTGGCCGAATAGGTAATCGACCCATCTTGGTTTGGATAGATGCCAGGTTTATGCTCTGAGGATATCGAACTGGACGGGGCCTGAGCAAAACCCGTGCCTTCGGTTTTGAATACTTCTCCGCTTAAAGCTAAGCGTCCATCTCTTGTCCACGAATGCCGTGACCCGGCCGAAGCAACGGCCTTGCCAAGCGGCTTTAGTGAGCGCGAATACACGTGAAATGCTCTCTTGTCCGTCGATAGCGCCAATGAAGCGAGAATAAAGCGCGAGTTCTGGCTGAATTCTGTATGCAACGTCTCTCCGGTAATACGCCCCAAAGTCGCTGAAGCGGGACGGCCGGACGGGCCATGAAGCAGAAGTCGGGCAAGCCCGTCCGATCCGCTCGAAGTGAGCACCATCGAACCATCCGGGCTTAAATCAGCAGACGAGTTTGCCGGCACCTCGATCTTCCGAATGAGTGAGACTGTTCCGTAAGCATCAATTCGAACCCAATCAAGCCGCTGGGAATCCGAAGGCGAGTACTTCTGGCCGATGATCGCAACGCAAGAAAACTCCGCTGCGCGCGAGTAGAAGACCGGTAGAAGTGCGGCGTGCAGAATCATGTCAAAAAAGGGGATCGATTGCTAAGACCTGACCGGATGCTGTTTGCTGCTTCCATTTGCCTAGCACTTCTTTGACAACTTCAGATAGCTTCCCGTTACGCCCGATCCGAAGGTCTCAACCGCCGCACACCACTCCTTTAAAGTGCCAGGCTCCTTTTCCAAACGCCGGAGCAGCAACATTCGATCCTGACTCAGCGGTCCGGTAGGATTCCCAAAATATGTTGTCCCTCGGCATCGTCGCAATGCTCGGCGTCCAAATTCCGGCGCAGTTGGGGAAACCCTATCTGATCGGAATCGTCGGCCGCACCAAAGGTGAAAAGCAGGTTCTCGAACTCGGGAACAGCCGCGTTGTCACGATCAAATCGGCCCGAACCGCCATCGCTTTCGGAACCAAAAAGGAATCCATCGTTGCCGGCGAGGGCAAGAAGCTGGTGATCTTTGAAGCCAACATTCGGAATCCGGAGAAGAAGCCGATTTCCGTCAGCGAGAGCCAGACCTTTGGGCTTCGTGTCTACGACACCAAGTTCACCGCGAACGACGTTCAGTATCGTGGCGCTGCAGGGAAGGATTTGTCGATTCTGAACAAGTCGCTCAAGTCCGGCGAGAGCATCAATATCGTGGCCATCTACGAATTCCCCGCCAAGACGCCCAACCTGCTCATCGGCATTTACTATCACACCTACATCGCCAGTCAAGCGCCAAAGTTCGACCTAACCTCCCATCTCGCCCCACCGACCTCGATCTTCGCCGAGTCGAACATGAGCTACTTACCCAGCGCGCAAGCTCAGGTCGGAAAGAGTTTCGATTTCGATGATCTCCGGTTTAAGGTCCTCGGACAAACCGCCATCGAAGGCGGCGGAATTGCGGTGCGAGTCGAAATCTCGAACCCGATGGCTCGCCCGGGAAGGTGGGGCTGGCAATACGCAACCGCGACGCTGCTATCCGGAACTGCCGCAACCACCAGCTACCCCGAGTTCTACATTTCTCCAGAGTTTAAAGACTGGGCCAACGAAATCCGCCCCGGCTCGACGGTCGTCGGCGAATACCGCTTCTACCCCGTAGCCGGCTTCTCGGCCAAGCAGTTCCGACTTCAGATGAACGGAACAAAACGAACCGTGACGATCGGATTGGTCCCCTGATGAGGCAGGACTAGGCAAAATTTGCAAATTGCTTTCGAGATACAGCTCTCATTCCTCCAGGATATACATGAAGTAACTCGTAATGACCGATTGATCGCTTACAAATAGCGTGGCCATGTGGCTTGGCTTGGCTTGGGTTGGGCCAACCAGTATCCTTGCCGAACTACATTTGAAAGCGAGTCTGCCCATTGCCGGTCCCGTTCATCGCGCTCAAGCAACTTGAGCGCACCCTCTCAAGAACACTCTGAAATGAAAAACGGGCTCAAGTTGAGCCTGGGCGAACGGCGAGATGAGCAATTTGAGCAGAATTCGAAGAGCACCCTGAAATGAAAAATCGCTCAAAAAACTGTTTCGCTAGCTTCTGTGTAATGAGGATATTGAACACAACGGCAGCTGATTACGAGAGCCGACTGAACTGAATATCATTGCTCCGTCGAGGCCCCAAGACCGCCCTGCCGGAGTCAACATACAATCCCGGTGCTAACCTCGCGGATCCGAACCAATTTGAATGCAAGGGCTCAGGTTCAGTTCTTGTGCTGAACATGCTCCGTCAGCTCCTCTTCCGCCACCCGGAGGTCGCGAAGATTGCTGAGCGCTGAGTCGAGCGATTTGCCGGGGCGGATGTCCATTTCCTTGGCCGTCTGGAACGCCAGCCGTTCCGCCTCTTCGGCCAGGGCACGCAACTTATCCGCCACCGCGCGGGCGACGTAGAAGCCGGGCGGAACTTGGCTGGGGTTTCCCTTGCCCTTGATCCCGAACGACTCCAGCGCCTCGTCTACGTAGTCCAGCGGATTTCGGCCGTCAACCGAATCCGGCAAGACGTTGCGATAGGCCAAGAGGACGTCGGACATCCCCTCGTCGGCTGCCAATCGCGCCGCGGCACGGGCCGAAATGTAGGAGTGCGGCAACGACTCTTCTTGCCATTGCCCGGTGCCGAAGGCGATGCGAATTCGCGCCCAATAATGCGCGCACTCTTCAAGGATCAGCAGGCTGCTAGCGTCCAAATCGCGGTGGAGCCGCCGATGCTCAATCAGCCCCTTCATGGCATGGGCGACCTTTCGAATCTCCTCGCGCCTCTGCGCCTCGCCTTCGTTCAGCTTCTGCTTCGGCTGCATCACGATCATCGTCGTCCCCGCCAAAGCCGGGACAGCCGCGGCCGCGATCATGATCGGCGCCCCGCCAATCAGGGCAATGATCGAGCCAACAATCCCAAGGCCGAGCAAACCCCAGCCGGTCATCTTTTGCGGCGTCTGCGGTTCCGGCCGGCACGCGAAGTTGATGTATTCCACCAAGTTCGGATATTGCTTCACGGGATTTGCGGCGAACATTGCTATCTGTATTGTAGTTGACGATCCATCACCGGGAAGGGTCCTAGGACCTTTCTTGATAATTCCGCCTAGATGAAACTTGAGCCCATCTAACTCACGTTATCTATGGTGTAACCCATCAACGGGGGAAAACAACATGATGAGAACTCTAGTCAACGTCAACCCACTCAACGAATTCCGCGCCATGGACGAGGTCCTGGAACGACTCTTCACCCACCCCGCCCGCCCGGTCAGCAACGTCGGCGGACTCCCGGTCGACATCATCGAGCGAGACAACAATCTGGTCATTCGAGCCGCCGTCCCCGGCGTCGCCCCAGAGGCGATCGACATCTCGGTTGAGAACAACGTCCTCACCATTCGCGGCGAATCGAAAGATGAAACTTCGACGGAAAGCGACAAGGTCTATCGTCGTGAAGTCAGCTACGGCCCCTTCGCCCGCAGCATTCGGCTTCCGGAGAACATGGACCTAAACGCCATCGATGCCGAGTTCAAGCATGGCTTCGTGACCATCACGATCCCGCGCATCGTCGAAGAGGCTCCGCAGCCCATCAAGATCGCCATCCGAAACGGCGAATCGACGAACTAAGCGTCCTTTGAAACCAGGGGCTGGCCGGCGGCAATCCAAGCGTCCCAGCCCCCTTCTAACGCATAAGCCTGCTCAAATCCCCCGCCGCGCAACTGCCCCGCCACAATCCGGCTCGTCCGATCGTTCGGACATCCACAGTAAGCCACCAGCATCGTGTCCTGGTCTATGGCTCGACTCGAGATCTGCGCCACCGCCCGATCTGGATCAACGCGAATCGATCCCGGAATCGTCTCTGAGCTAGCCAAATAGCCCTTATTCGACCGGGCATCGATAAACATCAAATCCTCCCCATCCGCGACCCGCTGCAAAACCTCGGAAACCGAAACCACCGGTCCCGGCCCGGTTGTAGGGATGATCATCTTCTCACCCTTCTGAATCTGGCTCTGCCGCTCCAGCCACATGACCGTTCCGCCGTGCAAAACAATGCTGACCAGCATCACCGAACAGGCGATCTTGAACAAGTAAGCCGCTCCTGGAACGTCCGCAAAGACCGGAATCAGCACCATCAGAATCGAACTAAGCCCACGCGGACCAAACCAGGCCAGCGTGATCTTGCTCCGCCGCTTCATCCCCGTCCGACTCACTGCAAACCAAAGCGCCGCCGGCCGCGCCACCAAAGCCAACACCACTACCAGCGCGTAATCCCAACCGGTGAAGTCGAACCCCGACCAAACCACCGAAACCCCGAGCAACACGAAAGTCGAAAGCACCGCCAACTCGCCCGTCGTCTCGCCATATTCATGGAAGCAGTCGCAAAGTTCAACGTCCAAGGTCGCAATCACGGCTCCCGCCGCAAACGCCGCCACAAACCCGCTGGCATGAATCGCCTCCGCCACGCCAAACGATACAAAGCAAACGCCGAGGCTGTAAAGCGACTCATATTCCCGCTTGATTCCAATTGCCCGCCGAACGTAAGTCAGCGTCGCCACCGCCAAAAGCCCAACCAGCCCTCCCGAAATCGGGCTCATCACGAGGACCTGAAAAATGGTCTTCGGAATGTTCACCGGCTCACCCGCCGACATCATCGTGGCAATACAAACGATGATCACCGGCAGCAAAACCACGTCATTCAGGCCGCTCTCGAGTCTCAGAGCCAACCGCGTGTCCTTCGGCAAACCCGTCCAACGAAGCAGCGGCCGAAGCAAAACGGGATCCGTACTCGCCAGTGCCGCGCCAAGGATCAGCGCCATCGGCAGCTCAATCTTCAACAGCGAATGTGAAACGCCCGCGATCGCCAGCATCGCCAAAACCGTCCCCGGCCCAAGAATCAGCAAGGCTAACTTTGCGTTCGCCTTAACTTCACGAAAGTCCAGCGTAAGAGCCTCGGTGAACAGGATCAAAGCCAGCGTTAGGGTGCTGACAATTCGAAGCGCTTCCGAATCAATCGGAATGTCAAACGCCTTCATCCCGAACGGGCCAATGATCGCACCCAGGGCAAGAAAAACTGCCACCTGAGGCGTCCCGCTCCGCTCTACCCAGCCGCTAAACAGCCCGGCCAAAAGCAGAACGACGCCAAGAAGAGCAAGGGAAGCGGCAAACCCGCTGATGTCGGCAGCAGCAATTGGCACGGTTAACCATACTCCGGCTGATCCTCGTATATGACGTGGTGAGCGTTAACGTCGTCTGGTTCAGGAACGATCTGCGAGTGCAAGACCACCCCGCGCTCTCCGCCGCGATGTCAGCACCGGGCGTTACGGTCGGCCTCTACGTGATGAACGAGCACTGGAATGCGCTCACTTCCGAAGGCCACCCCAAGATTGGGGATATCCGAAAGCGGTTCATCCTTGAGTCCCTCGAAGATCTCCGGGCTCAGCTCAAAAAGCTCAGAATCCCCTTGGTCATCCGTCACGGGTCAGTCACCGAAGCCATGACTGAGCTTGCAAATGTGGTGGAAATCCGGTCTATCCACTATTCAGCCGAACCTGCCCCAGAAGAGCAAACCGAGGCTGCGGCGTTGGAGGCTCTCCACCGTGGAAAGTGCTATCGACACGAGAACTACACGCTCATTCATCCCAAGGATCTCCCGTTCACGATCGAAGAGCTACCGAACCTGTTCACGACATTCCGCAAAGCAGTCGAATCAGATTGGCGAATCCGGCCGATTGCCCCGCTCCCTAGGCCCCAACCCTTCCCTGAGATTGATATCGACCCTGGTGAAGTTCCCGCGAGCCTTGACCTCGCGAAGTCGCCCTTCCTGGGCGGTGAATCCGCCGCCCTCGCAAGAGTGAAGCACTACCTCTGGGACACCAACCGCCTGCGCACCTATAAAGAAACCCGCAACGGGATGCTGCCACTAGACGACAGCTCAAAGTTCTCGCCCTACCTAGCTCATGGCTGCATCTCCGCTCGAAGCATTTACTGGGAAATCAAGCGATACGAGGCGGAACGAGGTGCAAACGACTCCACCTACTGGCTCATCTTCGAACTCCTCTGGCGCGATTTCTTCCGCTTCACCTTAGAGAAATTCGGGGCCAAGCTTTTCCGCCGCTCCGGCCTTCAGGGATTGGACCTTCCTTGGTCCCGCAACAAGGAGCACTTGGAAGCTTGGCGAACCGGAAGAACGGGCTTTCCTTTGGTCGATGCCGCGATGCGTGAACTCTTAGCCACCGGATACACAAGCAACCGTAGCCGCCAGATCGTCGCAAGCTTCTTCACCAAGAACCTCGGCCTCGACTGGCGATTGGGAGCCGAGTGGTTTGAAAGTCAGCTTGTGGACTACGAGGTCGGCTCGAACTACGGAAACTGGCAATATGCCGCCGGCGTTGGCAACGACGCCCGTGAGTTTCGCCTGTTCAATCTGAAGCGCCAGGCTCAACAATACGATCCCGATGGCAAGTTCGTTAAGTACTGGCTCCCAAACCGGCACTCAGAGAACTTGCCCGAGATCGTGAACTTCGATCAGTCTGCCCGGGAAAATCGGCTCAAGTACGAACGAGCGGCTTCGGCAATGGACGGGAAATCCAAGCCATTCGGTCGCCGTCGATAAACCGCCACGGGAGTTCGTCACCCTTCCCGACCGCAAGTCCAATCCGGGTCCCAACAACCATGTTGGTCACAGGATTAGGGGCAATTTCTATACTCAGTTCTTTTGAATCAAGGAGATCTGAGTTATCAAACTGGCGGTCGATCCCGAAGGCTTGACACAGCTTCCCCGGGCCAGAAAGTAACTGCCGCGGATCTGTCTGCCTGCGTCGACCTTGCATCTCCTCTAAGCCGGTCAGAGGCTCGGCGGCACGGATCAGAATCGCGCCGGCCTCGTCCACGGGCAGGGCAACCAGATTCAACATCCAGTGGTTGCCATAGGTGAAGTAGACATAAGCATGCCCCGGCCTGCTGTACATGGTTTCGCACTTCGGGCTTCGGCGTTTGTAGGCATGGCAGCCCTCATCATCGATGCCGCGGTAAGCCTCCACTTCGACAATCCGGGCGGATAGTTCGCCCAGCCGCATCGTCGCACCAAGCAGTCGGTGGGAGGCAAGTAAGACATCCCGTTTGGCAAGGCTCCTAAATTCTTCCTGGGTCATAAATTTTCCTTGCAATGTGGACGTATGTCTACTATAATCATGTCAGTCATGCGATATTTGCTTTGCGTCCGGATCAGTCGGTTTTACACCCGAACCCTGGAAACCCGAGAGCCTCATCTAGCAAAGCGCCCCTTGGTGGTGCATCGGGATAAGCAGGTGCTTGATGCAAATCTGAAGGCAAGATCGCTCGGAATCAAGGTCGGAATGGGCCTCGCAGAGGCGAAACTGCTTGCGGAGGGGGGGAACTTCTATGCCTACCGAGAGGAGGAATACCGAGATGCCCAAGAGCGCTGGCTCAATATCTGTGCGGAATACACCGATTTCGTTGAGCCGCTCGATATGCATCGTGCGTTGCTCGATCTGAGTCGGCATCCGAATCCCCGGAACCTGGCCGATTCCCTTGTGCTGCGCCTGGATGGCGGACGCGGTGGAGCAGGGGTAACCAGGTGGACTGCCGAAGCATCCGCCAATGAGGCAAGCACGGCCCAGCTTATTTTTGACGTCACGGCCTCAAGTCTCGAGTTTGTAAAGCGGTATCCCGTGATGCAACTTGAGTCTCTGCCCTTAGAAGTCCGGGACAAACTCGTCTTCCTCGGCTACGAGACCATGGGACAAGTGGCCAGCCTGTCCGCGGCCGTCCTTCGCAAGCAGTTTGGCGAACTTGGAGATAGCATCAGAATCCTTGCCAAAGGCGGCGGAGATGCTCATGTGGAGGACGCCTATCCACCGGAATCCGTCGCCGACCGCCTGATGTTCGAAGGCGCGGTCGAGGACCTGACGATGCTGGATGAGGCGATGCAAACGCTTGCCGACCGGCTTTCCCAAACCCTCATTGAAGAGGACCGGCAGGGCAAGACGCTAGAACTTCTATTTGATCAGGAAGATGGGCCACCGATTGCTCGAAAGCGCACCTTTGCGCGCTCAATGCAGGCGGAAACCTCCCTGTACGCCGCTCTCATCCTCATGATGCGAGACATTCCGGCGAAGTCCGTAGTCGGCATCCGCGTCCGAATGCCCCGGACTATTCGAACAAAGAGGGTTCAGTCGGCATTCGGGGCGTACCTCGATCAACGCATGCGCACCAGTGCTGCGGACGTGGCGATTGATCGAGTCAAGTCGGTCTTTGGCGATGAGTCGATCAAGACCGGGGCAGAGATGCCGACCCCTCGCCGAAAGCAATTGCTCCGAGCGTATCAAGATGCTACCGGCTGGGTCTAAGGTTCTCTCCCAGTGGCGAGAAGCGGGCGAATGGTGGGAGTTCAAACCCCAGCGCGAGGTCACCCGCTTCGTCGACCCTAAAGGTCGCTGGCGTGAGCACATTGAAGAGCTATCTGCCTTTGCCATCAAAGATGCGCCCGGTCAAAAGCCCCTTAACGACAACCATGTTGAGGACTGGGTTCTGCGAGAGCGAAAAGTCCGCGACGAAAAATGCGCTGCCGCCTGTGGCGACCTCCCGGAAACCTATTACGAACGCGTCCGAGAGGAGCGGCTGGGGGCGAGAACACGAAGCCGAGCCGTTCCGACTCGCCCCGATCTTCGGCC
>CAMAPH010000034.1:0-31325 GCA_945859975.1 Chthonomonas calidirosea
AAGGCGGCGTTGAGGAGGTTCTGGAGGCGCGAGGACATGGCGGAGCCGTAGCTGGTACCGCCTTGGACCTTTGGCGTTTTGGCGAGTTCGGCTTCAACTTCGGTCAGGATTTGGTCGGGGTTGAGGCCGATCTTTTTGAGGAGCGGGGAAACCACGCCGTCGCCTTTTGCCAGGAGGGCCGAGATGAGGTGCTCGACGTCGATGGTGGTGTGCTGGAGTCTTTCGGCAACGGATTGCGCCTCCTGCACGGCTTCTTGGGCCTTGAGGGTCAGTTTGTCCAATCGCATGTGGACATTAGTGTAACAGGCTCAAGTGACCTTATTTGGTTGCAGTCAAAGGTTTGGGACCTTTGTCAATAGTCGCCCATGACGAAGTTGAGGAGGTAGAGCATGAATCCGGTTAGGCCGAGCATGGCTGCACCTACGAGGATGACAAAGATGTTGCCAGAGAAGAGGCTGATGATGAAACCCATGCCGGTAAGAAACAGGTTTAGGTACAGAACCCACTTTGCCCAAATGCCGCAGAACTCGTTTCGGACGAGGAGGCCGATGCACATTCCGACTCGGGCTACCCCAAAGAGACCTGCGACGGCAAAGAAGCCGGGTTCCCACTTCACTTGCGCCCAGGCGACGATGTCCCAAACGGCGGCAAGGCCCCAGATGACGCAGATGATGTTGAACGCAATTTCTTGCCACACGTGGTCCGGGCCGTCTTGGCGGCCGGCGAAGGTGCCTACGGCGCGGTTTTGGAAGTTGCAGTGGGGACAGATTGCGGCGTGGGCCATGATGGGCTGACGGCAGCTCGGGCAAGGCATGGTGGCCAGCGCTTGGGGCGCTTGGTTGCCGGCGTAGACGTGACCAGTAGGGCCGGTTGATACTTGCTGTGGTCGTGCGGCCTGCTGCGGCGAACTTGCCAGGGGGGCGGCGGTGTTGCCGGCGGCGAAGAGTTGCGGACTGGCGCCCATGGGTGGCATTGCGACTTGCGGCTGAATCGGGACGCTGGAAATTGGAGTCGACGATGCAGGACCGCCGATGGCCTGATACTGCGGATCCATCTTTACTTTGCCAACGAAGGTAACCAGAGGGGGCAAGCTCTTGATCGACTCATCCAGGCTGGAGAGTTCGCGGACAACCTTTCCTCGCTGACCCGTGCGGTGGAGAAACTGTAGGTAGGCATTTGCCGTGGCCGGGTTTCGCTGATCCATTTTGTAGGCGCGGTTCAGGACCTGTTCGGCGTGCTCCTTGTCGTCGGCTTCGCTGGCTTCGCCATCCATTACAAGGGAGGCCACGAGGGCTAGTTTTGCCGGGACGTGGTTCGTTTTTAGGATGAGCGTGGTGTCGAGCTCACTCACGGCGGCGCGATGATCGCCGGAAAGGCCGAGAAGGTAGCCCAGGGTGTAGCGGACTTCGGGGTCGGCCGGCTGAATTTTGGCGGCCTTCCGGGCGGACTCGAGGGCTTCGGTGTGATTACCGAGGAGGCCTTGCGATAGGGCATAGCCACGCAGCAGGGAAGAGCTGTTTGGCTCCTTGGAAAGCAACTCGCCGTAGATGCGAGCGGCGGTTGAATAGTCGCCGGCTTGATATGCGGCTTCAGCTTCCGGTTGAGTCACCATCGAATTACTCAGGATACAACTCGAAGGTTGCAAATGGGTCGATTCTTAACAATGACTTAATCATTGGCATTGAAGTCAGATTGGTTGAAGGCAGTTTGCGCTTAGATTACGGAATGCAGAAGCTGTTGGCTCTTCGCGTCGAGGGCGTTGATATCGCTTAACTCAAAGCGATTTCCGTCTACATCGATGAGCATCAGGTGGGTTGGGGAGAGCCACTGGGCGTTTTCTTGGAGGGATTGGGTCACCAGTTCTCGGGTGCCACGTTCGGTCTCCACGGTCCAGTACGTTGCGCCGAATTCGGTACGAGCCTCTAGGATGGTTTGCACTTGCGCGGTTAAGTAGCGTCGAGCGAGTTCTTCGTTAGCGGCCTTAAGGCTCTCCGGATTGAGGTCTTCCAGGTTTGGCACGAGGAGGATCTCTTCTCCCTTTCCGTTCATCAAAGAGAGGTACTTCGTTGGGTGACTGAGTGGTGCCGACCAGACTGGCTTAACGGTTACAAAGGACCGGTCCTCCGCAGTTAGGCGGAGGCGGTCTTTGGGTTCGTGAAAGAGGCGAATGGTTTGCGGAGTCATGGCTTTCTCAGTTCTGAATGAGTTCTACCCATCGTTCGCCCGAGCTCGAAAGCAGGCGGAGGGCATGGGCACGTAGCCCTTGCTCTAGTCCGCATCTCTCGAAGTCTGGGTCGACGATGGGTGCGCCAATCCTTGGCTGGCCAGGGGTGACATCCAGCAGAAGTTCGGCGATCGTTCGATCATTCAGCCGGGCTTCGAGTCGGATGTATGACCCTTCGGCTCGTTTTACCACGGCGATGCCGAGCATGGCGAGCAGACCTTCGTACGCTCTTTGTGATCTCAGCGCAGCGGCGATGGGCCGTGCACGGAGCGGATATGGGATCGCCTGACTTTCGGTCAGGGCAGACGTCAAAGTGGGTTCGGGTTTGTTAAGTGTTTCCGTCAAAATCGTGCGAGTTGGGTTAGAGTTTCGCGCGATCGGACCGACGCGCGAGGGGGTTGAATTCAATTTTCATTAACTTGATCATTTTGTTCACCTCGGGTTCTTGCTTCAGAACCGCTTGCGTCGTTAGGCTTCGTAGCCAGTTTGCAGTCAATTGGCAACACTGCCTGACTTCTGACGATGAGATAACACCGCGAGTTGGCCCTAGACCAGGGCCAAAGTCGTACTACACACTTCCGAGCCCAATGATCTCATTGATCGCGGTTTGAGTTTCCACCAACGTGTAAAACGCGCCCTTCTTTTCCATCAACTCTTCGTGGGTTCCGATCTCGGCGATCTCGCCGCGGTCTAACACGATAAGTCGGTTAGCGTTTCGCAGCGTGGAAAGTCGGTGAGCGATCGCGAAGGTTGTCCGTCCCTTGATGAGGCGACCAATAGCTTCTTGAATCTGCTTTTCGGTTTCCACGTCGACCGAAGAAGTGGCTTCATCGAGGATGAGGATGCGCGGATTGTGAAGGATTGCACGGGCGATGGAAACTCGCTGACGTTCGCCGCCGGAGAGCTTGGCTCCCCGTTCTCCGACCATGCTGTCATAGCCATCCGGCTTGGCCAGAATGAAGTTGTGCGCATTGGCGGCGCGGGCGGCTTCGATGATTTCGTCGAGGGATGCACCCGGTTTGCCGTAGGCGATGTTCTCAGAGATGGAGCCATTGAACAGGAACGGTTCTTGCAGAACGATTCCTATTTGGCGGCGCAGGTCTTGCAGTGAAATGTCGCGATAGTCGATGCCGTCGATTCTGATGATGCCCGCATCGGGTTCGTAGAAGCGACAGATGAGGTTGATGGTCGTGGACTTTCCAGCGCCGGACTTTCCGACGAGGCCGATCATTTCGCCGGCTTCAGCGGTGAAGTCGATTCCTTTTAGAACCGGGTTCGATTTGTCGTAGCCAAAACGGACGTTTTCGAACTTGACCTGACCACTGATGTCCATCTTCTTACCGAGGTCGCCGTAGTTTTCGGCTTCGGTGTCGATGATTTCGAAGATTCGGTCGGCACCGGCCATCGCACGGCTGAACCACTGGTTGATGGCGGAGAACCACATGAGCGGTCCGTACACCAACTGCAGGAAGGCGTTGATACGCCAGAACTCACCGAGGGTGAGTTGGCGATCATAGACCATGTACCCGCCGACGGTCCAGCAGATGAGTCCGCCCAGGGCGGTGAAGAAGGTCATGGCGCCGAAGATCGTGTGCCAGCGAGTATCGGCCTGAACACCGGCATCGCGGAGTTCGTAGTTTCGATCTCGGAACTTGCTGTACTCCTTGTCTTCGTTCGCAAAGGCCTTGACGACGCGGATGCCGTGGAGCGATTCGTTGAGGTGGGTATGGAAGCGGGCCCACTTTTGGCCGACACGGTGGAACATCTGGGACATCGGCTTCCAGAAGAAGGCACCGATTCCGAGGATGACCGGCACGGGGGCAAGGATGCAGGCGGCCAGGAAGGCATTTGTCCAGAAGAGGAAGCCCATGATCCCGATGAGGGTGAGGCCGTTAAGGAGCAGGTAGGGAACGCCTTCTACAAGGAAGCCCCAAACGCGGTCGGTATCGCTGGTGACGCGCGAGGCGATGGCTCCGACTTGCTTTTTATCGAAGAAGCTGAGCTGCAAGAACTCAATCGAGCGGTACACCGCGGCTCGCAAGTCGGCGGCGATGGAGCCAGCGAGGAAGCTAATGGTTCGGCCGTTGAGAATCTGAAGGCCAGAGTTCACGACGAGAACGCCGAGCCAGGCGCCCATCAGCTGCCAAAGCATCGGAAGCTCTTCGTGCTTTTGCAACACGCGGTCGATCAACTGCCCTTGAATCATTGGAGGGAGCAAGTTGAGGATGGTGGTGAGCAGCGAAATTAAGGTGAGAAGGAGCGCTTGCTTCGTGTACGGGTGGAGGAACTTTCCGATGCGGAGCATCGTTCGCCCTCGGTTTACGCATGCAGGGCAGACTCCGTCCTTCTCGGGAAGCAGGCGATTGCACTTGGCGCAACGAAGGCGTTCTTGTTTGAGGTTGATGGAGAGCGGTTCGCCCTTCGCCAATTGCTCGATACCGCGGGCGGCTTCGCTGAACTTGGCCGCGACGGTGAGGGAGTATGAGATGATGGGGAGGATTTCGCCGGTCTTTGTGGTGACCTCAAGGCGACCGCCGCCGACGAGGGGCTCGTTGCGGGCACTCTTAATATCGGCGATGGGAATTTGGAACGAGACCGCGCCGCTGGTTTCTAGGACGCGAACTTGGGTGGCATCGACGATGAGGGTCCGGCTGCCGAAGCGGCCGTTTTCGGCAAAGTCTCCGATGAGCTCGATGAGGGTTTCTGAACTTGCGAGGGGGGCATCCCCGGTGCGCAGTGCGGGCGCGGTATCCATTTATGGGCTCCTAACTGGGAAGTGAAGACGGCAAAAGGAGACGATTCGAGCGTCAAAATTCGTGGCCCCGGCTGGCAACGCTCGGAGTGATGTATACCGTCTCAAAAGGTGGTTGTCAATGTCTTGGTGGCCGGTAGGATGTTGTAACGTAAGGGACAAGATGAAACCGAACGAAATTGCCTTTGTCGCCTTGCCGATCGAAGCCGCCGAGGCAGACGGAGTGCGGATTCGCCGCAGCATTGGTAGCGAGCGGCTGATCATGCTTGACCCTTTTCTATTGCTGGATCACCTCACGGTTCCGGCGGGTGAGGGCTCCGAGTCAGTCGGGTTTCCACGTCACCCACACCGCGGAATTGAGACGTTAACGATTGTTCTGCGCGGGCAAGTGAACCACCGAGACTCGATTGGCAACGACGATACGATTTCGGCAGGAGACGTGCAGTGGATGACGGCGGGTGCGGGCATCTGGCATTCCGAGATGCTCGTTGGGCATGCGGATGGGAATGATTCGATCCAGCTTTGGTTCAATTTGCCAGCGAGCGGGAAGTTTGTTTCGCCCGGTTATCTTGCGAAGTCGGCGGACTCAATTCCGGTCGTGAACATTCCGGGTGGATCGGTTCGCGTAGTTGCCGGGGAATACGCGGGAGTTTTTGGCGCGCTAGACGGGATCGCGGTGCATCCTTTGGTCTTGCATATTCACCTTAGCCCTGGTGCAAGCGTTTCGATTCCGATCCCGGCGGGCTATTCCGGCGGCGCCTATGCGGCGCGGGGAAGTTTTGGTTCGGGCGATCGAGTCTTGGAAGCAGCTCAGCTCGGGGTTTTGGGTTCAGCGGATGAAGTAGAAGTTCGAGCTTTGGAAAGTTCTGTCGATGTCGTCTTGTTTGCGGCGAAGCCGCTCAATGAGCCGGTGATGCAGTACCGGTCAGTTGTTTTGAACACGGCGGATCAGATGGCGGAGGCGGTCGACCAGATTGCGGCGGGGACTTTTCCGGATTAGGGTTCCCAACATTTGGGGCCAGGTCAACATTCGTTGTACACTCCTTGGCACGGTGCTATTTGGGCATGGTGGCGAGAATGAAAGCGCAAGAATTGCTTCAGCATGAGGTCAGGAAGGTTGACACGTCGGGTCGATTGAGCCTTGGGCGAGACAAGGTGGGTGAACAATACGATGTGGACGAAGCGTCGGACGGGACGATAACGCTGACCCCGGTGGCGGTGATTCCGAAGCGTGAACTATGGTTGCATCAGAATCTGGATGCGAAAGCGAGCGTGCTACAAGGACTCGCTGATTCGGCCGCGGGTCGCAGTGAGGACGGAGGCGACTTCGCCCAGTATCTGGACGAATCCGACGAGGGCTAGTTGGAATGCCGTTCAAGATCAAACTTACGGACACCGCTAAGAAGCAATTAAAAGCACTTGAGGAAGGCGAGGATTCTAAAGATCTCGTTAAGCTGAAAAAGGTCCGGAAGTGTCTGGGATACCTTCAGACGAATCCCAAGCATCCAAGCCTTGAAACTCACGAGTACCGTTCGATTTCTGGAGAGCGGGGTGAGAAGGTTTGGGAAGCCTACGTCGAGAACAGAACTTCAGCGGCGTGGCGAGTGTTTTGGCACTACGGACCGGAGCAAGGCGAGATTACGATCATTGCGATTACGCCGCACCCATGAAGGAAGGCCCTGACCTTTGGTCACGGTCAGGGCCATCGAGGTTATCAGTGAGGCATCAGGACAGCGTCGATCACGTGGATCACGCCGTTGCTGGCAAGAACGTCCGTGGCGATGATCCGGCTGTTGTTCACCCGGAGGGTGCCTTTGTTTCGGATTCTAACGGTCTTGCCATTGACGGTCTTTACATGGGCACCGTCTTGGAGTCGAAGCACGTTTGCGGCGAGGACTTCGGTGGGCAGAACGTGATAGGTGAGAATGCTGGTGAGGGTGTCTCGATTTTGAGGCTTGAGCAGGTCAGAGACCGTGTGACCGAGCTTTGCAAAGGCTTCATCGGTCGGGGCAAAGACGGTGAATGGACCATCGCCCATCAGCGTTTTGGCTAAGCCAGCGGCTTCCACCGCCTTGATGAGGGTTTTGAATTGACCGGCACCTTGCGCGACTTCGACGAGATTGCTGCTTTCTCGTGCTTCCGTATCTGGAGCTTCGTTGAGTTTCGGCAGATTTGGAGGAAGAAGAACGGCATCAATGACGTGGATGACGCCGTTATCAGTGAGGATGTCTCGAGTAACGATGCGGGCGTTTCCGATCTTTGAACCGCGCTTCTCAAAGTTCAGGCTCGCGCCGTTGAGGGTGTCGAAACTCGTTTTGGATTTGACTCGATCGAGGTTTGCGCCGAGGACTTCCTTTGGCAAAACGTGGAAGGTGAGAATCTGGGTCAGCGCGCTTTTGTTGTTTGGCTGGATGAGCTTTTCAAGCGTGCCCTTTGGAAGCGCGGCGAAAGCGGCGTCAGTTGGAGCGAAGACGGTGAGGTTAGTACCTTTGCGGAGGCTGGATTCCAACCCGGCCTTCTGGACGGCGGCGACAAGGGTTTTGAAGTTTCCGGCTTTAACGGCGGTATCGACGATGTCTGCAGCATTTGCACTAGCAACGGTTGCTCCGAGAAGAATGAGGGTTTGTAGAGTTTTCATCTGAGTTTCGCCACCCTCATGGCGGTGGCGAAACATCATACGGAACTGATGGGTTGTGATGTTCCCATCAGTGCATTTTGTTTTTGGATCGAAGTCTTCTAGCCGCCAAAGGCCTTCTTTGCTTCATCAAGGGTGACTTTGCCGTCGTTGTTTGCATCGGCGGCCCTTACTTGATCCCACATGGATCCAGCTTCGGACGCGGTTACGAAACCGTCGCTGTTTCGGTCGAGTCGTCCGAAGGTCGCTTCGACGACGTTCGCAACCCCTTGTCGGCGGCGAGCGCCGATACCGGGTGTATCACCGCCCGGCGTTGCGCCTGGGACGATGTACTCGACGTAGCCCAGATGCATTTCTTCGTAGGTTTGGTCTCCCCATCGGACCCGTTTGGTTGGGTCTGGGTTCGCCGGGTTCTTGTCGCTGTTGTCGAACCAAACGCTGAACTCGATCTTCTGTCCCTTTTCAAGCTTCTTCCACTTTGCGTACTCGTAGCTCAACTGCCAGTTGAAGTCGTATCGCGGAACGTCCAGCAGGGTCTCCCGTTTCCCGTCCGGAGAGACGACATCGTAGCGACAGGCTTTGCCGCGGACGTGCATATGGGGCAGGAAGGAAAGGACTTCGACATCCGATGGCACGGTGACGGTGGCAACTTCTTTGTGGTTGTCGGCTCCGGGCGGGATGTTGATGAAAACGTTTGAAACGCCCGCGGTTCGCACTTCGTGTTTCGGCGGAGTTTCGCTGTAGATGAATCCAATCTTAGACTGGTCGGTCGTGGCTTCTCCGTTTGGCGTGTAGTGAATTTGGAATCTCAGGTCGGAGTTAGCCGGGATTTGTTTGGCTAGACCGTCTGGATACATGATCGAGCTGTTGCCCGGTACGTAAATGGCGAAGTAGCCGTTTAGTCCTTCAATATTTTCCGCCGATCGCCCGCCGCCACGCTGTCCTTTCGGCACGACAAACACAAGAATGTGATGTACGACTTGACGTGCGGTCGGGATGATTTCGATACCCTTCACCCATCGGTCTTTCGTGGAGTTCAACGGGACGATGACGTTTTGATACTCCATGAAGCCGTCGGCTTTGATCGCGATGGGTGCGGGGAGTTGATAGATTTCGTCGGGCTTGCCGATTTGCCAGTCGGAGTTGAAGGTGACCGGCGCGGGAGCTTCTTTGGCATCACCCAGCGGGGTTTTTGAATCAATCCAGGTGAGCAGGTCGCGCTTGTCGGCTTCGGACAGACTACGGTCGTTTTTCCACTTGCTCGGTTTGGCGTCGGCGGCAAACCACGGTGGCATTTGCTTATTGTTCACGACGAACTTGATCATCGCGGCGCGGTCTTTCACCTTGCTGAAGCTGTCGAGGGTGAAAGGTCCTACTCCGCCAGGCCGGTGGCAGGGAAGGCAGTTGTCTTGAATGATGCGCGAGATGCGGTTGTGGTAGGTGACGGGCTTTTGGATGGGGGCGACGTCGGAGAGGTCGAGCACACAGCCCGGAGCCGGCGTTTTGGTGACAGCCGGGGCGGCACCTTTAAGGCCGGCATCAATTGCGCGAGCGAGGAAGTTGTTGCCAGGCTTGGATTTGCTGTAGGTGACGCCATATTGGTCGTCGACCGCGCCTCGATAGATGACCTTTCGCTCAGAGTTTAGGAGGAACACTTCGGTGGTTGTGGTCGCGCCGAGAGTCTTTGCGATTTCCTTCGTCTTGTCGTGAACGTAAGACCCTTTGAGTCCGAGGCGGGTTTTGGCGGCACGCATGTCGGAGGTCGGCTCGCTGTCGGTTGGGTTGACATAAACGAACTGAACGCCTCGGGCCGCGTAGGTTTTTTCAAGGGCGGCGAGGGTTGGGCCGTAGCGCTTTGCGACCGGGCAGGTGGTACCAGTGAGGGCGACGACGGTGAGCTTCCCGGTTCCGATCGAGACCGCCTTCCCGTCGATTGTGGTCCGGTTGATGACCGGAAGGGCCGTCGTGGTGGCTTCTGCGTTGGCGGGGCGGGTGGCGTAGAAAACCCCGATGGCGGGGAGGATCGCCGCGCAGGGCAGCACATACCGGAACGAACTCATGCCCAACAGATTAACATAGGCGCCTCGCGGCGTGGCGCGATGGTCCTAGGGTCTTCCACCTCGGTTCCCTTGAATGTCTTTATATTTTCTTAACAATACGTGTTAATTCGGCACAGGTATGAAAATGCTCGCACCTTAAACGTTGCTTAACAATCGTTAGCCTAGAATGGCTCGTATTCACTCTTTGAGAGGATTTATGAAGCGAGCATTTACTCTGATTGAACTTTTGGTGGTCATCGCGATTATCGCGATCCTAGCGGCAATTTTGTTCCCGGTGTTTGCCCAAGCGAAGCTGGCGGGTAAGAAAGCAGTTGACCTCAGCAACACGCGCCAGCTTGGAACGGCGACGATGCTTTATCTTGGCGACTACGACGACAACTATCCGCAGAGCTTGTACGCAACGAACGGAATCATCGCTAGCCCATCTTGCCAGGTGTACGTGCTCGGTAGCATGGCGAACCAGCCAATCTTCACGCTTTACGATGCCCTCATTCCGTACATGAAGAACGTCGACATTTTGCAGAGCAAAGTCGATGCACCCGGTGAGGACTGGAATGCGATGCTGGCGCGATTGGCGCCGCTTGGACTTTCGGTTCGTTCAACGGGCGCTTACCGTTACTCCAGCTTCGGACCCAACTTTGCCGTCTTCCAGGATCCAGGCGTGGGTTCGCTTTGCGATGGCGTGTTCAACCAGGCGGACATGCAGGATCCGGTTGGAACGACCGTGTTCTTCCACTCGAAGTATTACGATTTCACGGCTTCAGCAACCCCGCCGAAGACCGAGTTCTATCGACCTGGAACCTACTGCAACCAGATGTACCAGCGAGCTCGCATGGGCGCCTTTGAGTGGATGAACTTCCACGGCAACTTCAAGGGCAACGATGGAATCACCGTTAACTACGGCGACGGCCACGCGAAGTGGATTCGAGGTGATGGCAACCTTCCAGGTCGCTCGACTTCGGACTGCGATTTCTATCCAGATCGAAATGACTGCCAGACCTACACGCTGCCATGTGACTTGAGCGGCGTTCCTGGCGGAAAGGCCAACACTTGATCATTCTTTGATTTGGTTCGGAAAGGGCATCTCTTCGGTTGAAGAGGTGCCCTTTTCGTTGTAAGCTCGGCTTATGAAGACGTTCGGCATCCTTGCCCTATCGTTACTGGTCACCACGGCATATTCACAGGACTTTGTCCGCAAGTCTGATGTGGTTTATATGAAGCAAGACGGGGCGGCTTTCACGATGGACGTCTTTCGGCCGGCGAAGCAGAACGGGATTGCCGTGATCTTTATGGTCAGCGGAGGCTGGGTTTCTAACCATAACAGCATCAACACCGAGCTGGCAAAGCAATGCACAGACAGAGGCTTCACCGTCTTTCAGGTTGTCCACGGAGCGCAGCCGAGATATAAGGTGCCGGAGATTGTGAAGCAGGTTCAGCGCGCGGTTCGGTTTGTTCGCTCGCACGCCTCGGAGTACGGCGTTAACCCGAACAAGCTGGCGATTACGGGAGGAAGTGCCGGCGGGCATCTGTCGCTGATGATTGCGAGTTTGGCGAGCCCTGGCAACCCGGGCGGTCCAGATCCGGTTGAGCGGGAATCGGCTTCGGTGAACTCGGTTGGAGTGTTCTATCCACCAACGGACTTCACAAATTATGGAAAAGCGGGATTCTTCGCGTTTGATAATCCTCTACTTATGGCGACCTACGGGCGCGCCTTTTTGGACGATCCTAAGACAGCTCCTAAGGAGAAGATGGTTGAAGTTGGCAAAAGTATGTCGCCGCTGGCATTCATGACGGCTTCTATGCCTCCAACATTCTTAGTCCATGGCGATGCCGACCTGTTAGTGCCTATCCAACAGTCAGAAATAACGATCAAGAAGCTCAAGGAGCTTGGCGTTAAGTGCGAACTGGTGACGGTTCCCGGAAAGGGACACGGCTGGGCCGGAATCGAAGTTCAAGTCGGGCAGATTCTGGACTGGTTTGAGAAGACGTTAAAGTGATTCGTCGGTTCGCCCCGAAAGGATGAACTCGACTGCCGCACGGGAATGCAGGAAGGTGCTGTCAAGGAACGGCACCGGCTGCTTTTCTCCTTCAAGAAGGATGGGTATCTCGGTGCAGCCCATGATCACGCCTTCGGCGCCATCGGCGATGCCCCGATTGATGATCTCGCGGTAGGACTGTCGAGTAGCGATGCGGAACAGGCCCTTGCCCATCTCTTCAAAAATGGTTCGATGAATCAGCTCACGATCGGAAGCGTTCGGGATGAAAACTTCGATGCCGTGATTCTCCAAAAACTCACGGCAGAAGCCGTCTTCCATCGTGGGGCGCGTTCCTAACAGGAGAAGTCGCTTGAGGCCCAGACGTTCGGCTTCTTGGGCTACGGCAAGGCGGAGGTCGATGATCGGCACATTGAGCTGCGGTTGAAGCTCTTCCACATATCGGTGCATCGAATTGGCGCAAATAATGATAGCTTCGGCGCCCGCTGATTCAACTTTTCTGCAGCCTTCAAGGATGAGATCAAAAGTAGCAGCCGCATCATTGGCGATGTTGTTGCGCTGAAGATCTCCGAAATTTAGCGACCAGAGGACGATGTTGGCGGCTTCGACTCCGCCAGCCCGCTCATTCACCAGGCTGTTAACGTGGCGATAATACTCCACGGTCGAAACCCAACTTGCTCCTCCAACCATCCCTAGTAGTCGCATCGCGATACTTTACCTATGCTCGTGACAAATTGCCCAAAGGCTTAACCTAGTTTAGGAAAGAGCCGCGAGTTTCATGTATTTACTAATCGATTGACGAACGTATTACTGTGGAGTAATGTTGCTAAATGAAGAATTATTTGTGGGTATTGCGAATTGTTTGCCGACTATCGCAGAAGATCTGACAATTGTCGTCATTGTTGCGGAAAAATTGTCCTCATGCCTGTTGGTCCTCGGCGGATCGGAAGGATCGAGCCTCCGCTGATTTCGTGATAAAGCGTCTGGCCGCTCGGACCTGAGTTGGTGACGTTGAAGCTGAGGGTCGTTGTTGTCCGCGTGACCGGAATTTCGGCGATTCGGTTTCCGGCCATGTCAAGTCGATACACGGTGTAGCGTGCGGGGTTCTGGACGGCGAGAGTTACCGCGGCTGAACCGACTCGGACGAGGTGCGGGGTGATGCCCCAACTTTCGATGACGTCTCGATCTGGCCCGGAGTATCGAATGTTCGTGTTCTGAACGTCGGTGAGGAAGGTGAGCAGGATACGGTTGCTCGTCGGAATCGGCTTTCGGTCGACACTGGTTACCCAAAGCGCTCCGCGATGGCCGGACAGCAGGGCGCTGAGGCCGCCGGCCGTGACGTTTGAGCCAACCGGGGCGAAGATGCCTTGAGTACGTGGCGTATTGACGGTGAGGGTTCCGGTTTCCGTATCGACTTGGACCGGCTGTGGCGCGGTTGGGTCGGTGAGGTTGCCGTCGCCTCCGGTAGTCGCGGAGCTGTAAAGCTTGCGGGAGAGGATTTGCCGCCTCATGAGGGCGTTGTAGCCGCCTGCGACGCCGCTACCGTTTGGATCAATGCGCAAGACGCCCTCGTCCGTTGCGGAATCTAGGTCTCGGCGGAGGAACAGGGCGATGATCGCGCGCTCGGACGCAAGGCCGATCGGGTCGGCTTGCATGTCGAAGTAGTCGAAGCGACTGGTGTTTTGGATTCGCGCCGAGTTGTGGCTCCAAGCGAACCGGAACGCGGCATCCCAATCTTGGCGGGCCGCGATCGAACCGAGCAGCAGACCGCCCTCGGCGCGGAAGCGGTTTGGCGCGGCGAAGTTGAACTCGGACAAGGTGAACGGCTTGCCATAAACGCGTGATAGGGCGATGCTTTGGAGACCGGAACCAAGGACCTTGGTCGCCATTCCGCCGTTGTCCCAGCCTCGAGACGGGATCGACCACGCGTTCTCCAAAAAGTTGGGATGATCCCAGTAGAAGTGGTTATCGACGTAGTCCAGGTTGGAGCGATGGCCGACAAGGACACTTTGGTCGTGCCAGCCGTTGACGTCGGAGAGAAGGGCTTTTACACCAAGGTTTCTGAGTTCGGTTTTCATCCAGGCATAGGCGTTGGCATGTAGATTTGCGCCGAACCTTGCCCCGGCGTCGGTTTGATAGTTCCAGGAGCCGGTGTTTCCGGCATTCTGCCAGGCCGTATCAAAGAGGGCGCGGGAGGTGGCAGAGAGTGACCGGGTGGCGCTGCCCATGTTGTTTTCGTTCACGGGCACAATCCAGGCGATGGCAGGGTCGTCTTTCCAGCGCAGACCCGTGTAGGGATTGAGCGAGTTGAGCAGGTTTGTCGAGAAGGCTAGCCAGTTGTTTCGGGCAGTTTGATTGACCAGTTGAAGCGCCTTGAACTCGTCGCCGTCGGTTGCACCGGATAGGACCTCGTTGTTGCGGATTTGGCGGATGGTGTAGAGGTCAAGCGAGATATAGATGCCGCGCTTTTTCAGCATCGCGACCAGGTAGTTGAGTTGGTCAAGTTTGTCCGGAAAGATGCTCGTGCTTGTGGTTCCGCCAGACCAGCCGGTGAGTTCCGAGTCGAAATGGTGGAGCCGGACGGCGTTGTAGCCCATGCGGGCGAGGCGGGTGGCGAGCTTTTCCGAATCCTTCTTGCTCATAAACATGGCAGAGAAGGCGAGGTTGACCCCGTAGAACCGCTGCGGTTGGGGGTTGTTGGGGAAATAGAAGTGGCCATTGCGGGACTCGAGCCAGCCTTCTGATCCGGCGCGTTTGTAATCTGTGCTGGACCAATCGAGGGCGGAGCCGGGGGTGACATCGAGGGGGAAGGGGAGCTCGGCCCAGTCAGGACCGGCGGTGATGGTGTATGGCTGTTGGACGGAGAACGTGTAGGGGCGGTTGGTTTTTAGGGTTACGGTGTAGGTTCGGGTTGTGTTGGCATTCCAGGTTCCGCCGACGGCGTTAAAGCGCCATTCCACGTGAGGCGACCATTGGCGAGAGTCTTGCAGGACGGATGGTCGGCTGGCGTCGCCTTCGATGGTGACCTCTAGATCCCCTTTGGAGAACTTTACGGTTCTGGCATTGCCTCCGCGGAGAAACGTGGTTCCGCCGAAGTTGAGCGGGATGGGGAAGTTGGTTCCGTCGACGTTGGCGATGCTGCCCGCCCATTTTGGCGTGGGGAAGTTGCCGTAGAGGTGCGCGCTTTCGAGGGCAACGTTTGCGTTTGTGGTGGCTTGGATTTGGAATCGGAGGCCATCTGCTAGTTCGGTAACGCCGCCGACGACGGTCGCTTCGCCGCCGGACCAAACGGCCTTGGCGGTGGTGGGGTTGCCTTGACCGTTATCGGCGGATTGAGTGCCGGTGTATTGCCAGCCGGTCCGAAACATTCCGAAGCCGAAAGTCGCGATGTTTTCGCCTTCTTCCGACACGCGGATGCTGGCGGTGCGGTCGAGAATGAACTCGAGGGGAGGGGCAAACGGCACCGCGGATGCTAGCAACAGCGACAACATCATGCTCCTAGTATAGGTTCGGTGGGGCGAACCGGCTAGGGGTTATTTGCGGTAGGTCGGGAGATCGGAGAGGTTGACAACTCGGGGGTCGTTGTAGACCTTTTTGATCCATTCCGGGGTGTTGCCTTTCTTCGGGTCCTCGATCATGTAGGCCCAGGTTAGGAAGTACAGCCAGGGGCGGGCGGTGAAGTTTTCCGGGTCCGGCAGTTTGCCTTCTTCGCCGAGGCCGAAGAGTTTGCCGCGGCCGCCGAAGAGGGTTTGGTAGTCGGTCCAAGAGGACTTGTCTTCGTAGTCCCAAACAATGAGGTCGACGACGTCGTCTCCGGGGTACCAGTTGCCCTTTTGGCTGCCGTAGCTGGTCCAGGTCCAGATGAGGTTGTTCAGCTTATGTCGGTTGACGAAGCGGTCGTACATCAGCCGGTAGAGCTTTGTGCAGGCGGCTTCGCCCGACTTTCCCCACCAGAACCACTTGCCTTCGGCTTCGTGGAGAGGGCGCCAGATGATGGGGACTTTGGCTTGTTGCAGGATTTTGAGCTTGTTCGCTACGAGGTCAAGGTCGCGGATTAGGTTTTTGTAGCTCTGGCTTTCCGGGTTTGCGAGCGCTTGGTCGAGTTTGAACTTGTCGGTATAGAAGTCGCCATCGGCGTTGGGCGAGATCCAGTGCCATTGGAAGGTGGCGATTCCGCCGCGGCCGTTTACCCAGCGGATGGCTTTTTCGGCGTCGCGATTTCCGTTTTGTGATGGGCACACACCGTTGAAGTCGTAGCCCATGATGGCGGGTTCTTTTCCGCCGGTGGTGGTTTTGATGAACTCCAGATATTTGTCGTCGCACTGGCCGGAGAGCATTTTCTTGCCGTAAACCGAGTCGAGGTAGGACTTGAGGGCGACGGTTTCTGGAGTGGACGCCTTGTTGACCAGGGTCGGCGCGGTGAGGAAGGTTGTCGCGGCGAGGAGGGTGGTGAGCATGGCGTTTTTGGCCGGGGCCACGGGATATATATCACAAACTCCACGGAAAGGAATATATTACACACCATGGCTGAACATATCACCTTCCCAACTTTGACCCCTTACTTGGTTGTCCGCGACGCGCGGGCAGCGATCGCGTTTTATGAGCAGGCGCTCGGCGCGATTACGATCGAAGTGATGGAAACGCCGGAAGGCAAGGTAATGAACGCCCAGCTCAAGATCGGCGATTCGATGCTGATGCTGAACGACGAGTTTCCGGATTACGGCTCCTTTGGCCCCAAGGAAGGCGAGATGGTTCCGGTGACGATTCACATTTCCTGCACGGACATCGATAACCAGTTCCAGCGGGCGGTTGACGCGGGCGGGGTGGTGACGATGCCGCTGGAGAACCAGTTCTGGGGAGATCGGTACGGGCAGTTCCGATGTCCGTTTGGGCACAACTGGTCGATGGGTCAGCCGATCGGTTAGGCGGCGCTTCGGTGCGGGTTTGTTTGAGGTTGGGGTGGAATTAATTAACGTTCCCCCCCAGCCAGATTAATTAATTACGCGGCGTTTTAGGTTCGGATCGGGAGATTGGGGCTGGCGAGAAATCTTAGCTTTTTGACCTCTCGCCAATGAGGAGGAACGCAAATTTTAGGTTTGGACACGGGAGGAACGTGATGCTCACACTTCTAAAGGAAGGTGCGGACGGAAATGTCAACCATCGATTTTCATGGTTCCCAACGCAGCAGGTTCATTGTTTTGAGATGGCGTTGCCCCTAAGCTGACTTTAGCGAGAAGGTGAAAAACATGCCGATGTCGGTTGCCTTGGACCGGAAACACAAAATTTCCTGAAATTTTCAAAAATATACAAACTCTTAACATACTTTTCGACCTAACCTGTCTTATACTTCCTCTAGGCGAGAGCCGATTGGGGCAGATTTGAACAACATCGCAAAATTGGCGGTTGCAGTTTTCGGGTGGACGCTTTTGAGCGCCGCGCACGCTCAGCATCCATGGAATGCCGGTTTCACAAATTCGGCGGTGGTGACGATAGCTGGCATCGAACGGAAGTCTTCCGCAGCGTATGGTTCGCTTGGGGACACCGGCGGGCACACGTACACGGTTCAAACAAGAGCGACGCCTGGCGGTTGGATTTCAGATCGACCAAACGATCCGGAGCCACACGTCACCGGCCAAGGGACGCCTAATGTTTGGGTGCACACAGGCAACTTTTACTTCTATAAGGGGGAGAACGGAGCTTATTCAAATCCGGTTTGGGGTCAGTCACCAGCAGATACCAACCATCGTTCGGATTTAGGACTTCCAGGGAGTGGAAATCCAATTGTGGACGACCGAAATATCGAGTTTGAACACTTTTATTCCCCGGACGACACGCTGCAAGTGAATGACGACCTTGCGGCATACGTGGCTGGCGATGTACTGCCTCGAAAGGTTGAAGAGCGCCGGATCCACATCCCTTCCCCGTTTAGAGGACTTGAAGATTGGGTTCCGGATTTGGTGAGTATTAGCAGTGGTAGCACCGCTATCCCTTCCATTTCAAAAGAAATAACTGCCGTAACAGACTATTTCCCGCAGATTCGAAGCGCGGCGAGCACGGCTCTTCCGGCAAGTGAACTTTTCACGCTGGTGGTTTCGAAGCGTAGTTATCATATTTTCGTTCGTTCCTACGATGTCGGGCATTGGGAGTACCCGGCAATGGGCGACCCATCCTGGGTTGACACTGGCCGCATCTATCTGTTCGAATACAAGCAGGACCACTTTCACGAGAAGTTTCCGTATCAGATTCGGAAGGATCTGTCCGGAGCGCAGAGCGTGGACTCGCGTCGGACTTACGGGCAACCGGATGTTGCGGGGCAGTTCCCGGCGGTTGACCCCAATGCGCCAGCGAGAAACATCACGTTCAAAGACTGGATTTACCGGGGTGGACTTTTCGTCGGGCAGATGAATCCGGACAGCAACGACCTTAGCGGCGCAGCGCGGATTCAGATCTATCCAGGTGAAGGGCCGAACTCGAATACCGAGATCGCAACGCTATCATTGCTGCATTTAGGATCGGCACCAGGCACTTGGCCAGAGTTTGCGACTTTGACATCCATTGTCGGTTCAAATGACGCGAATCTGAATGTCCCGCTGACTCAGCTCACTTGGGCAAACAAGTGGACCACCATGATTGGAAGTGCTGAATTGTTGCTCAACGGGGCTACGCCAAACGACGATTACGTTAACTGGCCCGCATCAATCTTGCCCTCGTCACCGAGGATGATTGTCCAGCACAAGGACGAGGACTTGGACGAGCCGCCAGCTGATTCCGGTTGGCACTACTTCGCTTCCGCAGCGCGCTTAACGGGCGAGACATCTTATCCGTTGATCGACGGACATCCTCGGATTTGGTACGTCGACCGACAGACACCAGTGCGGTGGGTGCAGCCTTGAGAAAAGGAATATGGGTTGGCATTGGAGTGGTGGCCGTCGCGGCGGGTATCAGTTATGTTGCATTCACTCAGAGGAACGCGCGAACGACTGCAGAAACCGGAAGCACTACAACGCAAGTAGCGGCATTTATCAAGGAGAACGAGAGCAGTTCTAACCCGTCGGTGCAGAACTCCGTCACTAAGGCTCGGATTCAGCTGGCTTATAAGGCGAGTGAGAACAAGGATTTTAAGTTAGCGAGAAATATCCTCGTGACGGCGGCGAAGTCGCATAAGGGGTCGGATGTCATAAATCCTGACTACGGTTCCCTCTCTGACCAAGCTCGGTATCAGGCAGCAGTTTGCCTTATTGCGGAAGGTAAGAAGGAACAAGCCCAGGCCGAGTTCCGAAAGATTATTAAGGACCATCCGAAAAGTCCGATTGTTCACGCGGCGTTCAAGCGGTTGGTTCGTTTGAACAATGGTACTGTCGATCCGCAAGACCAGAATCTGTTGGAACGAGCGATCAAAATTCAGGAAGAAACAATAAAATTTGAACTCTCGGTCTGCGGCCCGAAGTCCATTGCTTACCTACTTCCGTTACTAGGCAAGCCAAAGGTTGACTATCACCAGGTCGCCAAGAAGTGCGGCACAACGAACGATGGAACAACCATTGAGGCGATGCGGAAGGCCCTGGCTGACTACGGCATTACTTCTTATGCCTACCGCGTGAGCCGCCAGGATTTGCCGAAAATTCAGCTGCCAGCAATTTGGCTTAGCGGCCAGCATTACGTGACCTTGAAGTCGATCTCCGGTGATTCGGCGCTCGTTTACGATTCACTCGTCGGAGGTGAGCGGGAAGCCGCTTTGCCTCCGATCGATGACCTCAATTTTTCCGCAAACGTGATTGTTTTCAAACCAGTTGGTGTACTTTGAAAAAAGCAAGAAAATTCGCCGCCAGTTCAGTAGTCCGATCAATCGCCGTGATTGCGGTGCTGAACTTGTCGATACCGACGGGAGCCATTGCGACGGTTGGTAAGCCACTTGCCGATAACTGGCGAGAAACTGAGGCCGCTCGAAAGCAGGCGGAGACCAGGAAGCAGGTTAAAGACGAGGCGGCAAAGGCAAAGAACTCGACTCGGCCTCTGACAGCAACCGAACAGCGCTCATTCAAGGGAATGAGCGGACGGAATCCTTACTTGGCCGGGCAGAACAAGTGGGACATCGTGCACAAGGGGGTCAATCTGATGACGGGGAACTACACCATCTCCGCGACGGATCTATCCTTTGAAGGCGGGTACGGAATTCCGGTTAACGTCACTCGCTCCTACTCGATGCACAGCATGGATGAAGGTCCATTTGGAATGGGATGGACGCTCTCGGCTGATGTGCGTTCGACCGCCGGTGGCTTGCTGAAATCTGCGGGTGCGCCTGTTCGGTCGGTACCAGTGACGTTCAAAGAGCGTCCAAGTGCTCAGCTTAACGATCCGAATGCGGTTTCGGCCAACGGGAAAGTTGCGGCTGATCCTCCGGTGGCCGTGATTGCCACGGACGCGGGCGGGCAAGAAGAAACGATTCAGAAGGATGTTGATGGCGTGTTGTCAACACCGCCATGGGATAAGAACGTCATCGACACCGAGTACGAGTGGGTGACGCTAGGCACGGATCGATACCAAGTCGCCCTGCGCAACACGCTAACAACGGCAGATGGCACGGTTTACGTCTACGAGAAGAAGGGCTATTACACCAACGGCACTCGACCTTGGAACAACACGTCAGCTACACCCGAAGCAGCGAACGTTCTGAAAGTCACTTCTGCGACCGACCGACAAGGGAACGTTACGACCTATGGCTATGGCACGACGGACGTCACGTTCCAAAAGGCAAACGGGCAGGTAACCGAAAAGCCGTTGACGTCGGTTTATATGCCGAATGGCAGGACGTTGCTCTTCAACTGGACCGGAAATCGGATTACTCAAGTTTCGGACAAAGAAAGTTTGAGCGATACCGAGTTCAGAACGGTTAATTACGGCTACACCAACGGCAATCTGACCTCCGTCACGACGCCTGCCGGCTTTACGACTACTTACGGTTACGGAACGTTTAACGGGGTCATCACCTCTATCACCGACTCTCGAGGCTTTACCACAAGCATTTCGGTGGTTGATGGCGGATGGGGGCGAATGCCGAGCGGGGTGAGTGTCGATGCCTTATGGGTTGACAAAATCACCTTCCCGAACGGTGCAGAGACGCGCATTTCTGGGTTACCGCGGGTCAACGGGGTCAACGTTGTGTCTGAGTGGGTTAAAGGTACCCAGATCCACAAGTTTGGATATGTGGCGAACTACACAACCTTGGACCAAATTCCCGTGTGTCGAGTTGCGATTCCGCGCGAATTCCACGACGCGGCAGGTGACTACACCGAGAACTTTTACAACCGATTCTCGCAAGATCTCATCTCAAGCATTTCTCGGCGCTATGGGATCACGCGGCCCATCAACGATTTGTCTGGAACGCGATTGCTGGACACGAATACCCTCGTACCGTTCGCAGTGAGAACTGATACAACGTACAACTTCATGGGGAATCCGCTGACTAAAGTTGTCAGTGAGTACACCGGCAATGCTGCTAGCGGGTCGACGAATCGAACTGTTCAGAAAACGGTCGAGTACGCGTACTGGGGGCAGGACAAGTACTGGCAGGAGAAAGCGGTTAGAGACGTTGACGCTAATCTGTTTACTTTCAGCGATTACTATTCCTCAACGGCTGCTGGTGGGTTGAAAGGACAGACGTATCGGGTTTACGATGCAAAGTATGCTCAGTACAACGTATCGTCGAATTCTCTGAGCACTTGGCGGTCCACCATTCTGCCGACCGATGCATCGAAGTACTCGGCAGAGTTCACTTACGACACTCTAGGCAGATTAACCCTTGTAAAGAAGCTTCAGTCGGCCACGACCAATCCGTACACGTACGTTTCAACCTCGACGAACTATGGATCAAACGGCTCGCCTGGTTGGGGACAGCCACAGTCGGTAACGGAAGATTACGGTGGCCCAAACGCACGCACGACTACGACTTTGGAATATACGGGCTGGGGCAAACCGCGGAAGGTGCAGGATGCTAAGGGCAATGAGTTCTTTACGGATTTTGATCGGGATGGCAGGGTTCTTTCGGTGCAACAAACGGCGGGCACAGGGTCGCCAAGGGCGCTGTTAGCCTACAGCTACGGCAGTGCCGGTGTTTTGAACGGGATGCCCACTCAGGTGGTAGACGGTCTTTCCGGTATAGCACAAAGTATCCAGTACTTCCCTTATGCGGGGACAAACGATGGCTCTGATGCCTACTACTATGCTCTCGCGAGTGCGGGGCAAGTTCAATCGGTAACCCAGACGCGCGGTACAGCGCCTAACCAGGACACTTACACAACGGCATACACCTACACCTTTGCAGGCGACCGAAGGACAGCAGAATACACCTCCTTCCTCGGCACGAATGCGAAGTGGGAGTACAGCGATTACGTTTCGGTGGGCGATCTCACCAGCCCAAGTCGTGCATTCCAAACGTTACGCAAGGTTAACCCGGATGACTCGACGGCGGAAGTATTCCACTACGGGTACGACGCTTTGGGACGGCTCTGTAACGCGGCGTTTGCACAAACACCGCAGCTGACCAATGGGGTTGCGGACTGGAGCAAGCTGCCGTCGATAAGGGCGCGAACTTATAACGAGTTTGACTCTGGCGGTCGACTCGTTCGGACCGAAACTTATAAAGACACCCTTTCTGGCAGTGGAACGACCTACACCAGCACGCCGATCATCGGCAACGAGTACGGCTACGAGCTGACGGGAGCAAACCGAGGTTTGCGAACGAGCTCAAGCAGCAAGATCGGCAACGGAAGCGGTTGGCAGACTGAGTGGACGGAGACTTATGGCTATGAGGCGCAGCGGGACTATCTGACTTCGTTCTCGACGACAGATGGAGCATCGAGCCCGAACCAGAGTTGGAGCTATGATGCGGCGGGGAACCGGTCGGGGGCGACTTATGACTCGCTGAATCGGATGACGGCTCGGAGCACGATCAGTTATACGAACGACGTACTCGGTAATCGGACGAGCAGAACCTACAACGGCGTGACCGTCAACTATGCTTGGGACGTGCTCAACCGGATGACACAGCACACGCTGACGAGCGGTGCGGTCGTTTCCTATGAGTATCGTGCGGATGGGATGAGGACTCGGAAGTTGGCGGTAGGGACCGGGCAGCAGGAGATTTTGTATTTACATGACGGCCAGAATTCGATTGAGGAGGCTACTTTCTCAAACGGTCCCACTCGAGGTGCGTACACGGAGATCGTTCGGAACGGGATTGGGGCGCGAGGGATCGATTATGTGGAGGTCTTTAAGACCGGATCGGCGACTTCGGTACGGTTTCCGGTCTACGATGGCCATGGCAATATGACGGCATGTCTGTTGCGTGATGGTGCGGGTGGGTTTACTTTGACCTCTCGCCGGGCGTATGACCCTTGGGGGGCGATGCGGCAATGGGGGACTCATCCCAGCGGATCTTCGGCTTACCAAGGCGCGCCTTCTTCCCGTTACGTGGGTTCGTTGGGACACCAACAGGATGACGACTCGGGCCTGTACTATATGCGAGCGAGGTACTACGAGCCAGGTTCTGGTCGGTTTATCAGCGAGGATCCGGCCAGAGATGGGTTGAATTGGTTTGCTTACTGTAATAACGATCCGGTTCTAAACGTCGATGCGACAGGCAAACATTGGGAAAAGATAGTCGACGGGTTTAAGTTTTTGTTTCACGACAAAGGAGGAGGTCATCTTCACATTTATGACAGTAAGGGCGAAGAACTCTTCTCAAGGCGGCTCAGCGGTGGTGCGTGGCACGGTGACGGCGGAAAGTTTCCTCAGGAAGTGCTTGAGGCACTAATAAAGGCAGTGAAAGCTGGTAATAATGGAGCCCTACGCGTAATTCAGAGGTTTGCTAGCGGAGGATACGGAATTGGGAAAAAAGTCCTAAGAGCGCTAAAGGCAGCCGCTGGCATTACAGGACTAGTAATCTATGCGTACACTTCAATCGACGCTTATGCCCAGTTTGATCCGGCAGGCTTTGCCGATATCATTGCAACGATAGGAGGCTTCGATTGAAGCCTGACTATGAAGAGTATATTAGGCAAGCCTATTCGGATGCGGAGATGGTTGCGATCGAGCGGCCTGCAACTGTACGACTCGGCATTCACCTTCCAGATGTGACCGCGATTAGCGACGAATTTGGTAAGAAGATTGCGGCAGAAATTCTAAGCGATTGCCCGCCGAGGCGAGCTCGCATCCGCCCATTTCGGGTCATGCGTTGCGCAATTACGAAAGAGAATTTTCGTAGGACCTACCTTGAATCCTCTTTGCCAATCCCAGATCAAGATAAACTGTACTGGCATAGCACTTTCGATATTTCGGGATACTCTGATGACAAGCCAGTGCTAGGAGTTTCATATGCGGAGGCCATTACATTTTGTTCCCTTCTTGGCGGTCGTTTGCTTCGAGAAGAAGAATTTGAGTTTTTGCTCAGGGGGCGTCACCGCTGCAGTTTTCTTGGGCATCAAGCTAGTCGAAGCCTTACTCAAGGGACCGTGAAGGAAATTTTGCCGGAAGTGATTCCTGTTGATTCCCCAGATCTAGCATGCAGCTCTCAAGGTGTAAAAGGACTATGGGGAAATGTCCGTGAACTCGTGCAAGGAGCTTATGGTCCGGATTATTGGCTCAGAGGCCCTGTCATCAAACCTCTGGGACGTCGGGACAAAATCCTCTATTCGGGCCTGCGAATTGAGATGAATGAGGACTATCTATCCGGAGCGATGGTCGGGATGCGCTGCCATAACTTAGAGCCAGCCGGGTTTAGAGTGGCCTTCGACTTGTGAGCAGGCTTGTTAGGACGCTTAATATTTCTAATCGTTAGGATTCAATTTGCATTAAGTCCGGTGGCGGCATTAAGTTCAGCGGCAAGTGGCCCTTCCTGGCCATTCGGACGACCGTCCGAAATTTGGCTGGTCGCGTCCTCATCCCCAGTCCCCTTCTCCATCGGAATGGAGAAGGGGCTCAAACGATTTCTGGTGTACGATAATTGCGGAAACATGACGGCATGTTTGTTGCGTGAAGCGGCGGGGTGGTTAAGCTTGATTTGGCTCCAGGCCGATCACGCCGGGGCGGACGATGCTCTCAGAGCGTCGTCTAACCAGGGAGCGCTGTCCTGGCGATGATGGACTTACTTAATCTGATCGCGGAAATCGGAAGCGAAGCGCCTGAGGGGCAGAAACATTACTTTCGAGCCATCCAATTCGGCGTGCAGATCCTGTTCATGATTGGGCTTGGCGGGCTTACGAAAGATGGACGAGTACTTGCCGCACACACTTATTCTTTGATGGTCCTATGGGTTCACGAATCGGGGATTTACTCTGGATTTCGTGGAGTGGGGTTGAGTTTTGTGGTTCAAACTCTCCTTGCCGTGGTTTTCGTACAATATTTTAAGTCAAAGCCAAGGACCTGGGACAAGACTGAGCCTGAGTTGGAAACTGAGCGGACGAGTTCGGCAAATTAAAATTCCTAAGATCTTCCGCTTGCCTGGCGCGCTGGTTCAGGTTGTGTTCAGTTCGACTATGATGAACTCCCGGTACAGCCGTGTGGTTCGGCACTTGAGGAGACAGCCGGACGGCGAACGTCTGAGATTCATCATTCGCTATTGGTACGTGGAGAACGCATGGCTTCTGACTTCAACACAGGGATTGGCCGTGCCTGGAGATTCGGGCGCACTGTTACGGCGGATGAAGGGAGGTGAAACCTCCGAGGAAGACATAGCTCTGGAGTTAAGAGCGCTGGATGCGCCGACTTTCGAGGAAGTTCATCAGAAGATTAAACAATCGGCAATCGCGGAGGCACTGCGGTGGCCAGTGACGCGGGAAGATATAGCCATGCAATGGCCCGAGCTTCAGTGAGGTGGATACTTAGTGATGCCGTTAGACATTCCGAGAAACTAAGAACGTGTTTACGTAGCTATGAACAACCAAGAAGTGATCGTTCTGCCTGGTTGGCACGGCGCCGCCTTGGAGGTCGGGGAAATGCCGTCGCCGTTTGTGGCTTTTCTGCAACTTGTTGAGACGGTCCAACCGAAAGTACGCGGGCTGATGTTGACTGAGCTGGAGACTCCGGAACTGCGTGGGGTACCTCGAGTGGAGTCAGAAGGCTTACAGATTCTCGAAAACACCCCTTCGGTTTTTGGGCAGACTTGGAGCTTTAACGATGTGCCTTCGATAGTAGCGGGTATAGAGTATATGAGCCCGGTATCTACGACGCCCTTAGCCCTCTTGTTTGCGCGGCGGTCTACCCGTGATGCTTGGCTAAATGGCCTGTACCGGGACCCACTTACACTCGAGGTTTGTTCGGCTTCTAGCTTTGCAAACTACGCCGAGGGTATAGACGGGTGTCTTTTTGCGGTATTTGCCGATGTCTTCGAATATAGTGTCAATACCGCTTTTTTGTGGCACCGAAGCGATTTTGACTTGACTGAATTGCCTATTGGCACCTTGCATGCGTCGTCGGCAGACATTGCCAGGAATTGCGTTCTTGGAACAGACTGGTCGCCAGAAGACGGGCAAATTATGCCGCCAGACTCCTTGGCTGCAAACCTTGAACGTCGGCAGATGATGCGGCGTTAAACTCGGCTAACCTGAGTTCGAGACGAACAGCAGTTGGGGAGCAGTCTCTAAAGATGAGCGAGGTCGAGCACATTGAACCATTTCGGACCCGAATATTTGGGCACCTATTGGCTACTGCAGAAGTGTCGTCCGCGGACGGCGAGGAGAGAATGGACGTCCACGTTATCTATCAAGGCAGGGCGGCCTTCGGGTCGATTTTGCTCCATCATCGGACTGAGCCAGTAAGTGAAGCCGAGTTTGAGCAGATGGTCGAGGTGCTCGTTTTAGCGCGTCGGCGGGAATTGCTTAAGTTCCTTGCAAGTTGCCTCGAGGGAGAAGGCCGTCAATGACCCGGCGCGACGATGTTGGTTTCGGCTTGGCGGGTCCTCATCCCCCGACCCCTTCTCCATCGGAATGGAGAAGGGGCTCAAACGGTTTTTCGTGTACGACCGGAGCATGGCGGCATGTTTGTCGCGTGAAGTTTCGTGCCGGACGGTTTGATTTTGCGGATGCCTTTAGCGCGGGAGTGAATGATGGATTGGGTGCCTAATCCGAGCATCGAGGACCTGAGAGCCGTTGGTGTCAATGATCCGGGCGATTGGACCCAGGCATGGATTGGTAGGGCGTCCGTTGACGGAGTTCAGTGGGACGATTCGGCTATCGATGAAATGCGCGATCTGATCGGCCGTCTTTTGGATCGGTTAGGGCCCGCGCTTTGTTTGCGGGTTGTTGTTTCTGGATTGGATAACGCGCCGGTTGGTGTCCCAAAAGATTCGGGTGAGGTCTTTTGCGCGGATTGGGTTCAAGATGAATCTGAGCTTTGGTTGCCTAGAAGCGCGGCTTCGGACGTCGGGTATTTCCAAATCTGCTTTGGTTTAGAACTCCAAGCTATTCGTGATCACCTGGGAACAGCTTCGTGGATTTCAGCAGGTTCAGATTTGGCACAAGCCTGTTCGAACGAAGTGCAAACCGGGCGCGTTTTTCGTTTGGGCTCGACTTCGTTAAGAGTGTCTGGAGCGATGGACGGAAGAGGTGGCGAATTTCTGTGTTTTGCGGCATCGGAAAGCGCTGGCTCTGCTTTTCAATATTGCATCGATGCTTGAATTCGTGACTGTTGGTTCCGCTCTCGGCATCGAGTATATAGTGGTCCTTTGGACGGGGCAAAAGTTTTCCGTTCCATTTCCCATGTACGATGATCACGGAGCATGGCGGCATGTTTGTTGCGTGAAGATTCGGGAGCGGTGGGTGCAAGCGGTGGGACGACACGATGAAGCATAGGATGGAGTTTCGGCCGTTTACGCGAAGATTCCTGGGAATCGTCGGTACAGCTTTCGTTCTGCTAGGCACGACCGCGCTGTTTGCCTTCGTGCAGATCTTACGTACGCAAACTCCGATAGAGGACCCACTTGGGTACGTGGTTCTGGCGATGTTTGGTGCAGGCGGAACGTACTTCGCCTACCTCGGATTTTGTTGTTGGAGGCTTGTTCGGGACATGGCATACAAACTTGTTCGGGACGAGAACTCCTTCTCCTTGTTGCTCTTAGATGGCTCGACCCAGCCGCCCGAAAAGGTTCGACGGACCGGCGTGCATCCGCTGCCTGGGGGCGAGCTTTGGTATTTTCGTGTGGACAGTCGTTGGGTAGTGCTGGATTGTCGACTGGCGAAGCCGGAAGCCACCGAGATAGCACATGATAATCCTTCGGCCATTTCCTCACTGCAGATAGTGCCTAGGAATCGAGCAAATGATTAAGTTGACCCAGACTGAACGCATGCGAGTTGTCGGAGGGTTGGTGCTCTTGGTTTGCTGGATCGGCTCGCGGGTTCCTGAAGGCTCAAGCCCGCAGATTGATTCCGTCATGATTGCGTCGTCAGTAGCGATGTTGGCGTCAACGAGTCCGTCGGTTGGAAATATCCGGAACAAGCTCTTAACAATCACGGCGATCGTGGGTATTGCGGTTTGCCTTGCAATATTGATTAAGGAAAACGCGCCGAAGGGTTGGACTCAAATACTGCCGCCGGTCCAGCAAACCGCGTACCTTGTGGGGTGCATGTTGGTATTCGCATGGAAAGTACGAGAATCAAGTGAGCTCATTTGAGTTGGCTTCTTAGAAGGCGTACGGCCGTTGAGGGTAAGTCGAGATGGTAGTTATACAGACTGGTCCTGGTTTTGAACTTAACAACCAAAAAGCTGCCCGGACATATTTGACTCTAGGTAATTGCGATTCCCTAAGTCAGATGGAGATTGGTTGGGTGGAGTGGTTTGCCGCGGACTTTGGGAAGCTTCTTCTTGACCAGGTGCGCTTTACCCGTTGCGATTTGACTTCTGCAGACTTTTCTCGTTGTACTTTGAAGGATGTCGTTTTCTTTGAATGCACGTTGATTGGGGTTCGCTTTCCGGAAGAGACGGGAAGTAACTGGGAATGTCTTGATTGCCATGATTCCCTCAAGACCGTTTCGCCTTGGACGAAGCCGGTTGGTCCGCCTTGGGGTAGGTAGCTTCGGTTATGAGGTTGCGCAAGCGCGGTGATGGTGAGACTTTGGCTTTGCGTTTCCTCATCCCAGGCTGCTTTGCTCGGAAGTTCGGGTTTGTTTTTTGGAATTTGGCTCCACAAAGTGATTGCCATTGTCTGACAATGTTTGCGTGGTCGGTGGTTGCAGTTCGCGCGGGGGTCGCTTTGCTCCGTGGAATTTTTCGGGTCGGTTTGGCGGTCCAGGGGTTTTCAACCCCTGGCTACCTTCTTTGACCCCTACCGGGGTCGGGGCTGGGACGAGTTCGGAGACGATAACTTACAACGCGGGTTCGCGGTTGGTGACTTCGATGGAGGAGCGGTGGTTTCTTATGAGTACCGTGCGGATGGGATGCGGACTCGGAAGTTGGCGGTGGGGACGGGGCAGCACGAGATTTTGTATCTGCACGATGGCCAGAACCCGGTTGAGGAGGCGACTTTCTCGAATGGTCCGACGCGGGGTGCTTACACGGAGATCGTTCGGAACGGGCTTGGGGCTCGGGGGATTGATTATGTGGAGGTCTTTAAGACTGGATCGGCGACTTCGGTGCGGTTTCCGGTGTACGATGCTCACGGGAACATGACGGCATGTTTGTTGCGTGATGGTGCGGGTGGGTTTACTTTGACCTCTCGCAGGGCGTACGACCCTTGGGGGGCGATGCGTCAGTGGGGCACTCATCCGAGCGGGGCTTCGGCTTACCAGGGCGCGCCTTCTAACCGTTATGTAGGTTCGCTGGGACACCAGCAGGATGACGACTCGGGGCTTTACTACATGCGGGCGAGGTATTACGAGCCAGGGTCGGGACGGTTTATCAGTGAGGATCCGGCAAAACATGATACAAATTGGTTCATTTATGCAGGAAATCAACCAACTGTTCGTGCTGACGCTAATGGAAAGATCGACGAAGATACTCGGGAATTAGCCGGTGCCTTCATTGCGGCGATGGGCATGGCTGGAATGATCACCTCGGTTAGCTTTCCTGATCCTGCGAGGGCATGGAACGATATCGTAGCCGGAACCTTGCTTGGGCGAGGGTTCGTCAAACAAATATTGATGGAGTACGGATTCACGATTGATAACGTGAGAAAAGGTTTCTATCCGGTCAAAGAGCTGTTCAATGGTAGAGATTTTCGTACCGCATTTGACACGGTGATAAAGCCAGTACCGGGTGGTGTAGCTATTCTCGGCGGGTTTGCTGGCCGGATTATTTCGATAGCCTCCTCATATGCCATGCTTCAATATGGTGTAGGTGTATACATGGGGGTATGGTGATTTATGAAGCCTCTTTTCGAACTTAGCCTGATCATGAGCATAGGTGTAATAGTAGTGGCTTGTGCTTTTCTAATCATGTTGAAGAGTGCAAATAGGCAATCAAATAAAAGAGCGCAAATTTTGGAAGCTATAGAATCAGGCTCTCAGGAATTCAGTTGGAATTCAAGATTTGTTTCTTTGCCTTCACCTTCGCTAACCACCGCATACCGCGAGGCCAGCTTGAAATTAGTTCAAGAGGACCTGGTGATAATTCGAACAGCAATAGCAGGGGGTGCGGTAATGGATCGCGAAAAGCGGGGCCGTTTGGAGTCCCTTGAGAGCGCTTATACACAGTACCAGTACTTGTTGGAAAATATGCCATCGGATCCAGCTGCAAACCGGGCATATACAGGCATTCGAGTGGCGTTAAACACGCTATGATAGGGTCAGTCGCTGGTGGACTGCAGTCTAGTTCTGTGACGCACACCCTGGGATCGGCGTTTAAGATGAAGATGGGAGTCTATGTAACCTAGTTCACCGTCATCTCGACCATCCTGATGTGGCTCGCTCGGCAAAGTCCCGCGAAGCCCGCTGGGACAGTGCAGTTACTCGGTTTCTTTGCGATTTTGATTTATCAGCAGTTGTAGTAGAAGGGACCGTAGATGGCCCGCAAGGCAGTCACGACGTTTATCCGCTTCATCTGTTGGTGATCTTACATAAGTGATGATCACTTAAGATGGCGGTGGGACGGGGCAGGAGGAGATTTTGTATCTGCACGATGGCCAGAACCCGATTGTATATGCGGCGCTTTGAATGGCTTTGCGTGGCCTTGCGTGGCTTCGTGTGGCTGGAGAAGCGACTCTCGGGAAGGTTGGATTTTGCCTTGACGAAAACTTCGGCAGTTCGGCTCTCTTCCCCCAACCCCCTTCTCTCGCTGGGGGCGAAAGAAGGGGGCTCGCGACACTAACGGGCCCTTTCGAAGGAGAGAGTGGTGGTCATCGATTGGTGGCCGCGGGGTGGGATGGTTTCTAGGGGGGCGGTGACTTCTAGTTCGGCGTAGCGGGGGGAGTTACTGAGGAAGACCTGCTGGGCTTTGCCGTTGTCGGCGTAGGTTGCTTCGGGGCGGTAGGGGTGGGTTAGGCGGAGCCAGAAGTTGCCGATTTTGGCCCGGAGGTAGCCCGCCTTGGTGGCCATGCCGTACTTTTGGGCAGTGGCGAAGTTTGGCAAAATGGCGATTTCGTTGGCGTCGCGATAGATGCGAGTCGCGCCTTGGGTGGTCCAGGGATAGGCTTCCCAGCCAGCGGGAAAGAGGGCCGACGGCTCGTAGGCAAAGC
>CAMAPH010000035.1:0-31250 GCA_945859975.1 Chthonomonas calidirosea
ACGTCGCCTTCGAGAGTGAATTCGGTTTTATCCGCAAAGGTCTTGAAACCGATGATGCGGACGCGCTTCAAACGCATGCGTTATTGTGACGGCCCACGGGCAGTTTTTGGCTCACGGTTCTTACGGCCTCGGCAACTCAAAGCTTTCGACCGTGCCCAAATCCAGATACCCCGGCCCGCCCAAGCGAGCTATCAACCCGCCCCCGGCTTCCTCGAAGTGAGCCATCAGAACCTCGCCAATTACGTACCGGGCGGCGTTCGGCCCCTGACCATGCTCAACGACCTCAAACAGCTTGCACTCCAAGTGCACCGGACTCTCCAAGACACGCTCCGGCGCAATCATCGAAGAGGGAAGAGCCGCAAACTTCGTCCAAGACCACTCCGACTCGTTCGCTGGCAAATTGCGACTCGTCTGATTCATATCGTCCGCCATCTCTCGAGTCACGAGGTTAACAACAAACTCGCCCGTCTCGCGAATGTTGCGGAGCGTGTCCTTCATCAGCCCTTTCCCTGTGAGAGTAGGGGAGATCATGAGGCTGGCCGGATTGCTCCCGCCAAGCATAAAGAAGCTGAACGGCGCCAAATTTGGCACCCCATCCGCCCCGATCGTAGAAACCAGAGCGATCGGCCGCGGCACCACCAAATTGGTGAGCAGCTTGTATCCGTCAAGCGGAGAAATGGATTTGAGTTCAATCGACTGGTGCGCCATCTCAGCCTCGCGTCGCGGCCTTTAGCTCGGCCACCGCGTCATGAATCTCCGCCGCCCCCGCTCCGCCGTCCCACTTCTTATGCAGCAGATTTACAAGGTAAGAACCCACCACCGCGCCATCCGCGACCTGACACACCATCCGAACATGGGTCGGCGATGAGATCCCGAACCCGACGCAAACCGGCTTATCGGTCCGCAACTTGATCGCGCTTACCAGCCCCTGAACCTCCGGTGGAGCCGCGTTCTCTGCGCCAGTGACTCCCGTTCGGCTCACCGCATAAACAAACCCCGTCGACCGCGCCGCAACCTCGTCCATTCGAGACTGCGTGCTCGTCGGCGCGACGAGAAAAATCGTCTCAAGGTCGTTCGCCGTACAGGCCGCGCACCACTCATCCGCCTCTTCCGGAACAAGGTCGCTAATGATCGTGCCCGTAACCCCCGCCGCCCGACTCCGTTCCGCAAAAGTCGACCATCCCATTCGCATCACCGGATTCACGTAGCCCATCGTGACAATTGGAATGGTCCGCGGAAGATCAGAAAGAGCATTCAAAATATCAATCGGCTTCGTGCCGTTATCCAAGCTCCGCTGACTGCTAGCCTGAATCGTCGGACCTTCACCGAAAGGGTCGCTAAACGGAATTCCGATCTCAATCGCATCTGCTCCCGCCGATTCGAGGGTGCTAACAATCGCGGGAAGTTGCGACAAAGGCTGGTCACCTGCGGTGAGAAACAGAACCAGTGCCTTTTCCTGCTTCGACTTTAACTGAGAGAACCGGTCCGAGAGGGTAATCACCGTGTGCGAGTTTACCGGCGAGCCCAAAAAATCCCGCCTTCCGAAAACTCGAAAGGCGGGAAAGAGCGACTAAGGAGGCGTGACCGTAACAACCGCCGCTTTCACGCTGTCCGTACCGATGGATGCGTAAATGTTGCTGGTAGCTGAGGTGCCGGTTCGAGGGAAGGTCGTGATCGTGAAGTTGACTGTGGTTGCTCCGGCCGGAACCGTAACAGTCAGCGGAACCGAAGCCAAAGTTGGCTTTTGGCTACTCAACTTCACCACCAAACCACCCGCCGCCGCTGGTCCATTCAGCGTCACTGTTCCGGTCGTCGTCGTGCCGCCGACCACCGTGCTCGGCGAAATGCTCACCGTTGTTACAACGGGCCTAACCACCCTAAGCAGCTTGCCCTGTGTCCCCATCCCGGGGAGGTTGGCGTAGATGTAGAACGAGATCGGGTCTCCGTTCCGAGCCGCTGTCGGAATCGGCACTGCGATCGTATCTGATCCTGCGGGAATGGTCACCGTCGCTGGTACCGTCGCCAGTGTCGGCTTTTGGCTTCGCAACTCCACGACCGTGCCACCAACCGGGGCTGGGTAGTCAATCTTCACAACCGCACTGCTTGCCGTTCCTCCCGTCACCGTAGCCGGAGAAAGAACAATACTCTTCAGGTTTCGAATCTTGATGGCAACGTACTGGCGCAGGTTTAGGACGGCAGTTCCGGCATAGACGTAAATCGTCTTCGCGGTATTCCCAATCGAAGTTACGGTGAACGTTGCGGATGTTCCACCCGCCGGAATCGTTACCGTTGCCGGAACTACCAAGTCCGCATCAGTCGAGCTTAGCCGCACGACTTGGCCCCCCACTGGCGCAGGCCCATCAATTCCCACCGTGCCCTGCGCCGACTCAAGAGTGCGCAGAACGGGGAAGGGGTGTAGGAAGTTCAGATTCCTTCGAACCACGTTGATCGTGACCGTCTTGTCTCGGTAAGTTGGGCCAGCAGTGAGGTTGAGTGGGCCAGCCGGCGCAGAAGGCAAGAAGTTAACTGGAACCGTCAATCTCGACTGCCCTTGAGGCACCACCAAAGAGGAAGGAAAGGTCACCGCTCCCGGATTACTGGAAGTCAAAGTGACCGGTACGCCGCCCGGCCCCGCAGCCGCTTGTAATGTAAAGGTCACGCTCACCGTGCCGTTAACGCCAACTTCCGTTGCGCTCGCCGCAAATCCACCCACTCGAGGTGTCCGAATCTCGAACGGAGTTCGAACAACGCCGGAAACCGCGCTGCTCGCGATCACGTCAACGAAGCCGTCTGCGGTCACTGGCAGGGTGCTCGCCGTAAAGCTGACAGAAGAAGCTCCCGCCGGAACCGTCACCGAACTCGGAACCGTCATATTCGGACTGTTCGTGATCAAGTTCACGCGCATTCCGCCCGCAGGCGCCGGAGCATTCAAGTTCAACGTGCCAGTGACGTTCTTGCCCCCAACTTCATAAGTTCCGCCAAAGGTGATGTTTAGTCCAGGGACGGTTAGGTCGTAAAGGTTCACCCAGTTCGTGTTTTGATACTCGGAAAAGTCCTGAGTCCAGATTCCAACCAGCATTCGGCCCGACTGCAACTGGAAAAGCGGCGGCCGTCGCGTGTACTCAGCGAAGAATAGCTGGAAGTAGTCGGTAAAGTTTGCTGTCGTATTAGTGATCCTAAACAGCGCTACGTTGCCGTAGATGTTGAAGTTGCCCGGCGACTCGTACTCTTCTGAAAGGTCAACGCCAAGCACATCTCCCATGAGATCAACGTACCAACCAAACCAGTAGGAATCCTTGGTTCCTATTTCTCCCCCGCCATAATCGATCGTTTCTGGATCTCCGTTATATGGGCTAAGAATGGTCTGCGCGAGCGAGAAAGTCGCTCCGCTGGGCGTGTAAATTCGAACAACGCCATCTCCCTCTAGCGGGAACCCGACCGCGATTCGATCCCCGCTAACGTCCGTACTCGTCGCATCAGCTGGAATCGGAACGGTCGCCGCAAGCGTGAGCGTTGTTGCTCCTGCGTTATAAACCTGAACGGTGTCACCGGCGAGAACGACGACGCGATTTCCATCAAAGCCAATGCTTCTTCCAAGGGCTTGACCGTCAGCACCTAGCACCGAGAACGTCTCTTGCCAGACCCCGCCAACCGGGGCGAACATGTACAACTTTCCTTTGTTCAAGTGACCAGGCGCACCGACGATAAGTCGGTTTCCGACCAACTTGAAGAATCGGTTATCCGCGGCGAAGTCGCTAAAATCAACACCGTTCTCAGCGAGTTCGGCTATCTGATTCCAAGTCGATCCTGTTCGTTCGAAGATGTAGACCAAGCTTCCCGCACCCACCGCGAGCCGATTCCCGTCCAAGCTCACCGTGCGGCCAAAGGGCAGGACGACGGCTGTGTTACTTTGCTGTATCGCTTGCTGCAGCACCCAATCCGTACCGTTGTAGACAAAGATGTAAACCTTCCCCTGGTTCGTCCCAAGCCAGTCATCGCGCTGAGCGCCGATGGCCACCGTAAATCCGTCGACGGCAAAGGCGGAACCAAAAACGGTGTCCACCTCAGAATCGGTCGGGTGATTGAATCGTTTCGTAAATGACCAATCCGGATCGATCGATACCGGATAGGCCGCGACTCGGTCATCAATCGAGATGAAGTATCCGTCCTTCGCTGGCACCAACTTTGCCGGCAAGCGGCGGTTCTTGGCGTCCCAAACCGTGAGATTTGAATATTGGAACGTCGATCCGCCTACCTGGAATTGAAGGGCAGTCTTTGCCAAAGCTTCGATTTTCGTGGCTCCAGAAACGGCAACCTTCACGAAGGCATTGCCCGTCTCGCCCGCTGGCCGAGCTTGAATCTGAAACGTATGTCGCATCCCGCCCCGTGCGCTCACGTACTGCTCGGTCAGGCCAGACCGCTTCAATTCGAGCGTTGGCCAACCAAATCGGTCCGTTCCGGTTTTGAGTAAGGCGGGAGTTCCGACCGGCGACGCGCTTGCGTACCCTTGCCGGCCAACTTGCTTCGCAACGACGCTTAATCGGTTTGAACCAGACTGCACCGTTGCCACGCCCGACTCGGAGAACGTGAACTTCGCACCAGAACGAGAATGACTGGCCCGATACCCGCCCTCCGGCGCTCGCTCAAAGCTCTGGAACGTTTGCTGAACCACGGTTCGCAGACGCGTGCTATTCTCGATTTCCGTTGCATGCGTCACCGCTGCACAACCCATCACAGACAAAGCCAACAAACAGCGCTTCATGAGCCAAGTCTAGGCTGATTCAACGAAAAGAACAGCAAAAACTCGAAAGTATTTTTGCTGGGTTATTGTCCGAGACTTAAGACAATAGAAGGTCAACTCGCCTCCCGACCGCAATCGGGAGACAATCGCTCATTATCACGGCGCGGTAACGGTGACAACCGCCGCTTTCACGCTGTCCGCGCCAATGGAAGCATAGATGTTGAACGTGATTGGCGCGCCTGTTCGCGGGACCGTAGTTATTGGGAAGGTAACCGAAGTTGCCCCGGCAGGAACAGTAACCGTCGCCGGAACCGCGCCAATTGTAGGCTTTTGGCTCGAGAGTTTCACCACCAAACCGCCCGCAGCCGCCGGACCACTCAGCGTCACCGTTCCGGTAGTAGTGTTGCCACCAACCACCGTGCTCGGCGATATGCTAACAGTCGATACCACCGGTCGAACGATCCGAATCTTTGCTCCCTTAGTTCCTTGACCCGTCAAGTTTCCATAGATGTAGAACTCGATCGGATCACTATTCCGAGCAACGGTTGTGACCGGAACCGAGACGGACATTGCGCCGGCCGGCACCGTCGCCGTAGCTGGAACACTCGCCAGAGTCGGCTTCTGGCTCTTGAGATTGATGATCATCCCTCCTTGCGGGGCCGGGTAGTCAACGGTTAGGATCAAGTTCGCCGTTTTTCCACCCGTGACAACGTTCGGCGAAACGGCAATGGTGGCGAGACGGCGCGCCTCAATCCGGATCCACTGGCGCAATGTAAGGGTAGAAATCCCCGCCCGAATATACGTGATTTGGGCTGTCAGTCCGACGGAAGTGATCGGAAACTCAACGTAATGCACCCCGGCTGGAATGGTTACCGTGGAAGGAACTGAGAGCTCAGGACTATCGCTAGTGAGCTTAACGATTTGGCCACCGGCCGGAGCGGGTCCGTCAAGCTCCACTCGTCCGGTGGTCGATTCAGAAGTCTTTAACAAGGTTTGGTTTACAACGATGTAGGTTAAATTCCTCTTGACGACATTGATGGTGACCGTCTTCTCTCGATAGCTCGGGCCCGCCGTAAGCGAGATCGGTCCCGAAGGCAACGAGTTTGAGAACTGAACCGGAACCACCAACCGCGATTGCCCCTGCGGTACTACCATCGAGGTCGGAATGGTCACTCCGGCAGGATTTGTAGATGTTAGCGTCACCGGAACGCCGCCTGGACCGGCCACCGCCTGCAGCGTAAAGGTCAAGTTGACCGCTCCACCAGGCGCGAGCTCCGTGGCACTCGTTGAAAGACTTCCAACTCGCGGGCTACGAACTTCAAAAGCAGTCCGGAAGTTGCCGGATACTTCACTTGTTGCCATCACATCAACGAAACCGTCTGTCGCAACCGGAAGGGTTGTGGCGGTGAAGGTCGCTGAAGTCGCTCCTGCCGGAACCGTTACAACCGCCGGGACGGTCATGTTTGGGCTCGTCGTCATCAGATTGACCCTTGCGCCGCCGGCAGGTGCCGGTTCCGCTAAGGTTATCGTCCCGGTAACGTTCTTACCTCCGACTTCATAAACAACACCAAAGGTCACGCTTAGCCCACCTGCGCTGCTGGTAAAGATATCGGCTGCACTTAAATCTTGGAAATCGGTAAGCAGGTCCTGCCAAAGGCCCGCAATCATCTGGCCCGATTGAAGGTGGAATAGCGGCACTTCGCCGCGATACGCGTAGAATCCGAATCCCAGACGGTCCGTAAACGCGGCTGTCGTATCGGTGATTCGAAAGAGCAATGCTTGCCCTTCGGTCACGTAATCACCCGGTGCGGTATAGAGTCGATAGATGTCAGATCCGAGCAAGTCGCCCATTAGGTCCACGTAACCGCCAAACCCAAACCAATCTCGTTGCCCCATTTCACCGCCAAGATCAACATCTTCTGGCGGGCCATCGTAAGGGCTAATGATCGTCTGTGAGAGCGCAAACGTGCCTCCACTTTGCGTGTAAATCCGAATCACGCCGTCACCCTCCGAAGGGTAGCCCACTGCGATTCGATTGCCGTTGATGTCAACCGACTTCCATCCGGCGGGAATCGGCACGGTGGAGGCGAAGGTTAGTGTAGTGGCACCTGCATCAAAAACCGTGATGTTGTTGCCCGTTCCTAAAGCGACGACTCGGTTGCCGTCGAAGCCCATGCTCTTTCCAAGGTTTTGTCCGGCCGCGCCAACCACCGAAAAGGTCTCCTGCCATACCCCGGCGACGGGAGCAAACACGTAGAGCTTGCCGGTGTTTAGGTAATCAGGTGCAGCAACGATCAGTCGGTTGTCAATGAGTTTGAAGTACCGATTATCCGCTGCAAAATTGCTGTAAGGGTCGTCTGCGCTCGCGGAAAACTGGGCGACTTGGTTCCACGTGGTACCCGTCCGCTCAAACATGAATGCCGTGTTTCCCGCTCCGACTGCTAAGCGGTTACCGTACAGACTAACTGCCTGACCAAATGGCAACATCACCGAAAGGTCGCTTTGTTGGATTACTTGTTGCGACACCCAACTCGCTCCGTTGTAAACAAAGATGTAAACCTTGCCCTCCTCATCACCCGGAGCCCCTACCGCAACCGTGAAGCCATCAATGGCAACCGCCGCGCCGAATAGCGTGTCGTGGTACGGATCCGTCGGGTGGGTAAGTCGCTGCGAGAAGGACCAGTCAGGATCGATCGTTACCGGATACGTCGCATTCCGATCGTCCACCGAGATAAAGAAGCCGTCCTTTGCTGGCACCAGCTTCGCCGCCAACCGCCGATTCTTAGCGTCCCAAACCGTCAGCTCGCTGTATCGGAACGAGGAACCTCCAACTTGAAATCGCAGTGCCGTTTTGCCGGACGCTTCAATCTTGCTCGCACCCGAAACCGCGACTTTAATGAACGCATTGCCTGTCTCGCCCACAGGACGAGAAAGGATCTGGAAGGCATGCCGCATTCCTGCTCGCCCGTTCACGTATTGCTCTGAGATTCCTACCCGCTTAAGCTCGAGGGTTGGCCAACCGAACCGATCTTCCGACGAAGAAATTGCGTTTGGACTACCGATGGGCATCGTGCCGGCATATCCCTGCCGACCCAGTTCCTTTGCCACTACCTTGAGTTGATCAATGCCGGATTGCACCGTCGTGACCCCGGAGGCAGAGAAGCTGAACTTCGCCGCAGAACGAACCGGCGCGGCCCGGTATTCGCCGGTGGATGTCTTTTCAAACGACTGACGCACTTGCTGAACAACGGTCACAAGGCTAGCCCGATTCTCGATCTCCGTTGAAAGCGCGATCGCGCAACAACAGAACCACGTCAAAACCAAAAGCAACCGCTTCATAGCTTTAGTCTAGGCCCATTGGAGCTCATTCGGACGGTATCGTGACCAGCATTTTTGCCTGATCCGAACCAAGCCAGATTTCTGTTAAGAGGTCGTCGCCTAGGTACTCTCAAACTTCATGCGACCCAGTGGCCGAACTCCCGACACCATGCGACCCGTTAGCTTCGAACGGGGATTTTCTAAGTTTGCGGAGGGATCGTGCCTGCTCAAAATCGGCGAAACCCACATGCTGGTCACCGCCACCGTCGAAGATCGCGTGCCCCCGTTCATGAAAGGCAAGGGAAGCGGCTGGCTCACTGCCGAATACTCCATGCTCCCACGCTCCGGTCGCCAGCGAAATCAGCGCGACCTGATGAAGCCAAATGGCCGCTCCATGGAAATCCAGCGCCTCATCGGCCGCGCGCTCCGAACCGCCATTGACCTCGAAAAGCTCGGTGAGCGAACCATTACTCTCGACTGCGACGCGATCCAAGCCGACGGCGGTACTCGTTGTGCCGCCATCACCGCGGGCTATGTTGCCGCCTATGACGCCGTCCGCTGGATGCTCAGCAAGCGAATGCTCAAGGAGAACGTGATGCGAGAACCCATCGCGGCGATCTCGGTCGGCGTCTACCGTAACATCGAAGTGCTTGACCTCGATTACGACGAAGACAGCAACGCCGGAACGGACATGAACATCGTCATGACCGCGTCCCAAAAGTTTGTTGAAATCCAAGGCACCGCCGAGGCCGCCCCCTTTGGCGTTGATGTCTTAGGAAAACTGCTGAAGCTAGGACAAAAAGGAATTCTGGAGCTCGTTGAGGGCCAAAAAGAAGTCCTCGAAATTTAGTTCTGTTGTAGTGTTAAGCATGCGTCGAGCATTTACTCTGATCGAGCTCCTCGTGGTGATTGCCATCATCGCGATCTTGGCGGCAATCCTCTTTCCTGTCTTTGCGCAGGCAAAACTGAGTGCCATCAAGACCCGAGCGCTCGCCCAGTCGAAGCAGCTGGCAACCGCGCTCGTGCTCTACGCGACTGATCACGATGATAACTTCGTCCCCGCGTCGCTTCGCTCGGCCCAGCCGGGCGATCCCGAGATCTGGCCGCCGAAGCTTCTGCCGTACGTAAAGAGTAAAGACCTCTTTGTCGCGGCAAACACCGACGCCCGATTCGCAGAAGACTGGACAACTCGCCGCAACCAGAACATCGGCTACAACGATGCAACCGGAATCGACCTGGCTTCCACCGCCGTGCCGGGGGCAGCACCAGCCGGAACCGAAGGATTCACTACCGCCGCCTCCTTCTCGCTCGCGGAAGAATCGGCGAGAACCGGCCTCATCGCCTTCACGCCAAATTCGGTGAACGGCAAAGAACGCGGGTACGTGTTCAACCCCTACAACGGACCAAACGACCCGAATGGATCCTACAACTTCGGACTCCCCCTTATCGGCGACGTGAACCTTTGCACGACGCCATACAAAGGTGTGAACCACTCCACAAAAGTCCCGGGCGCACTGAAGCCAATCTATGCTCGATACGGTGGCGACGGGACTGGAAACGGCCAAACCCCCGTTATCTTCGCTGACGGCCACGCCCGGCTTTACTCCGCCAATCGACTTCAAGTCTTCGGCGAAGTCATCTGGCGCTTCCGGTAATCGATCATCAAATCGACCCAATCAACATCACCAAGGATAATTTCTATTCTTGACGAAAGAGTATATTTTGATCCGTCAAACATTTTTGACGGATCAAAATGAAGAAAGCATTCACCCTCATCGAACTGTTGGTTGTCATCGCCATCATCGCGATTCTTGCGGCGATCCTTTTCCCCGTCTTCGCCCAGGCTAAAGTTGCCGCCAAAAAGACGGCGAGCATCAGCAACCTGAAGCAGATCGGACTCGCCGGGGTGATGTACGTGACCGATAACGAGGCGTACCCCTTCATGTCCTCGCCAAGCTCCCAAACCCCGCGCACCCGCTGGCCGGACTATCTCTACCCATACATCAAGAACGAAGACGTCTTCCTCGCTCCAAACGCTGATCCTGTGATCTTCGGAAAAATCTGGGCCCATAATCCCGCCAAGAAGTACGGAGGATACGGATACAACTTCCAGTACCTCGGCAACTCCCGATCCGTCGCTGGCAACGCCAATTTCCCGTTCACCGCCACCGAAACCCAGGTTTCAACTCCCGCCCAAACCATCTTTGTTGCTGATACCAACGGCGTCCGACGTGATAACAACACCGTCGGCGCGGGCGAATACACCCTTGATCCACCGCTATCGTCAACCCGAGGTAGCGGCAAAGCCAGTGGCTATTACGGCGAAGGAACGGAGTGCGGCTCCGGCCCCCGAGGTTGCCGATCCACCCCGGCCGAGCGCCATGCCGGCCGAGTTGCCGTCCAGTTTGCCGATGGCCACGCAACCACCATGAAGCTCGCCGCCATGGACGACTTCAACGGCGACGGAACGCTGGATAACGGCTGGTGGAACGGCAACGCCGATCCAACCAGCCGGTAAACGAACCTCAATCCTTGTAAGGATCAAACTCGTTCTCGCCCGCCATTGCAACCCCGAACGGGGTCAACGTGTGCAGGATTTTCACCGTTTCCGCGTGAAAATCCAGCACCTCATCCAGCCGCTTGTAGCAGTGCGGAGACTCATCGCAACCCGCACCGCGAAGCGTTACTCCGGCAGATCGAACCCAGTCGTTCATCATCTCCTGCGTAATCGACCCGCCCACCCTTCGGCGCTGACCGTCGACACGCTTGAGCTTTCCGGCCGCCTGAGTTCGGCTCAATACTCGTCCCGCGCCGTGGACCGTCGAGTACAACGCGGCCTCGGACCGCTCCGATTCCACGCCCTCCAAGATCACGCTCGGCTCGCCCATGCTGCCACCGACAAACCCTCGCTGACCCGGGAAAGCCGGCGTTGCCCCCTTTCGGACCACAAACAGGTTCTCACCGTCATGCGTTTCCTGCCAAGCAAAGTTGTGGTGGTTGTGAACCTCGTCCACAGTCTCCGCCCCTAGCAAACTCGCCACGCGCTGGCAAACCCAGTCTCGGCCGGCGTAGGCGTACCGCCCCGCCAGCAACATGCTTCGCCAGTAATCCTGCCCTGCCTGCGTCTGCATCGAAAGAAGCACCGGCGCGGCTATCATTCCGCCATCGCTCGGCGCTCCGGCGAGTTCAAGAAAGTGCGTTGCGATGCCGTGTCCGAATCCACGGCTACCAAAGTGCACGCCCACCCAAACCTGGCCGTTCTCATCTCGGAACAGGTCCACGTAGTGGTTGCCCGAGCCAACCGTGCCCAACTGGTTTCGCGCCTTGTCGCGAACGCTCGCCTGATTCAAGTACGCAATGTCCTTCCACGCGCTATCGTCAAACAACTCGTGATCGACCGTTTCCTTATTGCGTAACCCAACGCCGAACGAGATCGTGTTCCAAACCTCGTCCATGATCCGCTCAACATCGTTCTCGATGTCCGAAAACGCCAGATTCAGCCGAACCGCCTTGTTTCCACAAGCAATGTCGAACCCAACGCCTGCCGGGCTGATATGGTCACGGTAGGCCACCACGCCACCAATCGGCATGTTGTAACCCACGTGGCCATCCGCGCAAAGCACCGCCGACTTGGCGTGCTCATTGCTCGCACAGCTCTTCATTTGAATCAACGTGTTTTCGTCGTGATTCCCAAAGACCAAAAAGTCTTTCATTCGGTATCTCCTTTTTGAGGCAGCCTGGCGCTGAGCATCCGATTGGAGGGCAGAAACCCTACGCCGAGCCACTGGAATGGGAGCAACCCCGCCTCCAAAACGCGGTAGCTCCAAAAGGAAGTCTGGGGGTCGGAAGACTTTTTGCGTATTCGCGACCCGAAGTGTTCGAGGGTCGCGAAGCTGAGAAATTAACTCAATCGAACTGGACCCATAGACAAACCGAGATACAGACTGCCGGCAAAAAGCCCGCAATCCGTACTGTGTGTTTGTATGGGACGAATTCGTCGCATCGCGCTCAAGGTACCAGAGCCGATACAAATAGAGTCAAGTATCGTGCTGACTTTGTGATGCGGATTGCGTCTATCCTTAAAAGAGTTTGAGATCATTCCGCCGCACCCTGGAATTTCTCATGCCCTACAGGGCGCGAGTGATCGGTGCCGTTATCCTCACGTTGCTGGTTACGGTGCTGCAGATCGTGCCGCCCAGAATTTACCAAGCCGCCATTGACGGACCGATCAAATCCGCCCTCCGCGACAAATCGGACGCGAACATTGCTGCCGCGAACACGACCTTGTTCTGGATCGCGATGGGCCTCATTGCCGTCATCGCCGTCCGGAACATCTTCAGCTTCGTCCACAGCAACCTGCTCAACTGGATAGGGCACCGGTTCGTCTTCGATCTCCGCTTCAAAACCTGGCAGCACCTGCAACGCCTGAGCCTTGCCTTTCACAACCAGACCCAAACCGGAAAGATCATGGCCCGCATCACCGCGGACATCGAGCTCATTCAGGGTCTCATCCAGGGCCAGCTCGTCACTTTCATCAGCGACATCGTGACCCTCGTCACCGTCCTCGGAATGCTCTTCTTCCTGGAATGGCGACTCGCCACGGCCATCCTTTTGCTGGTCCCCTTCTATGTCGTCTCGTACCTGTTCTTCCTAAAGCACATTCGAGAAGTCAGCCAGGAGCAGCGAAAGTATTACGACGAAATGCTCGGCAAGCTGGCTGAAAAGATCGCGGGAATCCAAGTCGTCAAGGCGTTCGTCCGAGAAGACACGGAGCGCGAGAGCTTCATGGCTTCGGTTAGAAAGAAGTTCTCGGTGGACATGCGTCAGGTTCACCTGAACCGGCAGCTCGGCCTTGTTAGCGGCGCAATCTCCGCCCTCGGCACTGGCGCGGTTTATGCCTTCGGCGGCCAGATGGTGCAAAACGGAGAAATGACGACCGGAAAGCTGGTCGCGATGACCTTCTACATCGGCTTCATCTTTAACCCTGCCGTCCGGGTCGTCGACTTCAACAACGCTCTCCAATGGGCGGTCAGCGCGATGGACCGCGTATTCCAAACCCTCGACACTCGGCCAGAAATCGAGGACAGTCCGAACGCCATCAACCTCCCGCCGATTCACGGCGTCGTCGAGTTCCGCGATGTCACCTTCGCCTACCAAGATGCTCGCCCGGTGGTTGAGGGACTCAACCTGACCGTGCAGGAAGGGGAAGTGGTCGCCCTGGTCGGTCCTAGCGGATCGGGCAAAACCACCCTAATGAACCTGCTGATGCGGTTCTGGGATCCCACCCGCGGGCAGGTCCTCATCGATGGCCAAGACATCCGAGACGTAAGGCTAGAATCGCTGCGACGCCAGGTCAGCATGGTCGCGCAAGAGAACGTTCTCTTTAGCGTCTCTATCCTCGAGAACATCAAGTACGGCAAGCGGGACGCTACCGACGAAGAAGCCCTCGCCGCCGCGCGCACCGCCGACCTAGATAGCTTTGTCGAAACATTGCCGGACGGCTACGAGACGATGATCGGCGAAGAAGGCATTAAGCTCTCTGGCGGTCAAAAGCAGCGCCTCGCGCTTGCCCGTGCGCTCGTCACCGACCCAAGGATCCTCATCCTCGACGACGTCACTAGCGCCCTCGATGGCGAAACCGAAGCACGTGTTCAAGACGCCTTGCGCCAAGTCATGCGGGGCCGCACGACCTTCATCATCGCCCACCGCCTTTCGAGCGTCGTTGCTGCAGATCGTATTCTCGTGATCGAGAACGGCAACATCGTAGACATGGGCACGCACTTCGAACTGATCGAGCGTCCCGGAATCTACCAAGAGACATACCAAGAACAGTTCCGGTCGGCGCTCGATATGGTCCGCGCCTGACCAGTTCTTCCCAGATTTTCCCAGTCCGCCAGTGTTTTCCCGGCTTTTTCCCAGCTCGGCCCAGCATGGCCGCCAGTGCGTCTACATAAATGTCTACTATTTTTAGTCTAACTGGTAAACAAAGAGTAGTATTCGGATAGGTTTACTCCTTAATGGCGGACCAACTTTTCCCAAATTTCCTCAAAAAAGAGGAAAATTTCCTTCCGCTAGACCAATGATTCCCGTATAATCCCAGCAGAAGGATAAGGACTACGGATGGTCTGGAAACTTCGAAGCGGCGGGGTAACCCAGATACCGGGGCGGTGAGCAAGATGCGGAAGCCGTCCCAACACTTGATATTGGCACACGTTCAGATTTTTTAAGGAGTGGTGATTGTTCATGGATCGAACAGAAATGGAAACGGATTTCCAGCACCACTTCGGAACTGACGACTCAGCCGTTGATGGTAAAGGGAGACTCCCGCTAAGTAAGAAGAAGCGAGAGTGGTTAGCCGACGGCTTCCGCTTCATGAAGGGGGATTTAGGCGTGCTCACTATTTATCCAGAATGGTCATTCCAGAAGAAGAAAAACTGGGTGATGTCATTTGACGAGCACAACGAAGGCCGCCAACTTTACCAAAGCATGGTTCTTGGAAGCGCCGAAGGCCCGTTCGTCGCAGATGGCGAAGGCCGCGTTGTCATCCCTTCCTCGCTCCGAAGAGATGTACCTCTAGAAGGTGCCCTTATCCTTCGCGGCGTCGGTGAGTACATCGAAGTCTGGCCACTTACGGAATACGAAAAGTGGAAAACTGACCGCGAGAACTACAACCGAGCCTGGCGAGATTCCGTTCGCGAATCCATCCGCATGATGAAGGCAGACGCCCTGCCGGGGAGCAGCAACTAACATGGAGCACGTTCCCGTCATGGTGCAAGAGATCATGTCCCACCTAGACCCGAAGCCCGGCAACGTCGTTGCCGACGGCACCCTCGGTCTTGGCGGCCACGCACTCGAGTTCTGCAAGCGAATCGCCCCCGGCGGACACCTGTTTGGGTTCGATTGGGACGAAAAGATGTTCGTCGAGGCGACAAATCGTCTTTCTGTCGTGAAGGACGTCAAAGTCACCTTGACCGCCCAAGACTTCCGCCAAGCCCCCGCCGTGCTGGATCGCAATCAGGCTCGCCCGAATGCGGTTCTCTTGGATCTTGGTCTGAATAGCGGGCAAGTGGACGACGCCGAACGCGGTATGAGCTTCCGAGAAGTCGGTCCTTTAGATATGCGCATGGACGTTCGGGTAGGCGAACCTGCCAGCGCATGGCTCAATCGAGCTACGCTGGACGAAATCGATAATGTTCTGCGAGACTACGGTGACGAGCGCTGGGCCCGCGCTATCGCCAGAGCTGTTTTAGCTCGAAGAAAGGAACAACCACTACGAACTACGGAAGATTTAGTAGAGTGTGTCTTAGCGGCCATTCCCGTAGGAGCACGCGATAAGCGGCTTCATCCGGCTACCCGCACCTTCCAGGCAATTCGCATTTTCATCAATGGTGAGTTAGAGGAATTGAGTGAAGCCATTGTCGCATTAGCCGAAAGACTAGCCGACGGTGGAGCAATCGCTGTCCTCAGCTATCACTCTGGCGAGGACCGCGTGGTCAAGGGTGCCTTTAGAGAATTAGCGAAAGAAGGATTCCGTGAAGAGTTGCGAAAGCCGCAACTTCCAACCGATGCCGAAATCGCACGCAATGCCCGAAGTCGAAGTGCTCGACTGCGAGTTCTGCGCAAGTTAGATCGTGAAAGTGTGGGTCAGCAGGAAGCTGACCGTGGGGAGACTCAAGATGAGTATCAAACTAATTGAAGCAAAGCCAGAATCTGCCACTTCTGCCACGCCAAACGTGGTGCCGTCCTCCCGTACCCGGCGCGTAGCCCGACCCCAGTCAGCGCCCCAGGCTGAAACTCGTCCGCAGCCGGCAGTCCGCCCGCAACCTGCGGTCCGACCTCAACCCGTTGCGAAGCCGCAAGTCAATCCAGAAACGGTTGCTGAGGCCAAGCTCCGAGCCAAGCGAAAGCGCGGATCAGTGGTCGGTTGGACGGTGATGAACAGCCTCCTCCTCGGTGTCACGTGGGTCCTCAGCTACGGCGCAAGCTCGCTTCTCGCAAGCGTCCAAACCGAGGCGGTCCGAAACACCGCTCTCACCGCCGACTCCGTCGCGAAGACTGCGAATCGGTCCACCGATCTCACCAAGCAGCGAATGGCCGCAATGGATTCCGCTTCAGAATCCGTCTTCGGTACGTCTCAACCTTGGAGCCCGGCAACAACTGCGCGGACCAACGGATATGTCGCAAGTCGCCGCTAGACCGCTGAATCACGGACTCATCAAAGGGTTGTTAGGGGTTTGCGCCCTCGCAACCGTCATGTCACAGGCGAAAATCCAAACCTGGGCCGCAGAAGACACTAAGGCTCAAGCACGAAAAGCGAACCGATACGGAGTCACGAAGGCAGTCGTGGCTTCGCGCGGTCGCATCCTAGATCGAAATCGCGCCCCCCTCGCACAAGATTCTCCCATCACCGAACTCGTCGTCGACTACCGCAAAGCCCCAAGCAGCCCTGGCTTCTGGGCTGCCCTCAGCGACGCCACTGGCATTCCCGCGAACGAATTCACCGCCATCGGCTCCGTGACCGAAAAGAGCCGAAGCTGGGTCGTCTCCCTCTCCTCCGACCAGCGCAACCGAATCGCCGCGATCCGAAAATTCTGGCGACCCGATGGCGTCTCGATCTCCGGAAAAGGTGAGCGCGAAAACGTCCTCGGCGACGCCACCTCCCCCATCATCGGCGGCTTCCGGCATCAATTGGCCAAGGACAACAAAACTAAGGTCACCGTTGCCACCGGCCTAGAAAGCACTCAAGACGCATTGTTGAAAGGGAAGGACGGCAAACAAGTCGGCTTCGCGGATAAGAACGGCAACCTCTTGCCCAACCGTCTCATTGAGTCCCTTTGTATCCCGAAGGCAGACGGTCAAGATATTGAGACCACCATCGACGCCACCCTCCAAGCTTCCGCCTATGCAGCCCTAAAGGAAACGGTCGTAGCCAATGGTGCGAACGAAGGAAGCGCCGTCGTCCTAGACCCAAGAACCGGCGACGTGCTCGCCCTTGTCACCTACCCAACCTTCAGTTCCAGCGAATTCGCCAAAGGAACCGGCGTTCCATTCGGTGCCAATCCCGCCACCAAGAACCGCTTCGAACCGGGTTCCACCTTCAAAATCCTGACCCTCGCAAAAGCGCTCGACGCGGGCAAAACCTCCATGTCCGAGCACTTCTACTGCCGCCTAACGATGCAAGTCGGTAAGCGCACCATTGGCTGCGACCGCAAACACGGCGCGCACGGCGACGTCGACGCAACCAAAGCCATCGCCAAGAGCTGCAACGTCGCCGCCGCAACCTGGGCGATGCGCGTTGGGCACCCAGCGTTCACCAAATACATGACCGACCTCGGCCTCTTCGAACCAACCGGCGTCGAACTCGGCGGAGAAGTCGCGGGTTCCTATAACAAGAAGGAGTACTCAAAGATCCTTCAGCTCGCAACGTTCGGCTTCGGCCAGTCCCTCACCTGCACCCCCATCAGCCTCGCCAGCGCCTTCTCGACCATCGCTAACGATGGAAAGCGCGTCCCGCCGCGACTCATCCGCCGCCTCGGAGATGAAACCGTCGAACGGCCCAAAGCGAAGCAAATCATTTCCGCCGAAACCGCGCGAGAAGTCCTCGAAACAATGGAAGCGGTCATCGAAACCAAAGCCGGCACCGGCTACAGCCTCCGCATCCCCGGTTATCGCCTCGCCGGAAAGACCGGAACGGCTGAGAAGATCGGCTCCGTTGACCCGATCACCAAAAAGAAGATCAGCGGCTACGTCGCCAACTTCATCGGCTTCGTTCCCGCCGTTCGACCCCAAGCCGTCGTGTTGGTGATGGTCGATAATCCGAAGAAGCAAATCTACGGCGGCGCAGTCGCAGGCCCTGCCTTCCGTCAGATCGCTCTGTCGGTTATCAAGAGCATGCGCATCCCGCCCGATCGAAGCGAGCAGCCGGTAAGGGAAGGTGGCGACACGTGACGCTCCGCGAGCTCTGTGCCCGCTCTGGCATCGCCGAATCCGGCACTGGGCAGAGCCCAGAAATCAAACATCTCACTTTAGATTCCCGGCTGGTCCAGCCGGGATCGTTGTTTGTTTGCATGCCGTCAAATCGGCAAGACAGCCACGCCTTCCTGCCCACCGCTGCCGCCGCGGGAGCCGTCGCCACCATTGTCCATAAAGAATCTGCCGTAGCGGAAGCACGAGCGCTTGGTCTCGAAGCCATCTATCTCCCCGCCGAGAGCTACCCAGACACCCTCTGGCAACTCGCCCGCGCCTTCTATAACTCCCCAACCGCCAGCTACAAGCTCATCGGCGTCACCGGAACCAACGGCAAAACCACCACCGCTTGGATCATGCGCCAGATGCTCACCGCGCTCGGCCTGCGGGCTGGCTATCTCGGGACCCTCGGTTTCACCCTCCCCGAATCCAGCATCGAACTCAACAACACCACGCCGTTCGCCCTCGAACTCTATGCCCGACTCGACGAAGGCCGCACCGCCAACCTCGATGCCCTGTGCATCGAAGTCTCCAGCCACGCCCTCGCCGAAAAGCGCGCCGATGGCCTCGAGTTCGACGCCGCGATCTTTACCAACCTCACCCAAGACCACCTCGATTTCCACGGGACGCTAGAGGCATACGCCGAAGCCAAATTCCGCCTCTTCTCCGAGCTTCCGCTCCAGTCGGATAAGCCGTTCAAGGCCGCCATCAACGTCGCCGACCCGGTCGGGCAAGCTTTCGCGAATAGGATCACCCAGCCCGTCCTGACTTTCTCCACCGAAGCAAAAATCGAAGCCAACTACCACTTCACGGCAACCGACGTCCAACTCGACTCCATCACCTTCGACCTAAAGACCCCCACCGGCAACCACCGCCTAACCGCCGGGCTCGGCGGACTCTTCAACGTCGAAAACCTCGCCTCCGCCATCACCGGCCTCATCGCCGCTGGCTACCCCCTGGAAGACCTTCTCACAACAACGCAGAACCTAATACCCGTACCAGGCCGGTTCGAAAACGTCCCCATCGAAGCCGATTTCCGCGTTATCGTCGACTACGCCCACACTCCCGACGCGCTGGAAAAGCTGCTCGACTCCGTCCGCCCCCTCACCGCCGGCCGCGTCATCACCGTCGTCGGCTGCGGAGGGGACCGAGACAAGACCAAACGCCCCCTCATGGGCTTCGCCGCCAGCCAGCGCAGCGATCTCACTATCGTCACCAGCGACAACCCTAGGACCGAAGACCCGGAAACGATCGTCGCCGAGGTCCTCGACGGCATCGCCCCCAATCGGCCCGCAATTGCCATCGTAGACCGAGCCGAAGCCATCGCTCACGCCGTCGGCTTCGCATCGGAAAACGATGTTGTCGTCATCGCCGGGAAAGGGCACGAGAACTACCAGATTATTGGTCACGAAAAATTCCCCTTCGATGACCGCGACTTTGTGAGAGAGGCACTGAAAAAATGAAACCAATTTCCGCCAAAAACCTCGCCGAAAGAATGGGCGGCACGTACCACGGAGAACCCACCCGAATCCAAGGTTTTGCCACCGACCATCGCGAAGTCAAACCCGGCGACGCCTTCCTTGCCATCAAAGGCGCCCGAGTAGACGGTCACGATTTCGCCGACCAGGCAATCGCCGCGGGAGCCCTTCTGGTCGTCAGCGAAAAGGAACTTGACGTGCCGCACGTTCGGGTGGCAAACCTCGTCGCCGCCCTCTCAAGCCTGGCCCTCAGCTTCCGAATTGCCTTCGATGGCCCGGTAGTCGGCATCACCGGTAGCGCTGGAAAAACCATGACGAAAGAGTTCGTCGCCGCCGCCCTCTCTCCCCTCGGCCCGATCAAAAAGACCGATGGCAACCGCAACACCGAATACACCGCGCCCCTCCTTTGGCCCGAAGTCACGACGGGAGACGCTGCCGTGGTTGTTGAACTCTCCATGCGTGGAATGGGGCAAATCGCCCACCTCGCGGAATTCTGCCGCCCCACCCACTCCCTCATCACCAACATCGGCTGGGCCCACCTCGAGCAAGTCGGCTCCCGTGCCGCCATCGCCCTGGCCAAAGGCGAAATCCTGGAAGCCCTGCCGCAAGACGGCGTCGCCGTGCTCTGGAAAGACGACGAGTTCTTCGATTCCCTCAAAGCCCGTGCCTGGCCGCGCTCGACCATCACTTTCGGCTACGGCGAAGGCTGCGACTGCCGCATCATCGGCTACGAAGCCGTCTCCTGGCAAAGTTGCCTCGTCCGCGGGTTCTATCTCAACCTCCCGTGGGAAGCTGAGCTACCGGTGGTCGGCCGACACCTGGCCCTAAATGCTGCCGCCGCAATCGCCGTCGCCGCCAGCGTCGGCATCTCACCCCAAGAAGCCTCCGGCGAACTCTTCGGCGCCGAAATCCCACCGATGCGAATGGAGATTCGCGACTACAACGGCGCCCTGATCCTTCTCGACACCTACAACGCCTCCGTCCCCGGAACCCTCGGAGCCATCGAGACCCTAAGCGAAATGCCCTGTGACGGGAAGCGCCGCGCTGTACTCGGAGAAATGCGCGAACTCGGTGCCTTCGAAACAGAAGCACACGAAATGGTCGGCAAGACCCTTCTGAACTCGAAAATCGACGAAGTCTGCTTCATCGGCGAACCGATGGTGAAAACGACCGCCGAAATGTTCCGAGCCTCCGGAAAGCCCTTCACCCTTGCGGCCAACATTGAGGAAGTCCGAGCCTTCGTCGCGGCAAGCCAGCCTGGCGATACCGTTCTGATCAAAGGATCGCGAGCCCTCGAACTTGAACGAGCCTTGGAGACCTTGCAATGATTCTCGCGATCAAGGCGTTCTGGATCACCCTTTGTGTTGCGACGCTCGTATCGCGACCGGTCTACCAATTCCTGCTTGGTCTCAAGTCGCGGCAAGTCATTAGCGCCTTCGTTCCCGAAGGTCACCAAGCCAAGGTCGGCACGCCAAACATGGGCGGCTGGATTCCCGTAATCGGCATGATTTTCATGTTCGTTTACTTCCTCTTCCTGCCCACCAGCAGCATGATTGAGGCCCTCGGCTACAGCAGCACGACGACGCTCATGACGGTTATCACGCCGAACTACGTTTATGGCGTGCTCAGCCTTCTCATTGGCTATGCGCTTCTTGGTTTCGCCGACGACTACCTCGTCCCAAAGATGAAGCCCGGCAAGCGCGGCATCGACTGGCTGCCAAAGCTAGGGCTCCAAATCATCCTCGCCCTCCCGTGCGCCTGGCTCACTTCGAACTGGAACCTCCCGAACGCCGGTGCCACGCTGTTCATGATCCTGTTCTTCGCCAACGCCTACAACTTCTCCGATGGCCTCGACGCTCTCGCCGGAAGCTTGCTGATTGGTATCTGCGTGGGAATGCTCGTGATGGGCGTCATGGCTAGCAGCGGAATCACGATGCTAATTTCGGCCGGATTGCTTGGCGGCATCATCCCATTCCTGTTCTTTAATGCCCCTCCGGCCAAAGTGTTCATGGGCGATACCGGCTCACTCCCAATCGGCGGACTGCTCGGCGTCGGGTTCTGGAAACTCGCGATGATCGGCCAGCAAAACATGGTCCTCAGCTTCTGGGGCACCCCCAAGCTCTCCCTTTGGCTCGTCGGCCTTGTCCTGCTAGCCGGAATGATGATCGCGGAGCTTGTGCCGGTTCCTCTCCAAATTCTCAGCGTCAAGCTCTTCAAACGAAAGCTGTTCCCATTCACACCGATTCACCACGCGTTCGAAAAGGCTGGTTGGAAGGAAACGCGGGTCGTCTGGAGTTTCGCCCTCGTCCAGCTTCTTCTCACCGTTGCCGCCTTGACCTTCGCCGCCATCGCCTTCAATCCGTCCATGGCTCCGACCCCCTAAATCCGCTATGCCGCACTCGATTGAAAACCAAACCATTGCCATATTCGGCCTCGGCCGATCTGGCCTGGCCGTGGCAAAGGCCGCGCGAGATCGTGGTGCGTTCCCAACCGTCTACGATCAAAGTTCGCTAGAAAACCTCGCGAAGCCGGAGATCCTGACTGAAGCCGAAGGTCTTGGCTTGCCCGTCGTTCTGAACTGGGATGGCACTCTGCCGAAGTCGGACCTGCTCGTCGTAAACCCCGCCGTCCGCAAAGATCATCCACTGATCCTGAAACTCAAAGACGAACTCGAAATCATCAGCGAGGTCGAGTTCGCCTACCGCATCAGCCGCGCACCGATCCTCGCCATCACCGGCACCAACGGGAAAAGCACCACCACCGTCATGCTCTACCGTTGCCTTCTCGCCGCCGGTGAAGAAGCGATTCTGTGCGGCAACATCTTCGGCAGCGGCTACCCCGAAATGGCCCTAACTGACGCCGCCGCAAACGCAACCGAAGACCAAGTCCTCGTCGCCGAGATCAGTTCATTCCAGCTCGAATGGGTCCGAGAGTTCCGCCCCAAAGTCGCCGGAATCACGAACATCACGTCGGACCATCTCGACCGATACGAAGGCGTCAACGATTACGCCAAAACCAAACTCCGAATTTTCACCGCTCAACAAGAAGATGACTTCGCTGTGATCCGTGGCCACGATCCCGTCGTGCCCAAACCGAAAGGACCTCAAGTCCTCACCTTCGGTGCCACTGCCGAACACGCTCACATCGACGAGGACGGCATCTCCTTCTTCGGCGAGCGCTTCCTCACCGCCAACTGGTCGCTCCAAGAAGCCCACAACCGCGCCAACGCCGCCATGGCCGCGCTCATGGCCTACGCGTTCCTCAAGCAAAAGAACGCGCCCGTCGTGCAGGAAGCCATAGAGAACCGAAAAGCAAAGTTGAACGCCAAACGAACCGTCTATTCCGGCCGAACCGCCGAAATCACCGATTCCATGCCGGCCGTCCTACTCGAACCGTTCGAAGACATGGCGCCCTTGAAGCACCGAATGCAGCTCCTCGGTGCAAGAAACGGCATTCGGGTCATTAACAATTCCATGTGCACCAACCCCGACGCCGTTGTGAAATCGGCTCAGTCCGTGCGCGACTCCGTCCACCTTCTTCTTGGCGGTGTCAATAAAGGCCTCAGCTTCAAACCCGTCAAAGCTTTTCTCGCCAACCAGCGGCATCGCGGCTATCTCTTCGGCCGCGATGCGGCAGAAATCAATGCCGAGCTCGGCGGAGATATCCCGATTTTTGACACCATGCAAGAAGCATTCGCCGCCGCGACCGTCGCCGCCGTCAATGGAGAAGTCATCATGCTCGCTCCCGGCTGTGCGAGTTCCGATCAGTTTCGCGACTTTAGACATCGGGGCGACGTCTTTACTGAATTAGCCAAGGAGTGGCTCGACCATGCGAACTAGGATTGTTCCGGATATCTGGCTGTTTATCTTTGCTGTTTCAGCGACCCTGATCGGTCTGTTGTTCATCTTTGATGCCGGCTACGCGCGCAGCATCCAAGAAACGGGCTCCATGATTCCGGCGGAGTTCACGACTCAAATTCGTTTACTCTTGGTCGCCATGGTTGGGTACGTCATCTGCCGCTACCTACCGATTGATTTCTTCAAGCGATCCGCAGGTTGGCTTTGGATTGTTTCGCTCATCGGGCTCGGCCTGGTCGATGTGATCGGAAAGAGCCAAAACGAAGCGAAGCGCTGGATTGCCATCGGAAGTGTGACCATCCAGCCTTCAGAGTTCGCCAAGCTCACGCTCGTACTCTTCCTCGCTGCCGTCCTTGCCGAAAAGAAAGAATGGAACCCGGCGAAACGTCGCCGCAACTTTGCCCTCTGGTTCGACAATGTCCTCGTGCCCCAATTTAAGCGGTGGGTGCCCGGCTTTCTCGTCCTCGTAGGCATCTTCTTCATCGAGCTTGGAAAGGACCTCGGCACCGCCGGCGTCTTGTTCGCCATCTTCCTCGCGATGTGTGCGACCGGCGGCGTCGGTCGGCGTAGCTGGGCGACCATCGGCGTGGTCGTCCTCATCTTCTTGCCCGCGCTCTTCATGAAGCAGGCGTACCGAATGGAGCGCCTGACGACCCACACCGCACGTTGGGAGACCCAAAACGTCGACGATAAAGGGTTCCAAACCACCCAGGCCGAACGAGGCATGGCCGATGGCGGCCTCTTTGGCGTCGGAATCGGGTCCGGCCAGGTGAAGCACATCATTCCCGCGCCGACGACCGACTACATCATGGCGACTATCGCCGAAGAGACCGGATTGGTCGGAGCACTCATTGTGCTGGGCGCCATTGCTGGTCTTGTTCTTCGGCTGATTAGCCTGGCCCAAAGGGCGACCGAACGCTTCGCCGCGCTCACGTTCTATGGAATTGCCGCTTGGATCGGAATCCAAACTGCGGTGAACGTGATGATGGCGAACGCAACCCTTCCGTCCATCGGAATCCCGATCCCGTTCATTTCCTCGGGCGGGTCAAGTCTCGTTGCGCTTTGGATGGCTATCGGCGTGGCTCAACGGCTTGCCGCCGCCCCGGCTCTCGCTCCCCAGGAGGACGAAAATGCGAATCGCAATCACCGGCGGTGGAACCGGCGGCCACATCTATCCGGCGCTTGAAGTCGGCCTCGCCGCGCAAGCCGCCGGGGCGGAAGTCATCTACCTCGGGTCCTTCCGAGGGATGGAGCGAACCATTGCCGAGGCAAAGTCGATCCCGTTCTTTGGCGTCGATGCCCAGCCCCTTTGGTCACTCAAAACCCTCAAGGGCTGGCAGTCCCTTGTTAAGCTCATTCTTGGCGCGCAGAAGGCGAAGGGAATCCTGCGCGACCGTGGCGTTGACGCCGTTTTCTCGACTGGCGGTTACTCGGCCGGTCCCTTTATGCAAGCGGCGAAGTCGCTTCGAATCCCGTACGTTGTCCACGAGTCGAACAGCGTTCCCGGACGGGCAAATCGCCTCTATGGCAAAACGGCGACCGCTTTCACCTACGTCTTCCATGGCACTGAGAAGCACGTTCCCGAGAAGAATCGAATCAGAACGGGTCAGCCCATCCGCGGCGAACTACGAGACGCCGCCATCGCGAAAACCGAACCTTCGGAGCGCGCATCCGTGCTCGTTATGGGCGGTTCCCAAGGCGCCAGATTCGTCAACACCATCGCCGTTGATGCGGCAAAAATTTTGCCCGACGTCCACTTCACAATCGCCGCAGGCGAGAAGCTGTTTGAAGAAGTGCAAAAAGTCGCCAACGGGTTGCCGAACGTGGTTGCCGTCCCGTACCTGAGCGGCCACGATCTTACCGATGCCTACTCAACTGCCGGCGTGTTTGTCGGACGCAGTGGCGGCACCTTGGCCGAAGTCGCCGCGTTCGGGCTCCCGAGCGTCCTGATCCCTCTGCCAACCTCCGCCGATGACCACCAGTACTTCAACGCCACCGAGTTCAAAGAGCGTGGTTTTGCCGAAATTCTTTGGCAAGGGGCAAAGCACCCGCAGGGGCACGAAGAGGCGATCGGAGACTCGCTAGCCCAAGCCATCATGAAGCAACTGTACGGCCCAACGAAAGAGCAATTCACTGGGCTTCGAAGCTGGGATTGTCCCAACGCCACCCAAGAAATCCTCGGCATCATAATGAGGTCTTAACGAAATCATGCGAACGCCTCAAGAAATTCAAACCGCCTTCTCCCCGCGAGAAGCGATGGACGGCAGTTCGCGATTCTTCCTCGTGGGCATCGGCGGTGCGGGCATGTCTGCGCTAGCCCGCATGCTCCATGCGCTCGGTATCCCCGTTGCTGGAACTGATAGCACGGAAACGGACGAAACAAACCGCCTTCGCGCTGAGGGAATTGATGTCACGATCGGCCACTCGGGTGTTGCGCTAACAGCCTTTGCCGTCGATAAAACCGCTGTCGTCCTTACTGATGCGATCGATCTCAAGATCAGTCCCGAAGTCGCCGCCGCTCGTGAGTTGAACCTGAATTTGTTCCGCCGTAGCCAGCTTCTCGGCTGGCTCCTCAAAGATCGCCGCGTGATTGCCGTCACCGGAACCCACGGCAAAACTACTACCACCGGAATGCTCGGCTCGGGCCTAACCGCCGCCGGTCTAGACCCGTTAGTGATCGTCGGGGCCAACATCCCCGCCTGGGGCTCGCCCGTTCTTTATGGCAAAGGCGAATGGGCGGTCGTAGAAGCCTGCGAAGCCTACGACAGCTTCCACGATCTCGACCCAGAAATCGTGATCCTCACGAACCTAGAGCTCGACCACGTCGACTTCCACGGTTCGTGGGAAAACTTGAAAGCCAGCGTCGGCCGGTTCGTAAGCAAAATCCCCGCGAAGGGTGCCTTGGTTTACTGCCAGTCCGATCCAGGTGCCGCAGAGATTGCGGAAGAATTCCAAGGCAAAAAGTTGCCCTATTCCGAAGCAGACTTCCCGAGTACCGTTGCGCGCAGCACCTCCGGCGATCATAACCTGCGTAACGCTGCGGGTGCCCTCCACGCGTCAACCACCACCGGTGCCGATCCCGGTCTTGCCGCGAACGGAATCGCTGCCTTCACCGGTGCGGAGCGTCGACTAGAAGTGCTTCAAGATGCCGAGATCGCCGTGGTCGACGACTACGCCCATCACCCGACCGAGATCGCGGCCTCCATCCAAGCCATCCGCGCAAGATTCCCCAACCGCCGCATCGTCGTCGCCTTCCAACCGCACCTTTATTCGCGAACCGAAGGGCTAATCCCGGAATTTGCTGCCGCCCTTTCCGATGCCGACGAAGTCGTCCTAACCGACATCTATCCTGCTCGGGAAAATCCCATCCCCGGCGTCAGCGCCGCTCGGATTGCGGAACTTGTAACCGTCCCCGTACGCTACGTCCCGAGCCGACACCTTTTGCCACGCAAAGTGGCCGCCTGGCTCCAACCGGGTGATGTTGCCGTGGGAATGGGGGCAGGGAACATCAGCGCCTTTGCGCCCGCCCTCATCGCGGAGCTGAAACGAGCTCGAAGCGGACCCTATCACGTTTGGGTTGCTTACGGCGGCGATAGCGCCGAGCGCGAGGTCTCGATCCTCTCCGGCCGTGCCGTTGCAAAAGCTCTCCGAGAACGCGGGCACCAGGTCGACCTAGTTGACATCTCCGAGCTCCTTTTGTCCAAAGGCGACCTCAGCAAGCTCATCGGCCCGAATCGACCGGATGTGGTCTTCCTTGCCGTCCATGGCACCAACTCAGAGGATGGCGCGATGCAGGGAGTCTTGGAAACGCTCCACGTCCCGTACACCGGCAGCGGCATCCAAAGCAGTGCCATCGCGATGGACAAGAACCTCACCAAGCAGATTTTGGAAAGGGAAGGCATCCGCGTTCCAAAGGGTGTCCACGTCACTTCTGCCACCCAATCGGTTGATCTAACCGGCCCGGTCGTTGTTAAACCGAACGCTCAAGGCTCCACCGTCGGACTTTCGTTCGTCTCCGACCCCGCCGAAGTCCCCGCCGCCATCGCTCGTTCTCTCAGCTACGACGCATCCGTGCTCGTGGAGGAATGGATCACCGGCATGGAGATCAGCGTTCCGGTGTTAACCGACGAGGCGCTCCCGCCCGTCGAGATTGCTCCGGCCAGCGGAAAGTACGACTTTGCCAGCAAGTACACCGTCGGCGCGACCGAAGAAGTCTGTCCGGCCCGCTTATCCGAATCGGCACTGGCTGAAGCTCAACGTATCGCTCTCGCCGCCCACCGAGCCCTTGGCTGCCGAGGCGCAACCCGAACCGACATCATGGTTCGCGATCCTCACGGTGCCGCGGAGATGTTCGTCCTTGAAGTGAACACTCTCCCCGGAATGACCGGAACCTCGCTTCTCCCCAACTCCGCCCGAACGGCTGGCATCCCGTTCGATGAGCTCTGCGAACGCATTCTTGTCGATGCCCTAAGGAGTCATGAGACCACGGCGTAAGAAGCCAAAATTCAATTGGACTCCGGTGCTGATTGCCGCCCTGGTTCTGAACCTTGGGCTTGGCCTTTTTTACAGCCCCTTAACTGCGGTGACCAAGGCCCGAGTGGTTGGAGTGAAGCCAGACGACATGGTTGGAGTCCGCACGGTGCTTAAGAGCATCGAAGGGAAGCCGGCCCTCCAGATCAACGGCAACAACTTGTCCAGCCTCATGCTGTACAACACGGCATTCGAAACCGCGACGTTCGAAGCGAACCCCTTTGGCCGTGCTGTCGTAACTGTCACTTATCGAAATCCGGTTGGCCGACTCTCGGGCGCCCCGGGCACCTATCTTGCCGAAGACGGAACCATCTACCAAAGCAAGGAAGTGCTTACCGGTCTCCCTCTGATCCAAATCAGCCAGGCCAGCCAAGAGCGCGACGGCACCATCGTCGGCCGGATCCCGACCTCGGCGCTTGCCTATCTGGCGCAAGAGCTGCCGAGCATCGCCGACGGTGAGAACGGAACCGTCATGTATGCCGACGATGGCGGTCTCATCCTCGTCCTTGGTGGAGCGGAAATCAAACTTGGCCAGGCCGTCCAACTCGAAGCCAAACTTAACTCCTTACGCAAGTTAATGGATGCGGACCCGGAACTCCTGAGCAAAGTTTTGGTCTTGAATTTATACGCGCCCGAAAAACCAGCGGCGCGATTCCGGAAACCGTCAAACTAGGAAAGTTAGTGAGCATTTTTAACGCCCGTTCAGAGTCTCAAAGTTGGGTCTGGCCCGTAAGCCTCATGAGCCTGATCCTTGGGTTTATGTGTGCGTTGGCTTGGGTCACCCAAGAGAATCGAAAGTCTCGCCGACCCTTCGCGAACCAGCAACAAACCACCCGCATCAACGAAGGCCAGGTGGATATTGACGCCTTCGATCAGCTTCAAGCCCGCGTCCAAGAGTTGCTCAAAAAGAACGACGCCCTAGAAAAGTCTCTATCTGGCAGTTCTTCGCAGGCAAAGACCCTCAACGAAAGCTTGCAAGAGGTCAAGAGCTTCTCCGGCCTCACCGAACTTGAGGGCCCCGGAATCGTGATTTTTCTTAAGGATAGCGGCCGTACCGCCGGGTCCGGATTCGGCAACGCAGAGACCGGCGACATCATTCACGACACCGACGTCCTCCGCGTCGTCAACGAGCTCCAGGCCTCCGGTGCCGAAGCCATTGCGGTGAACGAACACCGCATCACTGGCCGCGCCAGCTTCCGCTGCGTCGGACCGACCATCCTCGTCAACGACATCAAAATTTCTAGCCCAATCGAGATCCGCGCGATCGGCGACCCCAAGACCCTTCTGGGCGCAATGAACCTCCCGGGCGGCATTCTCGCCGATATTCGCCAAACCGACCCCAGCATGGTGGAGATCAACGAGGTCAAGAAAATGACCCTGAAGCCTTACACCGGTTCAACTTCGGCACGATTCGGTAAAGTCCCGGTTGTTAAGAAGTGATATTTCTTCCCGTCATTGCTTTGATTATTGGTGCCGCGATTGCGATTGCAATCCGGCTTGAGCCGGTTGGCGGCGCGGGAGGGCAATATCTGGCCGTTGCGTGCCTTGCCGGAATCGATAGCGTCTGCGGCGGATTCCGCGCCGGACTCGAAGGCAAGTTTCGGAACGACGTTTTCATCACCGGATTCGTCTCGAATATCCTGATCGCGTTCTTTTTGGCGTGGCTCGGAGATCGAATCTACATCGACCTCTTCTTGGCCGTCGCCATTGTCTTTGGCACAAGAACGTTCCAAAATCTAGCGCTGATTCGTCGGCAAGCCCTCACGATGTTTAACGACTACCAAACCCGCAAACAGCGAAACAACCCGGCAGCGCCTGCCGCGCCTTCGGATGGAAACTCATGAGCTTTGTCGTTGCATTAGATATCGGTGGCTCGCAAATGAGCTGCCTCGTCGCATCCGGAGATAAAAAACTTCGGTTAGAAGGCGTTGCCACCGTACCGTTCGCCGGGGCAAAAAAGGGCCTGATCGTAAACCGCGAGGAAACCATCCAAGCGATCAAAGAGGTCGTTCCCGATGCCCTTCGCCAAGCTGATCGAAAGGGAACCGAGCTCGTCGTCAACGTCTCCGGCTCGCACATTGAGTGCGTCAGTGGCCAAGGGATCAAGATGATCATCCCGAAAGGGCGGCACATCACGACCCAAGATGTCCTTGAAGTCGTCAATCACAGCCGCGCGGTGCTGCTGCCAAATGACCGCTCCCCCATCCACGTCCTTCCCAAGACCTTCAAAGTCGATGGCCAGCGCGGCGTTCGAAAACCCGTCGGCGTCGCTGCCGGCAAGCTGGAGGTTGAAACCCTCATCGCCACTGGCTCGCCCAAGCCGCTAGAATTGCTCGAGCAGTGCGTGAAGGAAGCTGGATTCTCGGTCAGCCAAATGGTCTTCACTCCCCTCGCATCCGGCCTCGGCATCCTGAGCCAAGCCGAACTTGAGCAAGGCATGATCGTCATCGACCTCGGTGCCAGCACCACCGATCTCGGAATCTTCATGGAAGGATCGATGGTCTACGGCGTTTCCCTTCCCGTGGCCGCTGGTCACATCACCTCCGACCTTGCCGCCCTCCTCAAAACCACGCTTGAAGAAGCGGAGCGCATCAAGAAGCTAGATGGCCACGCGCTGGCCGATCAAGTTGGCGAAAACGAGACCGTCGAAATCCAGCAACTCGGCCAGCTGGGTTCCCGCCCGATGGCGCGCAAAGTGCTTTCGGAAATCATCCAAAGTCGAGCGAAAGAAATCGCCGCCATGACCAAAACCGCTTTCGACCAGTCCGGCTACGCCCGCCTCGTCAGCGGAGGTGTCGTTCTCACCGGAAACGGTGCTCGGCTCGCCGGCACCCCCGAGCTTTACAACAACACTTTTGGCCTATCTGTCCGCTCCGAGTTCACCCCGCGCACAACGTCAACTGCGGTGGGTTTGGCTCGATATGCCATCCAGTGCGCCGACGATATGAGTCCCGTCGGAGAGCCGACCAACTGGAAAGACAAGGTTCGCCGCCTCATCATGGGCGGCTAACCCTTTTACTCTGCGTCGACTTGGTGGCGAATATTCGCCACCACCACATTGCTCCGCTTCGACAGCGCATTGCGCAACTGCAGCGCCACGTTCTCCGAAAGCAGGTCGTGATACCACTTGTTCGAGTCGGCGTCCGAAACAATAACCGTAATCACCATCTCCGGATGCTCGGCAATCAGCTCGTCCACGTAGTCCAAAACGGGTTCCAGGAGCGACCGGTACGGGGAAGGCAAGATAACCAGCGGAATGTCCTGGCTCACCAGCTCCCAATTCCGCTGAAGCTCCGGCAGCTTCTTCTCGTTCAGCGTAACGTGGACCGCCTTGATATCGCCCTTCAAATTCCGAGCGTA
>CAMAPH010000036.1:0-29067 GCA_945859975.1 Chthonomonas calidirosea
GCGTGATCTTCGGCGTGGATCCATTCGCGGATTTGGCTACCGTCGCCATAAAGGGGAACGTGCTTGCCCTGAATCAAGCGAGTGGCGAAGAAGGGGATCAGCTTTTCTGGGTACTGGAATGGGCCAAATGTATTGCCGCCACGAGTGACCACGACGGGGGTTTTGTAAGCCTTAAAGTGTGCGCGGCACTGAAGGTCGCCGGCGGCTTTGCTTGCGCTATATGGGGTGTTTGGGGCGATCGGGGTTTCTTCGGTGAACTGACCTTCGGCGATCGTTCCGTAGACTTCGTCAGTCGAAACTTGCACAAATCGCTGGATTTTATTTTCACGAACAACGTTGAGCAAGTTCTCAACGCCCATGGCGTTTGACACCAAAAACGACGAGCCCGAAACGAGGGAACGGTCGTTATGACTCTCCGCTGCGAAGTTAACGAGTTGGTCGATCTGGTTCTGCTGAACGATTTCGGAGACCTTCTGATAATCCTCGATCCGCCCTTGGTGAAAAGTCACGAGTCCGTCGGCGAGGAAGTCGGCCATGGTCGAGCCGTTGCCCGAATAGGTCAGGGCGTCGAGAACATGCACGGTCCAGTCAGGTCGGACCCGCCGCACCAAGCGCACAAAGTGCGAGCCGATGAAGCCGGCCGCGCCAGTGACCAGGAGGTTCAAAGCTTAAACCTCGAGTTCGGATCGTTCTCGTGGCGAATCTCATCCACCTCTTCCTTTCGATCCCAACCCGCGTATAGCCGGTCTGGCACGTTGACCACCATGGCGTCTTGGTCGCCGACGTTGCGGTAAGCGTGAACGACTCCGGGCGGCACGGTGACAAAAGTAGGATTTTCGCGACCGACCTTCAAAATCTCGTAGGTTTCCGGTTCGCCTTCGCGATTCTCCCAAAGATGGAGCTCGTATGCCCCGTCGAAGAAGAGAAAGCCATCCGTTTGGTCATGGTGCTCGTGAGGACCTCGGGCAACACCGGGCTTGGTAACGCTGAGGTAGCCCATAGCTGGAGAAAAACCTTCCGGCAGGCTATCGGCTCGAAACAATTCAACGAGCCAACCCCGTGCGTCCTCGTAGCGAGGGACCGATTTCAAGACAACACCTTTCATCATTGCGGCGGGAAAAGGGTACCCCTCGGTTAGACTAATGAGGATGACGAGCAGATTTCAGCTGGCCTTGGCCGATCATCAATCTGCGCTCAACCAGATCGCCGCGCTAGAGCCCGAACTGACTCGACTTGCTCAGGCCTGCATTTTGAGCTTGCGTGCAGGTGGGAAGATTCTTTTTTGCGGTAACGGTGGTAGTTCTTGTGACGCTGATCACCTTGCGGCCGAGCTTGTTGGCCGATTCCAGTTGGACCGAAAAGGCTGGGCAGCGATCAGCCTTGCCACCTCTACGGCCGGTTTAACCGCGATTGCGAATGACTATGGCTTTGAAGCGGTGTTTGAACGGCAGGTTGAGGCACTTGGCCGAGCCGGTGATGTTCTGATTGCCATCAGCACTTCTGGAAAGAGTCCAAACGTTCTGCGTGCGGCGAATCTAGCCAAGGAAATGGGCATTCACGTTTCGGCTTGGACCGGACAAAACCCGTCGCCTTTGTCCGATCTCGCGGACACGAAGATTCTTGCTCCAAGCTCGGTGACCGCCCGCGTTCAAGAAATGCACATTCTGCTGGGCCACATTCTCTGCGACCTCATCGAAACCGAGTTGACGGCTTCTTAATGGCGGCCCGTCGATGGAATCCGGCAACGATTGCCGACATGCTGACCATGCTCGAGAGCACGCACGGAAAGAGCCGCTACATTCCTCGGTTCGATCCGATGGAGGAACTCATCTCTTGCATCCTGAGTCAGCACACCACCGACGCCCACAGCTTTCCGGCATTTACTCAGCTTCGAGAACGGTATCCAACTTGGCAGGATGTCGCGAACGCGCCAGCGGCGGAAGTGGCGAGCACGGTTCGGCTAGCGGGGCTTAGCAACCAGAAGGCAAAGAACATCATCGGCTCGCTCCAGAAGATAAACGAACAGTTTGGGGACTTCACCTTGGATGTACTCCGTACTTGGCCAACGGATGAAGCCATGACCTGGCTACAGACCTTGCCTGGAGTCGGACCGAAAACCGCGAGCATCGTGCTGTGTTTTGCGATGGGGCGAGAAACGATCCCGGTGGACACGCACGTCTTCCGGGTGTCTTGGCGACTTGGACTGATCAAGGAAGAAATTGGCGAGGTCAAGGCGCACGGCGTTTTGATGAAACTTGTTCCGCGCGAGTTGGCTTTTCCGTTTCACACGTTGCTTATCCAACATGGTCGTACCGTTTGCCGAGCACCATTGCCAGTTTGCGAAAAGTGTGGTCTCGCCGAGAGATGTGCTTGGCTAAAATCAGACGGACCAGGGAAGCGGCAGCGCGAAATGTCGCGGACGCGAAAACGGTCACTTAAAGCGCGACGAGCAAAGAAAGGGGAGGTGCCCGGTGGATCAGTCAACGATTGAGAGAATTGAAGGTCTAACCCAAGCACCGGCAGGATGGCTCGGTGCCTTGCTGCCAGGACTCGCCGATGCCGACATGGCTTTGCGTGGATTGGAAACGTGGCTTGTAGCCTCGGGCAGTCCAGCGCTTTACGCGGAAGAGCTTTGGGCTCATCCGGCCGGGGCACATCGGTTGCTTCAATTACTCGGCACCTCTGGCCCGGTAGCGCAGTCTTTCCAGCAGAACCCGGAACTCGGGATTGCCTTGCTCGATGAGGCGATTTACAGCGATCAACTCGAAGCGGACGATCTGTTGGCCGAAGGTCAGCTCCTGCTTCAGGCGAGCCGGAGCTACACGCACGGCCTAGATCGGATTCGATTTCTGAAACAGAAATGGTCGGCGGTCATTGTTTCGCATGATCTTGACGAAAGCTGGCCCCAACCGAAAGTTTGGACGGCGCTCAGCACCTTGGCGGACGTTGTTCTAGAGCTTGCGACGGAGTGGGTTTGGAAGTCGGTCGCTCCTGGGCAAACCGGCCCGTGTCCGGTTGGGATCGTCGCCTTTGGCAAGCATGGTGGTAGGGAGGTGAACTACAGTTCGGACCTCGATTTAGTCTATGTTTTGCGCGAAAATATAGAAGAATCGCTTGAGCCAGTGGCAGTTCGGTTTTGTGAGACGTTAGGGCGTGCTTTAGAAGACCCGATGGGGCGCGGCAAGCTCTATCGCGTCGATCTGCGCCTTCGTCCGTACGGGGCGGCGGGTCCGCTGCTCGCCAAATTCCGCGCTTACCGGGCTTATTACGAGCTGTATGCGGAGGCATGGGAGGTACAGGCTTTACTACGGTCTCGCGTCGTTTGGGGCTCTGACGGATTGCGAAAAGACTGGGAGCAACTTCGCAGGACGACCTGCTTCGGCCGTCCGTTGTCAGAAGTCAGCCTCGACGCCATGCTGGCGATGCGCGAGCGGATTGAGCAAACCTGCTCGGCCAACGATATCAAACGCGGAGCGGGAGGAATCCGAGACGTCGAGTTCATTGGTCAAATCCTGCAACTCGCCACTGGGTTGGATCCAGCTGAGCCAACAACGCTAAGAGTTCTCACCGAGCTTGGCCGCACGGGCCGCTTGAGCAAATCGGATTGCGAGATCTTGGCCAGTGGGTACGAATGGCTACGCAAGCTAGAGCACCGAATTCAATTCGAAGATAGTCGGCAGACCCACGAGGTGCCGACCAACGGGCCAGCCTTGATCAAACTTGCACGGCTGATGAACGAAGGCTCGGCGGACCAGTTTGTCGCGGAGCTAAAGCGGCGTCGCGCCCAAGTGAGCAGCGTTTACAATCGCCTTTTGCCTACGACCTCGCTTTCGTACCGCGACCAAGTGCTCGCCCAAGAGCCACGGGTCCAGGACTGGTTCGACACCTTGCCCGAGCGGGATGAGTTCTATCGGCAACTTGCGATGAACGCTGACTCAATGGACCGGGTGCTGCCTCTCGTTCGGTATTCGCCTCGGTTGGTGGAATCGCTTAAGCAGTCGCTCCCGATTACCGAAGAGATTCTGAGCGGAGAGGTGCTGGAGGACTTTCCACAGCAACTCTCGTTCACGAGCTCGGAGGAATTGCCGGTCGTGTACCGAGAGGCGTTCTTGGGGAACCTGGTGCAGTTTGCTATCGCTGGCGGCTCACCTCCAGTCCTCGCGCTTACGCGGCTGGCAGAGCAAGCCATCGTGCTGGCGGCTCAGGAGGCCGAGTTTGTCGGTAGCGTCATTGCGCTCGGAAGTTTGGGACGTGAAGACATGGGTCCGGGCTCAGACGCGGATGTGCTTTTGTTGGTGGCAGATAAGCAGCAGTCATCAGAGCAATCTGCGCAGGTGATGCTGCGCTTGCTCCAAAACTGGCGACAGCGTGGCATGCCTCTGGAAGTTGATTCACGCCTTCGTCCGGATGGTAGCAAGGGACTGTTGGTCCGCACCCTGCATGGGTTCGACAGCTACGCCGCGCGAGATATGGAGAATTGGGAAAGGTTTGCTTTGGGAAATGCCCGGCTGATTTTTGGCGAGCCACACGCCCTGCAGCACGTTCTGGCCGCGGCTCGGATCGAAACCGACCGTCAGCAAGCGTGGACAGAACTTGTCGGCATGAAAGCCAGAATCGAACAGGAGCGTGTTCAGGCGCATCACGTCCAGCGAGACGTGAAGCTCGGCTATGGCGGACTATCGGATATTGAGTGGACGGTTCGCATGATCGAGTTGCTTGGGCCATGTGCGCGTCGAGCCCAGGAAGGAGCTGACCTGAAATCGCGGATTCGAAAGCTCAACCAAGAAGGGTTCCTCAATGTGTTTGAGGCAGAGATTCTCAACGTCGGCCTGACGTTTTTGCTCGAAGTGAGAATGCGGCTGGTGCTGGCTGGTTTTGAAGGAGACTTGATTCCGGAGAATCCCGATAAGCTTCAGATGCTTGCGGAACCGATGGGCTTGGTTAACGCAAACGAGTTTCTTGATCGAAAACAACGAGTCTGCGATGACGTTCGGAACCTTTTTCAGGAGACAATAGAGCGACTTCGCGGATGAAAGTGTTTGGACTGACTTTGCTTGGGGCGTATTTTTTAGGTGGCATTCCGTTTGGAGTGCTGATTGCGCGCATGCAAGGCATCGACATTACGCAGGTTGGTAGCGGCAATATCGGCGCGACGAATGTGGTTCGAGCGCTCGGGCCACGCTGGGGCACGGTGACATTCGTGCTCGACATGCTCAAGGGCCTTATCCCGAGCTTGGTCGCCCGGCATCTTTTCGTCGAGCCCCTCATGGGCGTAGACCCGCAGGCGCTTTGGTTTATCTGCGGATTGGTTGCCGTGATCGGTCACGCCAAGAGCCCATTTCTGAAGTTTAAAGGCGGCAAGGGGGTCTCCACGGCGCTCGGGGCGGGGCTGGGTTCTGCACCACTCGTGGCGCTGGGCGCCATCGTTGTTTTCGCGATTATCCTTGGAACGGTTCGCTATATGGCAGTGGCGAGCATGGTTGCGGTCTGCTCGGCGGTGGTCTTCTCGGTCATCTTGCCGGGACAATCTCTGCAAGTTGTCCCACTTTTCGTGCTGATGGCGGCGCTTGTGGTGTTTCTGCATCACAAAAACATTGCTAGACTCAAGGCGGGAACCGAGCCGAAGTTCGAATTCCGCAAATCAAGCGAGCAAGAGTCAGCAGCGTCAAGTCGGGACAACGTGGAAGTCCCGTCTCACAAGGAATAACTATGCCGGTAGATCTATTTACAGTTGGTGCAGGATGCCTAACTTGGATTCCGGTTGCCATCATGGCGGTGAGCCTGATCCAGTGGATGATCGCGGGAGACATTGATCTGCCGAGCGGTTTTCTGGGACTCCTGGTCAGCATTGGTCTAGGAACCGTGGCGATGCGGCCACCCGCGCCAATTCATGCCCCAATCGCCCTCTTCGTCGCGATCGCAACCGTCGTGGTCTATCCGTTCCTCCGCGGCACGATGCAAAAGCGGGAGCTAAAGAACTTTGAAGTCGACGAGCTCGAGCGCGCTTACGATTTGCTCGGTCAGCAGCCGATGAATCCGTTGCCGAAGTTCCGCGTTGCAAAACAGCTTTATGTTCTGGGTCTGCATGGCCACGCCATCCGAATCGCGGAAGCCGTTCTGCCACAGTTGCCGAAGGACCTCTTCACCGATGAGCACCGAATCTGGCGACAGTGGCAATACACGCCGCAGACGCCGAGCATGTTTGCGCCGATCAGTTGTAGCGAGTGCGGGCACCGAAACGATCCTGGTCGAACTCATTGCTTCCAGTGCGGAGCGCCCCACCTTCTCAATCGCTTCCGCGGAAAGATCGTGCCGAAAACCCAGGGCCGAAAGATTCTCGCCGCTTGGATTGCCCTTGTCATCATGCTGGTTGGCTTGCCTTTCGCTGGAAATCTGCCGATTGGCGGGGCGGTTGCCGTGGTTGTGGCGTGCTTGCTCGGAGCTGCTCTCGTGCTGTTTCTTGCCTTCCGTCCATCAAACGAAGGCGCGACGGCTTAAACTAAGCCCCGTCGCATGAAAAAACTCGATCTGTACATCCTCCGCGAGATGGTGGTGCCATTTATTTTGGGCACTTTCCTCGTGGTGCTCATGTTCCAGATCAACGCCTACATGTTCATGGCGAAGACGTACAACCTGGAGAACGTGCCGTACACGGCCGTTTTGCAATACATCCTGTTTCGAACTCCAGAGTTCATGAAGCAGACGTTGCCAGTCGGCGTTTCGCTCGGGGCGTCGCTTGCGATTACGCGGTTGGCGCGAGAGAGCGAGATCACGGCGATGAGGGCAGCGGGCACCCGATTGCTGCGGATTGTGCTTCCGGTCGCGATCTTCGGGATTTTTGTTTCGGTTGGAAACTTCTTCCTGGTTGAGAATTTGATTCCGGATTGGACTCGTCGAGCCAATGCGATCTTGATTCAGTCCGGCATCATGGGCCTCAGTCGGCCAACGATGAAGGCAAACTCGATCATCGAGCTGAATCAGTACACCGCATCGTTTGGGATCATTAAGCGAGTGGATGAGTACCGGTTTGACATCTCAAACATAACGCTATTTGAGCAGGTCGGACCGAAGAAAGTCGGCATCATCACGGCCGAAACTGCCCGATACGACCGCGGCGTTTGGACGTTCAATAATGGCTACTACGTCGAGATCGAGGGTGGGAACGTGATCGTGGCGAAGCCAAAGAAGAGTTTTCAAGTGAACCAGAAAATCGTGGTTGATGGACTCTTTGGCGCGGGGCAAGTTGCGGAGCGCACGATTGCCGAACTGCAGGCGTCAATTGACACGGCGAAAAAACTAGGTGCCGACCCAAAGAAGGAAGAGCTTGAGCTGCAATCGCGCTACAGCATCCCGGTGGCCTGCTTTGTTTTTGCCATCACCTCTCCCGTTTTCGCGCTCGTTTTCGCGCGGACGGGTGGATTTGTTGGCGTTATGGTCAGCTTCGTGGTCGTATTGTTGTACTTTAACGCCTACGTAGTCTCGACCGAGATCTTGAGTAAGTCTTCCGCTGTGCCGGTTTTGGTCGCGGCGTGGGCTCCCAATTTCATCTTCTTTGCCCTCGGTGTGCTTGCGATTTGGAGATTGGAGTGAAGTGCGGCCGCGCCCTTTGCTTTGCCCTTGCGCTTTCTTCCTCACCACTGGCGGCCGCCCAAGTGTTCGGGAGTTACGAACTCCTTCGGGCTGGCTATCCGCTCATCAACCGTGACCCAAACCGCGCGCCAGTGAATCTGCCGGGTGGTAGCTCAACCGAACCTGCCGCACCAGCGCGGACTGACGACCGCGAGCTTGAGATCATCCGCGCTGGGGCGTTGAATCGTGATGACAAAAAGATTCAGATCACCGGCGGTACGGAGGTTTTGTATCGCGGCTATCGGTGTTTTGCCGACCAGATTGACGGCGATCTTGACACGGAAGTTTTCGACCTTAGCGGAAATGTGAAGATCATCGGTGCCGACGCGGTTGTCTACGGCGACAAGGTCCGGTTCAACTTCAAAAACGAAAGCTACGTGTCGGAGCGTGGCGGCGGCATGCTGCGCCCTTCGCTTTTGAAGGGTGCGGTCACCGACAATGTGTACATTTCATCCGTCGCAGCCGACGGGACGGAGCGGGAGAATCACTTCAAAGAGGGCGATTTCACGACCTGCAGCTTGGGGGACCATTCGCATTACGAGATCGAATCTGCCGATACGGTCGTGCGGACAAGCAAGCGGATCATTTTCCGAAAAGCGCGGATTCGATTCTTCGGCAAAACGATCATTACGATTCCGTTCCTCTCAATCCCGATCGAGGACCAGCAGTCGCGATACACGCCGGACGTGGGCCAGAGCCGTGACGAGGGCTATTACGTCAAGAGCCGCTTTGGGCTCTCGGCCTCCGATCGCATGGCAACGGACCTGCGCGTGGATTACATGTCTAAGTTCGGGCCTGCCCTCGGGACCGACTATGCCTACGCAAACGGCAAGATGGACGGCCTTACGCAGATCTACACCGTATTAGGCGCGGTGGGAACGCTGACAATGAAGAACCAACACCGCCAACAGCTGGGAAGCGGCGAGATTTCGATTCAAAACGACTATCAGCGGAACAACTATCTCACTTCTCCAGGATCGACCCTCTTCAATACCAATGCCCAGTACAACCTCCGATCTCAAACTGCAAACACGAACCTCAATTTCCAAAGGAACCGGAGTGAGTTCGGCGAGAGTGTCTCGGAAACGGAAGTCATTTCCATCAGCGATGACCGGAATATTGGAGCGCTTCAAACTTCAAGTAATTTGAGCTATTCGGTCAACCGCAACGCGTATGGAGATTCAAACTCCTTTGAATCTAAACAACTAGACGTGAGGTTACGCGCAAACCAGAACCTCCCGTTTGCGAATGCGGTGCTGGAGTATCAGCGGCTTGTGCCGGTTGGAGACAGTGTTGGTAGCTTTGGAACCGCGGACCGGACGCCGGTCCTTACGTTGACTTCCGACGCATCCAAGATTCTTGGGAAACGACAGGGACTCGCACTTCCGTTTCGTACAAGCTTGTCCATCGGTGAGTTCGGCGGATTGCAAGGTTCGCGGGTGACGCGAAGCATTTTTGATTGGACGCTCAACAAAAGCTCTGGCGGCCGCTCACGCTTCAGCTTCGACTATTCGAGCGTTTTCAAGCAGTCGATGTACTCGGATGACACCGCGCAGTACGTCGTCGGCGCAGGTTGGAACGCGGCGTACAGGCTAGGCGGCGATACCTCGGCAAACTTGCGCTACAACTACTTACGTCCGGAGGGGTACACGCCGCTGGCACAGGACCGGACCGGCCGCACCCACACTTCGACGTTCGACGTCTCGACGCGGCCGTTGAGAACTTTTCTGGTGGGAGCGCAAACCGGCTTTGACTTTAATCAGTCCAAACAGAGCGACATAGGCTGGCAGCAGTTCAACTTGCGCACGGAATACCGCCCTCGGGACTATCTCAACTTTCGAACGCTGACCACCTACGACACGATCTCGCAGAACTGGAGCAGTGTCCGGCTAGATTTCACGTACCAACCGGGCGCGACTTTTGTAACCCTCGGTGCCCGATACGACGGCTTTCAGAAGCGATGGTCGAATGCAAATCTGTACTTGGCCAACTTGAAGTGGGGCCGAACGCGCGTTGGAGCCGTGCTTTCTTACAACGGCTTCACCAAGGAAATTGATGCGGCCCAGTACAACGCCGTCTACGATTTGCACTGTTGGGAGCTCGTTCTGAGCCTTTCGGAATACAAAACTGGATTCCGCCCCGGCCGTGAAGTCCAGGTGTTTTTCCGGCTGAAGGCGTTCCCAACGGACTTGCCGTTTGGCATTGGTCGCCGCGGACAATCCATCGGTTCAAACATCGGGTTCAACAACTAAGGGCCGTCCGGGCGGATTAAACTGTCGGGCAATGCTCGCCGTACTCATCACGTTCATCTTTTGCCTTGGGTGGCTTGGGATCGGCAAGGGGCTTCTTGGCAAGCATTTGGAGCACGAAGGAGGCACCCTTGGCTTCAGCGTCGCCGGACTCGTGGGGCTGGGCGCTTGCGGCTGGCTTACCTTTTTCATCGGTTTGTTACCCGGTGGCCTCAATTGGGGGCTGTATGTTGTCGGGGCAATCGCGGTCGTCGGGCTTGGCTTGCTCGTGAAGGGCGGGGTTACGGACTTCCAACCGACAGCCCTGGTTGGCGCCGTCCCCGTGCTGTTTACGGGCCTGATTGGTGCACTCGCGCCGAGTACGACCCTCGACTGGGACACGCTGGCGTATCACTTTGCCGTACCGAAGATTTGGCTCCAACACGGGCAAATTGATTTCGTCTCGTTTATTCACCACTCCAACTTTCCGTTTGCGGTCGACAACCTATTCATCTGGGGTTTGACTTGGGGTGGGGAGACCGGGGCGAAAGCCTTTAGCGTATGGTTCGCGGTGCTTGCCGTCCTGGCGGCTTTCGGAGCCGCGAGTGCAGCTTACGGGAAGAAAGCCGGCATCTGGGCGGCGGTGAGCTTCGGCTGCTTGCCAATGGTTCTTTGGCTAAGTGGTACGGGCTACATCGATGTTAGTCAGGGCGTCTATGCTGGCCTAGCGCTGTACTACTTGGGACAGTGGATACAGAATCCAGAGACGCCAAGTCGTGCAGTCCTTGGTGTGCTTTTGCTTGGGTTCGCGATGGCAAGCAAGTACACCGGATTGCAAACGGCGATTGTTTTTGCACTCATTTTCGGGTTTGCCCTCACTCGAAAGGGAAACGGGTTGAAACTTTCTCCCGCCCTTGTTCTGATCCCAATTGTCATTTGCGCCCCGTGGTACATGCGCAATATCGTCAACACGGGTAATCCGGTTTATCCCTTCTTCTACAGCGTGCTTAAAGGGAAGAACTGGAGCGACTACAACGCCAAGATCTATGCGAACGAGCAGCAGACATTTGGTGTCGGACGCGAGATCGCGACTGCGGAGAAACCCGATTACACGGCGAATCCCTTAGAAGTCTCCCGGCTACCGCACGCCATTTTTGGCCTGGCATATCAGCCGGGCCGATACATCAACCCCGCTCCAACCCAGGGGCAAGGCGTACCGATGGGAGCCCTAGGTGCGGTTGGATTGGTTGCGCTTCTCGCTTGGCTCGCGAGCGGTCGCTCCCGCAAGTTTGAGGCAACGCTGATCGCCGGGGTAGGGGTTAGTTTGCTGATGTGGTTCTTCCTCAGCCAGCAGAGCCGGTACATCGTCGGCTTGATGTTTCCGCTCTCGCTTCTTGCTGCGGGGGCAATTTCACGACTTTCAATTGGCAAGGTGTTTCAACTCCTTATCCCGGTTCAAGCTCTGGCAGGACTTTACGTGACCTACACCGCAGTGACGAGCGACCAGCTCGAAGTCGCTCTGGGGCAAACGGACCGAGAGGCGTATCGGGTTCGCCGGATCTCGTTCGCGGAACCTGCGGCAGAAATCAACGCGACGATCAAGCCGGAAAAGATTGCCCTCTTCGATGAAGTCTTTGGCTTCTTGCTCGATGTGCCGTACTTCTGGGGCAACCCTGGGCATACGACAGAGATCGGCTACGAAGCTATGGAAACTCCGGATGACTTTGTTAACGGGCTCCAGAAGCAAGGGATTACACACGTGTATTGGAACTTGAGTCTGACCCCGAAACCGTTACGCGATGAGCTTCTTCAGGCTTCTGGTTTGGTGAGCACACCGGTCCCGTTAAGTTCCGAGGCAAGGACCAATCTAATGTCCGACACGCAGAGCAAGTGGAAGCCGTTACTGGTCGAAGCCATCGCTAGCGGAAGAATTCGGCTCATAAAAGAGTTCGGTAGCCGGGTGATCCTGGAGATCGTTCGGTAACCTTTGGGGCAACATGCAATATCGCAAGCTAGGCCGTTACGGGATTCGCGTCAGTGAAGTTGGAGTCGGTGGTTGGCTCACCCATGGTCGGACGATTGACGACTCGGTTACGGCCGAAATCGTGCACCGAGCTTTCGACTTGGGAATCAACTTCTTTGACACGGCCGATGTGTACAACACGGGCGAAGCAGAGAAGTCGCTCGGGCTTGCGATCAAGGACATCAAGCGCGAATCGCTGGTTGTCGCAACCAAGTGCTTCTTCCCGATGTCTCAGGAAACAAACGACCGAGGACTCAGCCGAAAGCACATCACCGAGTCGGTGAACGCGAGCCTTCAGCGACTGCAGACCGACTACATCGACCTGATGCAGTTCCACCGGTTTGACACGGAAACGCCGCTGGACGAAACGGTGCGAGCGATTGACGACCTGATCCGAGCCGGAAAGGTTCTTTACTGGGGCGTCAGCGAGTGGAACGCTCACCAGATCACGGAAGTTGTGCACATTGCCAAGCAGCTGAACGCCAACTTGCCAGCGAGCAACCAGCCGAGCTACAGCATGCTTCAGCGCTCGATCGAAGACAGCGTGATTCCGGTCTCCGAACTCCATGGTCTCGGCCAGGTGGTCTTCTCGCCGCTTGCTCAGGGTGTTCTTACCGGTAAGTACTTGCCAGGTCAGCCTGCACCGGCCGGAACGCGTGGCGCTGATGACAGTTCGAACATGTGGATGCGCGACACGCTGGCGAATGATGCGCTTCTGCAGCGCATTCAAGACCTGAAAACATACGTAGAGTCTCTCGGCTTTGAATTGCCTGCGTTTGCCCTAGCCTGGTGCCTGCGCAAGCAGAACGTGAGCTCCGTGATCATCGGCGCGAGCCGAACCGCACAGGTTGAGCAGAACGTTTTGGCTGCAACCCTGAAGCCAGAGCCAGAAGTATTTGAGAAGGCGGAAGCCATTCTTCGCGGGAATTCGTAACGTTGAACGTAGCAAACCTAAACCCACAGCAAACTCAAGAAACCGAATTTGAAAAACGGCGCGGCATAAGCCGCGTCGAGGTTCGATACGGTTTTGCCCAAGTACACATCACGAATCTCGATGGAGAAATTCAGGCGGCCCGTTTGCGGGTGCTCAAGGCCGTGAACGAAGCAGGAATAAGTGTCGACTTTTTGAAGCTGACGCCGACCGGGCTTTCTTTCCTCGTAACAAACAGTTGTGCGGAAGGCGTTGCGACGGCAATTCAACCGGTGGCAAGCGATTCCAGCATCCGTCCTGAACGAGCCATTGTGCTAGTTCACGCGGTGAACATTCGAGATGAGGAAGGTCTGATCGGCCATATCGTGCGTGAAGTCATCGAGACCGGCACGACGATCGACCACATCGGGGACATGCACGACCGGTTGCTGATGATTGTTTCAGCCAAGGATGCACCTCGGCTCGAGAAGTTGTTGGCCGAAAAACTGCTGGCGGGGCAAGAGTAATGCGAATTAAGGTGATGAAGTTTGGTGGCACCTCGGTTGCCACGGCAGAAGCGCGAATGCAGTCGGCGATGCGGGTCATCTCCGCAAAAGATCAGGGTTTCCGACCCGTGGTCGTCGTCAGCGCGATTGGTCGCAAGGGTGCGCCGTACGCAACGGACACGCTGATCAATCTACTGAATGAAATCGATCCGAATGTCGACCCAGATCCACGGGAGCTTGATCTATTGGTGGCTTGCGGAGAGATTCTGAGCGCGGTGGTTTTTGCCCACACGCTGAAGACCCTCGGTCACAGCGCGATGGCTTTCCGCGGCGGCCAAGCCGGCATTCGCACTGATGGCGTTTACGGAAACGCTCGGATCGTTAGCATCAATCCGGTTGCCCTCCTCAAGAGCATCGGGGGCGGACACATTCCGGTCGTTTGTGGTTTCCAAGGAGTCTTTGTTGACGGTCCGGGTATGCCCGGCGGTGAGCTCACGACCCTAGGACGTGGCGGCAGCGACACCACCGGGGCTGCCCTTGGCGCGGCCCTCAAGGCGGAGGCGGTCGAAATCTTCACGGACGTGGACGGCGTGAAAACGGCCGACCCAGATGCGGTTCGCAATGCGCCAACGCTTCGGACGGTCACCTACGACGAAGTCGCAGAAATCGCCCACTTGGGCGCGAAAGTTGTTCATCCCCGTGCGGCAGAAATCGCCATGATGTATGGCATTCCGCTTTGGGTTAAGAACACGTTTACTGACGATGAAGGTACACAAATCGTGCCGAAATCGGACTTTCCTGGTCGGCGCGTGACGGGCGTGACCCACACCGGAAAGCTGGTCTATCTTCAGTTCGATCTGAGTGGTGCCGCATCCGAAGCTGAACGCGTGATGCTCGAGACTCGCATCTACGAGACGATGGCGCGTTATGACGTGAATCTGTTTATGCTCGACATGAGCCCCAGCAGTACGGGCTTTGCGGTTCCGCGAGACCAGTATCCGATCGTCGAAAACGTCCTGGACGGCCTTGTCATTCCAGTTGGAGGAGCTGAGCGGAGGGTTTATCTCTTCCAAGTGGGGCGGAATGCGTCTCGGGAAGTCGAAACTCAGGCGGCGCTTTTGGGATCTCTTGGCGAGGTTCGCCGTGTTCCAGCCGAGTTGACCGAAGGTTGCACCATGGTTTCCCTCGTTGGGCACGAATACATGCAGCAACCGGGTGTGTTTTACAACGTCATGCATGCGCTCGCCGAAGCTCAGATTCAGGTCCTGCAAACCAGCGACTCCGACTACTCTTTAAGTGTTTTGGTCACCGAAAGTGAGAGCCTTCGAGCCGTCCGACTCCTTCACGATCGATTTGGGTTGAGCGAGGTCAGTTAGCTTTGCCAACCCAGATCATGGGCATTTTGAACGTCACGCCGGATTCTTTTTCGGACGGTGGGCGGTTTTTCTCCTCTGACTCGGCAATCGCGCACGGTTTGCAAATGGCCGCCGAAGGCGCAGACTGGATCGATGTCGGTGGGGAAAGTACCCGCCCTGGCGCGCTTCCGGTCTCGGTTGACGAAGAACTTGAGCGAGTCTTGCCGGTAGTCGCCGGTTTGGTGTCGAGTGGTCTGCGCGTTTCGATTGACACGATGAAGCCGGCCGTGGCTCGTGAGGCCGTGCGGGCTGGCGCGTCGCTAATCAACGACGTCACCGGCTGGAGCGACCCCGAGATGGGCTCGGTCTGCGCGGAGTCTGGCGCAGCGGTTTGCCTGATGCACATGCAGGGGGAGCCCCGAACGATGCAGGCCAATCCGACTTACGCGAGCGTCGTGGAAGAGATTCGCGATTTTCTGGTCTCGAGGGCCGATCTGGCAGAGTCGCTCGGGATTGAGCGCGACCGAATCTATATCGATCCCGGCATCGGCTTCGGCAAAACAATCAAACACAACCTGGAGTTGCTTCGGCACCTCGGAATGTTCGTCCAGACCGGCTACCCCGTTCTCCTAGGCACAAGTCGGAAGAGTTTCATCGGACGCATATTGGGTTCCGACGGTGAACCGCTGCCAACCGAGGAGCGACTTGAGGGAACGCTCGCGACCCAAGCGGTTGCAGAGGCGACCGGGGTCGCCATCCTCCGCGTTCACGATGTTCAGAGCGCCGTTCGATTCTCTAAGATGTACTGCGCGATCACGCAACCCGATTAGCTTCAATCGGAATCCCGTCTCGGAACGCCGCGAGATTTTGCGCGGTCGTTTCGGCAATGGCTTCTAACGCTTCGGTTGTAAGGAACGCCTGGTGGCCGGTGATAAGGACGTTCGGAAATGTGAGTAGTCGAGCAAATGTCTCGTCGGTCGGAAGTGCTCCGCTCAAGTCGCGGAAGAACAGCCCAGACTCTTCCTCGTAGACATCGAGTCCGAGGGCACCAATCTTGTGAGACTGAAGGGCCTCAATCGCCGCTGGCGTGTCGATCACGGCACCTCGGGAGGTGTTCACTAGGACCACCCCGGGCTTCATGGCTTCCAAGGTTGCTTGGTTTACAAGATGGTGGGTATCTGGCGTTAGCGGGCAGTGAAGGGAGATGATGTCGGCCTCGGCCCAGATTCGCTCCAGCGAAACGAATTCCCAAGGAGAATCCTTCGGAGGAAACGGATCATAGGCAAGAACTTTCATGCCAAATCCAGCGGCAATTCGGCAGAAAGCGAGCCCAATTTTCCCGCAACCAACCACGCCGACGGTCCGACCGTGGAGATTGAATCCGACCAGCCCATTGAGACTGAAGTTCATTTCCCGCACCCGGTTATAAGCGCGGTGGGTTTTTCGACTTAGGGTTAGCAGAAGTGCGAAGGCGTGCTCCGCAACGGCCTCCGGCGAGTACGCGGGAACACGCGCAATGGAGAAGCTGAGCTCCCGAGCGGTTTCCAGGTGGACCGAGTTGAATCCCGCACAACGCAGCGCGATGTTGCGAACCCCTAGTTCAGCGAGAAGGTGGAGTACCGGAGCAGAAAGGTCATCGTTGACAAAGGCGCAAATGGCCTCGGAGCCACGGGCCAAGCTCACCGTAGACGGTTCAAGCGGAAACTCGACAAACACCGCCTCCAGATCGAGACGAGCGGCCGCTTCCGCAAGGAAGGGCCGCTCGAAGGATTTTGTGCTGTAGACCGTAACTCGCATGGAACGAGTCTACGTCGGCTTACTGCTTGAGGGCTAGGTCTTCGTTTAGGCGAACACCGAGGAGAGTTCCGCGGGCCAGCTTGACATCTGAAGGATTCTGCTTCGGCTTTTCTGCCGAACCGATGACATAGCCGAGGAGCCCACCCAAAAGGGCTTTCTCCAGCGAGAGCTTGCCGCCGCTAAGCAGCCCGACCAGCACGCCAGCGCCTGCTCCGTAGCCGGCGTAGACAATTCGGTTGTCCTTGTTCTTATTCTTTGCGGTCATCACGCCGTCTGCATCCCGATCAACGGCTTCTGAGTCAAGGCTGTAGAGGCTGCCAGCAAGCGGGGTTGTCTTTCCGTTCGGGAGTCGAATTCGGTCGAAGGAAAGGTCTAGAACGCCTGGCTCTGATCCCTTCTTGGCGCGAACGTCGCTCACGTGGCCTTCGATGTAGCTGCCGAGGGGAATTCCGCCGTAAGCCTTTTCATCGGTGGTTTGGATGATCGCGGTGAACTTGTCGCCCTTCTTGGAATCCGTGCTGGAAAGGGTCTGGTTCAAGCTGATGGGGAGAACCGTGTAGGCTTCAATGAGCTTTGGAACGGGCATCGACTCATCGTTACCGTTGTTAAAGTTCTCGCCCGAGCCCATGCCTTCACCGGTGGTGATGGCAACCATCATCTGGTCGGGCATGTACTTGACATCTGCGCCAAGAGCTTCACTGACGAATCGAAGCGGTACGAGCGTTGAACCGCCGATGATCTGTGCCGGGGTGTCGAGCATGACGTCCAAGCCATCGACCTTCGCAGTTCGATTGCCGATGAAAAGCATGATCTCTTTGTTGCCTTTCATGGCCGAAACGGTTCGGGTGGATGAATTCCAGTTGACCGAAGCGTTGAGGGATTCGAAAATGCCGCGGATTGGGACCAGGATTCGACCATTTTGTCGGATGGGTTTGGTCGCGCCGAACTTGACGGGTCGGCCGTCAACTTCAACCTGGATTTCCTGCGCGGTGGCAATGGCACCGATTGTAAGCAGGGCAAGCGCCGAGCAGCATTTCATGCCAATTTGTTTAATTACCATTTCGTTCTCTTTCGGCGAGTACCTAGCTGGCACTCGCCTTGAATCATTTTGGACCGAAATTAGCTTGAATTGTTCGATAATTCGCAAGAACAGGTCTTTTCTGAAAACTATGGGTCTTAGAAAATTGGGACCCCATGACCGGGCAATTTCTTAATCTTGTATCCTAGGTTGCTTCCAATGATGCAGATTCTAGATTTCGTACGGCACGTTCCAGAACACGTTGGAGACTTGATCACCCGGTATGGATCGTGGAGCTACGCGATTCTGTTCCTGATCATCTTTGCGGAGACCGGTTTGGTCTTCATGCCGTTTCTTCCGGGCGACTCACTCTTGTTCGCGGCGGGGATTTTTGCCAACCCACCAGCGGGCCGACCTGGATTTAACGTTTGGATTCTGCTGATCACGTTAACGATCGCGCCGTTGGTTGGTGACTCGGTGAACTATCACGTCGGGAAGTACCTTGGGCCAAGGCTCTTTAACAAAGAAGGCGCGAAGTTCCTCAGCCGTAAGAATCTAGAAGCGACCAAAGCCTTCTTCGAAAAGCACGGGCCGAAGGCCGTCATCATTGCCCGATGGGTCCCGATCATCAGAACCCTTGCTCCATTCGTAGCCGGTATGGGCGCGATGGAGTACAAGAAGTTCTTCACCTATAGTTTCATTGGTGCATTCCTTTGGGTTTGGATATGCGTCGGTGCTGGCTACTTCCTCGGCGCTATTCCTTGGGTTAAGAACAACTTTGAGTACGCAATGCTGGCGATTATCGTGGTGACGGGCGCGCCGCCGCTTTACGAAATGCTGAAGCACACGATGGAGTCCAAGAAGGCGGCAAAAGCGGAACTAGAAGCTGCCGCCAAAGCCCAGGACGCCAGCGAACCCCTCAGCTAGCATCACGGAGCCAGCCAAGTTTGGGTGCACGCGATCCCAGCACATTGCCGCGGGATAGTAGTGATCCAGGAAATTGGTGAAGAGCGCTTGGGTGTCTAGAAAGTCTGTCCCGAATTCGGAGGAGATGGCTTTCACGATCGCGCCGTACTCGTCCATCTTCGCCCGCATCGCATCGGCGGGGTTGGGCTCAAGATAGAACGGGGTTGCCAGCAGCATCTCGATTCCTCGTTCCGCGGTCTGCTTCGTGAGTTCGCGCAATGTGGACTCGTACTCATCCGGCAGCACGTGACCCGCAGGGAACAGCGGCGAGTCAAACTGCCGCCAGACGTCATTCGTTCCGATCATCACGGTGACGACATCTGGGTTCAGATCAAAGACATCCCGCTGCCAGCGATCCGCCAAATCTCGAACGGTGTGGCCGCTCGTTCCGGTGTTGAGGAACACAAGGCCCAGTTCCGGCTTGCGGGCCAGCGCAAAGGCGTTCAGAAGCGCGACGTAGCCGCTGCCAAGGCCAGAGCCGGCAGTACCGACCGGCTGGTTGCGGCCAGCGTCGGTAATGCTGTCTCCAATCGTGACGATGCGGGTTCCGGGTTGAAGCGCTTTCATGGCAACGAACCGAATTCTATCCCGTAGCCCTTCAAGTTGAGACCGGAGTATCGACTGGTCGGGGTCAAAACGATTTGTCGGACGGGTTTGCTTTGGGCCGGGATCAGGAACCCGGTGGTTGGCGAGACGATGGTTGCCCGGTTGTCGGCTGCAGACCGAACGTGCCAGCCATAGTGAATTGGCAAGACCTTCTTGGTTCCGTCCGCGAGTTGGACTTCTGCGTTCGCAACGAGCTCTCCCTCGGAGACTTCAAAGGTGGTTTCAAGCTGGAGATGAACGCTGGAAACGTTTGATTCGGGACGAGATTTGCCGAGATCCAAGACGATTGGAGCGGGCTCGACTCCGTCCAAAATGGAACCCGCCTTTGCCGGTGCGGCAAGGGTCTGGTCGATTCTGGACTGAGGCTTTACGGCCTTTGGTGTGCCAAAGTAGAGGTCGCGGAAGACCGTTGTCGGGTCGTAGCCGAGGGCGTTGGGCATCTCGCCGCGGTCGCTCCAGGCGTAGTCGGCGGCAAGTACCATGGCCGAAAACTGGCGGAACTCGCGCAGCATGTTCGCCTCATTCGAGGTGTATCCGGCCCAGGTGGTTAGCAGAGTTCCGTAGCCCTTGGCGGCGAGGGTGAAGCCTCGAATGTTCTCCGGGCGGAACCACATGCTGGCGATGGGCCGTTGACCGCTTTTCGCCCAAACGTTGAGAGACTTGCGGAACGGCTCGGAATCGGGTTCCGCGCGGTAGTGCCAGTCGGTGATCATGGCGTTCTTCGGAATAGCGGTCCGGCGGGCGGCGGCTTCCGTTGCGTCGTGGCCATGGGCGGCATCGATGGCCTCACCCGGTGCGAGACCCTTGTCTCCCCACAGCATCATCTTCTTGCCTTTCTTCTTGGTGATGTCGGCAAGAAACGGCAGTTGTTGCTGCCATAAGGCGGTGACCAATTTGGGGTCGTCCGGGAATCCCCGCATGTCGATTTCGTCTAGCCCAAAGTGGAGGTTCTTTGGATTCAGCAACGCGATGGCTTCATCCCAAATTTCGGCCAGCTTTGATTGTGCTTCCGGTTTTCGGGGATCAATCGCGTAGGGGACTTCGCGATTAAAGGCGAGGTCCAGATTTTTCTGGTTTGCAAAGAGCCATTCCATGTGCCCGAAGCTCTGGATCATCGGGGTTGGCTCGACCTGCATGGCTCGGTAGGCGGCGAAAAGCTTGGAGAGGTCTTCCTTTCGCATTGTTTCCGAGGTTTGGGTTCCCGGAATCGCATCCCAGGCCGTGCGTTCGCACTGAAGCACGACTTGGTTTAGGCCTAACGGACGTAAGACGCGGGTCCAGAGTTTGGTTTGGAAGGCGGTCGCTTCCGGACCAACGAAGAGGTGCACTCCGCGGAAGTCTCGTTCCGGCGCATCGACCAAGATTCCGGTCGGAAGAACCAGCTTTCCGTTTCGCCGAATGGCGAGTCGCGCCAGTCGCTCCAGGCCAGTTCTCAGACCCTCGGCATCCTCGCCAATCACGCTTGCGGAGCCCGGTTTGATGGATATTCGGTAGCCCCCGGGAGCAAGGCCAAGCCTTCCCAGACCACCGTCAATCGCGATGGTGTCCGGTATGGATTTCCAGTCGGAGTAGTACCGATCTAGGGCTGCAAGGAAGTTGTCGAAGCCCGTGAATCGGCCTCCCGGCAAGGTGATTTTCCCGCCAATCGGAGTCGTCTTTTCGTAGCTAAGTTGGCTCTTTTTAGGTTTAGGAATCATTACCGGAACATCATCGTTCGCCACGGCAGGTTTTGCTTGTGTCGGGACGACCAGCTTCGTGGGGGCTGACTTTTGGAGGCTGGGTGGCTGATTCGGAAGCGTCCATGTCAACTTCCAGGTCCGCTCGGAATTGGGCGGAATCGTGATTGAGCCCGCACCGAGCCAGAGAAGCGGCGCGGTTTGGGCCCAGTCTTGGCCGTATCCACGAGCGTCGAACAGATCCAGGGTGATGTCGCTCTGAACCACCACCTTTCCGAGTTGAGTATCAAATTCGAACTTGTTGCCTGGCTTGCCGATGGGGCGTCCCTGCATTTCCGGCGAGGTTGGGGGAGTCTGAGAAACGCGCGCGCCCTGGTCATCCACGCGTATCGAGCCGTTGGCAAACGGTGGAACCCAAAACATTCCGGCGGTGGCTTCCACGTTTACCGGCTTTGGACCTTTCCACCCGTAGGTGTTTGTTTGCAAGATTTGGTTGCCAACTTGCTCAAATCGTTGCGTTCCGTAGGCCCTTGTGTCTTTGCCAACAAACGAAACAACCGTTACGTTTCCTTGCTTTGTGACGGTCTGATCTTGGAACTGGCTGCTGTAGTAGCCCGCACTCCAATCGGGCTCGTAATACTGAAACCACGTGCCTTTGACCAGCGGAACCGCGAAGGCCGATATAGCGACGCCCTTGCGCGATTCCACTTTCAGATCGATTCCGGTTGTCTGCGCCATCAGCGCCGCGCACATCACCACCATGTCTTCATTCTGACGACTGAAGAAAGCGAGCTATGCGTCTTTGCTTTGGAACTGATACTTGGTGAGCGGATGCGTGATGAACCACGACTGCGCGTCCAGCGGCCGATCTGGATTCGGTTTGCACCGCGTGTAAACCCCGTCTGGGCCTAAGATCCAAGTTTTCAGAGAGTCTTCGAGCGCGCTTTCGAGGACGTTTTCTCGGATCAGATGAACCAAGGTGGGGTCTTCAACCGGTACGAGAACTTCAACTCGTCGGTCGAGGTTTCGTCGCATGGCATCCGCGCTGCCCACCAATACGTCGCGTTCGCCACCGTTCTCGAAGTAGTAGATGCGGCTGTGCTCAAGGAAGCGACCGACCAGCGATTTCACGATGATGTTCTCGCTTAGACCTTCGACTCCCGGGCGGAGGCAGCAGATTCCACGCACGATAAGGTCGACCCTCACGCCTGCCGCGCTAGCCGCGTAGAGTGCGTCGATGATTTCCGGATCGACGAGCGAGTTGATTTTGAAAATGATTCGGCCGGCTCCGCCTTGTTTCTGGGTTCGAATCTCTCGTCGAATGCGCTCGATGATCCCTTCGCGAAGATTGACCGGGGCAACGAGGAGCTTCCGGTACTTGGTTTGCCGGCTGTAACCGGTGAGGTAGTTGAAGAGTTCGCTGATGTCCTGGCAGATGGCTTCATCGGTCGTGAAGAGCCCGATGTCCGTGTACAGTCGCGCCGTCGCAGGGTTATAGTTTCCGGTGCCGATGTGCGCGTATTGTCGAACGCCATCGCGCTCCCGCCGGACGATCAGGCAGAGCTTACAGTGGGTTTTGAACTCGGTAAATCCGTACGTCACGTGAACGCCGGCGCGTTCTAGAGCCCGGGCCCAGCCGAGGTTGTTGCTTTCATCGAAGCGAGCTTTGAGTTCGACCATCGCGGCGACCTGCTTGCCTTGATCAGCGGCGGCGAGAAGACTCTCAACGATTGGGGACTCCTTTCCAACCCGGTACAGGGTGGTCTTGATGCCAATGACGTCGGGATCTTTGGCGGCGGAAGCAACGAACTCTTCGACGGTGCGAAAGCCGTCGTACGGGTGATGCATGAGCACGTCGCGCTGGCCGACGGTATCGAAAATGCCCTTGTAGTTCGAGAGGTGATCGTTGACGTAGGGAAGATGTGGCTTGAAGCGTAGGGCTGGTTTGTCAATCTTGGTGAGTTCCCAAAGGACCTCTAGCCCGAGCATTCCGTCGATTTCAAAAACGTCCTCTTCGTCGAGTTCCAGGAGCTGACGAAGGGTCTGTTGCACCGCCGCGGGCATGGTGGGTTGAACCTGGACCAAAACGGGATCACCAAACCGGCGTAGGCGCAAGGTTTCTTCGATCGTGGCAATCAGGTCAGCGGCTTCGAGCTCCAGAATTTCGATGTCAGCGTCTCGAATCACCCGGAACTGGTGAACACCTTTGATGGTGACGCCGGGGAAGAAGGCGGAGACGTTCGCCGCGATGAGTTCTTCAAGTAGAACGAATTCGTTCTTCCGCTTGCCAAGGCGCACAGCACGGGGGATGACGGTTGGGACCTTGATGCGGGCCAAAAGCGACTCGCCTCGCTCGTTCATCAACTCGACGCAAAGGTTCAGCGACCGATTGGAGATGAACGGCATGCTCGGGGCCGGATCGAGGATCAGCGGAGTGCAGAGCGGAAAGACGTCGGACTGGAAGTAGTGATTGAGTTCGCGACGTTGTCGTTCGCTGAGGGACTCGATTGAGCGGATTTGGACGCCGTGCTCGTCCAGCTTCGGCATGAGTTCTTCAACCAGCACACGCGAAGCTTCTTGGCGAAGCGGCTGAGCCGTGCCGGAGATCGCGGCGAGTTGGTCGTTTGGTGTAAGTCCGTCGGGAGAGGTTTCGAGGACGCCGCTCTCGAACTGTTCGATCAGTCCAGAAACGCGGACCATGTAAAACTCGTCGAGATTGCTCTCAAAGATCGCTAGGAACTTCAACCGTTCAAGCAGCGGATTGGATTCGTTGAGGGCTTCTTCCAGCACGCGCTGGTTAAAGGCAAGCCAGCTGAGTTCTCGGTTTATGTAGCGTACGGCGGCTTCTTTCACTTTCTCTTCTCCTTACGAAACATCTCCAAAATCGCTCCTTCTCGGATTCCGAATTCGCTGATGGCTATTTCATCCAGGCCGAAATGATCCATGAGCGCGGCATAGACGAGCGCCCCGGGAAGAAGGGTGCCAGCTCGCTTCTGCTTGACGCTAAAGCGGTTGACGATACGGTCTATCGTGAGCCGAGAAGCGGCCCAAGCGAGGTAATCGAGCTCGATTCGGGCGATCGTTTTCTCGCCATCGGGATGCACGGCGCGCCATAGGCCGCGTCCCACACCACCGCTGCTGGCGGCGATTCCGCCGGTGACCACGATGTTGACTTTATCGAGCTGTGACCGGATATAAGCACGAGCACGAGCTTCCGCTTCAGGTGTGCACGGGGTGGTGAGTCCACTTTCCGCGATCACCCGTCCGGTGCCGAGCGGGAGCGACTGCTTTTCCGTCAGCTTGCCATCGGCCACCACTCCGATCTGGCAGCTTCCGCCGCCGACTTCTAGCATCAGGCTGATCGGCAGATGCTTGGTATCGAGCTGAATGCCGCGATACGAAAGCTCGGCTTCGCGCTGGGGAGAAATGAGATCGACGGTGACGCCGGTTTCTTCCTTGATTCGGGCAAGGACTTCATCGTGATTCGAAGCGGCGCGCATGCCCTCGGTTGCGAAGACATACAGATTTTCCGCAGCTTTGGCGGTGCTGATGCGCCGAAACTCTCGGACGACGAGCACCAACTGCTGGACGATTTCTTTCGGGATCGCACCGACGCGCGAGACGACTTCGCCGAGGGGGATCCACTCGTTATAGTTGTCAAGCCGCATCACGAGTTCGCCATCGGTGGCCGCAACCAACAGGTGGGCGGTGTTTGAGCCGATATCGGCAGCGGCAAGAACTCGGGGCATGGGCTACATGATTCCCGGCAAGCGGGCTGGATTGCTTGTCAATCGTTGATCTCGAAAGAACCAAGGCCCAGCTCTTCGGGCGGGAAGACGCTCCGCGTGCTCCAATCCAGGACTTGCTCAATGTCTCTTTTGCGCTGAGCGCTCGGGTGATTTGATGACAATTCGGCCCGAAGTTTCACGAGTTCGTTGCGCGCGATTCGGAGAGCATTGCGCAGCATTCGAACTTCGTCGATGAATTCACCGTTTCGGGAAGATTCGTAGACGTCTTTGCTGAGCTGCAATTCACCTAGTGGCGTTGGGATGGTCACGTCGACGGTCACCGTCTTTACGGTTTCCACAACTCTAATGGGAGCGTCGGACCTGCGCCCGATCCCCTGTGGTTCTTGCGGGATGCCGATTGGCGGTGGTGGGCAGTCTTGATCGGACCGGCGCGGCAATCGTGGCGTGTCGACAACGATCCTTTCTCCACCCGTCCAGGTCACCCGGATCGTTCCGGGGTGCAGGGACTGAAAGGCGAGATCGCTTTGCATGCCGAAAGATTTGACGACGTCGTAGGCTTTTTCCCACCGACCATGCCGGTTGAGAACGTGATGCTTAACTACCTCGACGTTGCCGAACTTTAGCTTTCCGTCCCACGCCGGGACTGGCGCGGGAGGAGTGACCGGAGTTTCGATCGGGCGGAATGTGGACAAAGAGAACTTTAGCCGTGCGGGGTCAAGGAAGGTCACGGACTGGCAGGCACCGGCCATATCTACGACCGCAATTCCGTGCTCCGGCCAAACGAGCCAGCTCCAGTTTTCCTTGCGCTCGGTCGCAAAGTACCGAGTGGGTTCAGATCCCATTGCCTTGGCGATGGACTCCGTTTTGGTTCTGGTAGCCGAGAAATCGAGATGGATTCCTCGGAGTTTTGAAGTTGGCTGGTTCCCTTCGAAAAGGGCGAAGACCTTCGGGTCGCTGCCGGCTCGGGTCAGGATTCGCAACCGATTTGGAATGTCTTGAAGCTTCTCGGTGTGGAAAAGCTCGGCGAGTTCGCGGGAACTGGTTTTCCCGATTTGGAAGGCACCAAACTGTCCGGTCGCGAAGGTGCTTGGCTCGGGCACCCGAAGCCGGTCTGGCACGGCTGCTACCCCAGCCAATAGTAGAGTTACGAGCGGCATGCGACCTCCGCAAAGCTTTCATTCGTACCACTGAAGATTCGAGGGTGAGTTAGCATCATTGGCCCAGGGTGGTTGCGTACAAAACTTGGTCGACGTTCGCCGTTCGGAACGACTCGCGCGATGGCGGAGCGGCGTTTCGGGCGGCGTAAACGATCCGGTCCCGCATGTTTTCAATCGCTTCGTCGATCGTCTCGTAGATGCTGCGTTCGTATGATCTCGAAGACTGTCGGCAGCTCGCTTCTCCCGTCCGCTGGATCCAACCGTAGGGGCTGGGAATGGTTGCCTTGGCGGTCACGCTGATGTTCGCGTAGCAAAACTCGGTTCGTTTGCGCTTCCGCTTTGTCTTCGGATCTTCTTCTTCTTCGACCTCTTCCGTCACTTCTCGAACCGACACCGTCACCTTCACTTCACCATCTGAATCTTGGATGTGTCGAAAGGATTTATAGGGGCCGATGCTGGTGACGCACCGGCGGGTGTAGTCAGGAATAGAGTTCGAGCCGTACGTAAAGCCTGATCTGGATGGGCCACGGTCTTCGTCTACATCGACCGACCCAAAGGTGGCAACGCGGTCCCAATTGGCGCCGGGGTCCGGGACCGGCACGACGGGGGTTAGAGTGGTGGAGAGATACTGCAACTGGCGACGGATTCTGTTTGGATCGGCTAGAAGAACGCCAACAACCCAACCATTGATGACCACGGCAGCAACTCCCTTTTCCGGCCAATGAAGCCATTTCCAGTCTTCGTGTCTGGTCGACATAAAGCGCGATTCAGGCTCTTGGTGACTTTTGGTGATGAAGTCGGATTCTGAAATCGCTTTGCTCCAGTAGTCCAGCCAGAAGCCTTGGATGACAGCCTTGGCACCTCGGCCATCTAGAATAGCGTGAATGGCGGGGTCGGTGGAGTTTGCTTTTGTGAACCGAAGCGCCTCGGGTCGGACGGCTCCTTTCTCGGTCACAAATCGTTTTTTAGCTTCGCCATCTGTTGACTTGCCGATGGTGAGCCCCGCAAATGCGGAGCCATTGAGGCGCCAAATTTCCGGTACGGAAATTCGTTCTGGCGCCACGATCGCCATCAGAACCATTGCATGGAGGGCCATTTCCTTGCCTTTCATTATAAGGGCAAAACCGCGAATTCGGACTCCCGATAAACTAGAGAAATGAACGCGCCGTTCCAGACTTGGTTGACCGGGCAGATTGACACGCTGAAGGACCAGAACCTTTACAAAGTGCCACGGATTCTTGAGACTCCTGCCGGGGGCCGAGTGGTCATGAACGGCAAAGAAGTTGTCAACCTCTCCTCCAACAACTATCTCGGATTGGCGAACGATCCACGGGTGAAACAGGCGGCACTTGAAGCGATCGAGAAGTGGGGAGTGGGCGCGGGAGCGGTCCGCTGGATCGGCGGAACGATGTCGGTTCACGACGAGCTAGAGGAGCGACTGGCCAAGTTCAAGCACACCGAGTCGGTGTTGGTGTTCACGGGCGGATTCACGGCGAATTCTGGCTGCATTCCGGCGGTTTTGACCAGCAACGACGTTGTGATCAGCGATGAACTGAACCACGCGAGCATCATCGATGGCGTTCGGCTTTCTCCCGCCGCGTACCGAAAGAGCGAAGGTTGGGTTTACGCGCACAAGGACATGGATGCGCTAGAAACGGCCCTAAAGAACGCGAATGAGAAGGGCTTCGAAAAGAAGCTGATCATTACGGACGGCGTTTTCAGCATGGATGGAGACATCGCGCCGCTTCCCGACATCGTGAATCTGGCTGAGCAGTACAACGCGATCGTGATGGTGGACGACGCCCACGCGAGCGGAGTGCTTGGAAAGAATGGCGCGGGCACGGCAAGCCACTTTGGCCTTTATGGCCGAGTGGATATTCAGCTTGGAACGCTGAGTAAAGCGCTTGGCGTTATCGGCGGCTACATCGCGGGACCGGCGGTTCTGAAGGACTGGCTGATCAACCGTGGCCGACCGTACTTGTTCAGCACCGCACACCCCCCAATGGTCGCGGCGGCGTTGATCGAGGCGCTGAACATCATGGAAAACGACCCCACGCCGATGCAGCGACTATGGGACAACACCCGTTGGTGGAAGCAGGCGCTTGCCGATGAAGGCTTCGACACGATGGGGAGCGAGACGCCGATCACCCCGGTTTACGTCGGCGACGAGGGAACGGCGCAGGCGATGGAGAAGGCGCTGTTCGAGGAAGGCGTTTACGCGTTGGCGATCGTGTTTCCGACCGTTGGTCGCGGCAAGGCGAGGTTGCGAACGATGCCTTCCGCGGCACATACGCAAGAGGATTTAGAGTTTGCGCTGGCGGCGTTCAAGCGGGTTCGGGATCGGTTTACGTCAGCTGGGTGACGGTCGCAATGAGCTACCTGGGCGAAGACGCGGATACGCGCTTGTTTCGAAACCGAATTGAAGTAAACGCGTACCTGTGGCTCGTTGCCTCGATTGCTTGGCTTATTGTTTGTTTCGGTATTGGTTTCTTCCATGAACCGTTTCTGAACCATGCCTTCAGCGGGGCAATTTGCCTAAGCGTTCTCGCTGTCTGCTTTGCCATCGCCACGTGTCGATGGCGGACCGTTTGCTGGGTTCTGTTTCTTGCATTGGTCCAGTATCCGCCGGCTTTTATCGTAGGAGTCCTTCTTGCGTGTGGTTGCCATGGTAAGTGTCTCTAACGTAGAGCGGTCTGAGTTTCCTCATACCTGGCCTTGAAAAGCCATAGCGGACCGCTAGAGTTCAACATGACTTGGCCGTATGAGGACGAAGCGACTCGGCGGTATCGTGACCGCCTGCAGCGGTTTGCCTGGCGATGGCTTGCGGCTTCGTACTTATTTCTGGTTGGCGGTTATCTTTTGACCTTTGTCGCGGACGATTTCTTCGACGTTGGACTTTACGTGCCAATTCCGCTCTCAACGATTTCGATGGGTGTGGCGATTGCGACCAACCGTTGGAAGCCAATTGTCTTTGTGCTGCTGATCGCTCTAGTGCAGATGCCGATCAGTTTCCTGATCGGCATCAGCGTTTCTTGTTCTGCCCGGGGTGCGTGTCTTTAGCGACTACGCTTCAAGCTCGATCGACACAATGCTCGCTGGTGGCAGTTCCATAGAAATCCGCCCTTCGGACACGCTCACTTCGAACGGCACCGGCAGCACGGTCTCCGGTGCTTCGAACGTGCTGTGGCTCTGCACCGTCGGTCCAGCAAGGATACGAGCGCGGACGACCTTTGCGGAGGTCGGCAGGCCACTGATCTCGATGGTCTGAGGCTGTGCGATGTCCAGGTTGGACGCGGAAACCGTGATCCTTCCGTCCTTCTGAGATGCAGTCGCCGAGGCTGCCGGAATGCCGGTATCGGCTTCGCCGGTCTCGAGCTGAAGATCGATGCGCTTGGCGTCTTGGTGAGGCACGTACATCTCAAACACCCAATAGGTTGGGGTCATGAT
>CAMAPH010000037.1:0-27601 GCA_945859975.1 Chthonomonas calidirosea
CTCAGATCGAGACGCACGGGCTGATTCATGACACCGCTTCTCTTATTCGCTAGTCTCGTGGCCGTTGCGCCACCCATCGTCATACAGTCGGCACGGATCGAAGTTGGAAACGGCCAAGTGATTCCGGTCGGGAACATCGTCATCCAGGACGATAAGATTGTTGCTGTCGGTCCAGACGTCCAAGTACCGGCGGGCGCTACGGTCATTAACGGAGCGGGCCTCACGGTTTATCCCGGCTTCATCGATGCCTACAGCACCTCTGGGCTGAAGCTTCCGACGCCGCTGGCCAGCGGCACCAAGCAACCGGACACCCGGAACACCGCACCGGCGACGATGTGGAAGGAGAACCGACGCGGCAACCGAGCCGACGTCAAAGCGGTGATGCACTTGGACCTGAAGGCTCCTTACGGGGATCGGCAGGAGAACGGCGTGACTTCCCTGCTGCTGAGCTCGGGCGATGGCACGATTAGCGGAACCGCGGGAATCGTAAACCTGGGCGCGGAGCCGAAGGTGCTTGCGGGCGAAGTCGCGACGGAGATCAATTTCCGGTCCAGCGGTGGATTCCGCGGTGGGGACGAGATGGCGGGTGGCCAGGGACGACAACAGTCACCAGCAGCCGATCCGGGCTACACGTATCCGCAGACGCCGTTCGGCGTGTTTGCGCTGTTGCGACAGACGCTCTATGACGCGAAGGCTTATGCGGCCAAGACGCCAAGCAAGGCAGACCCGAGTTATGAGGGCTTGAAGCCGCTCGTCACTGGAAAAATTCCCGCGCTCTACTCGATTGCGAACTCCAGAGATATTGCTCGGGCGGCACGATATGCGGAGGAATTTGGCTACAAATTTATCGTTAACGGTGGGATTGATACCTACCGAATGATTCCGACGCTGAAGAAGCACAGCGTGCCCGTGGTCATCAACTTGGACTTCACGGACGAGCCAACGCGCAAAGAAAGCGAGGGTCGCGATGCGACTCCAGCGGCCGTTCTGGAAGATCGCTGGAAGACTTGGAACGAGCGAAACGCGAATGCGAAGCTTCTTAGCCAGGCTGGGATTCCGCTGGCGTTCCGAGGCAGTCTTGGCACAAAGGGGTATCTCAGCGGCGTGCGCAAGGCGATCAGCTACGGGGTTCCTCGCGAAGTGGCCCTGCGCTCGATGACGCTGGGAGCGGCGGAGATTTTTGGCGTTGGAGACAAGGTCGGTTCGATTGAGCCGGGCAAGCTCGCCAACCTCGTTTTGATGAACGGAGACTTTGCGGTGGAATCGAAGACCGTGGTTTCGGTGATTGTGGAGGGCAAGCAGATTGCCGTTGGAGCGAAGCCAGCTAAATGAAATATCTATCCTTAATTGCAACTACCGCGCTCGGCATCGTGCTCGCGGGTTCGGCGGCGGCACAGACCGCAATGGCGGCGCCGAAGGCACCGGCAGACGGCCCAGACAAGTCCTGGCCAGTTGAAACTTCGGCAGACCGGAAGCCAAGGCTAAAGACCAACGGCGACGTTTTCATCAAAGGCGCGCGGATTCTCACTGCTTCTCACGGAACGATTGAGAAGGGCAACATCTTGGTTCGAAAGGGCAAGATCGTCGCGATTGGCAACATCGCTCAGCCCGCCGGAATCACCGTTATCGACGCCACTGGCAAGGTGGTTAGCCCCGGAATCGTCGACACCCACGTTCACCGCGGCGCGGACGTGACGAACGAAGGCAGCGACTCGATTGTTGCCGAGGCGCGGATTCTTGACGTGCTTAACCCCGAGTTGAAGAACGTTTGGCAGGCGGTTGCTTCCGGCGAAACGACCGGGATGCTGCTTCACGGCAGCGCGAACCCAGTCGGTGCCGAGAGCTTGGTGATCAAGTTCAAGTACGGGGCAAATCCTGACGAGGCGACGATTTCCGATGCGCCACGCATGATCAAGTTCGCGCTGGGCGAGAACGTGACGCGGTCGGGCGGCACGAACCCAACGCGGTTCCCGCGCACCCGAATGGGCGTGGAAGCTACCTATCGCCGAGCCTTCTTGGCGGCGAAGGACTACAAAAAGAAGTGGGCTGACTTCCGGGAAGGCAAAACGAAGACGGCGCCAGAGATGGACCTTCGATTGCAAACCCTGGCCGACATTCTGGACCGGAAGGTTTGGATTCAGTGCCACGGATACCGGGCCGACGAGCACCTGATGCTGGTTCGATTGAGCCAGGAATTTGGCTTCAAGATCGGAGCTTTGCAGCACGCGGTTGAGACCTACAAGATTGCGCCGGAGCTCGCGGCGGCGGGGATTGGAGTCTCGGTCTTTGATGCTTACGCATCGAAGCTGGAAATTTACGACGGTATCTCGGCCTACTCGGCGGCGGTTCTGAACAAGGCTGGCGTTTTGACTTCGTTCCACACCGACGGGACAAGTGGAACGACGGCCATCGCGATCAATGCGGCGAAGGCGATGCGATGCGGCGGACTTTCGGAAGAAGAGGCGCTCAAGCTGATCACGCTGAACCCGGCTAAAGAGCTCGGAATTGACCACCGCGTGGGATCGATTGATGTTGGCAAGGATGCCGACCTCGTCATTTGGAACGGCCACCCGCTCAGCGTATATTCGCGAGTTAACACCACCCTCATTGAGGGCGAGGTGTACTTCCAGGAGAAGGATTCGTTCAACCTGAAGGCCAAGAGCACGTTCAAAACGAAGCTCGATAGCTTCAAATACGTGCCGAATCCTCCAGTTCCGGCGAAGTCGAACGTGTACGCGATTGTTGGAGGCACGGTTCATACCGTCGCGGGTCCGACGATTGCCAACGGCACGGTTCTGGTTCGAAACGGGAAGATTGCAGCGGTTGGGCAAAAGCTGGCGGTGCCAGCCGGTGCAGTTGTCGTCAACGCGGCAGGAATGCACGTCTATCCTGGGTTCATCGACGCCGGGACGCAGATTGGCTTGACGGAGTTTGGTCAGGTCGGACAGGCGACCGACGCGCGAGAGCTGGGTAACTATCAGCCCGACCTTGTTGCGGCCACGGCGGTTAATGTCCAGTCGATCCACATTCCGGTGGCGCGTGTTCAGGGGATTACGACGGTCTTTACCGCCCCTTCCAGCGGCGCCATTGCCGGGTTCGGCTCCGTGCTGAACCTGCTCGGCGGTTCGCGTGAGGAGATGACGCTTTCGGCGAAGGCAGCGCTCACGATCAACTGGCCCGGAGGCGGTCCGAGCAACTTTGGATTCGACTTTGGAACGGAAGAAGCCGAGGTGTTTCATGACGACGGCGATGGCCACTTGACGGCAGGCGGCCAGGGTGCGTCTGCCCCGCTCACCGGCAGCGCGAAGGCGCTCGATGACTACTTCGAGAAAGCGGCGGCCTATGGCCGAGCGCACACGGAAACCGACGCCGCGTATGAAGCCATGCAACCGCTGTTCCGACAGCAGGCCACCGTGTTCATCCGGGTTCGAAGCGCAACCGCGATTCGAGAAGCAGTGTCCTTCATCAAGAAGCGCAAGCTGAAGGCCGTACTGGTCGCTGCGCCAGATGCTTGGAAGGAAGCGAAGCTGTTAGCCGACGAGAAGATTCCGGTCATCATCGAGCCCGCCGGGCGAGCCTTGCTTACGGCGAACGTCACGACGAGCGATTGGGATCCATACGAGACGCCATACGCCTTGCCCGCCCTGTTGGAGCGAGCGGGGGTCAAGTTCGCGTTTATGTCGGACACGTATGCCGAAGTCATGAACCTGCCCCACCGGTCGGCGGAATCGGTGGCTTACGGGCTTTCTAAGGCTCGACACTTGCGGGCGCTGACTCAGGATGCGGCGGATATTCTGGGCGTTGGCGACAAGCTCGGCTCACTCTCGGCGGGCAAGATTGCGAACATCGTGATCAGCGATGGCGATGCCTTCGAGCTGACCTCGAATATTCGCTACGTGTTCATCAACGGAAAGCCGGTGCTGCTAAAGAGCAAGCACACGGAGCTTCGCGATGAGTACCTTGCGCGATTGAAGAAGTAAGGACCACGGTCTGGCCGGGAGGATTCCCGGCCAGACACTCCGTAGGACGCAATGACTGAAGATGTAACTTATTACACGATCATTGCGCTCTCATTTTTGGGGGGAGGTGTGCTTCATCTACTACTCCGGAATGTTGGACAGACACTAGCTACCTGGATGCTAGGCTTTGAGTTAGAACACATTGTTCTGCTAGGCGTACCCATTCTCAGGCCCATTCCTGGCTGGAACCATAATCGATTTGCAACCTTTGTCTCCGCCATTCCAATCCGGCCATCGAGGGAAAGACTTGTGTGCTTCTATGTTTCAGGACACATTTTCAGCCTAACGCTTATTACGATAGCTTTCGTCTATTACTTCAACACTCGGCCGGCTTTACCATCCGAGGTGATCATAGGGATGCTCTGCTATGCCAGCATTGCCCTCGGGGATCTTGCATTCCAGATAACACGGCCACCATCGGATCAGAAGGAAACAATCGTTCAAGCAATTCGGGATCTCAACGTCTATCCGCACTGGCGCATTTCAAATTTTGAAGTTGACTATGCTCTGAGGGATACGGGCAAACTTCGGCCTTCACAATATCCCGAAGAGACTTTTGAACGGTTGAGCCAGATTGAGAGGTACCCGTACGTCTACTGGCTATATCGTTTCTACAGTCTGATGGATTCCAATCGTGTCGAAGAAGCAAGGCCGTGTCTTCAGAAAGCATACGAGCTTGCGAACCAACTCGCACAATTTACTCCTTTCACGATTACCATTTTTTACGAGACCGCAATGTACACCGCGAGGTTCGAACAGAACTTTGAGGTCAGCACGGAGGCTTTACAAAGGGCCAAGCGACTCACGAAAGATGATCTCAACCGTTGGACTGCAGTCGCAGCCCGGGCCTATGTGCGCAATCACATCCCTTTTGCAACGAGCCTTCTGACCACCGCCCTCCGAACTTTCCGGCCCAATCGCGAAGACACACCTCAACTTTACGATCACGCCTTGGAGTGGTTTGAGCGCATCGTGCCTGGATTCACGGAGACATTACCGGAGGAACTGAGAAGCTTCAGTGATACAATAACTGACTAACTCTGAACTTCGCGGCCTGTCAATGTTCACAATCATGGAGCTTCGACTTTCACAACCGGATGCCCTAAGGATTTCACAATGAGCGATAGGATGGAGCACATTCTAACAAAAGTACTCGCTGGGTGCGCGGGCGCGCTGCTCGTCAGCGTGGTCCACGAACTGGGCCACGTCTTTGCGGCGTTGCTTAGGCGTTTCACGGTTCATACCGTTGCGGTGCTACACATACCGCTTTACATTCGGAACCGAAAGTTACCGATCCGGTATAAACACGAGTCCTACGTGGTTGCGTCGAAGGCAAATCCGACAATCAAAGACATTACTTGGTTCATTGTCAGTGGTCATCTCTTTAGCTTTACCTCGGGAGTCCTCGCCCTGCTGTTTTTCGCAGCAAATCGATCGTGGCTAGAGCTACCGGCCCAGTTTGGACTCGTTTCTTATGGTTCCGTTTCCGTGATTACTCTGATTGTTGAGCCATTCATTAGGCTCTCCAACGGTCTGAGAACGGATACGCAAAATTTGATCGCAATTCAAAAGCAACCAGACGCTGTCGTCGCGACCTGGGGCATGTTTCACGCTTTAGAAAGCTATTCGCGAAAACGTCCAGCGGAGATACCGGATGCGGTTTTAGGCAGATTACGGCTGATGGCAGACTATCCCCATCTATACTCCCTGTTTCGGTTTCACAAGCACATGGACCGTGCTGAAGTTAAGGAAGCACAATCTTTTCTTGAACAGGCTTACCAAATTGTGATTGAGGACGACTCCAAAGATTACTTTGCTTTAGCGGCAAGATTTGATGCAGCAATGTACTTTGCTCGGTTTGGAGGAGATTGGAGATTGTCAACGACAGCATATCGAGCGGTCAAGCAGGTTGATAAGAAGCACCGGGGGCGCTACTCTGCGGTTGCGGCGCGAGCGTATGCCCGCAATCACAAAGAGATCGCCTATCAGATTTCAGCTCATTCTGCAAAGCAGGTCGCTTCTGTTAAGCAAACTGATCCTGAGCTTTACGAGTATGTGCTGGACTGGCACGAGCGGATCATCCCCGGCTTTCGAGACCGCTATATCTCAGAGTCAAGACATGCTGGTAAGGAAAAACGAAAGTGGCGCCTCTTCGGCTAGTCGCCGAAGAAACCCCACAAGCGCAATTTATCGGTTGAAAGGAACGAAGACCAGCGACGCCGACTTGTAGGCGTTGTTCATTTGGGCCGAGAAGCTGAACTTTTGCAACATGTTCCTGGATTGGTTCATGGAGAGCAGGCCAGTTCCTCGCCCCGTGACCGTGCGTCCTTTTACGATCATTTGGCGGATGGTCAGTTGGTAGTCTCGTCCACTCTTCAGATAGATGCCACTGAGGTCGACGGTGGAGGCACCTGACAAGCGAAGGCTGAACGATTTCGCCTTGTTCATCTTCAAGTCGAGATTCGTAATCTCAACGCGGTCGCCGTTACCGAACTTGATCACGCCTTCACCATTTACGGTAGCGTTCGCAGTGGACCCGACTTGCTGCTTATAGGAGTCGCTTTCCGCGACTTCGCCAAGCGATCGGTACATAGACATCGAGAAATTCTTTCCGTAGAACGCGGTGGTGTAGTCCGACGTTATCATCCTTTCACCTTGCTTTCTAAACTCGATGAAAGTGGTGGCCCTTGTCGTCTTACCACCCACAACCAGACTCGTGAATCTTGCCACGGCCATTCCGCTTTCTAGCTTCCAGGTACCGATTTGCTGAATCGAGCTGTCTTGGGCTAAGGATCGAATCACCGTGCCGTATTGCTGCACATCGGCCGCCGACCCTTTGGAAGCTCCGTCACGGAAGAGAGCAAGTTTTGCGATGCCGTTGTTTGCGAGGATCAGCTTAACTTTGATGGTGCCTTCCCCTTCGGTTGACATCAGGGGATATTCGCTTCGAAACACGCCGGAGTGGGACTGCGTTTCGGTCTGATTGGTTTGGGGGGCGCTGAATGGCGTAGGCAACGCGGCAGCAAGGGCAAGACTCACAAGGGAAATGGACATTTCAGGTTCCTAGGTTGCTTTCTCTAACCTATGAAATTCCCCGGGAAAGCAGATGAACTGAGAAACTACGGAAGCAGGAATATCCTACTCTTGCCTTTATAGTGACACGATATCTTGCGACCAGAACCGCAAAAGTCCCGACTTTCTGATTTACTCCGCAACTATCGGCACGCCGCCTACTGCGCTTACCGCAAATACGTAATCGTCTTTGTGATACTTGGGCAGTAGTGCTTCTAAACCCTTAACCGTGGTAGCACCTTGCCAAGTTGGGCTCGTGGTCAGTCGCCAATAGACGCGATACTCCTGTCCGGCGTTCCCTTTCCACGTCACGCGACTCTCGTACCCTTGGCGTCGGTCGACTCGAACCTGGGTCGGGGCGGCTTCGGCGTTGGCAAAGTGGGCGAGCATTCGCAGGTTCAACCGCGTGTTCTCGCCGTGATAGCGCCAGTCCATGAACTCGGGGAGGTCCTGATCGGTGTGCTGGTGGCTGTACTCCTCGTGCTGCTCGACGACGCGAATGGCGGTAAAGCCTTCGCGGTTGAACGGCGTGTGGTCGCCACCGCGACCGAAGCGATCGCGCCGGAACACAAGATTGATGCGGTGCTTCGAACCGCTTTCGCGCTGGAGGAACTCCATAACGCGCGCAAGTTCTCGGCCCGCGTGGGTTTCGGTTTCTTCGCTGAACACGCGCACCGCATTGGCTTCCTTATCTCCCCGCTTGTTCTGGCTGTTGGCAATCATGTCGTTGCTCAGCACGGCGTCAATCGTCCAGGCTTCCGCTTTGGCGCGCTTGGCGAGGGCGGTGGAGCCCAAGAGGCCCTGCTCTTCGCCCGAGAAGGCGATGAAGTGCAGGGTGCGCTTGAACTTTTGCTGGCTAAGAATACGGGCACATTCCAATGCGGCCGCAACTCCGCTTGCGTCGTCATTTGCACCAGGTGCCTTGCCGGATATTCCTTCAGGCCCCATATTGATCGTGTCGAGGTGTCCGCCAATGGCGATTCGGTGGGCCTTAAGCGTCGGGTCGGTACCCGGCAAAGTAGCGATGACCTGAACGACTTCTTTGGTCTCCGGAACGCGTTGACCCTTTTGGATCTCGTACTTCATGATCTCGACCTCGATGCCGGGGATCTGCCGAAACTCACCGGCGATCCAGTAGGCGGCTTCGGTTAGGGTCGGATTGTTGCTGTTCCGGTTTGGCCAGCTTGCCAGCTTCTCTACCGTTGCGCGCAGGCGCTTTTCATCGACTTGCTTCGCGAGGTCTTCGATGTTCAGGGTCGGGGTTGAGTTCATGAGGATGCAAGCCAGCGCGGTGATCATTTTTGCTCGAATTTAGGATAACACGGGAATGCCTTAACGCTCGTCCTCTTCTTCGGGCGGCAGTTCATCGTCCAGCGTTCCTCCGATTTCATACAGCGGTGCTTGGCCGAAGATTGCGTCAACGTCCAGAACGTTCAGCAAAACTTCTCGCGGGCGTGGGCCGTCTCGGGGGCCGACGATGCCGCGTTCTTCCATCACGTCCAGCAGACGCGAGGCGCGCTGGAAGCCGATTTTGAACTTGCGCTGGAGCATCGAGGTGCTCGCCTCTCCGCGCTCCACCACCCATCGCACGGCGTCTTCCCAAAGGCCGTCCATCTCCTCGTCGGGCTCTTCGTCCTCGCGCGTTCGCTTGCCAGGTTCCCCAGTGGCTTCGACGGGCTGCAGAACGTAGTCTGGCGATTGCTGCTCGCGCCAGAATCGGCAGACGGCGTCGATCTCTTTCTCCGAGACAAAGCAGCCTTGGATTCGGGTCGGCTTCATCGCATCGACGGGCTGGAACAGCATGTCCCCGCGACCGATGAGGTTTTCCGCGCCCTTCGAGTCGATGATGGTGCGCGAGTCGATTTGGCTGGCAACGGAGAAAGCGATGCGCGACGGGATGTTTGCCTTGATGAGGCCGGTGATGACGTCTACGGAAGGCCGCTGGGTGGCAATGACGAGGTGGATTCCGACGGCACGGGCGAGCTGAGCGAGGCGGACGATGACGGTTTCGACTTCCGCGCCGCATTGGATCATGAGGTCGGCGAGCTCGTCGACGATGACCACGATGTACGGGAGCTTTTCGTTAAAGCTGGCTTGGTTGTTCCAGCCTTCGATGTTTCGTACGCCGGCTTCGCTACACAGGTCGTAGCGGCGGTCCATTTCTCGCCAAACGGCGCGGAGGACGCCGGCGGCTTCCTTCACGTCTTTGATCACCGGGCACATGAGGTGCGGGATGCGGTCGAAGAGGGTGAGTTCGACCCGCTTCGGGTCGATCATGACCAGCCGAACTTCCTTCGGCGTGTTCCGCATCAGGAGGCTGGTGATGAGGGTCGCGAGGCCGATGGACTTTCCGGAATTGGTGGCACCGCCGATGAGCAAGTGCGGCATTTTGGTGAGGTCTGCGTACTTATTCTTACCGCTAACGTCTCTACCTAAAGCGACCAGAAGGCGACTTGGATGTCCGGTGAACTCCTTGGTTTCGCACAACTCTCTCAGCGTGACCATTGCGGGAGTCGCATTGGGGATTTCGATTCCGATGGCGGCTTTGCCGGGGATGGGGGCTTCGACGCGAATGCTGGAAGCCGCCAGGTCCATCGCGATGTTGTCGGCGAGAGCGGTGATTCGGTTGACGCGAACGCCTGGGCCAAGCTGGATTTCGTAACGCGTGACGGTCGGTCCGGTGGCGACTTCTACCACGCTGGCGTCGATGCCGAACTGTTCGAGGGTGCCCTCGAGGGTCTCGATGTTCTGCTGCATCTCGATGGGCGAGCGCGCCGGCTGCATGATGTTTTCGGCAAGCAGGGTGATCGGCGGGAGAGTGTAGCCTTCGGCGGGAACTGGAACTTCGGTCGGGAGGGCGACGGTCTCTTTTTCCTCTTCGACCTTCTTTTGCACCGTTGCACCAAGGCCAATGAGCTCGCGGCGGCGCGGGACGGTGGGTTCCCTGGCGGGGGCTTCGTCCTCAAGGATCGGCGCTTCTAGCGGGACGCGACGGGATGGCTTCTCCACCGGCGCGGGTTCTGGCTCAGGTTCCGGCTCGACAGCGTGTTTGAAAAGCGGCTTCATGCGCGCCCGTTCGGCTTCGGGATTGGTTGCCTTTGGCGCGCGCTTTGGCATTTCTGGCAGCATCTCGCGAACTTGCTTTGCTTGCTGCTTTCCGCGCTCGATCCAAACGCGGATCGGCGCATCGGCCACGAGCACAAGACCAATCAGGCCAAGAAGCCCGATTCCGACCGGGGTTGCCGTGCCGATCATGCTGACGGTCGCATACACGATGACCGCGCCTAGGTAGCCGCCACCGCCGGTGATGTTCACGGGGTCGAAAGGGTCACCGCCGAGTCGATAGGAAAGCCCGGCCAGAGCGGCCACAAGGATCAGGCAGAGGCCCCAGGCAAATCGGTGCCAAGTCCAACCGGTTCCGCGAACGAGGCCGACGCCACCGGCGACAAAGGCAAATGGGGCGGCCCACGCGCCTTGGCCAAAGAGGGTGCGGAAGGCGTTGCCTAATGCATCGCCGACCAACCCGGCTTGGGCGGTAGCGAGGGCGACCCAGATGATCAGCCCGAGGGCAATCATGCTGAGACCGAGAACATCAAGCTTTCGATGCGAAGCTGCCGCGGGTTTCGCGGCTTTTGCAGTCGGCTTGCGGGCTTTGTTGCCTGCTTTCATCCGTTGAATTCACCTTTCACGTCACCGATCCGTGGCAACGTTCCATGATTGTAACGTGAGTTTGTGGTCTAGCGGTGCGGATTCGGTGCGTAATTTCGGAAACTCCGTTCTCGCGATGCTGATTGCGCAGCCGCTTTTGCTCCTCGTTGTGGTTGCGGCGCTGGGCTTGCCGCTTGGTCAAATTCGCATTGGTGGTGCTCGATTGGGTACGGCGGCGGTGCTGTTTGTGGGGCTGGCGATTGGGGCGATTGACGAGCGATTGCACTTGCCAGACATCGTTTACTTGCTGGGCCTATCGATGCTGGTTTACACGATCGGCTTGTCGTCGGCTTCATCTTTCGGGCAGATCCTTTCGCGCGAAAGCGGAAAGCGCGTACTCACCGCGCTCTCAGGACTCACTTTGGCGGGGATTGCGACCTACTTTGCGTCTCGCCAATACGGGATAACCGGGCCGCAGGCGGCGGGAATGTTTGGCGGGGCGTTTACGAATGCGAGCGGATTGGCGAGCGCGGTCGACGCGGTGACAGAGGCGCAAGGGAATACCGCCGAGCCGGTCGTGGGTTACTCGCTTGCGTACCCAGTCGGCGTGTTTGGGCCGATGTTGGTGATGATTCTTGCCCGGGCCGCTTTTCGAGTGAACTTGGCGGAGGAAGCACTGACGATTCCGGCTTTTCGCAAGCTGAAGCAGAAGCTTTCGGTCGTGACGGTGGTCGTAACGAACCCTTCGGCGTTTGGAAAGTCGGTCGCCGAGCTGGCCTCCGAGCCGGGGCACGATTTGATTTTCGGCCGCGTCCGGCGGGGAGACTATGAGGAGCTCGCCAACGGCGGACTGGTGCTGCAAGAAGGGGATCTGGTGACCGTGGTTGGCTCGGCCATCGACATCCAGTACGCGGAGAAGGTGCTTGGGCAGCGGTCAGATGAAGCGCTGGAGCTTGATCGCAGTGAGTTCGATGTGCGGCGGATTTTTGTGAGTCGGCCGGATATTGCGGGGCGGTCCTTGAAGCAGTTGAATCTTCCGATGCATCAGCAGGCTCTGCTCACCCGGGTTCGGAGGGGGGATTTGGACTTCGTTCCGAACGGGGATACGGTTCTGGAACTCGGAGACCGGGTTCGCGTTTTGGCGCGCCGGAAGGACATGGAGGGGGTGTCGAAGTTCTTTGGCGACTCGTACCGCGCGCTGGCCGAAGTGGATTTGCTGTCGTTCTGCCTGGGGTTAGCGTTAGGTTTATTGCTGGGAAGTATCCCAATTCCGTTGCCCGGCGGCAGTCATTTCAAGCTCGGCTTTGCCGGAGGTCCGCTGGTCATGGCGTTGATTTTGGGTCGGATGCGGCGGACGGGAAAGATCGTTTGGAGCCTTCCCTACTCGGCTAATTTGACTTTACGGCAGTTTGGATTGCTGCTGTTCTCGGCGGGAATCGGCACGCGAGCCGGGTTTGATTTCTTCAACACGCTCTCCCACGGCGAGGGGATGAACGTGTTTCTGGTCGGGCTTGGGCTCACGGCGGGTTCGGGAGTGGTAACGATGTTGTTCGGCTACTACGCGCTAAAGATTCCGTTGAACGTGCTGTTTGGCGTGTATGCCGGAGCGCAGACTCAGCCGGTCAGCCTAGGGTTTGCGGTGGATCAAACGAAGAATGACCTCGCGACGGGGGCTTATTCGGTGCTGTTTCCGATCGCGACGATCTACAAGATCATCATCACGCAGATGCTTCTGCTGTCTCTTGGTATTCCACCCGCGATCGTCGACTAGAACAGAACTGGACGTTCGTGTCGCTTGATGTTCAGAAGAAGGCCCACGCAGGCAAGGCAAAGCCAGATCGCGGTACCGCCACTGCTCATGAAGGGGAGCCACATTCCCGCCACTGGCAGTAGCTGCAGGACCATGCCGAGGTTCACCACGGTATGGAATCCAAGGACGGCAAAGATTCCCGCCGCCATCATCTGATAAAACGGCTCGCTCGCCTTCAGCATGATCATGAAGACCCGATAGAAGAAGAAAGCGTAGGCGATGAGCACGATGGTGCAGCCGAGCAGCCCCGTTTCTTCGCCGAGGACGGTGAAGACGAAGTCGTTGCGCTGCTCCGGGATGAACTTCAGCTCTTTCTGTTTTCCGTTCAGGAATCCAGTGCCGTAGAGCCCTCCGACGCCAAAGGCGATTTCGGCGCGGTCGGTTTGGTAGTTCGCGTCCTTGTTGTCCTTGGTCGTCGACATTAGGCCCTCAATGCGGTCCTTCTGGTAGTCACGAAGAAGGAGATCCCGGACTGGCGGAACCAGCAAAACGGACGCCGCGACAAAGGTAAACACGCCCACCGCGATGGCAAAGAACTTGATGGGGGTTCCGGCGACCAGCGAGATCGCAAAGCCGGTGAAAAGCATCAGAAGCGCGGCAGCCAAGTGTGGCTGCTTTAGGATGAGCGCGATGGGCAAGGCGACATGGGCGAGGCCCCAGAAGAAGGTGGATGGTTCCTTTATCCGGTCGAGCCGGTTTGTGAAGAACGCGGCCAGCGTAATCACCGACAGAAGCTTTGCCGGGTCACTTGGCTGGAATTGGAGCGGTCCAATGTCGATCCAGCGTTGGCTGCCGTTGATGGTTTTTCCGATGACCAATGAGCCGGCGAGTAGCCCAACGACCGCAATGTAAAGACCGCTTGCGGCACGTTGCAAGAAGCGGATAGGAACAAAGTACATGGCGGCCATCGGGATGAGTCCGATGACGGTGTTAACCAGTTGCCGCTTAAAGTTACTCAGGCCGTCTTTGCCGTAGCCTTCGCTGTAGATCGACATGAGGCCCAGCACGACAAGGGCGAGGGTTGCGAAGATCAGCCCATAGTCCAGCTTGGCGACCTGCTTTCTTGAATCTAGCGCGCTGGAAAAGGAGTTCGAAATGGCGGCCATGAATTACCTCGGCGCGGATTCTCTTACGGATTCGTCTCCGAACTCACGGCGAACGACGCCTTTGCCCTCGACCATCCAGAACGTCAGTGAGCGTTTGATGGAATCACCGGAGTTTTCTGGAAGGATTTCCAGCCTGACTTCCACCTTTACCGATGGCATGTTTCGGCCACCAACATCGGCTTTCGATACTTCGCTGGTCACCTTTGCACGGGCCTTTCGGGTTTCGCTTTGGGCGTGCATTTCACCGGTCCAGTCCCAGCGGTCTCCAACGTTCATTGGAAAAGTCATGAGCGGGAGCGGCGGGCTGAACCGTTCACCGGCGGCGTAGCTGAGCAGGAAGGCTTTTTCGGAACACTGGTATCGCTCCTGGTCGATGGTTTCGCCCTTGGAGACGAGTCGAATGGTCATCTCACCCGCGTGATCGTTGGCGTGGATGTCGACGGGGATCGTGAGGCCGCCCATTTTCAGAACGGCGACCGATCCAGGAACGTCAGCGGGTCGGATGCAGTTGACCGCATCCAGTTGCGGGCCGGGCTTTTCACTTCCGGAAGAAATCGCCATCGGCACACCCTTACCAACAAGATTTGTGGCCGCAAATGAGCCTAATCCAACCGCTAAGGTGCAGACAATAGCGATACCGAAAGTGCGCAACATGATTACTTGGTTTCTTGAATGGTGATCGTGTTTGCGCGGTTTGTAGCATCAAAGGTCTTCATGATGGTCTTGATGTTTCCGCGGCCTTTCACGTGCCAGCTCTGAGTTTCCATACGTAACTTTTGCCCCTGTACGGTTCCCGAACCTTTAGAAGTAACCAAAAGCGCGTCGTATTCGCCGACCTTGGTTTTCAGCTTCTCGACGCCTTCGACCTTAAAGTCGTTGGTGACGTCCATGGTCTGGCCATCCTGCTTGACGATCGTGCGGGTTTTCCAGGTGGAACCTGGGGCCAGGGATGCAGGGAGCTCGATGTCCTTTTCGCCGACGGTTGCGATTGGGGAAGAGTGAACGTAAATCGCATCTTTCTCAACGCGGACCTCCATGTTGCCGAGCTGCTGTCCAAGTTGGCCGGTTCGCGTGATTTCGTAAATCGCCTTGCCTCCTTCGACCGACTTCAGCTTGACGGACTGTTCTCCAGTCTGTATAGCATTGCCGGCGGAGGAAACGATTTCCATGTTGATCGGCTTCTCTGCTCCAAGCCCGTAGTACTCATAGCCTTCGTGCTTGAGTTCGGCTGGAACGGAAGCTGGATCTACGGCCGGGGTTGCTTCCGGGCCTTTTGAAGTGACGCTTGGAACCGTTTCTTTCGGGTCTTCGGTCTTTGCCGTCGTAGCGTTGTTACACCCGATCGCGAGGATGGCGAAGGTGGGAATGAGCCAGAGTTTCTTCATAGGGGTGCTTTGGATAGGCTTAGGGTCGTGGTGACGCTGCCGGTTGGCAGGGTCACGGCTTGGCGAAGACGAATGATGCCGACCTTGGGTTCAAACCAAGTGGTGGAAACGGTGTTGCCCTTCACGGTGCCGACCGTAAATTCGGTCAACGTTTCTACGGCGATGCCAGATTTTTTACCTAGGCTGGTGTCGACCACCTCAGGACCGCGAAGGCGAAGGCTGGAAGAGATCTTGCCGACCTTCTGGAGCACGGTGTAGCCCGTTCCATTCCATCGGGTGATCTTGTCCTTCACGAGGGGAGTAATGAGGAACGGCACGGGGCTGGAGAACTTGGTACGCGTAGTGCCGGAACTGATCTGATAGATGCCGGTTTTGTCGATCCGCCACTCTTGCTCATCGACGACCTTGTTGTCGCGGACGAACTCGAGGGTCGCGTTGGTGACGGCGCCGTTTTTGACGTACTTTGCGACACGAAGCTCCATGACGCCGGTTTCAGGCTGAACTCCCGAGCGATTCTGGATGATCGTATCGACTCGGTATGTCCAAGCGCTTCCGGGTTTGAGCGGAAGGAGGACATCGGCGGTGAGCCCCGCTTCCGAAAGTGGTGGAACTTCCGGCTGCTTTTTGGGGACGTAACCCGATGAGCCACAACCCGCGAGTCCAAGAGCGGCGGTAGCGGTGATCAGAAAGGCGGAAGTTCGATTTAACATGGGTGTTTAAGAAGGGCGCATCTTCGTCTGGCTTCGTAAGGCGGCGGCCTTCTTGGCATTGCCGTTGATGGAGTCAACCGCTTCTTCGACCAAGGTCCTGTCCTGCATTTGGGTGATTGTGAGTTCGCCCTGTTCAAGCTCGTGCCGGATTCTGGGGGCGGCCACCGGAATACCGTCAGCAGTGATCAGAATCTGGGTGCCCACGCGCTTCTTGCTATATTGCCACAATCGCTTTCGGCCCTCGTCATTTAGCGTGATTACTAGGTCGTAAAGCGGTTTGTTGTCTGGTCCCTTGTATTCACGGAAGGAAGCGCCGGTGATGAAGTTGTCGCTCACGATTACCGAAGCACTGCCCAGCACTCGCTTTGGATTTTCCGTTCGTTTTGTCGCGGTTTCTTTGGAGATCATTCCCTTGAGTGAGTCGGCGACGATCTCGCGATTCTTTGTGGACTTTAGAATCTTTTCGGCTTCCTCTTTGTAGTAACCCGCCTGCATTTCTCGGGTGACGTTGCCCTTGTCTTTCAGTCGTGCCTCGATGGCCTTCATGATTCGAGGGCGGTACGGCTCTTGAACTCGACCAATGACCTCTTTGATTTCTCCCCCAATCGGAATGGACATTGGCACGGGGGTCTCGATGATGATGCCGTTCTCCATCGAGTCAAAGTCGAGGATGGAGAGTGGTAGCCCGTCCAACTTCATGTTCAGGTCATGCTCCAGCCGCTTGGCAAGTGCCTTATCGCCGTTGAGCGCTTTGTCGATGTCTTCGGACTTCCAAATCACCCGAACGCTTGGCCAGCTGTCGTCTTCGGCCATTTCGTTGAGCACCATGATGAACTGGCCCAACGCCTTCTCGTTGCCCTGCAGGGTTTGCAGGAGCTCCTTGATGGGGACTCGCTTTTTGATGGCGCCTTCGGTGGCGCCGCCACTGTCAGAGTCCTTGGAGTCGAAGTCTCCGGAAGCCTCAACCAATTGGGCCATGAAGTTTGCCGTAATGATTCGGTAACCGGCGCCGGCGTCGATCCCAACCAAGTTCACGCGACCGGGAGCGATCGGGCTGAACTTCTCGTTCATGATCATCTGGTCGGTGATGATCTGACGCCCGAAATATCCGCCTACAACAAGGACAACAAAGCCAACGGCAATCTTAGTGGAGCTGCGGATTTTCATACCGGTACGGGAGACTCAACAACAAAAAGAGCCATTCGGTTCTGCCCTAGTTTACTCGCTGGGGTTATAGTTCGCGAAAAAGTTGCCCGAGATGAACGAGAGTCCGAAAGCGAGGCCAATTTGTAACGGAACGAGCACGGGGATGACCCACGGTAGCGGGATGTGCAGCGCGAATGCGGCAAAGAAGCAGATGATGCCGGGCACGGTGCCGAAGACCTGCGCGATCATTGAAATGAAACTTCGGAAGCCCCGCTGAGTAGGGTCGTCGACGTCCGGGAAAAGCAGTGTCGACAGCATCGTGGTGGACGACAACAGCAGCGAATAGCTTGGAAGCACGAACACCAGCGTTATCGCTTCGTTCCAGAGCCTAGGCTGGAAACAGCCTGCGACGACGGACGTTAGAACGACGACAAGCGCCGCAGGGATGGCCTTAGAGATGACCTCCCAGAACACGGTGATGTTGGGCGAATACGGAAGTGGCTTTAGAACATCGACGCGCTTTAGGGTTTCGACGAAGCCAATCTGGGCGCCGGCGGTTGCAAGCATGAACGTGCTCGCCGCTTGCATGATGATGAAAAGGTACGACGCACCGGTGGAGATTCTTGTCGATCCGAAGGTGGCAACTCCCGTTAAGGCAAATGCTGCGATTGATAATGCGACGTACTGCCAGATTCCTCCACGGAACTGAAGAATCGCCTCTCGCCAGATAAACGCCGGAGCGCCCACCAGAGTTTTGGCGGCGATCCACTTCGAAATCCGGTTTTGCTTAATCTTGCCTTGGCGGGCGTATTCGGCCAGAACGCCGAAGGTATCGCCCTTCTTTTGCATGCTCGAGATATTGCCGGCTTCGTTCCCTCGGGTGGCGGCTTGGTCGTACATCCAAGTTGCCTGTTGCATGGCACCCCAGAGTCCGAGGCCGGTGCAGACCAAGAGACCAAGTGCTCCTAGAGTTCCGTACAGCAAATTGCTGTTCAGGGGAGCCATGACGGTTGCAGTCGCGAGAGTTGCGGGCCAGAAGGCGATCTTTGCGAGTGGGGACCCCAAGGCGCCGGTGACCGTGTATCCGGTCAAGTTATCGCGAAGGGAGAACGCTAACAGGATGATGAAGAGAATAGGTAGGCCGACCACAGCCAAGGCGACCGCCCAACGCACCTGTGCAGGCTTTTTCCAGTCGCGATTTAGGAACAACCGAACCGCGAACCCGATCATCGTCCACATCAAAGCGAGCAAAATCCACGATCCCATCCCGACGCGGAGGAAATAACTTCCGTACTGTGGGAAGTTGCGGAACAAGTACTCCACTCCCTCCATCGAGCCTCGACCGCCGATTACGATGAAGAAGAACGGCATCAGCAGGGTGAAGAAAAACTCCCGCACGATGTTGAAAGCCAGCACGAGCTTCGGGTTGATCGGAGTCGGGAACAGCACATCCACATCGGCTGCACGGTGAACGACTTTGCCGCTGAAGACACCCAGGCTCAGGACCAGCGAGAGCACGGCGAACACTGCAAAGATGTAGGGCTCCAGGGTGTTGACGGGAGGAAGCACCAACGCGTCGTTGGTCGGTGAGAGCTTACGGAACGTGGGCCCTTTTTGGAATGGGCGGAAGAGGATAAGCCCGAAGTAACCAAAGAAGAACAGCACGCCAATCAGCCGGCGAACATTCGAAAATGCACGCTTGATGCCGTTAAGAAACGACCGGACCGCGAGAAAAATCAGTGGATGCATCGAGTTCAAGCAGAAAGAACCGGAGGTGAATCTTCGGCGGTAATCGAAAGGAAGATGTCTTCGAGCGACTGGTCGGCGGTGCCAAATTGTTCGCGCAGTTCCGCAACGGTTCCTTGGGCACGAAGGATGCCGCGCTGGACGATGAGCAACCGGTCACAAAGCTTCTCGGCGGTGTCGAGCAGGTGAGTTGAAATGAGGATCGCGGCGCCGGCATCGCGTGCTCGTGTGATCTCATCCTTCAGTTCTCGCGCTCCTTCTGGGTCGATACCGATCAGAGGCTCGTCGAAGAGCAACACGTTTGCATCGTGAATGAGCGCACAGGCCACGGAGAGTTTCTGACGCATTCCTTTGCTCAGAGTGGCAACGAGCTCATTTCGCTTGTCAGAAAGTCGGTAGCGCGAAAGCAACGTTTCCTTTTGCGACTCGAATAGGTCCATCCGCTTGAAGCACATGGCGATGAACTTCAGGTGCTCTTCGACGGTTAGAAGTTCGTAAAGCGCGGGTACTTCGGGGACGAACGCGAGATTTGCTTTTGCCCGGGCTTGGTCCTGCACAACATCGAACCCGTTAATGAAGACCTCGCCACCAGTGGGGCGAAGAATGCCCGCGATGCATCGCAAAGCCGTGGTCTTACCTGCCCCGTTTGGCCCCAGCAATCCGATGATCTCGCCGGGTTGAACGTTGAAGGTCAAATCATTGACGGCGAGGTGCCGCTTGTACTCTTTGCGCAATCCGCGCACGTCTAACACCAACAATGTTTACCGCACGTTCGGTAAATTCCGGCCAATGAACGTCGCGCAAATTGCAGAAAAGGTCCTTCTCCAGGTCCGCAAGGCCATCTCTGGGCAGGATGCCGTGATTGAGCAGGTGCTGGTGGGCATTCTGGCCAACGGTAACATCTTGCTGGAAGGCGTTCCGGGCGTGGCGAAAACGCTCTTAGTTCGGACCGTAGCGCGGACGTTTGACCTTGAATACGGCCGAGTGCAGTTCACGCCGGACCTGATGCCGAGCGACGTCATCGGCACGAGCATCTTCGATCTTAAGACCAACGAGCTGCGCCTTCGAAAGGGACCCATCTTTGTGAACGTGCTGCTGGCGGATGAAATCAACCGAACTCCGCCGAAGACCCAAGCGGCGTTGCTTGAGGCCATGGAAGAGCGGCAGGCGACGATTGACGGTGAGGCCTACCCACTGCCGCCTCCGTTCCTCGTCTTCGCCACCCAAAACCCGATCGACTTTGAAGGTACGTACCCGCTACCTGAAGCTCAGCAAGACCGATTCTTGCTGAAGGTTCTCGTGAGCTACCCAAGCCAGGAAGAAGAAATTGCCGTAATGAAGCGGCACCATGGCGGATTCCGGCCGCAGTCGCTTGATCTCGCCGGCATCGAAAAAGTTGTCTCGGTGCAGGAATTGATCGAGCTTCAGGAAGTCGTGCGCCAAACCACCGTCGAAGACCGCGTTTTCGACTACATCTATAAAATTGTCCAGGAGACCCGGCGCGCGAATGACCTTCTGGTCGGTGGCTCGCCTCGTGCGGGAATCGCTCTGCTCAACGCCGGTAAGGCTTTGGCAAGGTTACGAGATCGCGACTTCGTGATTCCAGACGACATCAAGGAACTGAGCCTGCCAGTTTTGCGACACCGTGTGCTCCTGCGGCCAGAGGCCGAGGTGGAAGGACTCACGGCCGACCAAATTCTCACTTCGATTTTGGATCGCCAGACCGTTCCACGCTGAGCCCGAGGCTGGTATAGTCGCTGATCGGAGAGCCCAGGAGGGACGATAAGGACGTCGAAGCATGGAAGCTTCCTCCGCCATACATTTGCTTGTTCGTCGGATGTAACCTGACGGCATGGAATTTCTCGAAGTACTGAGTTCTCGCCGATCCGTGCCTTCATTTGATCCTTCGGTTTCAATCGACCGAACCGTGCTGCTGGAGATCCTGAACACCGCCAACCTGGCGCCGAGTTCCATGTGCTTGCAGCAGTGGGAGTACATCGTCTGTGACACCCCGGAGGCGAAAGCCCGGCTTCAGGCCGCTTCCTTCAACCAAAAGAAGATCACCGAAGCCAGCGCCGTGGTGATCGTTCTGGGCAATTTGAAAGCTGCGGAGCAGCACGCCGAAATCGTCGCTGACGCAAACATGGAAGCGGGCTACTTTGGCGAAGACCGCCGGGAGCGCTGGATTGCGAGCGCAAAGAAGGGTTGGCCGACGGAGCGAGTCGAACGCGACGAGGCATTTCGGGGCCCTAGCCTTTGGGCGATGACTTTCATGCTCGCCGCGAAAGAAGCAGGTTGGGACACCGCGCCGATGGGCGGCTACGAACCGGACAAAGTGATCGCGGAATTTGGACTTCCGGAGACTCACATCCCGGTCTTACTGATAGCCATCGGTAAGGCAAATCCGGAGATCACGTTGCTTCCGCGGGTGAAGCGCATTCCAGCAGAAACCTTGGCGCATTTCAATAATTGGTAAGTTCCGGCTCGTGACTGCGTCTGTTTGATCGTGGGAATCACGGCGTTAATCGGCTCGCCCGCGGACAGTTGGAGACACTGGCTGCGGGAGAATCTCGGTTCGTCCGACCTGCTTTGCCTCAGCCCCAACGAACCTAACCTCGGCCCGCCCGGACAAATTGCTCTGTACCGTGGCGAGGTGCCGGTTTGGACTCGGTTTTACGGATCGCTGGACGCAACGCGCTCGCCCCACGTGCTCGTGGCCGCGCTGGCTGAGGCGCAGCAACACTTTCGAGACGGCATGGTGCTGTTTCCCAGTTATCGGCCCAGCCCCGTGCTTGCTCAGACGGTCCGTTTGCTCTTGCGCTTGCTGAACCCAGATGAACTCTTGGTGAGCGAGCGAAGTGAAACCCCGACCGGCGGCTGGGGAATCCCGCTTGAACCCGAGCCGGTTGAGTTGGCGGCGTCTCTAACGACTCAGGTGCTAGAGGCTCAACGCAAAGCGCACTGGATGCGGCTTTGGGACGAGTCGTTTGATCATGAGTTGCCGCTTTCCGGCGTGTCGATCGAAGGTCTGCGCTTAGGATCTGGGAAGATGATCGGCTTTGAGGAGCGCAGGAAGCTCGGCTTAAATTGGTGTTTGCACCTTGAAGTTTCGGCCGCGAGTGCTTTTGCCGTTGTCACCGATTCCCCGACCGAAGAAGAGATCTCGGAGGTTCTTGACGCGTTTCACGTTCCGAAATTGCATGTTGTGCCTGCATCCGCTTACAAGAGTTTGCTGTGCGGGTTGGCGCGATCGCATGGTGAGGAGATCGGGATTGGGTTTATTGAGGATATCGACTTTGCGCAGCAGATATTGAAGCTGCGAGCAACGGCTGTTCCGCCCACACCCGTCCCCATTTTGAAGGTGGGCTCAATCAAAGTCGATCGCGCGGGCCGAGAGTTACCGGAGCCTCGACCTTGGCAAGTGTAGACTCCTCGGTCTAATGAGAGCCGTGGTTGCATGAGAGGCGTTGTCGAATGAAGGTCTTTGTTGTGCGCCATGGAGAAACGGACTGGAACAAGCACGGCTACGCCCAGGGCCACACGGACATCAGCCTGAATAGCGACGGCCGCCGTCAGGGGCAACTGCTATCGGATCATTTGCTGAACATTCCGATTGACCGCATCTTTTGCTCGGACCTCAAACGGTGCCGCGAAACGATTGCCACTTTCGAAGCTGCCGTGCGAACGAAGGTCGAGGTTCGTGCCGATTTACGCGAGCGCAGTTTCGGCGAATGGGAGGGGCGACACTTTACCGACCTCCACGCGGCGCTCCGAGATTTGGGCGAGAACACCGGGCTCGATACTTCCGAAGTGCGACCGCCCGGAGGAGAATCATTTGCCGATGTTTGGAACCGAGTGGGACCATTTCTGGATGAGATTGAGACCTTGTCCGGTAACGTTTTGGTGGTCACGCATGGCGGAACCGCGGGCGTCATCATCGCTAGAATGATCTTGGCAACGGTCAAAACTTGCCGTTCCTTTCGATTCGGCAACACCGGTCTCACTGAGCTAGAGCGAAGAAACGATAACGGCTATATGATACGGCGGCTCAATGATTTGCGGCACCTCGGCGAGGAGTTTGAACGGTGAAAAAGGCGAAAGAAGTTCTTAAGAAAGTTGGCCCTGGACTTGCAACCGGCATCTTGCTGATGCTGGCCTTTCCGCCGTTTGGATTTGCCCTAGTTCTCCTTGTAGCGCTTGTTCCTTGGCTCATTTCGCTTCGAGAGATGGATCACAAGCAGGCTTGGAAAAGCGGCTATGGGATGGGGATTTGGTACGGTGCTAGCCAGCTCTTCTGGGTTTTCGGATTCATTCTCAAGTGGACGGGTAGTCCGGTCTACGGCGCTATCCCGTGGGTGATTGTCACCATCCTCTTTGCGATCTATTACGGCCTCGTTGGGATGGCAATTTCGAAATGCTATCGGGCCGACAAGGGATGGATGATCCCGCTGGTTTGGGCAGGAATGGAGACGTTTCGATCCTATATTCCGATTTTGGCGTTTCCTTGGAGTCTCTTGGCGGCACCACTGGGAAGGTATCCGGAGTTCATTCAAGGGGCTTACTTCGGCACGATCTTCTTGGTGAGTGCGGCCCTTGTGGCGGTAAATGTGTTGGCCGCAGAAGTTTTCGGAAAGCCGAAGGGCCGAACCTGGATCGCCATGGCAGTGTGGATCACCGCGTATTTGGCGCTCAACTTTGGCCGGGCAGCGATGCAAACGGATACCAAGCCGGTAAGAGTCGGCCTGTTACAACCGGGAGAAGACCTAGCCTTCGGCGATAGCAATACCGAGTTCACGCGCTTGTTATCTCGTTTTGGAGAACTCCTTCCGATTGCGCTGGATAGCAAGCCAGAACTGATTGTCATGCCGGAAGGAATCACTTCTGCGCCTACAATGCCGCCTTCGGTGCCGTTCTATCTTCCCGAAAAGACGCCGGTGCTTTTTGGCGGACAACGCAGTAAGAAGCCGACCTTTCAGAGCGCGTTTTTGTTTAGCAACCAATCTTGGAAGTACGCGGACAAAACTCGACTCGTTATTTTCGGGGAGTTTGTTCCGTTCCGGCAGTATCTCCCGAAAGGATTCAATTTGCCTTCGGGAGACTTGGAAGAAAGCAAAGATGGGCTGAAACAATTCACGTTGCCGTTTGCAAAGGTTGGACCCATCTTGTGTTTTGAGGCGCTTTTCCCGGATATCTCGTGGCGTCACGCCAACTCCGGCACCACGATGATTGCCGTGATGAGCATTGATGACTGGTTCATGGGCACTCCCGCAATTGAACAGTTGCGCACCGCATCGGTTTGGCGAGCGGTGGAAACCGGCAATCCGATTGCCCGCGTGGGAGGTCTCGGAGCGACTTTTGCCGTGACCGGGCGGGGTGTTGTCCTTGACGAGGCACCGATTGGACCGCCAGCGGCAATGGTGGTCGAGCTTCCAGTTCCCAAGAAGCCTTCCAGCTTTATCGGCACTTTGGCCTTTCCCGTGATCTCCCTTGGATTCTTCTGGGCAGGCGTGCTTTTCCGGTTCTCGAACCCGACTCCCGGCAAAAAGAACCGTGGAAAGAATAAGGTGGTTTGATGAGTCGATTTGCGTCGCTTGAGGTTTTGCAGAGTCTGGTTCGGGCACCGGGACCGCCGGGGCACGAGGGCGCGATTCGGGATTTGATGGCCGGGTACGTCGCGGAGATTGGGCTGACGAGCTCGGTTGATGGCAAGGGAAATTTAAAAGTTTCCCTTGGTGAACCTAATCACATCGTTGTCACTGCCCACCTTGATGAGATCGCGCTGATGGTCACTTCGATCTCGGCGAGCGGCAAACTGAAAGTACGTGCACTCGGCGGTTTGCATCCTTGGAAGCTGGGCGAGTGCGCGGTGGACATTCTGGGCACACACGCGACTCTTCCCGGGATTCTAGGCTTTGGAAGTATCCACACCGAGGATCCGCGAAGCAACACGGTTCGGGCGCGAAACGGAGCGTTGAAGTGGGACGATGCGGAGGTTTTCACTGGGCTCTCTGCAAGCGCGCTTGCAGAAGCGGGGGTTCGGGTCGGAACGCGGGTCGTTATTGCCTCCGCTTCGCGTGATTTGGTGACGCTGCCGCATCATGTCGCGGGACGGTTCTTGGATGATCGCGCGGATCTCGCAGCGTGGCTCATCATTCTTGAGGCGTTCAAAGACGTCTCGGCCCCGATTACGTTCCTTGCGACGACCTCGGAAGAAGTCGGTGGCGAGGGTGCGCTCTACCACCTAAGCCGGAATCCGGCCGATATCTGCATTGCCCTCGAGTTGGGAGCTAACGTTCCGGACGCTCCCGTCGAGCTTTCCGCTTCCCCAACAGTTTGGATGACGGACAGTTACTCACAGACGAGCGCCGCGGATGCGGATCTGCTGCACGAAATCAGCAAGTCTACGGGCATTTCTTTACAATATCAGGCGTTCTCTCGCGGTGGTAGCGACGCCTCTTGCGCCGCATCGCACGGGCTTTGTGCCAGACCAATCACGCTGGGCTTGCCGATGGAAAACTCGCACGGGCTAGAAATCATGCATGCGCAGGCTATTCCCAAGCTAGCGGAGTTCACCATTGCGCTCCTTCAAAAGCTGATCGCGTGATAACCTTGGTCAATGGTTATTCAAGGTCTGGCGTCGTTGCTGGAAGAGCCCGGTCAGCCGGCAGTCGTTCGAGAGATTTCAATCGATCCACCTTCCGCCGATGAAGTTCGGGTTGAGATCAAGTACAGCGGCGTATGCCACACCGACCTCACCGTAAAGGCACTCAACGGGAACGGAATGGCGTTTCCGATCGTGCTCGGGCACGAGGGCGCAGGAATTGTTGAGTCGGTTGGCGAGAATGTCAAGCACTTGAAGCCCGGCGATCCGGTGGTTTTGGCTTATCGTGCGCCTTGCGAGCAGTGCCCGGCTTGCCGTCGGGGCGATCCTCGTCGATGCTACATGGCCCTACGGCCCGGACCGCGCATTAAGCGGACTTCCGACGGAGCCGTATGCTCGCCGGTGTTGCGATGCGGAACGTTTGCTACCCACGCGGTGGTGCATTCTAAGGCGGCGATCAAGATGCCAGAAGAAATGCCGCTGGACCGAGCATGCTTGCTGGCTTGTGGAGTGATCACCGGCGTCGGTGCCGCATTCAACACGACGCCCGTGGAACGAGGGTCTCGCGTCGCGGTGATCGGATGTGGCGGAGTGGGCTTAAGCGTAATTCAAGGCGCGAAGATTGCCGGCGCGAAGCAGATTATTGCCGTTGACGTCAATCCAACAAAGCTCGGATGGGCTCGCGAGTTCGGCGCAACCGACGCGGTTAATGCGAAGTCTGGCGATCCGGTTGCGGCAGTTCGAGCTCTAACCGAAGACGGTTGGGACGGCGGCGTGGACTACGCCTTCGAAGCAACCGGGATTCCGATGTGCACGGAGCAGGCCATCAAGATGCTGGCGTATGGCGGCACGGCCACAACCATCGGCTTCCCTGCCGCGACGGATGCGGTGAACCTAAATCTAGGCGATATGGCAACGGGGGTCTATTGGAATAAGGCTTCCCTTCGAGTCTGCCACTGTGGCGATACCCTTCCGAGCCACGACTTCCCGATCTTGGCCGATTTGTATCTTAAGGGCCAGCTTAATCTGGACAAAATGGTGACGAATCGCATCAAGCTGGAACAGGTTGAAGAAGCGTTCCACGCCATGGAAACGGGCGACGTGATTCGCAGCGTAATCGAGTTCTGATCGAAATTGTCGCTTAAGGGTTGATCGTATGATCAACCCTTAAGCGTGCGCGTTTTAGGCGACGCGGGGTCGCGCTGGTCGTGGGCCGCTGAAAGGTCGGCCTGGTCCCTTCGGACTGCCGTGACGCGAGTTTGGACGGGCTCCGCCCTGTCCGCCACCGCCGCCACGATTTGCTCCTGGCTTCGGCTGGGCCTGAGGGGCACCGGCTGGGAAGTTGGTTGTCGATTTTGGCGACAGCTCCATCTTCGTCTTCATGATTCGCTCGATATCTCGAATGTCCTTGTGCTGGGCTGGAGTGGCGAGAGTGATCGCTCGTCCGCTTGCGCCGGCTCGGCCAGTTCGACCGATGCGGTGAACGTAGTCCTCCGCGCAGTCGGGAACATCGTAGTTGATCACGAGTTCGATGTCTTTCACGTCAATGCCGCGAGCGGCGATGTCGGTGGCGACCAAGATTCGGTATGCGCCGGACTTAAATCCGGTCATCGCTTCTCGGCGCTGGTTGAGCGTTCGGTCGGAGTGAAGTTCTGCCGCCGAGTGGCCCATGTTTCGAACCGTTTTCGCGAGCTTTCGAGCGCCGTGACGGGTTCGAGCAAAGACCAAAACCGGTCCCTTCGATTCGTACAGCAAGTCCTGCAAGGTGGACTCTTTCGCTTCGCCAGGAATGACGATGAGCTCCTGAGTCACGTTCGCCGCGGCCGTTCCTGGTCGCGCGATTTCGACCCGAACCGGGTCCTGCAGATACTCATCGGCAAGCGATGCGATGTCCTTTGGCATGGTGGCGGAGAACAACAGCGTCTGCCGTGGCCAAGGCGTTTGGGAAAGAATTCGGCGAATGGCCGGAGCGAAGCCAAGGTCCAACATGCGGTCGGCTTCGTCGAGCACGACGATTGAGACAGCCTTGAGGGTCAGGTTTCGCTGCTTGAGGTGATCTTCAAGTCGACCAGGGGTGGCAACCACAACGGTGGGGTTTGTTTTGAGCTGGCTGATCTGCCGGCCCATCGGGGCGCCGCCAACGAGGAGGGCGGTGCGAAGATTGAGTTTTCGAAGGGTCTCTTCGATTTGGAGGGCCAACTCTCGAGTTGGGGCCATGACGAGGGCACACTGCCCTTTTTGCACTCGCTCTACGATGGGGAGGGCGAAAGCCAGTGTTTTGCCCGTTCCGGTCTGGGCGAGACCAATGACGTCCTTTCCGTCTACTGCAGAGGGAATGGTTGCCGCCTGGATCGGCGT
>CAMAPH010000038.1:0-27454 GCA_945859975.1 Chthonomonas calidirosea
GCCCTGAAAATTCACGGGGCGCCGGTGTACGTTCGTCACGCCATTGTCCACAACGAGCATGTCGTTCGAAGTTTTGAATCTCAAGGCGTGGTTTTCGTCGAGGACATTTCGGACATTCCAAACGGCGCCGTGGTCGTTTACTCGGCCCACGGCGTATCCCCGGAGATTCGCCGCCAGTCCCGTGAGCGCAATTTGCAGATCATCGACGCCACGTGCCCGCTGGTGACTAAGGTCCACAACGAGGCCAAGCATTATGCTGCCCGCGACTATTTCATGATCTACATCGGCCACGAGGGCCATGTGGAAGCAGAAGGCAGCATGGGTCAAGCGCCGGAGCGCATGGTCTTAGTCGAAACGCCTGAAGACGCCGAGAAGCTGGAAATTCCTCACTACGATCGGCTGGCCGTGTTGACTCAAACGACCCTGAGCGTGGATGAAGTCCGGGCAACGATGGCCGTGCTGAAGCGCCGGTTCCCGCAAATCACGACCCCGGCGAAGGAGGATATTTGCTACGCGACCACCAACCGGCAGACTGCCATTCGTGAGCTCGCTTCGATGTCCGATCTCGTTCTCGTCGTCGGTTCAACCACCTCATCCAACTCGAATCGCTTGCGTGAAGTGGCGGAAGTGAGTGGCGCAGAATCTCACCTTCTGATGACGCCAGACGAAATACTGCCGCACTGGAAAACCAACTACAGCACGATCGGAATTTCGTCGGGAGCGTCGACGCCGGAGGACTTAGTGGAAGCCATCGTTGGCGAACTCTTGCGAGGTCAAGAGCACGTTCCCGTGACCATCCTCGAAACGATCAAGGAAGATGTCACCTTCCGCCCCTCGCGCGACTTGATCGCGCTCGCGATGGCGAAATGACCGAATCTGGCGGCCCGAAAGGGCCCATCGTCTTCTTCGACGGAGTCTGCAACCTGTGCAACGGTGCGGTCGATTGGCTCGTGAAGCACGATCGCCAGCATCGGATTCAGTACGCCTCGCTACAAGGCTCCACGGCAGCGCAAATGGTCCCGGATCACCTGACCGAAGGCGATCCGGACAGCATCCTCGTTTGGACCGATGGCGTCGTGCTTGTTCGCAGCGACGCTGTACTTAAGTTGCTCGGCTACCTTTCGCCGGGGTACCGATTCTTGGGAGTCCTCGGGAGAATCGTCCCACGGTTCGGGCGAGACGCCATTTACAAGTGGGTTGCACGAAATCGGTATCGCTGGTTTGGCAAGCGGGATTCATGCCGCCTGCCAACCCCCGAAGAGCGGGCTACTTTCCTGCCTTAAAACGGATCGAGTTGTTCTTTCCCGATGGCCGATGCTAAAAAGTCCGGCGGCGTGTCGGCGGTACAGGTGATCTGCTTTTCCGTCACCGGATGCACGAAGCTCAAGTAGGCGGAGTGCAACTGCAACGGCGTCTTCTGGAATTCCTTCGGCGCATACAGCCGGTCGCCGAGCACTGGATGCGCTACTGCACTGAGGTGGACCCGAATTTGGTGGGTTCGCCCCGTCTCAAGTCGGCAACCTACAAGGGTCCCTGCGTCGACTCTAGCGAGAACTTTAACGTGCGTAATCGCTGGCTTGCCGTTGTGGTCCACCGCCATCAGCAGGCGATTCCGCTTGGACCGGCCAATTCCGGCTTCGATCGTAAACTTCTCGCGCTCGACTCGACCCGCGACGACCGCCATGTAGCGGCGCTCCGCCGTCTTCCCGGCAATCTGTCGGGCCAGCGCCACGTGAACGGAGTCCGTTTTCGCCACGACGAGTAGCCCGGTGGTGTCTTTGTCCAGGCGATGAACGATTCCGGGACGATACGATCCGCCGGTGCCGCTGAGCTCATGGTTCCGCGCAAGCAAGGCGTTCACCATCGACGGCTCCTTTAGCGTCGCCGCCGGGTGAACGGCCAAACCACGAGGTTTGTTGACCACGAGCAGGTATTCGTCCTCGTAGGCAATCTCCAATGGAATGTCCGCCGGAGTCAGGTCGTGCTCGGCCGCTTCCGAAATTACGGGCACTTCCACGCTCCAACCCACTTCCAGCATCAGGCTTGGCTTCGCGGCTTTTTCGTTGACCAGCACTTCCCCAGCGTCGATTAGCTTCACCAATCGGGCCCGGCTGTGGGCGGGCAGCCACCGCGCAAGCGCCTTGTCGAGTCTTTCATGCGCATCTGCGGTGAATTTCATTCCTGTATTCTTCCTTCATACTCAAGGAATGCGCTTGGGACCCCTCGCATTCGCCTGTATCTGTGTGGCCGTTACCGTTGGCTGCGGAACGCCAGCCCCGACCACGAAGGAGGCGCCAATCGAAAACGCCAGTGCACCTAAAGGCACGGAACTGAAGCCAGCGTTCACCAAGCCGGAGGAGGTCGCCGAGAAAATGCAGGTTCCGGCGTACCCGGGCGCCAGCTTCGATGACGAGACAATCAACAAGTCTTACAAGAACGATCAGGGTGAATATCGTCTTGCGTTGACCATGGTCACGAAAGATCCGGTGGACAAGGTCGCGAAGTTTTACGAAGGTGCCTTTGCGTTGCAGAGTTTTAAGAAAGAGAACGGCGTGGACATCATGGGTCGAACGAAGTCCGGCACGTTCCTCATGCTCTCCGTAACCGCAGAAAGCCAGGGCACGGTGATTCGTGCGAAGGGCATTGTTTCCGATTCAGAAAAGAAGCCCGCGACCAACCCAATGTAGCCCTCGCGGTACCCTTATCGCGCAAATGGCAGATCGGTACGAACCGCAGAGTTTTGAGTCCAAGTGGCGCGAGCGTTGGCAAGAAGAAGAACTATTCAAAACGAAAGAAACTCCCGGTCGACCCAAGTTTTACGGCCTTGACTTTTTCCCGTACCCATCTGGCGCGGGACTGAGCATTGGCCATTGCCGAAACTACATCCCAACCGACGTTGTCTGCCGCATGAAGCTCATGCAGGGCTACAACGTTCTGCACCCAATGGGCTTTGACGCCTTTGGCCTGCCGGCCGAGAACGAGGCCATCAAGCGGCAAACTCACCCAGCCGAGATGATCGAGCGTTACGCCGCGACGTACCGACGTCAAATGGATCTGATCGGAATTTCCTTCGATTGGTCCCGGTCATTCAAGTCTTCCGACGCCGACTACTACAAGTGGACGCAGTGGATTTTTGGCGTTCTCTTTAACCGAGGACTGGCCTACCGAAAACTGGCGGCGGTGAACTGGGATCCGATAGACAAGACCGTCCTCGCCGACGAAGAAGTGGTGGGCGGACGTGCGGAGCGATCTGGCGCGCTGGTTGAGAAGAAGTACATCCCGCAGTGGTTCTTCAAGATCACTGACTACGCACAGCGACTGATTGACGACCTTGACCTCGTCGATTGGCCCGAAGGAATCAAGAACCAACAGCGCAACTGGATTGGCCGCAGCGAAGGCGTTCAGTTCACGCTCAAAGTTGCCGAAACCGGCCGACCCGAAGGGCCGATCGACCTTGACGTTGACGATCCTCAGACTGAGAAGCCGCTGACGTTCGATGTTTTCACGACGCGCATCGACACGATTTTCGGAATGACGTTCTGCGTCCTCGCGCCGGAGCATCCACTGATCGCTTCGTTACCGAATTCCGAAGACGACCGCGTGCGCATCAAGGAGTATCAGGATCAAGCGAAGACGCTTTCTGATGCGGACCGACAGTCGGATAGTCGAGAGAAGACCGGCGTTTTCACCGGCGCGTATGCAATCAACCCGAGCAACGGAAAGCGGGTTCAAATTTGGATCGCCGACTACGTTCTGGCAACCTACGGAACCGGGGCCATCATGGCAGTGCCCGGACATGACCAGCGCGATTTCGACTTCGCGGTCAAATTTGGCATCCCCGTTGTGCCGGTAATCAAGCCAACGACGGACTATCTGGAACCGTTCGCGCTGGAAGGTGAATCTGTGGACGAGGTTTACCAGCGGTATTTGAACGATGCCACTCAGTTCAATCCGGTTTTCGCTTCAAAGGAATCTGTGCTCATAAACTCGGGCGAGTACGACGAAATGTCCATTCCGCTCGCTCAGCAAAACCTTGGCGAATGGGTTGAGGCGCACCAGATTGGTCAGCGCAAGATTCAGTACAAGCTTCGGGACTGGCTGATTTCCCGGCAACGGTATTGGGGCTGTCCGATCCCGATTGTTCACACAAAGGATGGCGACATGCACCTTGTGAGCACCTCAAGTTTGCCGGTTGAACTACCGAAGGTGGACCACTACGAGCCATCGGGCGATGGGACTTCCCCGCTTGCTCACATTCCGGCTTTTGTGAATGCGACCGACAACGACGGTCGACTCGGGATGCGAGAAACTGACACGATGGGCGGCTTCGCCTGTTCGTCTTGGTACTTCCTGCGCTTCTGCGATCCGCACAATTTCGACAAACCTTGGAGCACCGAGGCGGCGAAGTACTGGATGCCGGTTGACACCTACGTTGGCGGTGCGGAGCACGCGGTCATGCACCTGCTTTATGCCCGGTTCTGGACAAAGGTCCTTTACGATGCCGGACTCGTGGAGGTTCAAGAGCCGTTCCAGCGGCTGCAGAACCAGGGCCAAGTCCTGGCTCACACGCCTTACCGAAAGCCGCGTGAAGACGAGCGACTTGACATTGGCGAAGACGGAATCTTGGTGAGCTTCGATGAAGCCAAGACCTTGCCGAAGGACCAGCTGATGTGGCGCTGGGCGCGGATGAGCAAGTCGAAGGGCAACGTCGTTGCGCCAGAAGAGATGGTTTCGACTTACGGTGCAGACGCACTGCGGATCTACTTGCTCTTCGTCGCTCCGTTCAACTCGGACGTCGAGTGGAAGAGCGAGGGGGTCGAGAGCGCAGCGAAGTTCCTGAACCGAGTCTTCAAGATCGTTGAGACCCTCAAGACGCACTACAGTTCGGACTGGAAGTCGCTGCTTTCTTTTGAGGAGTTGGACTCCGTTGCGCGCCAGGTTAGGCGCGTGACCCACCAAACCATTGCTTCCTGCACCGACGACCTCGACCGGTTCAGCTTCAACACCTACGTTTCCTGGCTCATGAAGTATGTGAACGGGCTGAACGAGCAGTTCGCCGCCGCCAACTTCGCGGGGACGGATGCTCGGGTACAAGCGTTGGCGTTCTCGGAAGCAGTTGAGACCTTGATTCTGCTGCTCGCTCCGATCGCACCGTTTGCTTCGGACGAGTTGTGGGAATCGATCGGAAAGGCTGGCTTTACGCTCGAAGCGGAATGGCCCGTGAGCAACCCTGCGCTGGCCGTTGAAGACGAAGTCACGATTGCGGTTCAGGTCAACGGCAAGCTTCGTGGAACATTCGACTTACCGGTCGGGACAGATAACGCGACGCACGAGGCGCTGGCGCTTGCGCATCCGAAAATCCTGCCGTATCTTGAAGGAAACACGGTGCGAAAAGTTATCGTCATTCCCGGCAAACTTGTGAACATCGTAGCGAACTAAGCATGAAGATTCCAAACTGGGCGGTTCCGATCTTAGTTTTTTCCGGTCTTGCGCTGATCGTATTCTTGTCCAATCGTCCTCCGGCGGCTCCAAATGGCGTCCAGATGGTGACGAGCAACGGCGAGTATGAGCTCCGCAGCGACGAAGCATTGGAACTCTGCCGAACGGCGTTAGAAAAATTTGACCGGTCCGAAGAATTGACCGAAGAAGATAAGACGAAGCTCGAAAAAGCGGCAAAGCTGTACGAAACGATGATGCTGTACCGTCCAACGGCGGTGGAGCCCGCGTTCCAGGCCGGACGAACGTACTTCGCCGTTGGAAACACCGATATGGCGGAGGCTAGCTTGAATCAAGCCATCCTCAGCGGCGAAGAAATTTTGCGACAATCTACGGCAAACGGAAATGCATCGGTAAAAGAAGCCACGCGGCTCACCCTTGCCGAGGCTCGTTACGTGCGAAGTCTGATCTATCAGAGCGTGGGAGACTTTAAGACGGCGTTTGCGGATGCAGATTATGCGGCTCAGCAGGTCAACAACTCTCCGAACTACCTTTCGGCGCGTGCGAGTTGCAGCCTTCAACTGGGCAACATGCAACCCGCAATGAATGACATTGCCTACGCCTTGAAGCTAGATCCCGGGCACAAGCGGTCATTGCAGATTGCGAACCTGATTGATGCCGAGTACCGGGCGACTCAGTCTGGGAAGGGTGCAACGAAGCCTGACGGTCAAAACCCTCCGCCGAAAACGTCTAACTAGCGATGAGCAACGAGAACCTCGATGTGGCGGAGATTCGCGCGGAGATCAAGCGCGTCGAGTCCAAGTTGCTCGCCAGTGACGACCCTGACATCAGCGGTGCGCTCGAGCTCAAGCTGAAGCAGCTCCGGGATTCATTGCCGGCGGAGAAGCCCGTTGAAACTTCGGTTGAAGAGGTGATTGAGCCGCCGACTCCACTGCAACTTCAGCAGGCGGAAAACCTGATTCGGTTAGCCAACGTCGAAAAGATTCGCGGAAACAAGCAAAAATCGGCTGAGCTGTTGAACGAAGCCGCTGCTGTCGCGCCGGGTTCCGCAATCGTTCTTGAAGCCATTGCCGATGGGATGATCGAGCGCAAGCGCTGGCGCGATGCTAAATCCGCTCTCGAGAAGGCGGTGAAGTTAGATCCCAAGAACGCTAGCTTGGAAAGGAAATTCGCCGAGGTCGTGCTGATGTCGGCAACCGGTGGCTCGATCGACGACCAGCTTCGCAACGCGCTTCGCGATCCACTTCTGCCAACTTCATCCGAGTCGCTTGCGAGCGCACGTTCGGCGACACTACTTTCCTTCTTCATCCCCGGCGCGGGTCAATTTGTACTCGGCCGGAGCGTCGCGGGCGGAATCTTCTTTGGCGGCTGGATCATCATGATCTTCTGGCTCTTCTTGCAGCAGCATGATTTGAAGGGCCTGCTAGGAATGGCGGGATTACCCACGAATGTGAAGCGGCCCGACAACCTGACTGTCCTGGTGCCCATCTTTGTGGCGGCGGGCATCCACCTGGCGAGCATCTTCCAGTGTGCGGCGCTTGCCAAAGCACCAACCCACCGGAACTACAAGCGTCCCGAGCCACCCGCAAACCTTCCGTTCGAATAAGCCGCTCAGGGGTACCTTCTGGGAGTGGATTCGGCCCTTTTCCAGGAAAACGAGCGGACTGCCGCCGTCACTGACGAACGGCAGATTGCCGACTTGGGTCCGTTTCAAACGGAGCGCGGGTTCGAATTTTCTGGGATCCAGATTGCCTACGAGACTTGGGGGCAGCTCAATGAAGCGCGGGACAACGCCATTCTTGTTTGCCATGCTCTGAGCGGAGACGCGCATGCGATCGGCTGGTGGTCCCGGCTCGTTGGCCCCGGCAAGGCGATTGACACGGAAAAGTACTTCGTGATCTGCTCTAACGTTCTTGGCGGATGCCAAGGCTCGACCGGCCCGAGTTCCGCTGCCGACGATGGTCAGCCCTTCGGAAGCCGATTCCCGATCATCAGCATCAACGATATGGTGGATGCGCAAGCGCTGCTGCTGGACCAGCTCCAGATCCAAACGCTGCATGCCGTGGCGGGTGGGAGTATGGGCGGCATGCAGGCGCTTGCCTGGTCGGTCCGTTATGCGGATCGGGTGCGCAAGTGCTTTGTCACGGCAAGCGGTGCGGCTCACTCGGCCATGCAAATCGGGTTCAACGAGGTCGGGAGGCAGGCGATCATGCGCGATCCGAAGTGGCGAGGTGGCGACTATCCACTAAACGACCCGCCGCGCGATGGACTCTCGGTCGCCCGAATGTTGGGCCACATCACTTTCCTTAGCGAGGACGCGTTTGGGCAAAAGTTTGCGCGGCGACTCCAAGGGAAGGAAGCCTTTGATTACCATTTCGGGGTCGAGTTCGAGGTCGAAAGCTACCTCAACTATCAAGGCGACAAGTTCACGAGCCGTTTCGACGCGAATTCACTCCTTGTCCTAACGCGAGCGCTGGACTATTTCGAACTCAAGGCCCTATCCGCGGCAAAAGCGGATTTTCTGTTTGCGAGCTTCACTTCCGACTGGCTGTATCCATCGCACCAAAGCGAGACCCTGAACCAAATGGCGAAAAATTCTGGTCTCAACAGCCATCACGTTCTGATTGACCTTCCGTACGGGCATGACGCGTTCCTGCTCGATGGAGAGGTTCAAGGGTCGCGATTACGCGAATTCTTGGGCTGAGGCCTATTCTCGTCGAAAAGCGGGCCGGTTTGGCTGGCCGCGGACTCCGCCAGCTATCGGCGCTTGGTTTACGTTCGTTGGCCGCGTGGAGACACTGTTCATCGCCGGAGCGGCAAAGCTATCTTCTCCAAGTGCTAGGAGTCGATCGAACTCGCCTGGATCCTTCGCCCGGGCCCGGGCATCTTCCACCGTCACCAGGCCCTTTTCAACCAACGTCACCAGCGACTGGTCTAGGGTCGTCATCTTCATTCGGGCACCGGTTTGGATGAGCGAGTTGATCTGGTAGCTCTTGTTTTCGCGAATCAGGTTTCTCACGGCCGAAGTCGCAACGAGTACTTCGTGCGCGGCGGCTCGACCTCGGCCATCTTTGCGCTTTACAAGAGTTTGGGAGAGGACGCCGATCAGGTTCACCGAAAGCTGCATGCGAATCTGCTGCTGCTGGTGCATTGGGAATACGTCGACGATTCGGTCAACCGTCTGAACTGCGTCTACGGTGTGCAAGGTCGCAAAGACAAGGTGCCCCGTTTCGGCAGCAGTAATCGCGAGGTGGATCGTCTCCAGGTCTCGCATTTCGCCAACGAGGATGACGTCCGGGTCTTGGCGCAAAACGTACTTAAGCGCGTTCGCGAAGGTCAGCGTGTCTACTTCAAGTTCACGCTGATTGATTAGGGCCATCTTGTCGTCGTGGACAAACTCGACCGGATCCTCAACGGTCATGATGTGGACCTTTTGGTTTCGGTTGAGATGGTCCAACATCGCGGCGAGCGACGTCGACTTGCCCGAGCCTGCTGGCCCCGTCACAAGAACTAGTCCTCTGGGGCGCGTAACGAAGTCCAAGCAAGCTGGAGGCAGCTTCAAGTCCTCCATCGTGAGAATCTCGTACGGAATCACCCGGAAGGCGGCTTGCATATGCCCGCGCTGCTGGTAGCAATTCCCGCGGAATCGCGAAACGCCCTGAACCTCAATCGCAAAATCGAGCTCAAGGTCGTTTTCAAACTTTGCAATCTGCGATGTCTGTAAAATTTTGTACAGCTCGGACCGAAACTCGGCGTCCGTAAATCCGTTTGCTTCGACGGGCCGAAGGTCGCCATTGACGCGGATGTAGACCTTGCCAGTGTCAGTCTTGAAGTGAACGTCGGAGCCGCCCACTTTGACGCACATCTCCAGGAAGAACTCAACGGACTGCACTAGCTGGCACCTCCGCTAATCCCATGTTTTGCGCTCGGCGCGAAAACTCCTGCATGTTGCTCGACTTTGCGAGGGCATGCTCATAGTCGATCTGACCTTCTTTGAGCAAGTTCAACAAGCTGTTATCGAGCGACTGCATGCCAAGCGCGCCGCCGGTCTGGATGTCGAGGTAGAGCTGGTGTGTTTTGCCATCACGAATGAGCGTACGGATGGCAGGGGTGGCCGTCATGACTTCAAACGCGGCAACTCGTCCCACACCACTTTTTACCGGCAATAGCGTCTGAGACACAACAGCTTGCAAGGTAACGCTGAGCTGAGTTCGAATTTGCGGTTGCTGCTCTGGCGGAAAAACGTCGACGACGCGGTCAATTGTCTGCGCCGCATCGACCGTATGAAGGGTGGACATCACCAAGTGGCCGGTTTCTGCAGCCGTAATCGCGAGTTGGATCGTCTCCAAATCTCGCATTTCTCCGACGAGAATCACGTCTGGGTTCTGCCGCATCACGTGCTTCAGGGCGTCGGCGAAAGACCGCGTGTCGGTCGATAGTTCGCGTTGGTTGATGATCGAAATCTTGTCGGAGTGAACGTATTCGATCGGGTCTTCGATCGTCATCACGTGCGCTCGGGTGTTTAAGTTGATGTGGTTGATCATCGCGGCAAGCGATGTCGACTTGCCCGACCCGGTGGGGCCAGTGACCAGAATAAGGCCGCGCGGCATGAGCGCGATTTTCTTTGTGATCTCCGGCAGTTTCAGCTCATCGATCGACTTGATCTTGTGCGGGATCACTCGGAAGACGGCGCCTACATGGCCACGCTGCCAGAACATGTTGACGCGGAATCGTGACAGGCCAGGAACGTTGTAGGAAAGATCGACCTCTTTAAAGTCGCGTAGTCGCTCCTGACGCTCGTCGTTCAGGATGCTGAAGAGCATTTTGTTATGCTCGGCCATGTTGAGGTTGAGAGATGGAAATCGTTCCAACTCTCCTCGAATCCTCATTACAGGCGGTTGCCCGGCCTTCAGGTGAAGGTCGCTAGCATCCAGCCGCACGAGGTGGCCTAAAAGTTCGTCAAGCGTTACCGCCATTTCAGCAACATCATTCTAAGGCTGATTCGGTTGAATCCGAACCAGCCGACACACAATTCGCCTCAGCGGCGAAGCATCATCTTCAATTCCGAAGCAATTCCGGCATTGACCATCGCGACTTGTTCCGTGATGATGCCTGCTTTGACATATCGAAGCAGCGATTGGTTCATTGTTTGCATTCCCCAGTACTCGCCCTCGTTCATGAGTTGGTACAGGTCGGCAAATTCACCGTCTTCGATCTTCTTGCTCGCAGTTGGCGTGCAGATCAAGATTTCGAGTGCGGCAACTCGGCCTTCACCGTCTGCGCGAGGAATTAACTTTTGTGAAACGATCGCGCGGAGCGATCCGGCCATTCGCTTACACATGTACTCTCGTTCGTGCGGCGGGAACATGTTAATTACACGGTCCATGGTTTCATACGCCGACGCGGTGTGAACCGTCGAGAAAACAAGGTGACCAGTTTCACCGGCCTGCAGCGCGACGTTCATCGTGGTCTGGTCGCGCATTTCACCGATCAAGATGACGTCGGGAGCTTCTCGGAGCACGGCACGAAGCGCGGGCTGGAAGTCCTTGGTGTCAATGTGAATTTCGCGCTGGCTGACGTAACCCTTCTTGTCAGGGTGGACAATTTCGAGCGGGTCCTCAACGGTGACGATGTGGCACTCGCGCTCTTGGTTGATGATGTCGATGAGTGCACCGAGGGTCGTCGTCTTACCGCTACCCGTTGGTCCGGTGACCAAGATAAGGCCAAGCTTGTGCTTTGTGATTTCGCGGAGAACGTCGGGCAAGCCAAGGTCTTGCAGGGTTCGAATCTTCAACGGAACAATTCGCATGACGCAGGCGTAGGTTCCGCGCTGCATATAGCAGTTACATCGAACTCGGCACTTCCCTTCGAGGGTGAAGCCGACGTCCTGGTCCATGTTGTCCTCGAAGAAGTCAAATTGTTTCTTATTCATGACCGACTGAATCAGTCGGCCCATAGTGGCCTGGTCCAAGACCGGCAACTCAGGGTCAAGTGGAGAGACCGAGTTGTACTTTTTCATCATCGGCACTTGGCCGGCTTTGATCATTACGTCTGCCGCATCCTTGTTCAGCCCCATTTCAATGAGCTGGTGCATGGTGATCGAATCTAGACTTAGCATGTTGACTGTTTCCTTGATAGCGAATGCAAATTTCTAACGAAAACTTGATTTTCCGCGGCGAAGGAACGAGTATACCAACGCTCCTAAGGCTATAGCGGCAACCGCGATCAGCGCGTAGATGGACGGATCGAGACCCCTGCTAGGTTCAACCTTGGCGACAGAAGATTCGACTCTTGAGTTTTTCGCGTCGGGAACATCATATTTCGCCGTATCGGTTGTGAGAGGATGAAATCGGTATTCCAGACCGATCGAGCCAGGTAAACGCTGTCCCTCGACTTCGATACTCTCTGATCGAAACACCGAGATAGCCGTTGAATCAACCGCGCGGTTCTCGAAAACCACCCCGATACCCTTCACTTGCTCGCTCGCAAATGCTTGGGCGATGGCGTTCAAGCGGAGCTTTCCCGGCTCAGCAAGGCCATCCACACCGAACGATGCTTCCAAGAACTGCTCGCTCGGCTGGTTACCAAATCGATTTCGATAGATCCGTAGGGCGCGCGGCGGCGATTTTAGAATTTCCCCCAAAAGATTGATTTGGCGTTGCAACTCGGCTTCTTTGTAGTTAGGATCCAGAACCTTCACCTCAAGCACATCGGCACCACCGGTGTGCTCTCGGGCAACGATCATGATGTCCGTCCGAACGGAGTTGAAGATAGACGTTGAGGAATCTTGGCCGGACGCAACGGTAGCGGCAACCAATAGTAATAATGCCAGCACCCGCTTCATTCGGTTGACGTTACCCGCCATTGTCGGCGGGCATTTAGACTCACTTTTTTTGGCCCCAGACGAAAGAGAAAAATGAAACAAACAGATTGTTCAAATTCGTCGTATATCGCGAAGGGTAACGCGTCATAATGACCCGCTTGGAAAAAGAAAGATGAACGAGATGGAGCTGCACCACGAGCCTCAGACGGGGACGCTTCTCACCGCAGAAGGTTTTACCGCTCTGCAGAAGGAACTTGAAACCCTCACCACGGTAAAGCGCGGTGAGATTGCGGAGCGCATTCGCGAAAGCCAACAGCACGGCGAATTTAGCGAAGACAACAGCGAACTTGACGAAGTGAAGCTGGAGCAAGCGATGGTGGAAACCCGCATCGCTGAACTCAAAACCTTGTTTGGCAATGCCCAAATTTTGGACGAGGCCAGTATTCCAACGGATCGCGTTGGTATCGGATCGGTCGTTACGCTCCTCGACTTGCAGTACCACGAGCAGTTCGAAGTTCGATTGGTCTCAAGCATCGAGGCAGATCCGGGTCGAGACCTCATTAGCAACGAGTCTCCGATGGGAACGGCGATTTACGGAATCGAACCCAACACCGAAGTCTATTTCGACGCACCGGAAGGTCGCAAAAAGTTCAAGATCGTTTCGATCACTCGGTAACGGGCGGAACTTTCTGGTCAGGCACTCCCTTGTACTGACTTCGAACGAACTCATGCAACCGCACTAGCCACTCGTGACGTGCGGTTGCAAGAAAAAGCAGATTCTGGACAACCATGTTGCGGAGCTCTGTGTCCATCGGCTCCTCCTGGATGGACTTCCTCAATTCTTTCAGATAGGCATCGCTCTGAGTCATCCAGGTCGCAACCACTTCAATTCGCGCCTCTGGTTCTAGCAACTCAAGAAAATAACCGCGTGTGCGCATTGAGTCGGCAAGGTGCCCTAGTTCCGTTTGTTCAGGTGGACTCGTAAGCCAGTGCTGAACCACTTGTGTTCCGAGGTTGGTCAGCTGATACTCGCTACGAGCACGATTTGGATTACCTGCCTTACCAAGAAGGGTGATGAGGTCTTGGTCTTGCAGGCGTCGTAGGGTCCGGTAAATCGATCCGCTCTCCGCGCTCCAGCGACTGCCAGGACGACGAAGCATCAGCTTACGCATGGCATATCCTGACGTCACACCGGCGCCGATCATGGCTAGAACGAATTTCTCTAGCTCACTGTAGGGAAAACTTTTCATTATTAGCGCAGGCTTAGAACAAAAATCTAACGCAGTCAGCTTTATACCCGAGCACATCGCTGGACTCAGCCTTGAACTGGAGATAGCTTTGGACCTAACCGTTGGCCCCTTGGTGGTACCATTCAACATTCCCCAGTTTCTAGGAGCTGGACCCATTCTAATGGCACAAGATTCATCTTCCGTATCGGGCGGCAAGGAACAGCGAACTACTGGTTCTGTTCCTCTGCCGCGTAGCAAACGCGGCGCAAAGGCGTATTTTAACGACGTGGTGCGCGAACTAAAAAGAGTTGACTGGCCAACCGTTCCAGAAACCCACCGACTAACCGCCGTGGTTCTGACCGTTTGCCTCGCTCTTGTTGCCATCCTTACCGGCTTGAGTTCACTATTTGAAATTTTGACCAAGCTAATCACAAAAGGAACCATCTAACACATGCCAAAATCATGGTACGCCGTGCACACAATTGCCGGCCATGAAAACAAAGTTCGAGACGTTCTCACTCGCCGCGCTCAGGTTGAAGGCATTTGGGGACTCGACATCTACGACATCCTGATCCCAACCGAACGCGAAATGTCAACGCGAAACGGCAAGCGATACGAGCTTGACCGAAAAGTTTTCCCTGGCTACATCCTCGTTCAAATGATGATGACGGACGAGGCTTTCAAGCTCGTCAAGTCGACCACTGGCGTCACTGGCTTCGTGCAGAGCGGCAACAAACCGGTACCGCTAGAAGACTACGAAGTGAGCCGAATCCAGAAGAACCTGGAAGCGAGCCGAGAAGCTCCAAAAGTCAACTGGAACAAGAGCGATGCCATCCGCGTTGTGGAAGGACCGTTCAGCGACTTCACCGGAAAGATCGAAGAGGTCAGCCCGGAAAAGGAAAAACTCAAGGTACTCATCAACATCTTTGGTCGAGACACTCCAGTAGAGCTCGACTTCAACCAAGTCGAAAAGCTCTAGCGTTTCGCTCCGTAACGACCCCGAACTGCACCGATGGTGCTTCGGGGTCGTTTTTCGTTTTCAGTGGTCAGTTCGCTTTCTCGAGCCCGTCTTAACTATCTATGTCCCATTCCGCGCCACGCATCTTCCCTGCCAAATGGGTCACTGGTGAGCGCGACGCAGCCGCCGAGGCTCGGCTAAGTTCGGAACTTAAAATCACTCCGCTGGTCGCCGCTTTGCTGGCCAACCGTGGTTACGCGGACCCAGGTGAAGCGCAAGTCTTTCTGACCCCATCTCTCCACCGGCTTCATGACCCGTCACTTTTGCCGGACTACGAGCTGGCAAAAGCAGAGATTCTCGGTGCCGTCCAGGAAAAATCGCTGATCTACGTTCACGGAGATTACGATGCCGATGGCGTCACCAGTACCGCGATTCTCTATCGCTTCCTCAACAAGCTCGGTGCAAACGTGCATGCTCATGTCCCACACCGAATGCTGGAGGGCTATGGAATTCACCCGGACGCTGTGGATAAAGCACACGCGATGGGGGCAAAGCTCTTCCTCACGTGCGACTGCGGTATCTCCGCCCACGAACAAGTTGCGAAAGCTCGAGAATTCGGAATGCGCGTGGTGATCACCGACCACCACCAGCCGAAACCGACTTTGCCCATCGCCCACGCCATTGTAAATCCGCACCGCTCCGATTCCACATACCCCTTTAATGAGCTCTCAGGGGCCGGTGTGGCCCTCAAACTGTGTGCGGGGCTATTCCGAGACCTGGGACACAGCGAGGACGTGTTTTACCGGCGGTTTGTCGATCTGGCTGCTCTTGGCACCGTCGCGGACATGATGCCGCTGGTGGATGAGAACCGCGTGATCGCAAAGTTTGGCGTCGAGAGGATAGCGGACTCGGACAAAACCGGGATTCGGGCGTTGCTCGCCGTTTCCGGCCTAACAAACCAAACCCTCAAAGCAACGCATATCGGATTTCAACTTGCCCCGCGGCTCAACGCCGTTGGCCGAATTGACGATGCGAAGATGGCGTATCGCTTGCTCGTGAGTGCCGACGATTCTGAATCTCGTGAGCTTGCCGGCGTGCTGGAGGAACACAACCAGCAGCGAAAGTTGGAGCAGGAAAAGACCACGCGAGAGGCGATCGAAGAAGTCCGAGAGCAAGGGCTGTCCGACTCCTTCGTGATCATGGTCGCAAAAGAAGGCTGGGGACCAGGAGTAGTCGGCCTTGCGGCCGGCAAAGTTCTGGAGGAGTATCGACGGCCGACGTTTGTGCTCACCGTCGATCCCGAGTCCGGGAAGCTGAAAGGCTCCGCCCGGAGCATCGAAGGTTTCCATCTTGCTCACGCGATGCACGAACTGAAGGATCTGATGGATGGCGGTGGCCACGCTATGGCCGCGGGCTGCAGCTTCCCGAAAGAAAATCTCGACGAAATTCGAAAGCGAATGGACGTGATTGCGCGCAAAACGCTTCAGGAATCCGACTTTGTGCCGACGATCAAGACCGATATCGAGGCTAAAGCGGAAGAAGTGAACGAGCGAGTGCTTGCCGAGATTGAGGGTCTAGCGCCGTTTGGCATCGGAAACCCGGAACCAACCTTCCTTGTGCGAGATATCACAATTGGCTCGATTCGGCCGATGCGAAATCCCGCTCACGTAAACGTCGTGCTCCGCCCCGAATCCGGCGGAAACATCGATGCAATCTGCTTCGGGCAAGGCGAGTACTTCTCTTCGCTTGGAACCGGTGCAAAGGTTGATTTGGCAGTCCAACCCGAAATTAACGAGTTCAACGGTCGGCGAACGTTCCGCTGGCGGGTGAAAGGCGTACGCCCCGCTTAATCCGCCAATGTCCCGACAATTGCCGTCGCGCGACGGCGAACGCCTTGCCGGAAGAAGTCGATGCGCAGTTCTGTGTTGGGAACTTGCTTGAACATCGCTCGCGCGTATTCGTACTGATTTCGCACCGAGTAATCCCCCAGTCGCACCACAACGTCTCCAACCCGCAGCCCGGCCCTTTCAGCCGCGGAGCCGGGCTCCACAACCACCAGCTCTGCTCCACCCGAGAGAGAGTCTCGGCAGATGCAGCCCAGGTAGGGATGCGCGACGACGCGGTTTGGGGACCTAAAGCCTCGAACCACGCGACTGGACAGCGTTGGGCTGGTCATATAGCCAACGGTCAGCAGTCCCGGCGCAAACTGAGACTGGTTGAGAAAACCTTGCTGATAGCGCTTGTCACGGATTGTCGGAGCCGATTGTTGGAGTTCGGTCTGAACGGAACTTAGACCGCCGTAAAACCGAAATCCTCGGACGAATAAGGCGGTTTCGTAGTTTTGCTCCGGTTGTTCGAGAGCGATCCGGACAACCGGAACCGTGCGCCGACGCTCGGACGAGACGCCAATGAGTTCGCTACTCGAGAGCTCAACCCGAAACATGCCGTCGGGAAGTACGGCATAGACCAATTCGCCGACCTTGATTTCGCTTGCTGCTTCAAACGCCTGGCTACCGGTCACCGCCGTGTCGCGCTGAATAAGGGCGAGGTCGCTCAGTTCATCGACTTTGAGCAGGCTAACCTTGACCGTCTGCCCATCGTAATCGACGGCGTCAATGCGGTTGCCGCGGACGGCATATCGACTCACGACGTACAAGCCACGAGCGTCGATCAGGCCGGCCACACCGCGCACCACGCCATCGGTTCGCACCATCAGCAACGACGGCTTGAGGGTTGACCAGCCAACGGCATCACTTACCGCGTCTGCCTCGGCCCGCAGCGGCTTGCCGAGTACGGCAGATTGCGATGCCTGGGGCGGAAATCCCTGCCAGCCCGGGGCAAGCAAGGACATCCCGGCAACTAAACTAACCGCCGACAAGGACACCAGTTACGGCCTCCGTTTCCGTTGCCCGGCCAGGGGCATCGGGCAGCGCACCGATAATGACAATGGGTTCGTCGTTTGACGCTGGCAACACAACCGGGTCCGATTCCGGCTTTGTAGTCTGCTTGACGGGCTGCTTGACCGCAGGAGCCGCAGATTGAGTCGCGGCGGGAGCAACGGTCCGTTCTCCGCTTCGAGATGCGACCAGCGTTGCGTACGACTTGCGGTTTCGCTTCTGGCTAACCTGGACCGGCGCGGTGCCAAACGCAAGAGCATTCGGCTTTGCGGCTTGAGTCATCTGGGGCTCCGGCTTCTTTGCGACAACTGTCGTTCGGTTTAGCACCACCGGCGGCGTCATTTGATTGCGCATCGGGTTCGGATCCTTAACGACCATCGGTTCTGCCTTCGGCTGCAGGTTTGGAAGCAGCATGATCGCAAAGGTCAGACCGAAAGCAACCGCGGGCATCCACAGCCATCCGAGCTTCGCTTTTGCGGGCTCTCGGGGTTCGAGGCATCTTTCAAGGATTGCCGCTCGCAGTCGCTCTTTTGAATATTGATCTTCTGGAACGTCCTTCAGGAGGTTCAGGCTCACCGCGAAACGTTCCTGTGCTTTCAGCTCGGCGGCCAGCTCAGAATCGTACTCGGCTTGATTACGCAACGCTTCGGTTTTGCCCTCTTCGAGCTCTCCAAAGGCATAACGCAGTAATTCTTGATCTCGTTTGTTTCTCATCATTACTGGGCCAACAGGGGAGCGATTCGATCCCTGAGCGCTCGTCGGGCTCGGAGCACGCGCAACTTTGCGCCTCCGATCGTACACCCTATAATTTTGGCGATTTCTGGATATTCTCGCTCTTCTAAATCTCTCAAAACGATCATGGTTCGGTGGTGGGCCGGAAGGGCGTTGAGCGCGGACCGCAGTGCGGCTTTCCGGCGCTCGTCCTCTAGGTTCTGAACCGGATCGTTCGTCATTCCGATCGTCATCCAATCCAAGGCACCTGCGGCTTCCTTTTGCTCAAGGTTAGATCGGCGCTGGCTCATTCGAGCCTGGTCGGTGCAAAGGTTAGTAACAATGCGCAGAAGCCACGTGGTGAACTTCGCTTCATCTCGGTAGCGGTGAAGATTCTGATAGGCCCGAACAAAGGCTTCCTGCACCATGTCCTCGGCGTCGTCCCGTCGGCCGACCATTTGGTACGCGAATCGGTACACCAAGATTCGGTGGCGATCGAACAGGTGTTCGAACGCTTCGTACTCTCCGCTCCGCGCTCGCTGAACTAGCCGCTCGTCGGACTCAAGCTCAAGCCGACCGGTGGCGGTTGCTCCCATTGTGCTCACAATTCCTTCCATGAATTCCGCTGGCTCCTTTTCTGAACCAATCGTACTGACGAATGCTTTACGTTGGAGTTTCATACGGTAGGCATATCGAGCACCAAAGTGACCGGACCGTCATTTAGGAGTGACACCTGCATGTCCGCGCCAAAGACTCCGGTTCCGACGGGGATGCCAGTTTCTTTGAGGGCAGCGACGAATTGCTCGAACAGGGTGCTTGCCTTTTCGAATCCGGCGGAATCCGGGAAGCTTGGGCGACGGCTCTTTTCCGCGTTTCCATAGACAGTGAAATTCGAAACGGCCAGAATTCCGCGCTCGCCCTCCGGAAGGTCGAGGAGCGAGAGATTCATCTTGCCTTCCCCATCATTAAAGATGCGCAGGTTCGAAACTTTGTCGGCCACCTTCTTTAGCCCGCCAGATTCATCATCGCGATGAATGCCGACCAAAAGCAACAATCCTGGACCGCATGAGCCGACGACTTCGCCATCGACCGAAACGGACGCCGACGATACTCGCTGAATGATCACGCGCATTATTTGCCCACCCGGCTAAACATTCGCAAGATGCTGAGGATATCGCTGAGATTTGCGATGCGCGTCATCACGTGGTTCAAGTGATCGGTGTCGGTAACGTCAATCGCAACATTAATTTCGTAAGTCTGGTTTGGCAGTGGATGCGCCTTAAGACCTGAAACGTTGGTCTTCGTTTCGCCGAAGATCGTGGAAACATCCATCAGCAAGCCGAGACGGTTGACGGCAAGAATCCGAAGCGGAACCGGATACAGATTTCCATCTTTTGGCCATGAGTAAGGCATCAGGCGCTCGGGTTCGCTGGTCACGTACGCCATGGCGTTTGGGCAAACCTTGCGGTGGACCATGATCCCTCGTCCTCGCGTAACGTAACCGACGACTTCATCTCCCGGAATTGGGCTGCAACACTTCGAACGGCTGACCAATATGCCATCGACACCGTCGCCGTGAAGGGCAAGCTTGCCTTCCTTGGTTTTTGTGACTTCGATACGGTCAACTTTCGTCCGCTCGTTCGGGTTGCCACGAAGTTTTTCGACAACGTTCTGGACCGAGACGAGTCCGGATCCGAGCTTTGCGAGTACGTCTTGGGCGGAATCGCAACTATCGAGCTGATCCGCAACTGCACGCAATTTGTCTTCCCCGAGATACTGTTTTGGCTCGAGCCCAAAGGACTTCAGTTCCTTTTCGAGCAGCTCTCGACCGCGGCTTGCATCCTCGTTTCGAGTCTGCTTCCGGAAGTGCGTGCGGAGCTTGCTTCGAGCATGGGCGCTCTTAACGAACTCCAGCCAGTCCATGCTCGGTGAGGCGTTGGATCGGTTGATGATCTCGACAACGTCTCCGTTCTTTAGGCGCGTGCTGAGCGGAATCATCTGGCCATTGATCCGCGCGCCAATGAGGGTCATGCCTAGTTCGGTGTGAACTCGGAACGCGAAATCCACCGGTGTCGAATCTGCCGGGAGGTCGATGACGTCACCCTTCGGCGTAAACACGAAGGTTTGTTCTGAGAACAGGTCAGTCGATAGGGTTCGAAGAAAGTCGCTGCTCGTTCGCGAGTCGGAGGACCAGTCAAATAGCTGCTGCCGAAGGTTTTGCAGGCGCTTCTGCTCGTCGGCCGCGGCCTTGCCTTCTTTGTAGCTCCAGTGCGCCGCGACGCCGAACTCGGAGATCTGGTGCATTTCCTTGGTTCGAATCTGGATTTCGAGCGGTTGCCCGTTCGGACCAATGACCTTGGTGTGCAGCGACTGGTATCCGTTCGGCTTCGGTCGTGCGATGTAGTCGTAAAAGAGCTGGGGAATTGGGACGTAGCTTTCGTTCACCGCACCTAGCGCGACGTAGCAATCTGGGATGGTTTCGACAATGATGCGCAAAGCCAGAAGGTCGTAGATCTCTTCGAAATCTAGCCCTTGCCGCACCATCTTGTTCCAGATCGAAAAGAGGTGCTTCGGCCTGCCGCGAATGTCGACCAGGCTCACGCCTTTTTCAAGACACGTTTCGCGAAGGACAACGATAACCTTCTCAAGCTCCTGCTCGCGCTGCTTCCGCGTATTGCCAACAAGGTCGTTGACCTCTTGATACTCACGGGGGTGGAGGGCCATGAAGGCCAGGTCCTCAAGCTGCCATTTGATCTGCCATATTCCGAGTCGGGCCGCCAAAGGGGCATAGACATCAAGCGTTTCATTCGCGATTCGCGTTCGCTTTGCCGGCGCGAGCGCGTCGAGCGTCATCATGTTATGTAGCCGGTCGGCTAACTTGATGACCATGACGCGAAAGTCTTTCGACATCGCGAGGAGCATTTTTCGAAGGGTTTCTGCCGTACGGGCGGTCTTCGCGGCGGCGCGCTCTCGGGCCGTGTGCTCTGGCTTGTCGTCAAGTTTAAGCTTGGTGACGGATTCCACCAGCTCGACCACTTCCTCCCCGAACTCACGTTTGATTTCGGCGTAAGTTGCCTGCGGGCAATCCTCCAAAACATCGTGCAGCAGCGCGGCGCAGATCGTGTCGTCATCCATCCCAAGGTCGGCGAGGATGTGCGCGACGGCGATAGGATGCAGGATGTAGGGTTCGCCCGAGGAGCGCACTTGATCGCTGTGGGCATCGCGCGAATAGTCGAAGGCGCGTCGAATTCGAGGAAGATTTGCTTCGGGCCGCCGGTCGGAAATCAGGGCCAAAAGCGCATCAAACTCATCCGACACCCTGGCAGATTGGTCACTGTTGAGCGAGTCCATGGGCATCGTTGGCCGGAGGAGGCGACGCTGCCTTCCACGGTCACGGAACAATGGAGCCAGTATAACAAACGTTCGAGTTTCTTACGCACCACGTAACAAAAGAAGCTCGTTTGCCGTGACGGCCTGCTCTGGCGTATCCACCGAGATCGGCGATGCCACTCCCTGGACCATCTGAATCTGCATGCCGTTTTCGAGTAGCCGCAGCTGTTCAAGCCCTTCGGTTAGCTCTAGCGGACTTGGTCCGAGGGCGACGAAGCGTCGGAGCGTTTCTGGGCGGTACGCATAGATTCCGATGTGCTTCCAAACCGGAAGCTCCCGCTGATTCCGAGGATAGGGCAACGAGTACCGGCTGAAATAGAGTGCGGTTTCATCGGATCGGAGCACTACCTTTACTGCCGAAGGCTCGTCGACCTCCGACTCGGAACACGCTGCATAAACGCTCGAAGCATGAGCGGTTGGCGAGGCTTGAAGCGCATTCGCGCAGGCGCGAATTGTGGCGGAGTCAATCAACGGCTCGTCGCCCTGGAGGTTTACGTAAACATCGGCAGCAAGTGAGTCTGCCACTTCAGCCAATCGGTCGGTACCGCTAGGATGATCTTGCCGTGTTAAGATCGCAGGCGCGCCGAAATGAGCCGCGGCATCAAGTATCTCCTGATCTGGGGTCGCAATCACCACTTCATCCGCGCAGGAAGAATCTATTGCCGTGCGATAGACCCATTCCACCATTGGCTTCCCTGCCAGATGAACCAATGGCTTGCCGGGGAAACGAGTGCTTCCCATTCGGGCCGGAATGACGATGACCGTTTTCACCTGACTACTTAACCCAAAAATGAAAAAGGGCCGCCGAAGCGACCCTTAGTTTTTTGTACACCGAGAAGGAAGGGTTCATGAAGAACCCGCCTAACTATTGCGAGTCTTTAAAACCCACAACCCTCTCGGTGGCTATTATCTGAACTCATTTTGTTTAGCACCACCTCCTTTAGTTGGGATAGTTAAATATACGCGAGGTTGTTCGAAATCGCGTCAACTATTTTGGGACTTCTCGGCCAAATCTCGAATCGACCGATTTGACCTGATCGGCGAGCGCCGTCTCAGTCGCGCCGATCTCTTTCATGGTGTCGTCCAACCCCAGCGCAACCGCAACGTGGAGGGTTCCCGTGCTTGCCTGGGTGGCCGAGATCATCAGGGTTTGCCCGCCTTGTTTCCAGAACCAGTTCTGGACCGTCTTGCCTTCAACCTTCTCGGGAGTCACGCCAGAAAATGTGCTGGTGTAGAGGTTCACGAGGTCTTCAAGCTGAACTTTCGTAGCCCGGTCTAACTGGTACATCGCCACCGCGATGCGCTGCTGGTACATGATCGTGCCGAAAGATTCTCTCGCCGTCTCCCAGCCTTGACCACGATATGGCTGCTGAAATCGCTTCGGCAATTCGGCGAACTCGAACGAATTGGCTTCCGGGGCAAAGACTTTTACGGCCTGGTCGTAGGACGAACCGAGCTTGAGCGAATTTCCCTCGTGAATCAGAAAAAGTTCGCTCTCAGTAAAGCTTGGGGCGAGAACGATCTTTTCCTCGGCCGGAACCGTGGTCTCGCCGGAAGCAGTACTGGGCGCAGGGCCGGCGCAACCGACGAGCCCAAGCGCGACGATGGCCAAAATCCACTGCGTACTTCGGATGGGCTTGCTCACGTTTGTTTCCCTATCAAGCAAAAACAAACTACGGTGCGGCGACGCCGAGGATGCGGTACTTCTGCTTGCCCGCCGGCGCGACCACGTCGATCTCTTCACCGGCTTCGCGACCGTTCAGCGCAAGACCCAGCGGAGAATCGATGGAGATTTGACTCTTGTTCGGATCGGCTTCGTATGCGCCAACTAAAGTGACTTCGAACTCGTCATCAAACTCTAGGTCGAGCAACTTGACGGTCGAACCTATGTATGCGCCATTGCCCGCGTCGGCCGGACGCTCGACTACCTTGGCGTACTGGACGGCTCGCTCAAGATCGGAGATTCTCTTCTCAAGTCGCGTCTGGTTGAGCTTGGCCTCGTGGTAGGCCGCGTTCTCACGAAGGTCTCCGTGACTCTTGGCTTCGCGGATGGCTTCCGCGATGTTGTTCCGAACCGGGCCTTTCAGTTCCTCCAGCTCCGCCTTTAGAGCGTCGAATCCTTCTTTTGTGACCTGGATGTCCTTGGACATAGGACGTTTATTGTAGCATCATGTCCAGATGCCACCCCGGACCGTTAGCGTAGCGATCGTTAGCTACAACACAAAGGACAAACTTCGGCGGTGCCTGGAAGCGATTTCGCAAGAATTCGAGGTCATCGTTGTTGATAACGCGTCGGCAGATGGATCGTCGGAGATGGTCGAAAACGACTTCCCAGACGTTCAGCTGATCAAGAACTTGGTCAATCGAGGCTTCGGCGCGGCGAATAACCAGGCAGCCGCCGTCGCATCCGGGTCGTTGGTCCTCTACTTGAATAGCGACGCGTACGCCTTCCCCCACGCCATCGCAGACCTTGCTGAGGTTTTTGACGACGAAAAGGTTGTCGCGGCCGGAGGAATGCTTTTGAATATGGATGGCACGCTCCAAACGAGCACGGCAAACCAGCTGACCCTTTGGGCGGTGTTCTGCGAGCAGTTCTGGCTGGAGAAACTTTTGCCGAAGGTGAAGTTGTTTTCACCGTACTGGAACACGCACCAACTGGTTCGGACCGATGGACCGACCGAGACGCCCCAGGTGATGGGAGCATGCTTGATGACTCGCCGGTCTCACATCAAGTGGGACGAGCGGTTCTTTCTTTACTGCGAGGACACCGACCTATGCCTTCGTCTCTCGACTCAAGGGAAGATTCTCTACGTTCCGTACGCCAAGTTCACGCATGAGCTGGGCTCAAGCAGCAAGAACCGGGCTCGAGCCGTTGGCCTGTACAACCGAGGAAAGGAGCTCTACTTCGAGATTCATCATGGCAAGTTTGCGTCGGCCGTTTGCTTCCTGCTCAATCGACTCGGAGCTCTATACCGGGTGCTTATCTGGGGACTTCTATCCTTTGGGACCGTTGGGAGAGTGCCCCGCTTCCGCGAACAGCTGCGAATCTTTACTCAGGTGCTTCGGTTTCCGCGACTTGGGCCGAAACTTGGTCCTTGAGATAGGCGGCCAGGACGTCGTCGGGAAGGCCACTCATGACCATCTGCCCGTCACGTAGCCAAACGCACCGGTCGCTGAATCGCTCAACCGCTTGCAAGTTGTGCGAGACCATGAGAATCGTTCCGCCTTCCTTGCGGAACCGATCAACGCGGTCGTAGCATTTTTGCTCGAAAGCATAGTCACCCACGCTCAAGACTTCGTCCACTAAAAGGATGTCTGCATCCACGTGGATTGCCACGGCAAATCCAAGCCGCGCGAGCATGCCGCTGGAGTAGCTTCGGACCGGCGAGTTGATGCTGTCGCCAAGCTCCGAGAATTCGATTATCTGCGGGATCCGCTCTCGAATCTGCTTTCGGGTTAGGCCAAGGACAACGCCGTTGAAAATGATGTTCTCCATCCCGGTCAGGTCGGGGTGGAAGCCAGCGCCGAGTTCCAGCAACGGGGCAATGCGGCCATTAACTTTGACTTCGCCCGAGGTTTGTCGGTAGACCCGGGCCAGGATCGCCAACAACGTGCTCTTCCCCGCTCCGTTTCGCCCGATCACGGACACGCATTCGCCGGGATAACAATCAAAGTCGAGCCCCTTCAGGACCTCAAACTCGCGGACGGAGCGCTTCTTCCACCAAAGCAGAAGGGTTTTCAATCCGCCAATCGCGGAGTTGCTCACCCGAAACTTCTTGCGCAGATTCCGAACCGAAATCGTTGGAGTGCGAGTTGCCATTGCCTCGCTCATGGCCGCTCCACGAAGCGCCACTTCATCCGGTTGAACATGGCGTAGCCACCGATCAGCACCACCACGGAAACGGCCGCCGCGATGTACAAGTACATCGGCTTCATCCCTATCGGCGGATGCGTGGTGTTACCGATGGTGATGCTCGCGGGCGCAAGTAGGGCTTGCCGATAGCCGGTCGAAAGCGCCGCGATTGGGTTCAGGTGATACAGGCTGAACAACATCCCATTGGTGCGCTGATTGATGTTGGAGTACGCGACCGTCTCCGAGGTGTAAGTAATGGGCGACAGGAAGAACAGCAGGTACATCGCTACACCCGTCAGGTACTTCACATCTTCGTAGAAGGTGTTGAGCGCCGACACGATCAAACCGAGCCCCGTTGACAGGAAGAGTGAAATCAGCATCAACAACGGCAGCTGGATTGTGCTGAGTTGGAACGGATTCACCTGCGGATTTCGAAGGTAGATGAACCCGAGGAACGCAAAGAAGACCAGCCAGCCCAACAGCAAGTGAATGAAGTTGGCGATGATGATCCCCAGCGGCAGTAACTCGCGCGGGAAGTAAATCTTCTTGATCAGCGGCACTTGCGACAAGACCGACTGCGCGGAGTCCAGAATCGACTGCTGGAAGAACAGATACGGTAGGTACGCCGCCATGACGTACGCGCTAAAGTTGCTGACACCGTTGTTGGCCAGGTAGCCGTACACAAAGGTCAGAACACCGGTCGTCACGATCGGAATAATCAGTGACCAAAGGAATCCGAGCGCGCTGTTCTTATAGCGAATTCGCAGATCGCGCTCGACGATGGTAAAGAGAAGCTCTCGGTAGCGCCAAAGTTCGCGCAACTCCTCCTTCATCTAGCTTCGAATATACCTCCGCTTCGTTCGCCGGCCGAACCGACACCCAGACAAAGAGCGCCCCGCTGCCAACGGCCAGATGATTTCGGAACCGATGCTCGGCCGGTAGATAGACCAATCGGAGACGACCAGGTGCAAGATCTGCGGTCATGATCGCCAGCATGGGGTCCGAGTTTGTTGGGGTTACAAACACGGGCAAGCCTCGGCGATCGGAATCTGCGACCATCTTCCCGGCAAGATCGAGAACGCGAAATCTCACTTCCGACAACTTGGGGAGGATCGAAGGCTTCGCCCGGCTAACTTCGAAAACGACGATGTCTGGGCTTTTAAAGACAATGGACGGAAAGATTGGCGCGACCACCCCTGGAACTAACGCTGCCAAAACTAAACCGAGATCCATACCCATTCAAACGATGAGCAATGGCCAGATGGTGCAATTTAGCTTTAGCTTGTTGCTTCAGGCGGCGCAACGGAGTCTCGGAAGGTCCCGGTAACCATGTACTTCACTCGCTCCGAGATGTTCAGGGCGTGGTCGGCAATGCGCTCCACGTGATGAATTGCCATGAGGAGCCAGCCGTCGGTGATGACATTCTCCTGGCTGAGTTTCATGTTCTCAAAGATTTGCCCGCGCAAGACGCGGTACATCTCGTCGACTTCGTCCTCAAGCTGGTTGACGCGTGCAATGAGCGCTGTATCGTGCTGGGAATATGCCTGAAGCGAGAGTCGAAGCATTTCCCGGGCGAGCGCACCCATCCTCGGAATGTCCACCACGTCGGCATTTCCAAACTCTTTCTCGATCTTCATGCCGATCTTCGCGACGTCAACGGCTAGGTCGCCAATGCGCTCGATATCGGTGATGACCTTCAGTGCGGTGCCGATGATACGGAAATCACCCGCTAGTGGTTGCTGAAGGGCCATGAAGCGCAAGCATCGCGACTCGATGCTGAGATCCTGCTCATCGATCTCATCGTCCTTGCGCAAAACTTCCATTGCCAAGTCGTTGTCGAGGCGAGTCAAACTATCGATCGCCATTTCGACCATGTGCTCCGCACGCGCGCCCATCTCAAGCAAATCGTGCTCAATAGCTCGAAGCTCTTCGGTGTATGCAGCGCGGACGAAACCAATGTTTTGCATTCTGGGAGAATTTCCTAGAGATTAAGACGTTAGGAACTTGCGTTTTGTACTGGGAAATGGCAAAAGTACCTATGATCGCCATCGCGGGATTCAACGGGATCGGAACTAATGCAAAGCTCCTGCGCGTTTGGACATCTTCCCGCGAAGCGACAACCCGGGAATCTTGTTC
>CAMAPH010000039.1:0-27337 GCA_945859975.1 Chthonomonas calidirosea
CTGATGAACGAGGATGCAAGCATCATCACGCTCAGCTACCTCGGCAGCACGCGAGCCATGCCGAACTACAACGTGATGGGACTTTGCAAAGCCGCGTTGGAATCTAGCGTTCGCTACCTTGCGCTCGATTTGGGCGATCGCGGGATTCGGGTGAACACAGTGTCTCCGGGGCCGGTCAACACGATTTCTGGACGAGGCGTGAAGGGCTTGGGCGACATGATCAAGAACGTTCACGAGATCGCGCCGCTGAAGCGCCCGTACGCTCAGGCAGAAGTGGCAACCACGGCACTCTACTTGCTCTCGGATCTCAGTAAGGGCGTTTCGGGCCAGTTGCTCTTCGTGGATTCTGGCTACTCCGTCATGGCGATGTGAGCCACGGGTGACGGTGCTTGCCGTTCCGAACTGGTCGTTGGTGCCGGACAATCTGGTCTCGGCCGCCAACGACCTTCGCAGTTTTGGTCTCACGGTTCATTACTGCGCCGGAGATATTGACCACCGGCGCACGGTGACGGCCTTTTCGGGAGCCTGGGAAGATGTGGCAAGGGGAGTTGAGCACCTTTGTTCGGTATGGTTTCCTTTGATCGACCTTAGTGCGGAGGCCTCAGGCGTGCACCCGAAAGTTGGGGCCCTGGATGTGTGCCCGTTTGTTCTGCTTGAAGGCGAGGAGACGAAACTCATTGAGGCGGTTGGTGAGTTTGGTCGCGGATTTTCACCGCGATTCGAGATTCCGGTCCGGTTCTATGAACGTTCTGGAGACGGCGCGGCGCTACCGGATTTCCGAAGGGGCGGAGTTCACGCACAGCTGGATCGGCATCCGAAATGGGGAGTAACGGTTATGGGGGTTCGCGGTTTTCTGTTGGCGATTAACGTTAATTTTTCGGACTTAACTTTAACAAAAGCTCGCGAGATTGCAGCGAAGATTCGCCACGACCGAGATGCGGGCGAACCGAGATTTACCGGAGTGCGAGCACTAGGTTTATCGCTTGCTTCACGCGGGCAAACTCAGGTGAGCATGAATTTCACTCAGCCAGATTTAACTTCGGTGGATGATGTGGTGGAGTACATCGAGACGCAGGCCGGAAGTAGAGGCGAGACCGAGTTGATCGGGGTGATTCGCGAGCGGGACTTGGCGACTTCGACGAGGCTCCAAGTTCGGGCAGAGCAGGTGGTTTATGTTTGATATCGGATTTCTTGGCGGCGGCCAATTGGCGCGAATGAGCATCATGGCGGCGCAGAAAATGGGCTTGCGTTGCACTTCCCTCGAAAACGGGGAGACCACTTCTGCATCGCGCGTCGCGGAACACATGAACGGCGAGTGGCGGGCGGTCGGAGACGTGGCCAAGTTGATGAAGGTTTCGAAGTTCATCACGCTTGAAAACGAATTTGTCCCGGCGAACGTGATTGAGGAAGCCGCAGCCGAAGCTGGGTTCGATCTGAATCACGTTGTCCCGGGGCCAGGAGTTCTGCGAATCATTCAAGACAAGCTCTTGCAGCGCCAGAGCTTTGCCGCCGCAGGATTGAAAGGCCCCAGTTTCGGCGAGGTTCCGAGTGACAACGCCGCAGTTGAGCTTCCGGTTGTGTTTAAGTCCCGCTACGGCGGCTACGACGGCAAAGGCACCTATGTGGTCCGCACGCCGGATGTGCTCGCAGAGGTCTGGCCGACGGTGTCGCAGGGCGGGTGGATGATGGAATCCTTCGCTCCGTTTCGGCGAGAAGTGGCGACGATGGTTTTGGTCTCGCAGAGCGGAGAAACGCAGGTCTTTCCGCCGGTGGTTACGCTACAGCCAAAGGCGGTATGCGAGTTCACGATTCCGTATAATGATCCAGTTGGCCGGGTGTTAGCCGCCGAGACCGCGGTTGAAGCGGTTCGAGCCATCGGTGGCGTTGGGTTGTTTGGAGTCGAGATGTTCGAGATGCCCGCACCTTACGGCGTCGAGATGTGGATGAACGAGATCGCGCCTCGCCCCCATAACACGGGCCACTACTCGCTGGACTGGGCGGACATCAGCCAGTTTGAGGCGCACATTCGCGTGGTGACCGGAATGCCGTTGCCACGGTTTACCGAGACGCCCGGAGGTATGGCGAACCTTCTCGGGCCGGTGAGAAACGGTTCGTCGAACCTGGATGGCGCTCGAAGACGCACCTACGAAGTTGAACCTTCAGCGCGCATTCATTGGTACGACAAAGAGGTCAAGCCGGGCCGAAAAGTCGGGCACATCAACCTTCCGTTCGATCACGATGAGGAGCGCCTGCTGGCAAGGCTTCGTGCCGTTCGGGACGCGTTTTGGTCCGGTTACGTGTCTTAGCCATTCCGTGTAACCCACGCGGTGGCCCACGGGGAACCATTGCTTCCGGGTAACACCCGTTAATGAGAGCGATTGTTTTAGTGCTCGACGGTTGTGGCGCCGGTGCCGCACCGGATGCGGCGGAGTTTGGAGATCGAGAACCCGCTTCGACAATTCACCACGTGTGGGAAGCCACTGGCGGCTTTCACGCTCCGAATCTCGCTAAAGTTGGGTTCTTAGCCGCATGCGGCATCGGTCCATTTGACCTCGCCGATATTGGCAAACCGCATTCATACGCGCGGTTACAGCCCTTGAGTAAGGGCGGGAAAGACAGCGTAGTTGGGCATTGGGAGATGATGGGAATTGAGCTAGAACATGCGTTTCCCACTTTTCCCCATGGTTTTCCACCAGAGCTAATCAACGAGTTTGAGGCTCGGATCGGACGAAAAGTCATTGGAAATCGACCTGCTTCTGGAACGCAGATCATCCAGGAGCTCGCGGAAACGCACGCACAGACGGGCTCGCCAATCGTGTACACCAGCGCAGATAGCGTCTTCCAAGTTGCCGCAAATGAGGCGGTGATACCGGTTGAAGAGCTCTACCAAATCTGCGAGGCGGCGCGTGAGTTGTGTCGCGGAGACTTTGAAGTTCAGCGAGTGATTGCAAGGCCGTTTGTAGGAGCTGACGGTAAGTACGATCGCACGGAGCGTCGGCGTGATTATCCACTTGCCCCGGCGCACAACTTAGTTGACGACCTAGGGGATGTCTATGGCATTGGGGTCGTGCCGGAATTGTTTGGACATCGAGGCTTCCGAGACATTCCAAGAACGCAATCGAATGCGGAGCACGAAAAGTCGCTGCTTACTGCGCTAGAGTCCGATGCTCGGTTCATTTTTGCGAATTTCGAAGACTTCGACATGCGGTACGGGCATCGAAATGACGTCCCAGGTTTCGCCCGTTGCTTGGAGGCCTTTGACCACACGCTTGAACGCATACTTGCTGCGCTCAAGGATGACGATCTCTTAATTCTTACGGCAGACCATGGTAACGATCCTACAACGATCTCTACTGATCACAGTCGGGAATTCGTTCCATGCGTTGCAATAGGGCCCCATGTGCCGTTTTCGGGGGACATTTCCGGTTTTCGGCAGGTGGGCAAGTTGGTTTCTGAACATCTTCTGCCTACAATCTGAAGTGACCGTATCTGCCTAAGCCGTTCTCTTCGAACCCTTATCGCGGAAGCGAGGTCCGCTTGTTATGATCATGTCTCAAAGCCCAAACACCCTACCAAGGGATAAGGCGGGCTTTGACGCGTGGCTTAAGGACTTCAGCCTCACCCGCAAGCCGAGCGAAGCGGGCATTCAAAGCCTTGAGCTTGCCGCGCTGCACGCAGAAGCGATGGGCCACCACGAAGGTCGGGGTCGCGCGCTGGTGGAGCTGGGCAAGCTCCACCGTGAGATCTCCGATCCGGTCCGTTCGATCCCGATTCTCAAGCAGGCGATCGGCGTCTTCACCTCGCTGAACGATAGCCACGGTCGTGCGGAGGCACTTGTTGAGCTCGGGCGAACGTACAACATGCAGTCCGAAAGCGCCGAGGCGCTGACGGCTTATGAGTCCGCGCTGTCGATGCTGACCCCGACGGCAGACATCGATTTGATTCGACGAATCGAAATCGGTATCGCCCTGATTTACATTCTCAACGATGAAGTCGACGAAGCCCAGCGAATGTTGGAGTCGGCACTTGGTCGTGCGCGGGTACTTCAGGATCGGACCAAGATTGCGACGGCGCTTAACAACCTCGCTTACGTGCACCTGAAGAAGAAGCATCCAGAGGGTGCGCTTCAGGCAATTCGGGAAGCGATCGAAGTACACGACCCGCATTCCCCGGTCAGCTTCGAGTCAACGTTATGGCACAGTTATGGCGAGACTTTGCTGGAGACGGGCCGCTATGAAGAAGCGGCCGAGACGCTGCAGAAGGCACTTGCAAAGTGCATTAAATCACAAGATGCCAACGGAGAGGCGCTTTGTAAAACCGACTACATCCGTTGCCAAATTGCCCTCGGCCGAGCAGAGCCCAGGATGGTGCAAATGCTGGAAGAAGCGTCGCTTATTGCGGAGCGCATCAACAGCGATCGCATTCGGCAGCGAATTCTGGACACGGAGTCCAAGCTATTTGAAGCTCTTGGAGATTTCCAGAAGGCATTAGCGAAGCACCAGGAGGCCCGCGGCCTGGAGCAGCACACCAACGAATTTCACCTTCGCCGGCGCTTGGCCATTTGGAACAAGCGCTTTGAGCAGTTCAAAGAGGAAGCGCGCGAAGACCAAGACCGATTCCTTCGCGAACTGACTTCGAGCGTTCCCGGCGTACTTTTCCGATGGCGACGAATGCCGAGCGGCCTTGAGGAATACCTTTACGTTTCACCTAGATCGGTGGATGTGCTGGAGCTTTCGCCGGAGCAACTCGGTGAGAACCCTCGGTCTCTCAAGTTCCATCCAGAGGATTATCCGCGCTACGAGGCGGCCCTGGAAGAGGCGATGCGAGGCGCACTTAACCTAAGCGTCGAGTGCCGCTATATCCTTCCGAGCGGCCGAACGGTTTGGGTTCGAACCGACGCTCGTATTGCCTTTGAGAGCAGCGGCGCCTTGCTGCTGCAGGGAATTCTTACTGACGTCACCCGAGAGCGAGCCACGCGCGACGCCCTTCGACAAACCCAGGCTCGATTCCATGAAGCGATCGAAGCTGGGTTTGATGGCTTCATTTTGCTGGAACCGGTATGGAATGCTTCCGGCGACCTAGCGGATATGGCGATTGCGGAAATCAATCGCCGCGGTGCCGAAATGGTGGCGGCAGAGGGCAATCTCAAGCCGGGCCAGCTGATTCGAAAGCACCTAACACGAGACTTTTGGAAGCGGAGTCGCGAGTACTTCAAGAAGGTTCTGGAAACCGGTCGCCCGCACGCCGAGGAAGGCACGTTGCCGCTTTCGACATTCCAACCAGAGTGGGCGGAGTTCCAGCTCTACCGGGTTGGAAACGCGGTTGCACTCGTTATTCGCGATGCGACGGTACGTCACCGCTTGCTCTCGGCCCTGCGCCAGAGCGAAGAGCGATGGCAGATGGCCATCGAAGGAAGCCAAGACGGCATTTGGGACCATGACTTGGTCACGCGGTGGTCTTATGCTTCTGACCGCTGGTTTGAAATGTTTGGCGCCGAGCGGGACGAGGATGTTGTGCCGCTAGAAATGTTGATGGAGCGAGTCCATCCGGAGGACCGAGATCGGTACCTCACCGCCTACGAATCCCATCTCCAGAACAAAAGCCCGATTTACACTTCGCAATTCCGCGTTCGACACAACGATGGATCGTATCGCTGGCTCATGGCGCGTGGAAAGGCAACCCGAGATGCAAAAGGAGCGGCCATTCGGTTTGTTGGCACGCACACCGACATTACGGACTCCATGCGCGTTCACCGCTTGCTGGAAGCGACGGCAAACACGAACCGCAAGTTGTTAAGCCCCGAATCCGTCGATCTGGTCCTCAGCGAAATCGCGACCGAAATTGCGAATGCGCTCGAAATGAAGGGAGTGAGCTTGTACCGAATCCAAATTTCGGAAGATAAGGTTTGTACTCCGCAATGGCTGTTTGGCAGCCCAGATGCGATGAAAGCGGAAGACGGCATTCGCGTCATGTCGAGCATCGATTCCGAAAACAAGCACCGCATCGTGCACGGTGAAATTGCGATGGTCTCTGAAGCCGCTCCGGGTTCTCCAGAAATGCTGGAGCTACTCCGCGAGTTGGACGTTAAGAAGCTGAAAGGCGTCCCAATTGTTTCTAACAAGGTCGTTTGGGGCGTGATGGTATTTGAGGACCGTAGTTCTGCCCGACCACTTGGACAAGCCGAAATCTCGCTACTCCAATCCGCCGCGACTTCGATCGGGCTAGCCGTTGAGCAGCAGCGAAGTCGCGAGATGATCCTTGAAAAGGCGCGCCAACTTCAGGAAGCGCTCGAGACGGCAGAAGATTTGGCGGTCGCAGCGACGGCGGCAAACAAGGCTAAGAGCGACTTCGTCGCAAACATGAGCCATGAAGTTCGTACGCCGATGAACGGCGTCTTGGGTCTTATCGACTTGCTCATCGAAACCGGACTGACGAGCAAGCAGATGAAGTACGCGCTTGGCATCCGGCATTCGGGTGATGCGTTGCTGACCATCATTAACGACATCCTCGACTTCTCGAAGATTGAAGCGGGCAAGCTCACGATTGAGCAAGTTGAATTCCAGCCAAGCAAGGTCGCGAAAGAGGTGGTTGGACTCATGGAACCCGAGTCCATTCATCGGGGCATCAAGCTCAAGTTTGAAGCCTCTGATCCGACGCAAGGAACTTGGCTGGGTGACCCGGTTCGCTTCCGTCAGATTCTCACGAACCTTCTTGGTAACGCGATGAAGTTTACGGAGCAAGGGCAGGTTTCGGTTGCCCTCCGTAAGATTGAAGGCAACTTGGTGTTGCGCGTTGAGGACACCGGGATTGGAATTCCTGAAGACCGATTGGAGCAGATTTTTGACAGCTTCAATCAGGGTGACAACTCGACGACGCGCGTCTATGGCGGCACGGGACTTGGTTTGACAATCACCAAACGACTCGTGGATCTTATGCACGGAGATATCTCCGTGCGTAGCAACATCGGTCAGGGCACGATCTTTACCGTATCGCTTCCGTTGGTTGAAGTGAAATCGCCAGAAGCGCAGAAGGTCAAGGAACCGGCAATTTGGGGTGGCGATCTTGGATCGGTTTGCGTGCTCGTTTGCGAAGACAATCCGATCAACGAGCTGATGCTCACCCACATTCTTGATACGGCGGGAGCGCAGTACGTGACGGTACGTGACGGTGCGGCGGCAATCAAGGCGGCTACTACGAGACGGTTTGACGTGATTCTGATGGACGTTCAGATGCCGCAGGTTGATGGCCTGACGGCAGCCCGCGCGATTCGAGAATTTGAGGCGGATAAGGGATACCGAACGCCGATTATCGCGGTTACAGCGGGTGCCACGCCGAAGGATCTCCAAGAAATTTTGGATTCGGGAATGGACGATCGTGTGAGCAAGCCTTACCGTCCGGACAAGATTCGCGAGATCTTGGTTCATTATCTGAACGAGCGGGACAATACGGCTTCGGACCCGATATTGGAATGAGCTTGCCGCATTTTTACGCTTGACCCTCGTACGGACAAGCGGAGATGCCGGTAATCAGTTGGACAGGGGTTCCCGATATAGAATCTGCGGCCAAGCTTGTTGGGCCGCGGCTCAGGCAACTGCGAACCAACCGCGGGCTGACCATTCGAGAGCTTGCTGAACGATCCGGGGTCAGTAAGAACACCGTTCTAAAGATCGAACAAGGTGAGCCCATTGCCGAAATATTGTTGACCCGGATCTGCAACAAACTACAGACCATTCTTCCGAACCTACTTTCCGCTCCAGAGGAAGTTGAGAGCGCGATTGTTTGCATCCACCGGAACGATCCAGCCAAGTGGCACATTGCGTTTCGTCGCATGCGAGCACCGAAAGCGATCAAAGATTTTGATCAGGTTGCAGACCCACAGGAGCGACGGCGGTTGGGCTCCGTTGGGTTCGTTTCTGGGTTCGTGCACACCCACGACTCCGCGCTTCCGAATGGTCGGCTTCAAGCAGCGACCTTGGACTTGTTTGGGGATCAGGAAGAGCCGGGCTTTCGACACAGCGGAGAGGAGTTCATCTTTTGTATGTCCGGAATCTTGAAGCTAACGGTTGCTGAGGAGACCTACATGCTTTATCCCAGTGACTCTGCGATGTTTGATTCGAGCTATCGACACCGTTATGAATCGGGCCAGCCACTCGACTCGACCGAAGTTACGCGCGCCCTCATGGTTTGGTACGAAGGGAACGAGCAAGCCTTCTCGGTCCGGCCGGATGAGGAATGCGAGAACGATCCTCACGAATAATGGGACAAGGTTAATTTTCTGTCCCATGTTGAAGTCCCGATGATGTTTTGAGGTGCAGATTTTGCGCTTTTTTCGATGTAGAACTCTGGCGTAGGGAGAATTCCCAAAGGAAAAGATGAAAACGCAAACGCAACTCGTTGCCCTCATATCAATTTTTACGCTTAGCCACACTGCCGTGGCTCAGGTCAAGTTCAACGCTCTCCCAGATCTTGGATTTGGAGGAGTAGCTTATGACGCCAATGAAGCCGGAACGATCGTCGGTCTCGCCGTTATTGACGCACATAACCGGCTTGAACCAGCGGTTTGGAACAGCAAGCTGGCCGCCCCGACGACTTTGCCAACCCTAGGGTTTGGCGGGTATGCGACTGCAGTTAGCGAGAGCGGAATTGTTGTCGGCAGCCGGTTTGCGGAAGCGGGTTCTGGAACCGTGCCAGTTCTCTGGCTAAACGGACAGTACCAAGAGTTGGAAACGCTTGGTGAGGGCGGCTGTGCTCTTGATGTTAATGATTCCGGTCAGGTTGTTGGCTATGTAAATGCCGCTGGCGGCAACTTGCCCGCAATCTGGGAAGGCGGAAAGCTTAGCGTGTTGCCGATATTGCCAATCGGCGCAGCGGGCGACATTCTCAACGGTTCGGCCAACAGCATCAACGCGCTTGGTCACGTTGTAGGAACGGTCAAGGTTGCCTTCGGCTCCGATTCGTTGGCGCTGAAGTGGGTGAATAAGGAAGTCAGGCTTTCTGGATTAACCGAATGGATCGAGACTCGCGGCCTAAAGGTTAACGCCGCTGGTGACGCCCTGATCAACGGGTACTTTGGACCAAATGGAACGTTTGCCCTTGCAACTTTTTCTGCATCGGGCCAACCGACGACGCTTCCGGCCCCTTCGGAAGGCGCAACGGTTTGGGGAACCGGTTTTTCGTCTAGCGGCCTCGTTGTCGGCTTCTACCGAGAGCTCATTGCTGGCCCATCTGCACTGCGGCCCATCGCCTATCGAAATGGGGTCATCGAGCCGCTTGAGTTGCCAGCCGGCGCAATGTGGGCCTATCCACTCAGCGTGACGGATGAAGGTACTGCGGTTGGATTCGCGTCAGATGGTGTCAGTGCAAACTCCACTCCTGGATACTGGAGCCTCGGTGGCGACGGCGATGTGGTCACCCTCACCCCAAGCACCGGTATGCCAGGAACGGAAGTGGTCTTCACCGCCACGGTGAAGCGCGGAAAAGGTGCGGTTTCGGGCCGACGCGTGCAGTTCCAGGTCAACCGAAAGGACATTGGTAACGGCACTTCGAGCACCACGGGCAAGGCGAAGATCAAGTACGTGATCCCCGCCGATGCGGCTCCGGGAACGCGAGAAGTGATGGCTAGCCTTGGCGGCGGTCGATACTCGCTGGCTCCGCTGACGGTGAACTGGGTAACTACGGTGGTCGCCGCTCACTCAACTTCCGGAAACAAGAACGCTCAGGTATCGATCACCGGAACGTTGCTCAACTCGATCACCAAGCGGCCGGTCGCCGGTCAGGTCGTAAGGTTTGTCTACAACGGAAAAACCTTCGCGGCCCGAACGACCGCTACCGGTGCCTACTCGATTCCGTTCACGGTGCCTGCCGCCGTTGCCTCGGGAACGACCTTGTCGGTTGAAGTGAAGTACGCCGGAAACGTGAATCACAAGGCCGCCGCCGCTAAGGCGTCGATTCGAGTGAATTAAGCGCACCCAGTACTTTCGGGGTTCCGAGCATCACGCTCGGGACCCCGACTTTTGTTTCCGGGGTGACGAAAACGCGGAGATGACTCCGAGAGTTTGCGGCTTCGATGGCCTCATTGATTTCCAGCAAAGAGAAAACGGGGCCGAGTTCGAACGGTTTTGGGAATCGCGCCTGGAATGAGGGCGCAGTTTGAAGTGCCGTTTCTAGGTAGATCGGATGGTAGTTGTGGTATCCGCGAATGGTCCAGCATCGGCGGATGATGTCCTCGGCGGACAGGCCGAGTTGTGATTCTGGGTGGACTAGCCCAGCGAGCCGCAGTTCTCCGCCGGGGCGCAGCAAAGGATAACTCCAAGGCAGAAGTTCTGATGAACCGGCGGCCTCGACGATAAGTCCCACCGCATCGGTGGTGGAACTCAAAAGTTTGAACCCGGCCGATAGTGCGGTGCGGAGCCGAGCATCGGACTTTTCAAGAATTTCGACCTCCCAACCGATGGATTCAAGTAGATGTGCACAGTACAGCCCGAGCAGGCCAGCTCCCAAAACGAGGGCGCGCTCGGGCCTGGGGAGATCAGCGGTGAGTTGACACGCGGTTGCCAGAGCGCAGTTTGCGGTTGCCGCAAGTTGGGGGTGTAGCTTGATTGGGACCGACTGGATCATCGTTCCCTTTTGCAAGAGAATATGAGTCCCATACGTGCCGCTTGGCCCGGGTCCATCGTGGCCGTACTTTCGGACGTTTTGGCACTTTTGGGGAAGATCGTAAACGTCACATGCCGGGCAAGTTCCGCAGATGTCCACGAGGCTCCAGGTGACGCGGTCGCCGACGCGCACTGTATTGCGGGCGGACTGAGCAACGCGACCCACTCCTTCATGCCCCATCGTGGTGTGGATCCTTTCTGACCGCGTGCCGCTAAGGGTGTGCAAGTCGCTGCCGCAGATCGCGGCAAGTTCGATAAAAACAAGAACTTCGCCATCGTCCAACTTGCTGGGCAACGGTACTTCAGTTAGGTGCAGCGGTAGGCGCGGACCCATATATTGAGCGCAGATTGCCGTCATTGCAACCTCCGCTGAATCTGGTTTGAAATGACATCCACGATGAGGATCAGACCCACGATGAGCACCATTACAGTGGCGGCTCGACCGGTGTTGAAAGTTCGAAGACTCGTGAGCAAATCGACGCCGATGCCGCCCGCGCCGACAACGCCGAGGGTGGTTGCCACGCGGATGTTGCGGTCGGCGATGTAGAGCGTGGTGCTCGCAAACTCGCGTCCGATGCTGGGCCAGGCGGCGAAGCGGATGACCTGGAACCGCGTTGCGCCGCAGGCTCGGACGCCTTCGTAGGTTCCTTCCGGCACTCTCTCCATCGCGTCGGCGAGAGCCTTGGCAACGAAGCCGGTGCTATGGATACCGATGGCGAGCGCACCGGCCATCGGACCGAGGCCGATTCCTTGGGTGAATAGGAGCGCTATGAGAGCGTCTGGAAGGGCCCGGAAAACGTTCAGAAGCTCTCGCGAGCCTCGGAACGCAAAGCGGTTTGGAGCCAGATTTCGCGCGGCGAAGATGGTGAGCGGAACGGCGAGGAGGAGGTTGATGACGGTGCCCCAGATTCCGACGACCAAGGTTTCACCGAGTCGGCCGAAGAGGCGTGGCAGGTCCTGCCAATCGGGTTGGGAGTACCGGGCGAGGGCTGGTCCGCCTTCGTTTAGGATCGAGTTCAGGGTGCCGAGGTTTAGGCCCAGACTGGCCGAGCCGAGAACTCCGGCCAGCGCGATGAGACCGGTGATCCACCAAACATGAGACTTCGGCCGTGGTTTCAATGGAGCCTCCGGCGGATCTGGCTTGAGGCGACGTCGATCGCAGCGACGATGAGATAGATGGAGACGATGAGCAGGCCAAGTCGATCGAACTGGAAGAGCTTGACGGCTTGGCTGATGTCGTAGCCGATCCCTCCCGCTCCGAGAGCGCCAATGATCGCGGAGGCGCGGATGTTGACGTCGAACGAGTAAAGCGAAAGACCGACGAAATCTGGCAACGCCTGAGGAACGGCGCCGATGGTACGGATTCCCGTCCAGTCGGCGCCGGCGGCGGTGATGCCTTCAACCGGTTTGCGATCAACAACGTCGAGGCTTTCCGCAAAGGTTTTCACCAAGAAGCCGACCGTCGTGAGGAACAAGGCGACCACGCCGGCGATCGGTCCGAGGCCGATGGATGACGCCAGAAGTAGGGCCAACATCAGCTCGGGGAACGCCCGCAGAACGGCGACGATTCCACGAATCCCAGCTCCGAGAATCTTGTTCGATGTGAACCTTTGGGAAGCGAAAAAGCAGATGGGGAACGAGATCAGGATTGCCCAAAAGGTGGCGACGAACGCCATAAGGACGGTTTCCCAAAGTCTCGGCCCGAGCTTTGGTGCGTAGTCCCAGTTCGGGGCGACCGCGAAGCGACCGAGGAACGAAAACAGGTTTCCGAGGTTTCGGCCGGGGTCCAGCTGGATTAGCGGGTAGGTCGCGGCTAGGAAGACGACCACCAGCGAAGTGCCAGCAATGGTGCCGACCCTCGGTGCGCGGTTCGGGGTAACGCACCTCACGCGGCATACAGGGCCGCGATTTGGTCCTCTCCCAAGTCAGATGGCTTCGAATCGAACTGAACCACCCCGCGTTTGATGCCGATGATGCGCTCGCCGTACTTCAGCGCGAGGTCCACCTGGTGAAGATTTAAGATCAGACTGCAGCCGGTTTCTTTCGCGATCTTGACGAGGATGTCCATGATCTCGATGCTCGTTGCCGGGTCGAGGGAGGCCACGGGTTCATCGGCGAGGATCACCGCGCCTTGCTGCACGACGGTGCGGGCAATCGCGACTCGCTGCTGCTGACCACCGCTTAGCTTGTCCACCCGGTCCCAGGCCCGATCGGCCAAACCCACCGCCGTCAGGGCTTTCTCGGCGAGTTCGAAATCGCTGGCGGGAAAGGTGAAAAAGAGGCTCGTCCAGATGTTTCGGTAGGCAAGCCGACCGCAGAGGACATTTGCCATCACCGACAAACGCGGTACGAGATTGAACTGTTGAAACACCATGCCAGCGCGTTTTCGAACCGCGCGGTGGTTGGCGGGGGTGACGGCGAGATCACCGACGCTGACGGTGCCGGTCGTGGGTGATTCTAAGCCGTTGATGATGCGCAGGAGCGTGCTCTTTCCCGCGCCGCTCGGGCCGAGGACGACGGCGACTTGCCCGGGAAAGAACTCAAGGTTGACCTCGTTTAGGGCGGTAACGCCGTTCGGAAAGCGCTTTGTGACGTTTCCGAACCGGACAATAGGCTGCATTTCTACTTCGCCATTTCTTTGGCGCTTAGGCCGAGGGTGTTGGCCAGTTTTTCGATGGGTTCGTAGGCGGCCTGAGTGATCGGGACGAACTTGACGATTTCACCTTGGCCGGGAACGTTCATCATCACGCCCTTCTCGTGCATGCCGAGGAGGCTTTCGGTGACCTTCTTTGCGAGCGTCGGGTCGAGGCCCTTTCGCATTCCAAAAGGTGATGCCGGGATCGGGTCGCTGGTCCAGATGATGCGAACATCCGCAGCTTTGAGCTGACCCTTTTGGATGAACGAGTCGTAGGTGATGTCTTGGATGCCGCAGGCATCGACGCTTCCTCCCTGCAGGGCGAGCAGAGCCGCATCGTGGGAGCCAGCGTACGTGACTTCTCCGAGGACATCTTCTGCCTTCCGCTTCGTCGCTTTAAGAATCGCAAAGCGAGGAAGGAGGTTGCCGCTCGTGGAGCCAGGGTCGACCAGCGCCAGTTTCTTACCTTCAAGGCCGTCGACCGAAGTGACAGGGGAATCGGCCTTAACCAGGATCATCGATTTATAGCTTTCGCCTTTGCCCTTGACCATCGGAATGGCGAAGGCAGATGCTTCCGCTTGCTGTTTCGCGAGAACCATGGAGAGCGGGCCGTACCAGGCGATGTCGACTTTTCCAGCGCGCATGGATTCGATCGCGCTGGTGTAGTCCGTCAGGCGGAGTAGGTTCACCTTCATACCGAGGTCCTTCTCCATTTGGGCTCGGATCGGTTCGAATCCTTCGGCCATGGCTTCGGCGTCTTCCGATGGAACGAGCGCGAAGTTGAGCTCGGTTTGGGTGGCCGTTGGCTTATTGCCTTCGGGAGCCTTTGCATCTTCGGAGCTACCGGACGCGCAGCCGAAAAGGGCGGCGATGGAAGCCGCGCCTAGAACGAGGGCGCAAATCAGTTTTCCGGTTTTCATAGTTCGAAGCGTTATAGCAGGCGAATGTTAAGAAATCAGTCTCGCCCAACGGCCAGAAAATTGTTAGACTGCAAACGTGATTTCGCTCGCGCTAATGGTAACCATAGGCATGACTCCCCTGCGACCAGTATCTTTCGACATTCCGAAACCATCGAAAGCCCAACTGGCGTGGCACAAGCTGGAAACGTATGCATTCGTGCATTTTGGCCCGAATACGTTTACCAACCGCGAGTGGGGCGAGGGGAAGGAAGATCCGAAGGTGTTTGCGCCGACTCAGCTCGATACGCGGCAGTGGGCGCGGGTGGCGAAAGCTGCCGGGATGAAGGGGATCATTCTCACCGCGAAGCATCACGATGGTTTCTGCCTTTGGCCGAGCAAATACAGCAAGCACACCGTGCGGGAGAGCGGCTGGAAGGGCGGAAAGGGCGATGTTCTGCGAGAGCTTTCGGAGGCTTGCAAAGAGTACGGACTGAAGCTCGGCGTTTATCTATCGCCTTGGGACCGAAATCACCCGGCATACGGAACGCCGGAATACAACCAGATTTTTGCCAACACTCTGACCGAAGTTTTGACTCAGTACGGTCCCGTGTTTGAGGTTTGGTTTGACGGGGCCAATGGCGAGGGACCGAATGGAAAGAAGCAGGTTTACGACTGGAAGTTATTCGTAAGCACCGTTCGCAAGCACCAGCCAAACGCGGTGATCTTTAGCGATGCCGGGCCAGATATTCGGTGGGTTGGCAACGAGGACGGAGTTGCTTCGGAGACGAATTGGACGACACTGAAGGCGGATGAGCTGACGCCGGGGACGTCGCGATATAAGGAGCTGCCGGTGGGGCACCCGGACGGGAAGTTTTACGTTCCGGCGGAGGCCGATGTGTCGATTCGGCCGGGCTGGTTCTATCATCCTGAGCAGGACGACAAGGTTCGCTCGCCGGAGAATTTGGTCGAACTGTACGAGAAGTCGGTTGGGCGCGGGGCGAACTTGTTGCTGAACCTGCCGGTCGACCGGCGCGGGTTGGTGCACGAGAACGACGAGAAGTCGCTGCTTGGTTGGCGCAAGATGCTCAACGCCACTTATGGTCGTGCGAACTCAAACGGGAAGTTGACGCGGGCTTTCCAATCGACGAAGGTCGCAGTTTCTGGACCTTTTGATCGTGTCGTGATTGCCGAGGACCTGCGGAACGGGCAGAAGGTCGAGGAGTTCTCGATCAACATTCGGCGTGGGAAGGAGTGGTCGCGGCTTGCTCAGGGCACCACGATTGGGCCGAAGCGGATCATCACGGTTCCGCCGACTTCGGCAGAAGAGATTGAGGTTTATCACTACGGTCGAGATGGGTCTCGGCTCAACTCGCTGGCTGTTTATGCGACTCCCGGTTTGAAGAAGCAGGTGATTGAGAGCCAGGCCGAGAAGGATCGGCGCATGGCTTGGTGGCGCGAGGCGCGGTTTGGCATGTTCATCCACTGGGGGCTTTATGCGCAGCCGGCGGGCGAATGGCGAGGCAAGAACTACGGCGGGGCGAGCGAGTGGCTGATGAACACGGCGCGGATTCCGGCGGCGGATTGGGCGCCGTTGCGAGATACGTTTAACCCCGTGAAGTACGACCCGAAGGCGTGGGTGGCGACGGCGAAAGCGGCGGGGATGAAGTACATCGTGATTACCAGCAAGCACCACGAAGGGTTTGCGCTTTGGCCGAGTAAGCAGGGGACATTTAACGTCGGCAACACGCCGTACCGCAAGGATTTGCTGAAGCCGTTGGCGGAGGAATGCCGAAAGGCGGGCATAAAGCTGGGCTTCTACCATTCGATTTTGGATTGGCAACATCCGGATTACGCGCCACGCGTCTCGTGGGATTTGCGGCCGGAAGTGAAGACCGACTACGCCCGGTATGTGAAGTACATGAAGGCTCAGTTGAAGGAGCTGTTGACGGAGTACGGCGACGTCGCAGTGCTTTGGTTTGACGGCGAGTGGGACGGCACTTGGACCCACGAGGATGGGCTGGACCTTTACAAGTACGTGCGCGGCTTGCAGCCGAACATCATTGTCAACAACCGCGTGGATAAGGGGCGGAACGGGATGCAGGGCTTTAACGCGGCGGGCTCCTTCGCCGGGGACTTTGGAACGCCGGAGCAGGAGATTCCGGGTAACGGGCTGCCGGGGGTCGATTGGGAAAGCTGCATGACGATGAACGGTTCTTGGGGCTTCCATGCAAAGGACGAGAACTGGAAATCGACGGAGACGCTGATTCGGAACCTGATCGATTGCGCATCGAAGGGCGGCAACTACTTGCTGAACGTCGGGCCGACCGGATTGGGCGAGATTCCGCCGGCTTCGGTGGATCGGCTGCTTGGCGTCGGGGCTTGGCTGAAGATGAACGGATCGGCGGTTTACGGCACGACGGCGGGGCCGTATGTTCGAGCGCCGAAGTGGGGGCGAATGACGCGGAAGGGCAACACGCTTTTTGCCCACGTGTTTGATGGTTCGACCGAGGTGGTTTTGTCGGGACTTCGAACCGATATTCGGTCAGCGAAGCTGGTCTCGACGGGGGCTTCGGTTTCCGTCTCGAAGCGAGATGGCGAGTGGGTGCTGGCAGTTCCGGCGGGCTCCGGGGTTCGGGTCGTGGCGCTTTCGATTGCGGGGGATGTTCGCGTTGAGACGCCGTTGGCTGGACAGGCCGCGGATGGTTCCGCGGTCTTTGCGGCTTCGGATGCCGTGCCTACCGGGCGGATTGGCTACGAAGCAGACAAGGATGCTCTCGGTTTTTGGACTGATGCGGAGGACTCGGTGCAGTGGGAGTTCAACGTGACCCGAACCGGGACCTATCGGCTATCGCTTGCATACGCTTGTGAGCCTAGCTTTGCCGGTAGCGTCGTTGAGGTTCAGGTTGGTGGAGAGACGAAGTCGTTCACGGTGAAGTCGACGGGGAGCTGGTCGGCGTTTGAGACAGTTGACCTCGGCCAGGTTTCGTTGGTGACGACGGGTCGGGCGACGGTAAGGGTGAAGGCGAAGTCGATGCCGAATGGGGCGGTGATGAATTTGCGGTCGGTGCGGGTGGGGTAAGGGGCGGAGCTTTGTGTGGCACTTGATGGCTGGCTTGCCTTCCAGGTACGGGTTTATTCGCGTCTGCTGGGGGGCGGAGTTGCATGGGCATGTTGAGCAACTGATTTATGAAAGGGCCACCTTACCTGGGATTTTTTGTTCCGAACTAGGGGCGCCGCCGTAGATGTTCAAGCAACCGTCTCAGCGACACTGGGTGTCAAGTCTGCTTCATCGATTCGCAGTCTGCAAACGGCAAAGTATTACTACGACATTTTTCAGTTCTTTTATCAATAGGAGAGAGTATTATGATGCGCGGAAGGTGAGAGATGTTATATGGTCGTCAACGAAGATTAGAGGTTCAGCGAGGAAGGAGATTTGCCAAACGACTTGAGGGTGATTTAATTGAGTCCCTGAAACGCGCGGGCCTGAAGCCTACGTCCCAAGCGTTAAAGTACTTTAGGCAACAAGTGATATATGGCGAAAACGGCTGGCTGAGTCCGGGATTTAAGTCAATCTCCAAAGAAGAACTACGACAGACCTTCATACAGAAAACTAGGTTGGCCTTTAATTCGGAAGAGGCTTCGAACGAAATCGGATCAATTGATGAGAGATTAGTTCGTGATGGGGAATCTTCCTATTTAAGAGAGATTGATACCGAGCAGTTGTTGAAGTTTACAGTTCGCCTGTGCCCGGGCTTTTGGCCGTTTTGCTGATTTCTCATGGATGAGTATCAAAAGACCGCCATTTCTATTGCGTCAGAGGTAACTAAGCAGCTAATTACCCTCGCGACCGGAATTGTAGCTATCGGTGCAACTTTTGCAAAGGATCTGTTTTCAGCAGACGCACCTCGGGATTTGCTGATCTGGAGTGCTGGTCTTTTCATGTTCTCGATTTTGTTTGGACTCGGAACGCTTATGAGTTTTGCTGGTGGGCTTGAGAAAGATACTTCGCCGACCAGATGTTCAATCTATAAGCCAGGTATTGTTTTTTGTCAGATTCTGCAGATAGTTTTGTTTGTGTTTGCGATGTTTGTTTTTCTATGGTACGCCGGCACGGGCGTAAATTTTCGGTCTAAACCAGCTCTAACGGTGCCCAAAGAGGGGCCCCCTGCTAAGGATAAAGGCTCGAAAGGGAACACCGGAACTGGGAACTGGATACTCATTAAACTTCAAGCATCTGAAGTCAGTGCGAAGCTATAGTTTGTCAGGACGCTCGATTAGTCTGCGACTTAGGCTGTATCTCGTGCTGCAAAAAACTCAATCCAGACCGATATTTTGGGCTGGCGGCTAATCATAGACGGATTGTTGTGGTCCAACTAAATTTTTAACTGACGTGGGGGAGTTGCCAATGGTAATGGTAGCTAGCCATGCGGAAGGCGAAGCAGACTAGGGCGCCGATGATGCCGGTTAGGGCGGGGGAGACTTTGGCGCGGCTGCCGAGAACAACGACGACGGCTCCGGCGTAGGCGGCGAGGGCGTAGATGTCGGACTTTAGGATTTGCGGAACCCGGGAAAGGAGCAGGTCTCGGATGACGCCACCGCCGACTCCGCTGAGGGCGCCCATCGCGGCGGACATGAAGGCGGAGATGCCAAAATTGAGCGCCTTAGTTGCTCCGGCTACGGCGAACAAGGCGAGTCCAACGGCGTCGATGGTCACCAGCACCGGCGGCGAGATCTCGGTGACCCATTGATAGCCGAAGAAGACGGTGAGGGCGGCGAGGCCGGCGGTGGTGCCATAGCGCCAGTCGTGGATTCCCGGGGGCGGCACGTCGCCAATGAGGACATCGCGGATGATGCCGCCGCCGAGGCCGGTGACGAAGGCGACGAGGACGAGCCCGAGGAGATCGAGGTCTTGTTGGGCAGCGGCGATGGCGCCTTGAAGGGCGAACACGAAGATTCCGGCAAGATCGAGCGCGGAAAGAAGCCGGGTGGCGGCGGTTCCGACGGGGTTTGGTTGGGGGTTCGGGCGCTCCATCTTGCTTATCGCCAATGGGATTGTGCACCGGTGCGCTATGCTTCGGCAAATGATCGCAGCCGTGCTTGCGCTTGGATCGATGGCTATGCAAAGCGTTTACGTTGGCACTTACACCGGCTCGGAAGGGAGCAAGGGAATTTATCGCGTCGAGTTTGACCCGAGTTCGGGGCAGTTCTCGGAGCCGAAGTTGGCGGCGGAGGTTGCGAACCCGAGCTACCTGGCGCGGCACGGAGACCGGCTGTTTGCGGTAACGGAGTGGGGCGGGGCGGCGGATTTGTTGGAGTATCAGATTGCGTCGGATGGCAGGCTTGATCCGAAGCATGCGCAACCGGCGGGCGGTGGAGGCCCGTGCCACATTGGAATCGATCCGGCGGGCAAGTTCGCGGCGGTTTCGGCCTACGGCGGCGGCACGGTCAACCTATTCGACCTTCGCGAGCAGAAGGTGGTTTGGAAGTTCCAGAACGAGGGCAAGGGTCCGAACGCGCAGCGCCAAGAGCGGCCGCACATGCACTTCGCGACGTTCTCGGCAGACGGTAAGCACCTTTACGCTTGCGACCTTGGGACGGATGAAGTTTTGAAGTTTGAGGTTGGGAGTTCGACTCCGAAGCGGTTCAAGATTCCGGCTGGCGGCGGGCCGCGGCACCTGGTCCTTCACCCGGGGGGCAAGTTCGTGTTCGTTGGCAACGAGATGACTAGCGCGGTGACGACTTTCCGGCGCGATGCGGCGGGCGACCTGAAGCAGCTCGGGACGGTGAGCACGCTGCCAGAGCCGTTTGAAGGCAATTCGACGGCGGCGGTGAAGCTGCATCCAAACGGGAAGTGGCTCTACGTTTCGAACCGGGGGCACAACAGCGTCGCGGTGTTTTCGATTGCGGAAGATGGAGCGCTGAAGCTGCGGCAGGCAAAGCGGCTGGACGTGAAGACGCCACGAGACTTTTCGCTCGATGCTTCGGGCAAGTCGATTTTGGTGGCGGGTCAGGACAGCGGTGATGTGGTGAGCTACCGAGTCGATCCGGCGACGGGCGAGGTCGGGGCGGCGGTCGGTCGGATGAAGATTTCGAGGCCGGTTTGTGTTTTGGTTCAATAAACGCAAAGAGCGCGACCGGCTACTGAATCAGCAGTTTGGCCTTGAGAAACTAGCACAGCTGGGAGCGGGCGAGATCACCGAGATCGTGATTGGCTTGAACGATTGGATCACGACCGACGAACGGTGGATTGAAGTTACGGTTAACGGAGAGAAGCTCTTCTTTGGGGAAGATCAGGATCGTGGCGCGTTCCGGCAGGCGGATACCTTTGTTCGAGAGGAGTTTTCGGAGCTTGTTCCAGTGATGAACGAGGAGTGGAAGGAACCGTTCCGCGTTTTTTCGAAGGCGATCTATTCGGTTAAACCGAAGGAATGACCGGTGATGGCGCAGCAGCTTATGCGTTCCCATCACAGGTCATTTTGCTGTTTCTAAGCAAGCATCTGGGTAGACGCGTTTACTCGCTAACGGGCATCCCTTGTAGCGTCACCGGCCGTAAGAAGCGGTCGATGGCGTGGGTGCCGACGCTGGTGGTTCGGGTGTCGGTGCTGGCGGGGTAGGGGCCGCCGTGGGTCATGGCGGGGCTAACTTCTACGCCGGTTGGCCAGCCGTTGGCGACGATTCGGCCCGCGATTCGGGTGAGCGTCGGGAGCAGGCCAAGGGCGAGGGGCTCCTCGTTTTTGTCGAAGTGGATGCTGGCGGTGAGCTGGCCTTCGAGGATGTCGGCGATGGCTTCGAACTCTTGGACGGAGTCGCACTTGACGACTACGGCAGAGGGGCCGAAGACTTCTTGGCGAACCTCCGGGTGGGCGAGGAATTGGGCGGCGGTGGTGCCGTAGAGCGCGGGCTTTCCGGCGGCATCTGACTGAAGAAGGGTCTTGAGGTGCGCGTGGGACGCGAACTCGGCGGTGTCTTGCACGTAGCGATCGGCGATGCCGTTGTGCAGCATGGTTGCGGCCGGTGCCGATTCAAGTTCGGTGACGAGCGAAAGCAGGAACTGGTCTAGCGCGGCAGACGCCACCGCGACGAGGATTCCGGGGTTGGTGCAGAATTGGCCGACGCCGAGGGTGAGCGAACCGGCATAGCCCTTGGCGAGCTCGGCGGTTCGGGAAGTGAGGGCGTCGGGGAAGAGGAAGACCGGGTTCACGCTGCCCATTTCGGCATAGACCGGAATCGGTCGTTCGCGTCGGCTAGCGAGATCGAAGAGGGCGCGTCCGCCGGAATGCGAGCCGGTGAAGCCAACGGCGCGGATGTGCGGATGCTGAACCAGGTCTTGGCCTTCCTCGAAACCGCCGTGGACGAGGGCAAAGGTTCCGCTCGGCATTTCGCAGGCTTCGACGGCGCGGGTGATGGCGGCGCCGCAGAGCTCGGAGGTTTTCGGGTGCGCGGGGTGGGCCTTTACGACGACGGGGCAGCCGGCAGCGAGAGCGCTGGCGGTGTCTCCACCGGGGACGCTATAGGCAAGCGGGAAGTTAGAAGCACCGAAGACGGCGACCGGGCCAACGGGGACCAGGTAGCGGCGAAGGTGGGGCTTTGGCGGGGTGCGGCTCGCGTCCGCTTCGTCGGTCACTTCGGCATTCCAGCCTTCGGCTCGAATGAGGTTTGCGAACATGCGGAACTGGCCGCAGGTGCGGGCGCGCTCGCCGGTGAGTCGGGGGAGGGGCAGGTTCGTTTCGGCGCTGGCGGTTTGCAGGAGTTCATCGCCCAGCAGCTCGATTTGGTTCGCGATCTCGTCGAGGAAGGCGGCGCGTTCGGCGTTGGTTTTGGCTTGGTAGACGGGGAAGGCGGCCCAAGCGGCGTCGCAAAGAGAGTTGATCTGCGGGTTCATGTTAGTGCGTGGAGAGGTCGTGTTGAACGGGTCGTTGGGCGATGAGGTCGGCGACGTACTGTCCGGAAACCGGGCCAAGGCTCATTCCCATCATGGCGTGTCCGGTCGCCAAAATGAGGTTTTCCAACCCATTTCCTCGGCAAAGATAGGGCAAGCCCGTGGGGGAGCAAGGCCGCAACCCGCACCAAGTTTCGCCCTTTAGTTTATCGGGGGTGAAGGCAGGGTAGTACCGCGAGATGCTCTTTTTCATGCCATTGATTCGGGGCGAATCGGCTTTGAGCACGGCGCGGGCGAGCTCCATGGTGCCGACGAAGCGGATGCCATCGGGCATGGGAGTGACGGCGACGCGGGCTTCGGTGAGGATGGCGGGGAGGTTGATGGATTCCGGCGGGTTTTTGACGGTGAAGCCGAAGCCGCGACCGGCGACGATTCTGATTTGGGGTTGGCGGAAGGTTTGGGCGAGGTCTTGGGTCCAGGCTCCGGTGGCGAGGACAAATTGGTCGGCTTGGATCTGGGTTTCAGCGTTGCCGACGGATTCGATTTTTGCCCCTTTCACGTTTGCGGTGGTGACTTCGCATTCGACGAACTCGACACCGTTGCTTCGGAGATCGGCGCGCAGGGCAGACATGAAGACGGCGGGGGAGAGGTGGGCGTCGTCTTTAAAGTGGACGGCTCCGGCGGCGCGGAGGGTGAGGTTCGGCTCGAGTTTTTGGAGGTCTTCTATGGATAGAACTTCGGTGGCGAGGCCGAGTTTATTGGCGTCTTCGGCAAGGTGCGCTTCCTCGTCGAGGGCGGCTTGGGTCTCGCAGATCATGAGCAAGCCGCGTTGACCGTAGCCGACCGGGACGTTGAGGTCTTGGATCATGGCCTCGTAAAGCGCGCGGCTTTGGAGGTTGAGGTCGCGGAGGATGGGGCTGGCGCGTTCGACGTGGCCGGGAGTGGCGCTACGGAGGAAGTTGAGCATCCAGGAGATGAGTCGCAGATCGGTCCAGCGCTCGATTCCGAACGGACTCTCCTTGTCGAGCATCATTTTTAGGCCGACTTTGATCATGCCGGGGGAGGCGAGAGGGACAAAGTGGCTGGGGACGATGATGCCGCCGTTTCCGTGGCTGCAGCCCTGGTTGGTTTCGCCGGGGCGGTCGATGACGGTGACGTCGTGGCCGTCTCGCCGGAGGAAATAGGCGGAGCAGAGGCCGATGACTCCGCCGCCGATGACGGCGACTCTCATGTGGTGAGGCCCCATCGAATGGGGTCTTCGCCGTCGAAGATGAGGGTGGATTCGGCGGTGACGTGGGCGCGGCCAGTGATGGTGGGGATGACGCCGCTTTCGGTTGGGGTCACGGTTCCGGTGAAGACGCTGCCGGTGACGCTTTCTTGGCGGTATGGGGTGGCTTCGGCGAGTTTTCCAGCGGCGTGGAGCGTGGCCATTTTCGCACTGGTGCCGGTACCACAGGGGCTGCGGTCATAGGCTCCGCCGGGGCAGAGGACGAAGTTTTTCGAGTCGGCGATCTCGGATGGTCCGGTGAGTTCGACGTGGTCGATCTCGGCGCCTTCGGCTCCGGTGATGCCTTGGCGGTGCAGCTCGTCGCGGATTTTCAGCGTGAGGTCGGTGAAATGTCTCGTGTGGGAAAGAGCGATTTCGAACTCCGGGGAGTGCACGACATAGAACCAGTTTCCGCCGTAGGCGACATCGCCATGGTAGGTGACGCCGTCGACTTCGACGGAGACATCGGCAAGGTGGCGGTAGCTGCGGATGTTGGTGAGGGTGACTTCGCCGTTTTCGGCAACGGTGATGGAAATCTGGCCGACCGGGGTATCGAGTTTTAGATCGCCGGAGCCGATGTGGCCGAGGTGGCGGAGGGTTTCGACCACGCCGATGGTGCCGTGGCCGCACATGCCGAGGTAGCCGGCGTTGTTGAAGAAGATGACTCCGGCGTAGCTTCCGGGTTCAACCGGGGCGGTGAGGAGTGCGCCGACGATGACCTCCGACCCGCGCGGTTCGTTGACGATGCCAGATCGGAAGTTATCGAAGCGATTGCGAAAGTCATCTCGCCGCTCGGCCATGGTGCGGCCGAGCAACGGGAGTTGTCCGGCGAGGACGACGCGGGTGGGCTCGCCGCCGGTGTGGCAATCGATGACGTTGAGCTTCATCCGAGGTTCGGTCGCTTCTCAATTCCGGTGCGGATGGTGGCGAGGGTTTGCTCGCGCTCGACGCCGGTGAGGGGGAGTCGGGGGAGGCGGAGATATTCCTTGCCGAGACCGACTTCTTGGATGGCGAGCTTGATCTTTTGGACGAACTTGGTGCCGACGTCGAGGTGGAGGAGCGGGGTGTACCAGCGGTAGATTTCGCGGGCTTTCTCCCATTCCCCGGCCATCGCGAGGTCCCAGAGTTTTTGGTTTTCGGTTGGGAAGGCGAGGCCGATTCCGGCGATCCAGCCGGTCGCGCCAAGGAACGCGCACTCGAGGGCGAGGTCGTCTACGCCGGCGAAGAGGACGTAACGGTTGCCGACTTGGTTGATGATGTCGGTGATGCGGCGGACGTCGCCGGAGGACTCTTTGATGGCGACGAGGTTGTCGACTTCGGCGAGGACCTCGAACATTTCTGGGGTGACGTCGGCGTGGTAGGCGATGGGGTTGTTGTAGACGATGATCGGGAGATCGGTGTTTTCCGCGACGGTTCGGTAGTGGGCGAGGGTTTCGTCTCGGTCGGGCCGGAAGGCCATGGCGGGCATGAGCATGATGCCGTCGGCGCCAAGGGCTTGGACCGACTGCGTGTAGGCCACGGCGGCAGCGGTGCTGAGTTCGGCGACTCCGCTGAGAACGGGCACGCGGCCGTTGGAGACTTCAATGGCGGTCTTTAGGACGTCTTGCTTTTCCTGGGTGGTGAGGGTGACGTTCTCGCCGAGGGATCCGAGCATCACGAGGCCGGAGATTCCGGATTGGATGAGGGTTTCTAGGTGCGCGGCGGTGGCCTCTAGGTTAAGAGAGAGATCTTCGTGGAACTGAGTAGTGACCGCAGGAAAAACGCCGGACCAAGAGACGTGCATCGTTCGAGTATCCCATCTTCGAGGAGCTATTGCTGGAAAGGATTGATGGTGCGAATGTTCGGTTTGCAGCGGCTATCGGGAAAGCGCTTGGCTCTGAAGCGCGGGGCGGCTATGATTTTGGCGTGGGAGGTGCAATGCACGAATACACGGTGGAATTCGATCCGGAGGCGATGCTACGGGCGCAGCGTGCCGCCTTGTGGACGTACAAGAGGGACTGGATTAAGTTTGGGTTTGTGCTCTGGTTTTGGAACTCAGTTCTGGGTGGACTGTGCTGGGCCTTTATTTCGAACGAAGTCCGGATTTATTCCATCCAGGCCCTGGTTACGACGCTACTCGTGGGTCTGCTTTTTGCCGTTTCTAGCGTCGTGGACTACATTCTCAAGATTGCAACAAGAGCAGGCATGAGGGCTCAGGAAGGAACGGTCTGGGATTGCTCGTTTGACGATCTTGCTTGGTCATTTACCAAGCGTGGAGGCTCTACGTTGACCATTCCGTGGTCCCTGATGACCATTTCATATGAGCACGAGGATGCTTGGCTGGTGAGTTACGAGGAAACGGAGATTTGGATTTTCAGAGGAGCTCTACGAAAGGCGGGGCTGGAAGCTGAGTTTCGGCAGCGGCTCGGGTCTCCTTAAAGACAATGAGCATGTTTCCATAAGTGTCCGGTATGGACAACCTAAATTCTGGTCGGGGCGGCGGGATTCGAACCCACGACCTCATCCACCCCATGGATGCGCGCTACCAAACTGCGCTACGCCCCGATACGTTTCCTGATCGGAAGAGTGCAGGATACCCGTGCTTAGTTATCCGACCGGAATACGCTGAGGACGTTGGAGTAATCGTCGGTCCAGGCTTTGGTGCCCGCGAAGGTGTCGACCTCGGACCACCAGCTCAACTTGCCGGACATTTTGCCTAGGTCCGACTTCTTTCGAACCACGAGCATCCAGTTAGAGGAAGTTTTGCCTTCCAATTCCTCTTCCTTCGTGATGCCGTCGACTTGACTCCATGCGAGTAGGCCAAGCTCTTTGGCGTTTTGGCCGACCACAGGTTCGAGGTCGAGGTATCGGTTGGAGATGTGGACGGCGAGAACGCCATCCGGGGTGAGCTTCCTCATGTACATCGCAAACGCCTCTCGGGTGAGGAGGTGGACCGGGATGGCGTCGGAGCTGAAGGCGTCTAGCACGATGATTCCGTACTTTCCGTCCGGTTGCTGCGCAAGCGTCAGGCGGGCGTCGCCGAGGACGTAGTCAATCTTCGCCTTGCTTTCCGAAACGTAGGTGAATAGCTTCGGATTCGTGGCGATTTCGACGACCTTCGGGTCGATTTCGAAGAAGGTCATGTTCTGGCCCGATTCGCCATAGCTGGCGAGGGAGCCGACGCCGAGGCCTACGAGGGCGACATTCTCTTTTCGGGTCGGACCGGAGAAGTTTTTGAAGACCTGACCAATAGGGCCAGTGGGGTGGTAGTAGGTCAGCGGCGTCTTCGAGCCGACGAGGTTTTGCTTTCCGTGAAGGGTGTTCCCGTGGACGTAATATCGACTGGTAGACGATTGAGACACGCGGTGAACGCCGAAGAAGCTGCGGTCTTGAACGAGGGTCTTTCCGCTGGAAACGGATCCGGCTAGGATGGAAACGGCGAAGAACAGTCCGAGAGAACCGGCCAGCCGGAACGGTCGGTCGCTAGCGACGAAGCAGAGAACTACCGGCAGCGCAAGCGTGAGTACGGTTCGCGTGGGTCCAAATTGAAGCCGGAGCTGTTGGGCGATAGTGATCGCAACCAGTGTGATCACGCCGACGCCGCCGATCCAGATGTAATCGAACTGCTCGGCGTATTTTCCTTCCTTGTACGGAACCTTTACTGCAGCCACGGCGAGAAGCGCAAGCGGATATTCCCAAAGGTTGTTGAAGATTGATGGGGCCAGAAGGCCGTTGAAGGCGCCACCGACGAGGCCGCCGACCGAGACCCAGACATAGAACTCGGTGAGGTGCTTGGTGCCTGGTCGCTCATCGTAAAGGCGGGAATGGCACATCCAAGCGGCGACAAAGAACGCCGCGAGGTGGATCAGCGCCGAAACAGGCTGATGCTCCTCTAGTACGAGCATCACGAACAGCGGACAGATGAGAAGCGGGGCGGCTCGGGACAGGCCGTGGGTGGTGACGAACCGCTTGTTCGTGAAGGCTAAGTTAAACGTGAAGAGATAAAGCGCGAGGGGAACGACC
>CAMAPH010000040.1:0-25908 GCA_945859975.1 Chthonomonas calidirosea
CCGATTTTCAAGACACGCTGAACATTGTCCGGATAAATCTCAACTCGCGCCGTAAGCGAATTTGTCCGGTCTTGAGACATCCAATCGACGCCGTTTGGCAGCGAAGTTGGCTGCCAGCCATCCTCCCCGTTTCGCCAAAGCTCCAAAAACAGATCACGTGCCGGCCGCATGCTTTCAAAATTGATGGTCGCAGCTTGGCTAAGAACCTGCCGCGACGCAATGGCAGCAGCCAACGTTTCGCGCGGCGAACGATACGGACTGTCCAGCAGAACTTGGGCCGAGACATCGCCAACCTCCACTTCTTTTCGGAGGCTGCTACCATTTGGAAGAAGGGCTTGAACGGAGTAGGTGCCCGGTCGGAGATCCTCGACGTCCAAATACCCGGACTGAGGGATGGCGGCAGTGATCGGAACTCGCTGGACCGTGCGATCCAGGTGAGTTAGAGTTACCGGCACCACCGGCTGAGGAAAACTGCTTCCTAAATCGAGCCTAATCGATAGCCGGGCCATCAGAAATCCTCCAGAAGAAGTACAGGTGGCTTCGCGTGGCAGGATTTCCAGTCCGGGCTACCGGGACGCTGAACGTCAATTGGCCCGACCGGGGCCGAGAAGGTCACCGGTTCGTCGTCGCCAACAAACCGCCCCAGCCCCTTCGCCTCAATTCCCACTTTTGGACCGGGCGAGGTGGCCTCGAAGAACACTTTTGCGAAAGCTTTTGGCTCCTTGACGTTGACGAGCGACTGTTCCCAGACCGTCTCACCTCCGACCTCAAAAATCGCGGGAAGCTTTTGTCGTCGATGTGGATTTCCGACCGCCTTTACCGCGGCACCGAGCGAATCAACCGTGACTTGCCATCGGTTGCCGACCTCGGTCGCGGCGTAGTGGTTGAGACAATCGAGCAAGACTTCACAGAACCGGGTCTCCGCATTCACCGTCCCCTCCGCAGTTTGATTGAGCGTCGCGGCGCGAATGACCGGCACGTTCTTGCCGCTGATCAGCAAGGGGCGCGCCGTAAGTAGGGTGCTCAATCCCTGACGCGGAATGTCCATATAAGATTTCGGCACGTTCCGGCAGGCATCCACCAGATACACCTGGGTCATCGCCTCGTTCGCCCCCATGGACCGCTTGAACTGCTCGAAGTTCACGGAGTTTCGCCAGAACTCTTCCTCAATGTCACCGAAGTCTTGGAGAAGCAGGATGCTTTCACTCGTGCTCGGGTCGGAGACGCCGTGCCCGCAGAAGTAGAAGATCGCGACGTTGTCGGCGTTCTGATTGCAAAGGTCCGACCAGGCTCTGGCGGCGGCTTTGACTTCTGCGAGAGTCGCTCCGCCGGTAACTTTCCCGGTGGGGTCGTTGCCGATTAAGAGTTGCACCGTTCCGAGCGGGACTTCAAGTCGATCTTGATTGGCAATGAACCAATCTGCCACCGCCCGAGCGGAAGGTTGTGGTGACGTCAATCGGTTCATGATTGGCGTCTCCTTGTGGTACTTCCCTTTCAATGCAGCGGGCATCGTTTCCTTGGGCTTTGGCATGAAGAAGTAGTCCCCCACGCCGATGCAGAGGACATGAACTGCCGCCGAAGCGCCAAGATCGCCGTCGAAAACAAGCATCAGATGACCTTAAACTCTTGCAGACGGACCTTCAGGCGGGTGTAGTAGCTCGGCAAGCCGAAGTACAGATTGTGGGCATTGATCAACGAGCCGCCAGTGTTGAACTGGAAGTCGTGGGCTCCTTCTAGCATGGGTTCCAATCTAAATCCGAGCGGGTCGGCGAAGTCGTACGAGTTGAGCCAAACGCCGAAGTTGTTCGGCTTTGCGGTCTTTGCCGGTGGCACGACGCTCAACTTTTGTCCGTAGACATCGAGCTCCATGAAGAGGCCTACCTGGGTCCCTCCGGTGACTACGGCATCGGCGAAGAAGCCCGCTGGCAGCAGGTCTCGGTGGTGGGTCAGGATGTCCCAGATGACCGTTCCGCCGAAGCTGTGGCCGACAAGCACCAGCTTTTCGCCGTTCTTTTGAGCTTCATTCCACGCCGCCGTAATGTCGGTCAAGGCGATTTTTGTGATCTCGTTGGGGGCGTTTGCCGCTCCACGAGAGTTGAGATACACGAAGGCATCACCGATAAACTTCGCCGCACCAACGGTCATGGCGCTCTTTGTCTTCAGCATGAACTTGTCCGAAACGCGATCGATGACGCTGCCGACGGCTTTCTTAAACCCATCGGAGATTTTGCTGAGAAAGTCGAAGGCACCCAGGCTCTCTTTGATCTTTTCCGTTTCCCGTTGTTGCTGGAAGGCGTTGACTTGGGGCAATAATTCATCGATAAGTTCGGCGTCCGTGTTGACCGAGTCCAACCAAGTCCAGTCGCCTTCTTTGGCGTACTCGGACAGAATCTTGACCGCTTCCCCGTAAGATTCCTCGCTATCGTTTTCGGATTGATCCATCCCGCTCACGATGAGGTCGATCAGTTGCTCTTTTCCGCTCAGTTCGCTCCCGTCCGTCGCGGGTTTGCGAGCAATGGTCAGGAGTTGATTCCCCTTTAACCCAGACTTTGCAGAAGGGTCGCCCAGGACTTCGAGAGTTTTTTCTTCGCCCAGCGTTTCGGCACCTTCTGCGGTGGGTACGCAGGCCCCGTTGTAACGCAACCGCCCGCCGTGGTCACCCCAGTACGGATTTCGAACCTTGGCTTTGCCATCAAAGGTGATTTTCGAAAGCAGTTGAGACCGGTTCGCAACATCTCGCTCAAACGCAGTCCCATCTCCTTCCTTACGATTCGCAACTCCATGGACAAAAACAACTTGCATCTTCTGCATTCTAACCCGGTCGTGCTCGGATGGCAATGATTCTGCCGGGTAACTTTTCCGGAGTTATGCAAGTCTCCACGCCGCGCCGGTATTCCCTCTCCACTTGGGCGGTCAATGGGTGGATTGGGCAGTCGCTTTGGGATAAGCCGGGGGCGGAGTTGGCCGGAGAAGAACCGCTAGGCAACCTAGGAAATGTGCCGGCCGAAGCCGCAAAGCTCGGCATCCGCAACCTTGAGGTCTGTCACTTCCATCTTCCTCGAACGCGAGCCAGCGAGTTGAAAGCAGCCGCTGAAGCGGCGGGCGTTCACCTTTATCAACTACTGATCGATGATGGCGACATCGCGGACCCGGAGAACCATGAGCGTGACCTTGCTTGGATCAAAGGTTGGGTTGATATTGCCGCAGAAGGAGGGTTCGCCCGAGTTCGAGTGATCGCCGGCAAGACCAGCCCAGAAGGCGCCCTCGAGCGCGTGACCGAACACCTGAAAGACCTCACCTCCTACGCCAAAGCGCGAGGGATTCGAGTTGTTATTGAGAATTGGTTCCCGCTCATGTCCACGCCGGAGGCGATTTTGCATGTCACTCGGGAGTTGGGCGATGAACTCGGCCTTTGCTTCGATTTCGGCAACTGGGGCGGCGAGAACAAGTATTCCGACTTAGGTCAGATCGTCCACCTCGCCGAGTCTTGCCACGCCAAATGCAATTTCGTCGACGGCAAGCCCGATTTGGATGACTTTGTGAAGTGCCTTGAACTCACGAAAGAGGTGGGATTCAACGGCCCCTACACCCTGGTTCACGGGGAAACCGGAAACGAGTGGGAAAGCCTCAAGGTCCAGCTGAGTGCGCTCGAACCGTACATTTAGGTTAACCTGCGGGAATGAAGTTCAGACCGTTTGGTAAGCACGGGTTCGACGTTTCAGAAATTGGGTTTGGCGCGTGGGCCATTGGCGGAAGCTGGGGACCGCAGTCCGAAACAGATTCGGTGGACGCGCTCAAGAAGTCGCTCGACCTTGGCGTGAACTTTATCGACACCGCGGCCGGCTACGGCGGTGGAAAGAGTGAGCGCATTATCGGCGAGGTACTGAAGGACCGAGGCGGCAGCAAAATCCATGTCGCCACGAAGACGCCTCCCGCTTCCGGAGCATGGCCTCCGACTCCATACGATGATCCGGAAGATCGATACAGTGAGCTGTACCTTCGGGAAAACCTCGCTGAGCGAATGAAGTTCCTGGCCAGCGACAAAGTCGACGTGCTTCAGCTCCACACTTGGACCCGGGCTTGGAACCGTGATCCAAAGCCATTTGCCCATCTCCGCAACATTCAAGCCGAAGGCAAGATCGGGCTCATCGGAATCTCAACACCTGAGCACGACCAGAACGCGGTTATTGATCTGATGCGCGGTGGATGGGTGGACACGGTTCAGGTCATCTACAACATTTTCGAGCAAGAACCCGCCGCCGAACTTCTCGACGTCGCAGGCGAAACGGGCACGGCAATTATTGTCCGGGTTGCCTTTGACGAAGGCGTATTGACCGGCAAGTTCACCGCCGACACGCAGTTCGCTGAAGACGACTTCCGACGAAACTACTTCGCAGGAGACCGACTGACTCGAGCCGTTGATCGTGCAGAGGAAATCCGCACGGACGTTGAAGGTAGCGGATACACGATGGCGCAGGTTGCGCTGAAGTTTGTGTTGGCGCACCCAGCAGTGAGCACCGTGATCCCCGGAATTCGAAATGTGAACCAAGCCGAGCTGAACTGTGCGGTTTCGGAACTACCGGATTTGGACACCGATTTGATGATTCGACTACGACGCCACAACTGGCGACGTGCTTTTTGGTATTCCGGCAAATAAAGCCGGAACTTTTCTGTACTCTTCGGTATATTAAAGTTGTCAGGAGGAAAGAATGGGAAGGATCAAACAGTTCAAAGTCGAAGACGCGCTCGCAAAAGCGACCGATGTCTTTTGGCAGAAAGGGTTTGAAGCCGCTTCCCTAACCGACCTCACCGAAGAAATGGGGATCCAGAGGCCAAGTCTTTACGACACCTTTGGATCGAAGGCCGAGCTTTATCGTGACGCGCTGATGGCCTACCAGGCCGGAGCACGGGCGCAGCTAGATAAGCTTCTCGCCGAAGGAACGACTCCGGTCGATTCCCTTCGGCGATTCCTTGCCACCGCTATCCCCGACAGCGTGAATGACCGGAAGGGTTGCTTCTGTGTGAACGCGTCCATCGAGACCGCGTCGCACGAAGCCGAAATCCAAGAAGTGCTTCAAAAGCACTTCCTGCAGGTTCAAACCCTGCTGGCGCGTTACGTTTCCGCCGGACAGGCGGCGGGAGAGATCTCCCTCGATCTGTCTCCGATGGATGCGGCGGGCTACCTCCTGACCCTCATTCATGGCCTGCACGTCACCGCAAGGACGACGGCCGACCCCGCAATCCTCACCGCCCGCGCTGAATGCGGGCTGTCCGCACTACTTCCGTAATCCCTACCCACCGTAGCGATGACCTTTTACGCGTGAAAATCAAAACATACCAAACGGTACACAAAATGAATCAACTCTCAAACAAAATCGCTCTCATCACTGGCGCAACCTCCGGCATCGGCCGCGCCACCGCGCTTGCCTTTGCCGCCGAAGGCGCAAAGGTCGTCGTTGCGGGCCGTCGGGAATCCGAAGGAAACCAAGTCGTAGCCGAAATCATCGCCAACGGCGGCGAAGCCATCTTCGTCCAGACCGACGTGTCGATTGAAGCCCAGGCCGAAAATGCGGTGAATCAGACGGTGGAGAAGTTTGGCCGTCTCGATATTCTTTTCAATAACGCGGGAATCGAGGGCACGTTCGGGTCTCCGCTGCACGAAGCCGGAGTCGATGCTTATGATGACGTGTTCAATATCAACGTACGGGGACTTCTGTTTGTCCAAAAGTACGCGGTGCGGGCCATGCTTCAAGCAGGTGGCGGTTCCGTGGTGAATACCACCAGCGTCGCCGGCCTCGTGGGCTTCCCCGGAGCAGGCGTTTACGACGCGAGTAAGCACGCGGTTGAGGGCATCACAAAGTCCGCTGCGCTTGAGCTGGCGAAGCTTGGTGTCCGAGTCAATGCCGTTGCTCCCGGCGCTGTTCAAACCGAGATGGTTGACCGCGCATTCGGCGAACAAAAAGACTACGTTGCCGGTATGCACCCAATCGGTCGACTCGGCCGAGCTGAAGAAGTCGCCGCGGCTGTAGTGTTCTTGGCTTCAGACGCCGCCTCCTTTATCACCGGAGTCAGCCTGCCGGTCGACGGCGGATTCCGAGCCGCTTAATGTCATCGATGCCCCTCTTTCGGAACTGAACGAGGGGCAAAACTGGGTTTCTGAGGGCTGGGTCTGTCACTATAGGGACACCACCCAATTTCATGAGAAAACCTAAGCCAGAATTCAAAGGCAAATTCCAACCGCGAGACAAGTTTGCGGGTAAGCCAAAACGTAACAAACCCGCTTTCCAAAAGCCGCTAGACCCCGACGCCCAGACGGCCGCACCAGCACCCGTTGTTGAGGAAACTCCTGCAGATCTTCCAACGTTCGCCGAACTCGGTCTAAAAGATTCCATCGTCAAAGCCATCGTCGAAATGGGCTATGAGTGCCCAACGCCGATTCAGGCCCGCGCCATTCCAGTCCTGCTCGAAGGCGGTGACCTCATTGGCCAAGCTCAAACCGGAACCGGAAAGACCGCCGCTTTTGCTCTTCCAATCATTCAGAGAGTCGATCCTTCTACCAACGACACCCAGGCCCTGATTCTCGCACCGACGCGAGAGCTTGCGGTGCAGGTTGCGGGCGGCATTTGGGATCTGGCCAAGCACACCGGAATCCGCGTGGTTCCGGTTTACGGCGGACAGCCGATTGACCGACAGTTCCGCGCCCTCAAGTCCGGCGCGCACGTCGTAGTCGGAACTCCAGGTCGAGTTCTGGACCATATTCGGCGCGGCTCCCTCAACCTGAGTACGGTCAAGTTCTGCGTTCTCGACGAAGCGGACGAAATGATGGCCCTTGGCTTTGCCGAGGACATGGAAGCGATTCTGGCGCAGTTGCCCGATGAGCGACAGCTTGCCTTCTTCTCGGCTACCATGCCGCCGAAGATCGCCGCGCTAACAAAAACTTATCTCAAGAATCCGAAGCACGTCAGCATCGAGAGCAAGCGACGAACGGTCGAAACGACCAATCAGACGTACTACGAAGTGCCGAAGGGCAAAAAGCTCGAAGCATTGGGCCGTGTGCTCGACATGGAAAGCCCTGGGCCGACCATCGTCTTCTGCCGAACGCGACAGGAAACGAACGATCTTTCGGACAACCTTCGACTTCGCGGCTACAACGCGGAAGCCCTGCACGGCGACATGAGCCAGCAGGAGCGAGATCGGGTCATGCGACGTTTCCGCGACGGCGCGGCCGACTTGCTGGTCGCGACCGACGTTGCGGCACGTGGACTCGACATCGAAACCGTCACCCACGTCATCAACTACGACATTCCGTTTGACGTTGAGGCTTACATTCACCGAATCGGTCGAACCGGTCGAGCGGGACGAACGGGCGACGCGATCACCCTCATCGAAGGCAAACAGCGACGTCAGCTCGAAGCCATCGAGCGGGTTACCGGCGCGAAGATCAAACCGGCGCGCATTCCAACCGCCGCCGATATTGCGGCGCGACGACGAGACCAGTTTAAGGACACCCTCCGCGAGGCAATTGCCGCCGGACAGTTCGAGGCCCACCTTGCCACGGTCGATGACCTTGCCGAGGACTTCGATCCGGCACAGATCGCCGCCGCCGCACTTCACCTGCTCTGGCAAAACCAGCACTCGACTCCGGCCGCCGCCGAAGAGTTGGATGCCGATTTCGAACAGCCAGAAATGGGCATGACCCGAATCTTCATCGGCCTTGGCCGACAAGACGGCCTCCGACCTGGGGACATCGTTGGCGCGATCGTTAATGAAGCGGGAATCGCTTCGAAGGCCATCGGCGTCATCGACGTGCTCGACCGCACGGCCTTTGTCGAAGTGCCGCTCGCCGAAGGCGAGCGCGTGGTCCAGGCCCTTCGCAACACAAAGCTACGAAACAAGAAGGTCAAAGTACAACTCGCTCGTCCACCGGCTGAATAAGCCAGCGGACGAGCGCTTCGGTCGGTCCAGTTAAAGATTAGGTTCGATAACTGGCTCGACCTTTCCTTTTTGCGATCGAATGTAGGCGTAACCACCGCCGAGCATCGCCAGTCCGAGACCAGTGAGCATTAGCACTCGGATGATTGGGTCCTGGGCTTCCCAGATCACTCGGAAAAGCACCCCGACCGTCGTTACGCCAAAGACCGCTATGCCTCCGAGGCGCAGGGTTCGATCGTCAGACCGGAATCCTATCGCGAGCAGAATCACGGCGAAGCCTGCTCGCAATCCGACCGTCACCCACTCCGGGCTGAGGCTGACCGACCACGCCTTAGCGAGGCTCTCCAGCAGGAACCAAGTGATCGCGATGCCGGCGTAGACGGAGAGGGACCCATCCGCGCCCTTAGACTTGCGCAGCCAGCTACCGGTGACGTAACTTGCCGCTGAGATCAGCACGATTTGAAGCCCAACCGAAGCGGGCGACCAAGTAACGCCGGTGGTAACGCTGAACATAAAGACACTTGCCGCTCCGAACAGCCAGCCCAGAATCGCGCCCCCTTGGAACTTAGTGAACGCCAGGGTGACCGATCCAATGAGGGAAACCGTCGCGAGCGAGTAGACGATGCTTACGCTCGTCGAGAGGTTAAGGCGGTTCGTAAACACAAGGGTCAACAGTTGTGTGACCGTCCCTGCAGCCGCAAGGCCGTACAGGTTCAAGATGATCTCTCGAGACTGCGCATGATCCTTCTCCGAGGCTCGCTGAAGGGTGACGAAGGCAAGAACCGGTGCCGCGACGAGTGTGCTAACTAGGATTGCGTACCGCAAGGTCGCGGGCACGGCCACGTCGCCAAGGCCGAGGTAAAGCACGCTGGCGAGGACCCAGATCATGACGCTGACCACAACGGCAACCGCCGACCGCTTTCCAAGCGCTACCCCGGCGAGGATCGCAAAGCAGGGCCAAGCGACGAGCAGGGCCGGAAGTGCGAGATTGAGTTCGCCGTACGGAAGCATCACCCAACGCGAAAGGATGATGAAAAGCAGACCGAGGGTGGCGAAGATCGTCGGCTCGGGGTTATCCGACTCATGAGCCGTGAACCAGCCAACCACCATCGTTGCGACGGCTAGGCTACCAAATGCCCAGGCTTGGATTTGCCAACTATCGGCATACCGTCCCTGCAGCAACATCGCTCCGAAGGCGAGCAGCAGTTCGACGCTGGCAAACTTCAGCGCTAGGCGGCGGAAATGCCAGTGAGAAACGGCGGCCAAGGCGGCTGCCAGGCCAGCATAAACGAACACCGGCTGAATCGAGGTCAGGCTGCTTGGCGCGAAGCAGAGCGCGAGGATTCCCCCGCCGATGGCGAGCATGTCGGCACCCTTCTTCTCTCGGAAAATCCAAGCGATGGCAAGCGCAACGCCGGCCAGAACTAGTTCAACAAGTCCGTAAGACACGGTCGCTTTCGCGAAAACGAGAAAGATTCCGGTGAGAGTAAGCGCGATCGCCGGGAAGACGCCTCTCGGGTCGAACTCGGTTTTCTCGAATGTGAACAGATTGGCAAGGCACGCGATGATGGTGTTAAGACCGATGAGGCCGATCCAGATGGGTGCGCGATCGGACTGGTAGTACGCGAGCGACAACGAAAAGGAGGTGATGAACCAGCCGAAGGTGACAAAGCTGTTCCACTTCACCCGGACCGCCGCGAGCATAGACGGGATGACGATGGAGAAATGAAGCAAGGCGGCGGCCGTCGAGTTCTCGTTTTGCAACGGCATGATGGAGGCTAACAGACCGCCGATAAAGCCAATGGCATGAAATGCTCGGGAGCCGATGATGAGGCTGTAGCCTAGGTTCACCAAGCTCCAGACAAAGAACGCCGCGACCAGCACTTCACCTACAAACAGCTTGTGAAACACGTGTGCCCCGGCAAACGAAAGGTAGACGCCGCATGAGCCAAGGCCCATGAGCAACTGACCAAAGTCCTCGCGCTCCTCGCGATGGCGATAGCCGAAGATCATGAACACGGCGCTACTGAGCAAAGCGAGCCCGAACTGAACCGCCGGCGTGAGCCAGCCGCGCTCGATGCCGATGGCAATGAAGAAACCAAGGGCCAAGATGAGGGTCAGCGCACCGGCCCAAGGGAGCACTTTCGCGCCGATGTTGTACTCGACGTCCTCTTTCGGCTTTGGTGGCGTGGCTTGGGTTGCTTGAAAGGCGCGGGGCGCGGCGATGACCGGAGGCGGGACGTTCCAGGCTGATGGTGCGGCGGCTTCTGCTGGCTCGCGGACGGTTTCCGTCTTTGGCATTGCCGGCTTCGGGGTCTCCTGCTCCGGTCGAAGGGCCGGAGGCGTGGGCGGAGGAGTCTCGCGAGCGGGAGCCACCGCCGTTCGGCCCGTCACGAGGCGCTCAAGCGAATCCATCCGCCGGGACACGGAGGCTAGCTGCCGCTCAATCTCATCAAAGCGCAATTCAGAACGCTCAGAACTGTTCACGCTTTGATTGTCGAGCTTCATGCCCCCGGGTTTGGGGATAGACGGAGAAAAGTCAGACCCGGTCTAGCGATCGTTGAATTCGAGACTGCGTTCTAGCGTTCCTCGTGCGTCACTTGCCTAAGCAGTTAGTCCTTGGGCACCAGAGGTTCCGGTACCCAAGTAAGTGAGCCTTACCGGGCCGAGAACTCCATAAATGCGTCGGGGTAGCGGTTACCTACTGGGGTGAACTCGGCAAGGCTTTCAATATCCTCCGAGGACAGAACAATATCCGATGCCGCAGCATTCTCTTCTAGATAAGCCACGCGCTTGGTTCCGGGGATGCTGACGATGCTCTCCGACTGCGACAGAACCCAAGCAAGGGCAACTTGGCCAGGCGTCACCCCAAGTCGAGTCGCAATTTCGCGAACTAGTTCAACGATGCCAAAGTTAATGGCAAAGTTCTCGCCGGTAAAGCGAGGATTCATTCGTCGCCAGTCGCCTTCTGGAATGTCGTCCGGCGTTGCAAAACTACCGGTTAAGAAGCCTCGGCCGAGAGGGGAGTAAGCCACAAAGGCAATGCCAAGTTCGTCACAGGCGGGCACCTCAGCCGCGAGAAAGTCGCGAGTCCAGAGCGATAGCTCGTTTTGAACCGCCGCAATCGGATGCGCGGCATGCGCCTTTCTGATGGTGGATTCCACCGCTTCCGAAATGCCGATGTACCGGGTCTTCCCTTCCTTCACCAGCTCCGCCATACCGCCGATGGTTTCCTCAATCGGAATCGTGTTATCGATGCGGTGAACGTAGTAAAGGTCAACGTGATCGACCCCGAGTCGTTGTAGCGAGCCTTCTAGCGATTTGCGTGCGTACGCCGGCGTGCCGTCAACGATCCAAGGTGCGTTGGCTGCTACTTGGTCTTGGTGGGTCGTCATCCTTCGGTCGTGAACGTTGCCAAACTTGGTGGCCAAGAACACCTGATCTCGCTTGCCGACCAACGCCTTTGCCAGAAGTTCTTCGTTGGCAAATGGGCCATAGATATCAGCCGTGTCCCAATGGTTCACGCCGAGTTCCAGAGCGCGATGCAATGTTTTGAGGGACTCTGGCTCGTTTGGGGTGCCGTAGGCAAATGACATTCCCATGCAGCCAAGGCCAAGTTCGCCGACGAGATCACTACCGATTTTTCGTTGTTTCATTTCAATGTTCCTTCAAGGAGACTTGCGAGCTTCTTCGTGCAATCGTGTTCGTCCATTGGGCTGAGCCCGAGATCGTACATTTCAAGCTTTACGTCTACAATCTCGAGACAACGCGCGAGCTCCGACATTTGCTGCCGAATTCGATCGCCGTGGCCTTGGAGAATGCTCCGTCGTTGGTCCGTGGTCGCGTCCCCTTGTCGAACAAGCTCGACATAGCGGCGGACGTCACGGATCGGCATGCCGGTCATGCGTAGCTTCAGAACAAAGCGGAGTCCGTTGAGATCAGCCGAAGAAAACCGGCGATGTCCGCCGACGTTCCGGGAAACGCCATCCATCAATCCGGCTTTTTCGTAGTAGCGCAGCGTATCGGCCGAAACTCCGGTCATCTCCGCCGCTTCCTTTATCGAGAACCCTTCGCAAGTCACTATCCGTACTGTACAAACTTGGAGTGCGCTCCAAGTCAAGGTCCTAGCGAGTTTTTTCGGTCTTTAAAAGTGAACGATCCGAGCAAGCGGCGAATCGTCAATGCGCTGAAACGTTTCCATTGCAATCGTTTCGGTCGCAATGGCCTCTGCACATTCCAGGCGCAACTCAGTCAAGTTTCGCGGCCGGATTGAAAAGCCCAAAAGGGTGAGAAACACAACTGCCGAAGACAACGCGAGCACCGCGTCGGCTCGGCCGGTCCAAAAATCCACCAGCGGAATTGTGAGAATCAGTAGCATGGCAAGCTCAATTAGCCGAAGCCAAAGCGTGCCCTCCGTTGGTTTCACGCTCCCATTATATGTAAATTTAAGATTTCATCCTGCAGAATTTTGGTACACAAGAAGCGCAAAATGGGACAAGAACCCATAACGTCCGCTTAAATTGGCGGAATCTCAGGCATGTGCAGTTGCCGATCGGAGAGCCACTCGATGCCGTCGTCGGTCACAAGAACCATTTCTTCGATCCCAATGTAGCCTCGTCCGGGCGGGTTTACGCCGAGTTCCAGCGTGTAAACCTGTCCGGCTCGAACCGGCTGAAACGGGGTGGTACCGTACCTTTCCCAAGCCGGTCCAAGGATCCCGCCTCCGTCGTGGGCGACCCGGCCGACTTGGTGCCCGACGGCGTGTTGATACACGTCGTAACCGCTGGAACTGATCGAAGCTCTTGCCGCCGCGTCCACGTCTACTCCAAGCACTCCCGGGCGAAGGACACTCGCGGCGGCGGTAATGGCCGCATTGACCGCATTCAGGGCGTCGGTGACATCGGATGGAACGGTCTCTCCGACAAACCAGCAACGCTGAAGATCACTGGCGTAGTCGTCAACGATCAGGCCGAGGTCGATATGGAGCACCTGACCTTCGGCAAGCTTGATGTTCGGCGAGGGCACGCCGTGCCCGACCATTGACTCGGGTCCAAAGTTGACGATTGGATTACCGCTCTTCGACCAGGCGTAGCCGAACTTGCGGTCCTCCATCCAGCCCTGAATCCGATCTGAAAGCTCGCGCTCCGAGCTACCAAGGCTCACCCAAGTTGGCACGTACCCAAAGATGGTTACCGTTTCGGCGATGGCGTTTCGCATTCGCGAAACTTCGGTCGAAGACTTCACGCCGCGCAGAGCTTGGACCAGCTTCTCGGCGGAAACAAGTGCTTGTTCAAAGCGCGTTCCGACTAGGTATGAGGCCAGAACTTGCTGCATTCCGTAGGTAATCCCGTCTGCTTTGTCGTCGCTCGTGGAGTAGTTGATGCCGATCTTGCCGCCGGCAGGAACGTGCGCTTCAAGGATATCGAGCAGCGGCTCGCGGATGCCCTGCACATACGGCACGACCAGATCCCACTCGCCAGAAGCAATGAAGGCGTCCGCGTCGTAGTTACCAACCACGGCGATCTTGGTGGTTTTGGTAACGATCAGCGCGCTGATCCAAGTCAGACTCCCGTCCAAAATCAGCGGCAAAACGGGATCGGAGCCAGCCGAGGTTTCGCGAACAAAAGTCAGCCAAACATCAAAGTCGGCTTCATTCAACAATCCAGCAGCTTGGGCAAGTTTTTCAGCGGTTAACGACATCGAAGAACTCCTTAAAGAACCGATTGGAATCTACCAGTGTGGCGACTTGGTGCTGCCCCGCCAGGTTAGCCGTCCACTGCGTCAGGCCCATCACGTTCACATCTTGATCATTCGCCGGAACGTGGATTTCCCCGGTTTCATATGAGCACAAATCTCGATGGACCATCGCAACGCAAGCGAGGGGATCGTGGTAGGTCACCGTCGTCGGGTTCCCTTTCTCGAACCAAATCTGGGCCATGTCGCGAATCGGGCCAGACCAGCTTGCCTCGAACTCCTCTCGCGACTGTTGGCACTTCATCGTCACGTCGAGCCCGAACCAGGTTTGCCGTTGCGCGGAACGCGTAACCCGCATCGTTGCCGCCGGGTCGACGCGGCAGTTCCACTCGCTGTAGGTTGGGTTCTGGAAGTAACCACCCATGGTGATCAGTTCCTTGACCATGCTCGGAATTTCAGGATGGAGTGCAAACAGCAGGGCAATGTTCGTTAGAGGTCCGATGCTGACCAAAGTCACTTCACCCGGCCGGGCGCGGATGGTCTCGCGCAGGAAAGCTATGGCCTCCGTCGGAAAAGAGTTTTCGTGGACTTGGTCTGCAATGGCGTCAAACTGCGGCACGTTCGGCTGGCCTGGACCGTATGCCAGCACTTCGCTTGCCCCGGCAAACACGGGCACATCTGGCCGGCCGTAGTGGTTCAAGACGTACCGCGCGATGGCCGCTCGTTTCTGAGTGTCGCCGCTGACCGTCGTTACGCCGAGCAACTCAACGGCGGCACTTTTGGCGAGATAGGCCATCGCCAGTGCGTCGTCGATGTCGCTGCCTGGATCTGTGTCCAAAAGGACCAAGTGTTTGCCCATTTGGCCGCAGTTTGGCACAATGGAGTCGTGCTCGAAACCCCGCTGATCGGTCGTTACCAAGGTGAAGACAAGAGGCTGGCGTTTCTGCCTCCTTGGCCCTACTTGCTTTTGGTCCGCGCGGTTACCGCAGCCGGAATTGTGTTCACGTTGAACTCCTTTCTTGGCTTTCTGCCGGGGTTCTGGTCGGGCTGGTGGTTCTTTGTTGGCATGATGCTGGTGCTCGCCGCGGTGATGGCCGGCTTGTCGCTCCACCGGGTGCTGTTCGACCTCCGGGAGCGGTCGTACAAACGCCGCCAAGGTCCCGGGTTCTTCCCAAGAAGCACGAGCGGATCGCTTTCAAATTTGGATGCGGTCCAGCTGATTGCCGAGCCAAGCGGGCGACGCGTCACGTATCACCTGCTGCTCCACTGGAAGCAAGGTATGGAGCCGTCCATGATCCTGCACCAAGAGACGCGTTCGATCGGCCCGGGACAGCCGCTCGGGCTTGCCGCGGATAACATTCGAAACATCGGCGTCCGTTGGGCAAAGTCTCTAGGCGTGACTTTCTACGACAACAGCCATTACGCCAGCCCGAATCCGACTGCCATCTGGCGCTAGCCGGAAAGTTGAAGGCCGTAGAACCGCAGCACCAGGATCGCGATCTCGAAGTAGATGATCAATCCGGTGGCGTCGACAAAGGTGCTGATGAACGGCGCGCTCATGACGGCCGGATCTTGCTTGATCGCCTTTGCCCCGATTGGTAGCAGGCTCCCCACCGCCGCCGCCCAAACGATGATGACCGGTAGCGCGATGCCCACGATGATGCTGAGCGAAATCGGCTGAGACCATCCGATCACCGGCAGGAAAGCGCGCAAAAAGCCGAGGACCCCGAGCGTGACACCGATCACAACCGCAACCACGAGCTCGCGTCGTACGACCATGAACCAGTCCTTCGCGCTGACCTCACCAAGCGCTAGTGCACGGGTGATGGTGGTAGTGACTTGCGAGCCTGCATTTCCTCCGGCTCCAATCAGCAACGGGACAAACAACATGAGCTGAGCGAGAATTCGCTGCCCCGCTTCCGCGGCTTCGAGCGTGTAGTGCCGCAAAACCGTGCCGGTGAAGAACTCGGCCAAGAACAGGAACATGAGCCAAGGCAACCGCCGCTTGACAAGTTGCGCCGTGCTGAGCGAGAAGTAGGATTCGGCATCACCAAAGACACCACCCATGGCAAGGACGTCTTCGGTTTCCGCTTCTTCCAGGACTTCTTGGGCGTCGTCGGCGGTGACGATTCCGACCATGCGTCCACGCGAATCGAGGACCGGAACGGCCGAAAATCCGTAGCGCGCAATGACACGGGCGACCTCTTCTTCCGGCATTTCGACCGGAACGGTGATCGGGTCCTCGTTCATCACCTCGCGGGCAATGGCGCTCGGTTGCGAGCGCAACACTCGCCGAAGGGTCAGAACGCCAAGCAAGTGCCGGTCTTCGGAGAGAACGTAAATGTAGTTGACCGTTTCGTATTCGCCGCTGGCTTCGCGGATGACGCTCAGTACATCTTCCATCGTCGCGGCTGGGCCGACTTCGACGAAGTCTTCGGTCATCAACTGACCGGCGGAATCGACCGGGTAGCTGAGCAATCGACGAATCTCGTCGGCATCCTCGCGCGGAATGACGTTTAGAAGCGCTTCAAACCGGTCGTGGTCGAGGTGCTCGCGAATGTCAATCGCGTCATCCATCGGGAGGATGTCGAGGTAGTTCGCAACCGTTGTGTCCGGAAGGAGATTGACGACACCACGCGCAATTTCGGTGGGCAATTCGATGAGGACGTATGAAGCGAGTTCGGGTTCGAGCGCCTCCAGAATGGCGACACGTGAAGACTCTTCCAAACGCTCGAGGATCTGGGCGATATCTTCGGCGTGAAGATCCTCTAGCTCTTCAATGAGCGTGGCTACGCCTTCCGTTTCCAGAAGGAATTCCACTCGCTCAATTAGCGCAACGACGTCGGTTCTCATAGCGGTCCTGATGTTTGGCCGCGAGATCACGGCGGGGTTAGCGTTCGGGTAGTTCCATTGCGCTTGTTGGGTTCAGAGTACCCTTCACTTTGTGCTGGATCGCTTCAAAAAACACCTCGATTCGTCCGGTTTGCTTCGCGATTCGAACCTCGGTATTGCCAGCTCGAATGGTCCCCGCGTTTTGGTGGCTTACAGCGGCGGCGCGGATAGCACTTGCTTGCTCCATCTCCTCTGCCAACTTGGAATCGATGTCGTGGCCGCGCACCTTCACCACGGCATGCGGGCTTCGGCAGACAAAGAGCTAGGGTTGTGCCAGGCGTTCGCGCAGGAGCTCAATATTCCGTTCATCGCTGGCCGGGCAGACGTGCCGCTCATGAGCCGGGAACTGAAATTGAGCCTTGAAGAAGCAGGGCGAAATGCGCGGTATGCCTTCTTTCGAAATGCGTCCATGCAGTCAGAATGTCAACTGATTGCGACAGGTCACACGCAAAGCGACCTAGTGGAAACGGTGGTTTTCAACCTCGCCCGCGGCACCGGAATGACCGGCCTGAGCGGGATCCCAGAATCTCGCGAGAACATCATTCGCCCGCTGCTTCCGTTCACTCGGGAAGAGACTCGCGCCTATTGCGAGGACCATGGGCTGTGGTTCCACGACGACCCGGCTAATGTCGACGTGAACAACCGGCGGAGCCGAATTCGGCTGAACATCGCGCCTGAACTCGCCCAGTTGAATCCCGACTACTCCGCCAGCATCGCAAGGACGGCGAGCTTGATTGGAGAGGAAGATCGCTTTCTCAACGGCATGGCCGCCGCGGCATTGGAGCAAGCGGAGATGCATCCCGAACACGAGCTTGGCTTCATCGGCTCCCCTTACGAGGCCACCTTTGATGTCTTAAAGCTCGGGCATCTGCCTCCGGTTTTGCTTAAGCGGGTCATTCGGCTAGCGGTCCGAGCCGTCGGGGGAGAACTCGATTTCGACCAAACGACGGCTATTGCAGAACAGTTCGCGCGCGAGCCGGGCTCCATCACTGCCGAGGGTGGCACCGCGACGGCCGACTGGAACGACGAGACCTTCCGAGTGCGTGACCTCACGGCGGTTGGGCCGTTTCGGTATCCGCTCACCTTCCCCGGCGAGACAGCGAGCGACGAACTGGGCTGGATGCTGACGGCCGAGCCGATTGAACCTACCGCAGAAGTTGCTCCGAGAAACGCCCTCGTGGCGGACTTCTCGGCGGACGAGATAAAGGGCAGCTTGTACTTTCGCAACGCACAATCCGGCGACCAAATGCAACCCAGCGGGTTCGCCGGACGTCGAATGCTTGCGGATCTTATGAGCGAAGCTAAGCTGAGCTCTGCCATTCGACAACGGTTGCCAATCGTATGCGACCTAATCGGGCCACTTTGGGCTCCGGGGGTTTGCTACGATCAGCGGCTAAGGCCATCAGCGGCCACCAAGCGAGCAGTCCGAATGGCTTTTGGGCCCGTTCGGTAACCCGCAAGGCATAATTTAGGAACAGGCAGTTACGACTTAACGTAGCGTAACAACATAGGACTTCACGTCCACTCGGAGCGCATTTGACGAAACAACCCGCACGTACCATCCTAGCAGTGGTCATATTCATAGTGGCAATCGTGGTTCTGATGAACACGTTTATGTCATCGAGCACCTTCCGGTTGGGTGGATCCCCGCCAAAAGAACTCACGATCTCCACGTTTTACAAAGAGCTCGACAACGACCAGATCAAGACGATTCGCTGGCAACAAAACACCATCAGCGGCGAACTTGCTGGAAACGCTGGTCGCTACACCCTTCGCGTACCGGAACAGCAGACTCCCACCGGCGCGGCAATCCTGCGCGAAATCGAAGCCAAAAAGACTTCTGCCGACATCAAATTTGAAGATGCCCCGCCGATCACTGGCATCATGAACGCGCTGACGTTCATCGGCATCCCCATCCTCTTCTTCGCGCTCCTATACTTCCTGGTCCTTCGCCCCGCACAGATGGGCGGAAATCAAGCCATGAGCTTCGGTAAGAGCAAGGCTCGCCGAGTTGGCGAAAGCGGACCGAAGATCACCTTTGACGATGTCGCCGGTATCGAAGAAGCGAAAGCCGAACTCTTCGAGATCGTCGACTTCCTGAAGAACACCCGCAAATATGCCGCGCTTGGCGCGAAGATTCCAAAGGGGATCTTGCTGACGGGCCCTCCTGGCGTTGGTAAGACCTACCTTGCTCGAGCGATCGCTGGCGAAGCTGGCGTACCTTTCTTCCACATCAGCGGTTCGGACTTTGTTGAAATGTTCGTCGGTGTTGGTGCCGCCCGAGTTCGAGATCTCTTCGAAACGGCAAAGGCTCACCGCCCGTCGCTGATCTTCGTCGACGAAATCGACGCCGTCGGTCGCCAGCGTGGCGCGGGTCTCGGTGGCGGTCACGACGAGCGAGAGCAGACCCTGAACCAGCTTCTGGTCGAGATGGACGGCTTTGATCCAAATTCCGGCGTCATCATGATCGCCGCGACAAACCGACCGGACGTTCTGGACCCAGCATTGCTTCGACCCGGCCGATTCGACCGACAGGTTGTGGTCGATGCACCAGACGCCAAGGGTCGTGAAGCGATCCTCAAGATTCACGCCAAGGGCAAGCCGATCGAAACCGATGTGAGCATGGAAACCGTCGCTCGACGAACCCCAGGCTTCTCGGGTGCAGACTTGGCAAACACGCTGAACGAAGCGGCGCTGATCGCCGCCCGAAACAACAAGACCAAGATCGGCAAGCGAGAAATCGAAGAAGCTCTTGACCGCGTGATGGTTGGTACCGCGCTCGGCAGCCGACGACAAGCGGACAAGGAACGAGAAGTCACTGCTTACCACGAGGCCGGACACGCGATCATCGGTGAGTTGCTTGAGCACACCGACCCGATCCACAAGGTCACGATCCTTCCGCGAGGACGAACGCTCGGCACGACTTGGTCGCTGCCTGAGGTCGAAAAGTACACCCAGAGTAAATCTGAGTTGCTTGACGACATCGCGATGCTTCTTGGCGGCTTGGTTGCCGAAGAAGTCATCTACGGCGAGCGCTGGACAGGAGCGAGCAACGACCTTGCCCGCGTGACGCGAATCGCTCGGGCGATGGTTTGCGAGTTCGGTATGAGCGATAAGCTCGGCACCCTCGCCATCGGTCGCATCAGCAACAACCCATTCTTGGGCCGCGATTACAACGAGGACCGAAACTATTCGGAAGACATTGCTCGGCAGATTGACGAAGAGGTTCGCAGCATCGTAGATGACTGCCACCATCGCGCCACCGAGCTCATCACCAACAATCGCGACAAGATGATTGCCGTGGTTGCTGCCCTGATGGAGCGAGAGACGCTCAATCGGGAAGAGTTCCTCGCCGTCCTTGCCGGCGAAACGCTGGCTCCGATGGAAGAACTTTCAGTGCCGGGCGATCAAACCGGGACCGAGAGCCCGTCTAACCAGTCAGAACAGGACGAAAAGCGTCCACAGGTGAGCCCGCCTCGCCTTGAGCCAGGCCCGGCCTAGCCAAAAATAAGTGATGTTCCCCGACAAATGCGCTTCGTCGGGGAACTGACAATCTCGCCTGCCGGTGATATACTGCTAACTTGGCAATGGCGGATCAAAACCAAATCGAAGCGCTCTACCAAAAAGGATTTGATGCACGTTGCGCCGGTAGATATGGGGAAGCCCGACTCTATCTGGAGAGCGTCCTAAACCAAGAGCCTGGACACATTAGAGCTCGGCACCAAATGGGCTTGATTCAAGGCTTTGAAGGCGATTTTGACGGCAGCCTTGAGACCTTACAAACGCTCAGCACTCAGGACCCCAATGACCTCGATGTTCGGTACGACCTCGCGATGACCCAGATGATGCTGGGCATGAACGACGAAGCCGCGCACAATTTTCGGATCATTGTTGCCGTAAACCCAAGCCATGAAAAGGCTCGCCAACAGCTGGCTTACTTCTAGCCGCAACTGACTGCCATGCCTCCGATTCGAAAGCACTGGAATCTTATCCTGTGCATTCTGCTCGGATTCATTCCCATTGCCCCGGCGCTATTCAGCGGCAGCACCATCGGAGCCTTTGACCAAATTCGGCAGATGGCACCGTGGAACGGCGAAAAGCCAAGCGTGCCTTGGGATGTGCTTCAGGCCGATAGCGTCCTTCAGTTCTATGTCTGGCGCGACCTGGTCTTCCAAAGTTGGGGGCGGTTTGAGGTTCCGGTCTGGAATCCTTACGAGCTTGGTGGGACGCCGCTGTTGGCAAACTCTCAGTCCGGAGCGCTGTATCCGTTCCATATCCTCGTCGGGATTCTCAAAATTCCGACCGGACTCGCGATCGTTCTTTTGGCCTGGCTGCACTTGTCTCTCGCTGCTTTGGGCACGGCAAAGGCGGCGAAGGCACTTGGGGCGAACGAGTTTGGGCAGACGGTTTCGGCGGTTGGGTTCGGCACGAGCGCGTTTATGCTCGCCTGGACGGCGCTGCCGAGTGTAATCACGACCGTTTGCTGGATCCCCTGGGGCATCGCGGCGGCGTTAAGTCTTCCGAAGGATCGGCTCGACGGCTTCGCCACTCTGCGGCTGGCGGCCCCAATTGCGCTCATCCTCCTAGCTGGACATTTGCAGTTTGCGGCTTATGGTCTGGGAGCCATCGGGCTTGCTATTATTGCAAGCTTTTTCGGTCAGTCTGCCTTCACTATTGGAATGCGTGCACTGATGATCCTATCGGTTGCCCTTTTATGTAATGTATTTGCAGGCAGGCAGGTCGCGACGGTGCTCGAATACTCGCAGTTCTCGCATCGACGCGGCACTCCAACTCCAGAAGGCTACGAAGCTTACGTTTCTTCGTCGCTGAAGCCATTTCATCTCAGCGCGCTTTCGTCCCCCACCATGCTGGGAAACCCGCGAGTTGCGGGCCCCGAAGCCGCGCCGGGGATAAAGGTTTCCGAATATTGGCCGGCCATTGCCGTGCGTGGCGCTAACTACGCCGAAGGCGCGTTGACGCTGGGACCGTTGATCCTCGCCTTCCTGTTCCTTGCTAATTGGCGAGCCAAACGCACTTGGTTTGCGGCGGCATTGTGCATCGGAGCAGCCCTGATCGCGTTCGGTTCCCCGCTCAACGCTGTGCTGTACTTCAACGTGCCGGGTTGGTCCGCAACCGGTTCGCCGGGGCGCGTCATTGTGCTGTTTGTCCTCGGAGCGAGTTTGCTCGCCGGACTCGGCGCATCAAACACAGTTCAGAACTTCACGAAGAAAAGCTGGATCGGGCTCGGAGTCGTGTTGCTGTCCATCTTGCTGGTGCCGGTTCTCAATGGCACTTTCTCTCCATCGAACGTGCCCGCCGAGCTGATCAGTCAGCTAGCGGCAGCAGGCTTTATCTCTGGTGCTACCACGGCGTTACTGGGGATTTTGCTGGTCGTCGGTTGCTTCGTGTTTCTCCAGATGTCAGATGAGAAGAAGAAAACCCACGGGGCGCTTGGCCTCGTGACCGTCTTTGGCATCGCATGGCTTCTGTCCTTCAACCCGATCATGTTTGGCAAGCCGCTCGAATCCCCCGCGCAGCCAGCCAAAACCCGGGTCGCGGTTATAAACAACGACTGGGATTTGTTGACAGCAGCACGGGCGATCCTCCCTCCCAACACGGCAACCATGCTTCGGCAACCGGAACTCGGCGGATACGACTCGCTTCTGCACCGCGACACCGTGGGGATGCTGAATGACATCAACGGCCAAGATTCGCCTCCACCGGCGAACGGCAACATGATGTTCATCAAGGACAGCTTCGACCCGAGGAAAGCAGCCGATGCGGGCGTGACCGAGGTGTGGAGCCGCAATCCGCTTGCCTCGATGACCGGCGATCCCGTTCAACGGGATGGCTACTACGTTTATAAGATTGATGGACCTGGTTTGGCCGACGTGGATGGCAAGCAGGTGGAGATCGCCGAGCTGTCGCCCTCCGGCATACGCATCGTTGCCCCGCCCGGCGGAAAGTTGACCGTCCGGTTCCGCAACATCGGTCAGTGGACCAGTAACCTTGGCGAACCGCGGAAGGACACTCGTTGGCTAGAGTACGAACTGGAGCACAACACTCCCGAGGTGTTTATTCGTCCAAAGGGATTAGAAATTGGAATTAATTTTAATAACCTTTTCTCACTCTTTTTCTTTGTTTTCTTCTTCTGGAGAAGACCGGGAGCGAAACCCGAATGAGCCAGCCGCTACTCGAACCGATCTTTAGCGAGCAGTACGGCAACCAGGGGCGCTGGATGGTCGTCATGTTCAATAACGACACCAACTCCATGGACGAGGTGATCGAGGTTCTCATGGAAGCCACCGGCTGCGACGAAACAGAGGCTTACATCGAGATGTGGGAAGCGCATACGTTTGGAAAGGCGAGCGTTCACTTCGCCGCCCGGGAAGAGTGCGACACCGTTGCCACGACCATCTCCTCCGTTGGGATTAAAACCGAGGTGACGAAGGAATGGCCCGAATGATTCTCAACGCCGCCCCAAGCACGATTGAACGCCCGGACCTCGGAGACAGCCTTCGCTCCGAAAGATGGGTAGTGGTGGTTTACGACAACGACAGCAATTCGGTCGAGGAAGTCATCCACATTCTTCTTTTGGCGACCGGCTGCACGGTGGACGAAGCCGAAATGGAAACTTGGGAGGTGCATCACCTCGGCAAGTCGGTGGTCCACCACGGCGGGAAAGATGAGTGCGAAACCGTGTCCGTCATCATTTCCGAAATCGGAATCCGCGTCGAGGTTTACGAGGAATAGTCCGCGAAATTGCGGATTCAAACCCTCTCCGGAATCTCTGATCGCAAATTGAGCGTAAGCTGAAGGTACTCATGCGGCTTTTGAAGCTATTCGTTGTTCCCTTTATCGCGGCGATGACGGCCTTTGCGCCAGCCCAAGTCATCGAAAAGAATCCCGAGCTGAAGCAGGCGGTCTTGGCACGCATCACCGATGCGCTGACTCAGAACGCCTTCGTGCCGGGCATCGACTTCGCCAAGTGGCCGGACTTTTTGGAGGCAGAGCGATCTCGCCTTGAAGCTGCGAACGACGACGAAACGTTCACCCGGGCGGTGAACAGCGCGTTACGAAAGTTCGGGGCAAGCCATATCGTGCTGAACACGCCGAAGGCGACAAGCGTGCGCCGCGAGGCTAAGAACACGGGCATCGGCATCGGCGTCGCGCCGGATAACGGCACGATGATGATCACGTACGTGTACGCCGGATCACCCGCCGCAAAGGTCGGCCTGAATCCAGGCGACCGGATCTTGGAAGTCAACGGTAAAGCTATTTCTTCCGGTGTCCAAACCATCGCCGGCGAAGAAGGCAGTACGGTCGAGATCAAAGTCCAAAAGGCCACCGGCAAGATCGAGGACCTTTCGATCGTGCGCAAGAAGTACTCGACGGTGAAGCCGGAAGAGTTCAACTTGGTTGATGCCGATACGGCGATGCTCACCGTCCACACTTTCGACCTCACGTACAACGCAGACCGAGTCGAAACGCTGGTTCGCAAAGGCATCGGCAAGCGCAATTTCATTCTCGACTTGCGGGGCAATGGCGGCGGCGCGGTGTACAACCTCCAGCACCTGCTTTCCTGCTTCTTGCCGAAGGACGCCGAAATCGGCACCTTCATCTCCCGCCGCGTGGTGGAAGACTACAAAGAAAAGACCGGAAAGCCGGGCACGGACCTTGCCGATATCGCCACCTTTGCAAAGCGAAAGGTAAAGGTAACGCCGAAATCAGACGTGCCACGCTTCGTGGGCAATCTCGTCGTTTTGGTTAATGGCGCGTCTGGATCCGCTTCCGAGATGGCGGCAGCCGCCCTTCGCGAAGTCGGCGGCGCAACGATCATCGGACGAAAGAGCGCGGGAGCCGTGCTGGTTTCGGTCATCGCTCCGCTCACGAGCGGCTTCACGCTGCAATACCCCCTCAGCGACTACGTCACGATCAAGGGTCTTCGACTGGAAGGCAAGGGCGTCACGCCAGACATCGAGGTGAATCAACCTCCGTTCCTGATCCCGAACACACCCGATACCGCAATCGCGAAGGCGCAGGAAGTCTTTCAGCGGATCGCCCAGATCGACAAGCTCTGACTACAACGTCTGGTCGAGCTTAGGTAACGCCCGCCATTTCGCTTTCGCAGGAAGCGCGATGGCGGGAATCGCTCTCGCACCCGTTTGATATTGGAAGGCAACTTTGCTTCGGCTGATCGCTCTTCCCTGCCGGTCCTTAACTTCGGATTCCAGTTGCTTGACGAGTTTGGTTGCGGAATCAATCTGGAACACGAATCGCCGTTGCGGGTTTGTGAACTCGAAGATGTTCACCTTACGACCGTCCAGCGTGAGTTCACCGACGAGGCGTCCCTGCATGTCTCCGCTCAAGTTGTAGCGGTACGGTGCGCGGCCGTTGAGCAGTTCGCGCGCGTAGGTACTGATCGCCGTTGGCAAGAGCTCACCCAGCAGCTTCCCTACGTCGCGTCGACGAGCTCGGCCACGGTACCAGGCAGTGCCGTTTGTGGCGACCAGATCTTTACCGTCGTACCGCCACTTTGCTTTGCCGGAGTCTTCCCCAATACTGGCGCCGTTCAAGTAGAGCTTGGTCCCATTAGTCGCCACCATCGAACCGCGCTGAAACTTCCTCTGGGCGGTTAAAAATGTGCGGACCGCATTCTCGGTGGCCAAGTCTGGAAAACGCGGGAGAGCGGGGCGTGCGATGAAAGAATCGACGCTGACGAAGCCCGCCGTTGCCGGTGCGGTTACCGATGTGGTTGCGCCATACGAGTACTGCCACTGGATTTCCTCCGCCGCAGACCGGAAGCGCACCAGACTTGGGAGACCATCCGCTTTTCGTTGCTCAACGACAATGCCTTGCTTTTCAGTCCCTCGGGTCCAGCGGGAGGTTGAACCCACAATCTGGTTCTTCCAGCCAGATTCCTTCTTTAGGCGCGTTGCCAGGTCCTTCGCATCGGCAGGATTTGCGACGAGCCGAACGCTTTCGTCCATCGCGTTGAGGACCTTAGCTAGACGCGCAATCGGGGTGCCGCTGGACGGCGCGGTTCGACGAATGAATTCGTTGTTCAGCAGATCCATTCCCGTGAGCTTGGAGCCGACCAGGGTGTAGGTGTAGTCCGTTCGGTCTAAGGCAACGGTTCGCGGCGTAATCACCCGAAGTTGGAGGTTGCGACCGGACTGGGCGACCCGAAACTCGATCGAATCTGCGACCGTCCCGACCTTCCGGGTGGCCACGATCCTGATGGCCCGGCTGCCAAGGCGCGCCAATGCGAGTTGCATCCGATCGAAATCTGTGTTGTAATCCGAAATCATGTTTTTCCTAGCCCAGCCGGTGTTCGTTGCTTGCCCAAGAATCCGGCAAGCGCAATAACCGTCGCAAGATACGGCAGAG
>CAMAPH010000041.1:0-24775 GCA_945859975.1 Chthonomonas calidirosea
TCGCTGAGCTAGATAACTGAACGTGATGGCGTATAAACTGTGCGCGTGCGCCATCTGCTTCCGTTATCTTTTCTTGCCATTGCATTAGTAGGCTGCGGCGGATCGGGGGGCGGATCGTCCGTTGTAACCCCGGTCCCCGAAACCCCGACGGAAAAAGGCACCGCCTTGTTCAACGTCGACGTGAATACCGGCAAGGTCACGGTCGTGCCTTTGGAAGGGGCAGATAGCCGAGCAAAGTCCTCCGTTCTCGGTGGAAACGCCGTCAGCTTCACCACTTCGACCTTGCTGAGCGAAGGCGGAGAAGTTGGCCGTCGAGTCGTGAAGGTTCAAATGAAGAACAACCTGAGCGAGGCGATTGGCGTCGATCGGCCGATTCGGCTCCAATTCGGGGTGTTTGGCCCGCTGACCGATTACCCAACGGACTTACGAGACCAAGCCGCCGTCAGCACGCTCGTGCGAGACCTGAATCCCGGCTTTCTCGATGGCCCCGCTGGTTCTGCCCGCTTCTCGAACCCAACTGCCGTTACGGTCGGTGCAGACGGCGCGATTTACTTTAATGGCACGGATAATCGAATCCGTCGATTGCTAGATGGCTACATTTCGACGGTGGCTCAAAACGTCGCCGCTAGCGGGCTGACCTACCTCAAGGATCCGTTGACCAATCGCGAGTACATCGTTGCCGCCAGCTCCGCGACCCATTCCATCAAGCTAATCCCCGTTGCAAGCGGATCGGTCACCACCTGGGCGGGACTGGATAACACTGCCGGAAACATCAACGGTGCCGCTACTTCGGCTCGGTTCAATAACCCCTATGGTATTGCCGTAGATCCCCAGAGCGCCCAAGTGCTCGTTGCCGATTCTGGCAATGGCGCCGTACGAGCCATCCCGTTCACCTTTGTTGGCGGAAACTTAGTTGCCGGAACGGTGCTCACTCGCTACTCTGGACTCACCGCCCCCTACTGCGTCGCCGTGGCTTCCAACCGAACTGTCGGCGTTACCGAAGGGAACGTCAACCGAGTTCGACTTTACAACGCAGGCTCCAGTCGAGAAGCGATCATCGGGACCGGCACTGCCGGCAACATCGTCGGCGATGGCAACATCACTCAGTTCTCCCTCCCCATTGGCATAACCGCGCTAGGGGAGACCTTCTTCGTCACCGATGTCAACAATTTTCAGATCAAGCGGATTGCGCTGAAGAACGGAGCAGCTCCGCTCTTGGCGGCAAACTGGACGACTTCGATCGTGGCCGGTACGGCGGCAAGTGGCACGACAGATGGCTCGGGGACGGTTGCGCAGTTCGGCTCAATCCCTGGGCTCACAGCGGACCCGCAAAACAGACTGGTCGTATCGGACCAAACCGGGAACTCGATTCGACGGATCGTGAGCAACGGTGCGTTTGACTTTGGCACGCCCACCGGATCGGGAGTTGGCGGTACCACCCTTGTGAACCTAACTGGAGTCGCAGACCTTGATGGGCTTCATCGACCGTTCATTGACCTCAACAAAACGGTTCAACCTGGGGAAACCGTTGACGCCGGCGATTGGCAGTTCAGCATTCCAGATGGCGTTTCAGCCTTCCGATTTGCAGTAACGGTGGAAGCGGCAACACCTTACTTTGGTGGTTTAGAGGCGGTGCTTAACCCTACGGGCGGACCGGGTTCTCCTAATGTTATCGCCCAGATTTTGAACCGTCCGTCCGGGAGTCCGATCTACTTTGGCCGGCTGGAGAATATCGTCTTTGCTTCGAGGAGCGCGAATCTGGCATATGATGGTGCTGGCAACCTCTATTCTTCCGACGATGTCTTAAGAATGGTGCGCAGAATTTCCCCGTCGGGAAATGTCACTCTCATTGCCGGACGCCCCAACGAGATCGGCACCGCGAACGGCGTTGGGTCTCAAGCTCGGTTCTCTCAACCGGCAGGAATCCTCGTGAACAAAGAGGGATCAGAAATCATCTTGGCGGATCCGACCAGTAACACGATTCGGCGAGTGGCATTAGCTCCTGGGGCCGATCCGACCAATGCCGACAATTGGGTGGTGTCAACCATTGCCGGGCTGGCGGGTATTTCCGGGGGAACCAACGGGTCTGGCGATGTGGCTCGATTTAACAATCCCTGGGGCTTGGCCGGGTACGACAATGATGCGGTTTTCATCAGCGATACCAGTGGGAATCGTATTCGAATTCTGTCTTACGTGGGCGGGAATCGCGCATTAGCGACTTCCTGGAGCGTGAGTGCGGCTTGCGGATCGACAGCCGGAAACCCCGGATTTGTCGACGGAACCTCCGGTTCGGCTAGGTTCTCCGCGCCGTACGGAATTTCTCTGACCAAGGCAGGACTCCTCTACATTGCGGACTATTCCAACAGTCGGATTCGTGTCCTGGATACAAAAACCATGCTCGTGTCGACGGCCGCGGGAAATGGGACTGTCTCGGAAAACGACAACATTGCGGCTAATCTCGGAAGTCTCGCAACGCCAATAGGATTGGTTGCCGATGAATCTGGAGCCGTCTATTTCGGCGGATTCGGTGTTGTACGTCGGTTACTGAACGGTACGTTGAAGACAGTGGCCGGAAATGGGGATGGCTCTGGCAGGTCCGGAGACAAGCTTCAGTTTGCAGATTGTTGGGGCTTTGCCACCAATCGACAAGGAGACCTGACGTTTGCGAGCAATGGGCGGCTCATCCGACTGACCCGAAAACTCGGACGCTAGGTTGCTCCTCGATTTGCCCGGTTTCGATTCACGGAACCGGGCGGTATTCTATCGGATAGCATGGCAACTCCGATTCGCATGACCAGCGCCGGTCTCGACGTTCCAAACGACCCGATTATTCCATTCATCGAGGGCGATGGTACTGGCCCAGACATCTGGCGATCCAGCGTTCGCGTCTTCGATGCCGCGGTTGAAAAAGCCTACGGCGGAACCCGAAAAGTAGCCTGGCAGGAAGTGCTTGCGGGCGAAAAGGCGTTCAACGCCACGGGAAACTGGTTGCCCGACGAAACCCTCGACGCCTTCCGAACCTATCTGATCGGCATCAAGGGCCCGTTGACGACGCCCGTCGGCGGTGGTATTCGCTCCCTCAACGTTGCTCTGCGACAGATCCTCGACCTCTATGTTTGCCTTCGCCCTGTGCAGTGGTTCACCGGCGTCCCTAGCCCAGTTAAGAATCCGGGCGCAGTGGACATGGTTATCTTCCGCGAAAACACGGAAGACATTTATGCGGGAATTGAATATGCCGCCGGATCGGAAGACGCGGCGAAGATCCTCAACTTCCTACAAGAAAACTTCCCGAAAGAGTTCGCAAAGATCCGATTCGGCACGACGGAAGCGGGCGAGAAGTGGAATGAGCAACTTAAAGGCGTTGGACTTCCCGAGCGCGATGCGACCCTCGAAGTCGGTATCGGCTTCAAGCCAGTCAGCTACCTCGGCACCGAGCGAATCGTCCACAGCGCCATTGAATACGCGATCCGAACCGGTCGAAAGAGCGTCACCCTGGTCCACAAAGGCAACATCATGAAGTTCACGGAAGGTAGCTTCCGAGACTGGGGCTATAAGGTTGCGAAGGACTTCTTCGGAGCCGAAGAGATCGACGGCGGCCCATGGTGCCAAATTCCAGAAGGGAAGCCAGGCGCTGGATTGATCATCAAGGATGCCATCGCCGACATCACCCTTCAGCAGGTTCTCACCCGGCCAGAAGACTTCGATGTCATCGCAACGCTCAACCTCAACGGTGACTACCTCAGCGACGCGCTGGCGGCGCAGGTTGGCGGCATCGGGATTGCTCCGGGCGCAAACATCAACTACGTCACGGGACACGCGATCTTCGAAGCCACCCACGGTACCGCGCCAAAGTACGCGAACCTCGACAAGGTCAATCCTTCGTCGGTGATCCTCAGCGGCGAAATGATGTTCCGCTACCTCGGTTGGACCGAAGTTGCCGACCTAATTCTGAAGGGCGTCGAAGGCGCCATCTCATCGGGCAAGGTCACTTACGACTTCGCTCGACTAATGGACAACGCAACGGAAGTCAAGTGCAGTGGTTTCGGCGACGAAATCATCGCAAACATGTAAAGGCTCATCATGTCGGCTGCTCGCGAGGCTACGGATCAAAAGATCTTGCGAGCGGCCGATTCTTTCTTTCATGGCTTCACCCTCCATCGGAGCCGAACCTACCCCTACATCATCACCCGTTCGGAAGGGCTCACCATCCTGCACGATGCCCCGAGAAAGAAGCCGCAGGATATGCGTCGGGCCGAGGCGATTACGATTGATCGGTCACCGAAAGAAGTTCATTCGGAATACGAACGATTAAATTTTGAGCATCCGCGCTGGAGTCTTGGCGCAATCTATTCCGACGAGGCGAGCTTGGAAAGCGTAGAAAGTGAGTATCGCGCCTTGGGATATCGCCTGATTGCCCGAGAAGCTTTCTTTACGCACGAACATCACGAACTTCCCAAGGTGAATTCAAACCTAACGCGGAGGATCACCAGTTCGGAAGAGATGGAGATGTACGCCCGAGCAACCGGACGGAAGCCATACCGAAGCGCAGACATTGAAGGGCAGTTTCCGAAGATTAGATGTTATTATTCGGTTTCCGAAGAAACCGTCGTTGGGGGGGTCGCAACCATCCTAACGCCGAACGATACGTTTTGGGTCTCAAACTTGTGGGTGACCGAGGAAAGAAGGCGAGAGGGGAGGGCGACCGCAATGATGGCCCAATTGCTCCAGGATAATGACAAAGCCGGACCGGCGATGACCGTTCTGCTAAGTAGCAAGGCAGGTGCTTACCTTTATCCTCGTCTCGGCTTCGAGCAGATTGGCACCCTGTTGCTCTACCAGCCCCCCAAATAATGACTAAAATACGGCATGTCAACGCTGACCGATGCCGAAGTCGCGCACTTTCTAGAGTTTGGGTACATCAAAGTTCCTAATGCCATTCCTCGTTCGGTTTGCGAACAAGCGGAACGTGAATGCTTCGAACGGCTCGGATTCGACATGGAAGACCAGAGCACTTGGTCCATGGCAAGAATCCACATGCCCAGCACTAAGCATCGTGAAGTGAAGGATGTCAGTCCGGTCGCTTACGAAAAGATGTGCGCTCTGGTCGGCGGAGAGCACAAGCTCAAGCAGCCGTGCACGTGGTCCGACGGTTACATCGTTAATCTCGGCGTCAGAGCAGATGACCCTTGGGAGCCGGCTGGGCCAGACTGCCCGGGTTGGCACGTCGATGGCGATTTCTTCCTGCACTTCTTAGACTCTCCCGAGCAAGCACTTTTAGTTATCGTGCTATGGACAGATGTTGTTCACCAGGGCGGTCCAACCTTCATGGCGTCTGATTCGGTCCCGGTGATTGCCAAGTACCTTGCCGACCATCCAGAAGGCGTTGAGCCAAACGGCTTTGATTTTCAGCAACGAATTCGCGAGTGCAGCCGGTTCGAAGAGGCAGCCGGGCAAGCCGGAGACGTATTCCTGATCCACCCTTTCACCCTCCATGCCACCTCGCAGAACGTCTTGCGAAAGCGCCGGATCATCACCAATCCAACCCTGATCCTGAACGAGCCGATGCGATTTGACCTTCCTTTACACGAACTTTCGCTGGTTGAACAGAAAACCGTTCATGCCCTCGGCGGCGAACCGTTCAAGTTCGTGCCAACGCGAGAACGCGAGCGACGGGTCGCTGGTCCTAAGCAAATGCCCAAAACAACTTCCGAAGGTTAAGATTTCTTAATAAAGAACAGACATGCGTCTACGTTTTGGTGATAATGACTCCAGCCCTGAGCGGCACGCGGAAAACATGTCCACTTTAGAAATCGCGAACGAACTCGTCACTCTCGTCAAAGAAGGCAAAAATGCCGAAGCCATTGAAAAGCTGTACGCAGACAACATCGTCAGTGTCGAAGCCGTTGCTGGTCCCCAGGGAGACACGGCTACCGGAATCGAGGCCGTCAAAGGCAAGCTCGAGTGGTGGGTCAACTCGATGGAAGTTCATGAAGCCAAGGTTGATGGCCCGTACGTCAGCGGCGACCAGTTCGCGGTGAAGTACGACTACGATGTGACGGACAAGAACTCCGGTCAGCGATATCCGATGATCGAAGTAGCGATTTACACCGTGGCGGAAGGAAAGATCAGCCACGAGCGCTTCTTCTACAACATGTGAGCTCGAGCGGAGTTCTGCCACCCTTAGTGGCAGAACTCCGTAGTACCTCGTGATATGCCAGCACAGATTCACGAGTATCCGGTCCTTGCCCATTGGGTAGGTGGTCGCGACGGCCAAGGCGACCTCACTCCCCAAACGAGCGGAAAGACCATTCCGATTAACGTTCCGCCCGAGTTTATGGGACCCGGTGGGGAAACAAACCCCGAAGAGCTTCTAACCAGCGCGGTGACCGGGTGTTACAGCATCACCTTCGGCATCATCGCGGCAAACCGAAAGCTACCGGTTACGTCTATCACCGTGAATGCTCTCGGCGAGGTCGAGCAGAATGGCGCGTCTTTCAAGTACCGAAAGCTCACCCTGCGACCACAGATTGAAGTGTCAGCGGATGCTACCGATGAGCAGATTCAGCAGACTTTGGACTTCGCTCACAAGGCCGATGCGTACTGCATCGTTACGAACGCCGTGCGCGGAAATGTCGAAATTCTGATAGAACCAACGGTTATACGAAAATAGATAGATTAGGGGCCGAGAGTCCCGCTTTGGTGTTACTGTAGTGCTACTTAGACGTCCTATAAGGTGAAGCCATGGCAAAGAAGAACAAGATCGTTGGTCCCATTCTAGTAGGCGCTGGAATCATGGTCGCGATTGGTTTTTCCGTGGCTGCCCTCCGACCGCAGGTCGCGATGGGCTTAGCGGATCGTGCGTTAGAAGTGATTGGCGTCCACAACGTGATGGGCTACAAGACGTTCAGCTTTGATGCCGTTGCCCTTAAGCGCAAGTTCACTACGTACGGCGACTTGAACGCGATGCCATTCAAAAGCGAAGGCGAGGTAGCGGTGGAGGTCTCCGAAGTTCCTCAGGAGATCCCCGCCACCCTCTACCAAACAATTGCCAACTGGGAGCGACTCGACGAACGCTTGTCGCTGGAAAAGATGGCGGCAAAGGTTCCCGGTCACATGCAGAACCATGTCTTGCTCCGGGCGCGGATCGAGAAGCCATCGAGCGTAAGGGCTAAATCCGCTTGGTCAGATCCGGTAATCGTCTGGGTTGGTCCGAAGAACCAAGCCGCGAAGAAGTAAGCGTCACTCATTTTCGTGACACGAAATTTTCTTTACGTTCCGTTAAAGTGAGCCTATGGCAAGGTTTTCGGCCGGATATGCACGTTGGATCGTGCTCGGACTCGTTTCTCCAATGGCCGCAGCGGTGCTCGGGTTCATCACTTTGAGCATGGCAATGCCGAAGACCCTGAACATCATCGCGCAAGAAGATCCGAAGAAGCCGTTGCCAGCCCTCGACTTCGCTGCGGTGAATCGAAACGGTCGTCTCGAGGTCGCAGAACTCGGAACCGCGATCAAAAACACAAACGGTCAGTTCATCGTTGCCATCGATGTTGCGAACAGCACCTGCCGTCCTGGCAATTGGCGAAGAATTGAGAGCTCGCTCGCGCAGCTCAGCGGCGGAGTTCGACTGCCCCATGACTTTTACCGGGATAGCCGTGTTCGAGCTCGCTTGCTCAACTCCAAGACCATGGAACCCCTCACCGAGTGGTCCAAAATCAGTTCCGTTCGGAACGTGAACTAAGCCTCACCGTCCCAGTTTTCGGCCCGCCAAAAGGTAAAACGGGCCATGCGAAGAAAACTTGTTGTCGGCAACTGGAAGATGAACATGACCCGGGCCGAGGCCGCGGCTTGTGTGGAAACCTTTGTCGAGCAAGTAAGTGCGGGCCAGCAATGTGATGTTGCGATTTGCCCTCCATTCCTCGCGATTTCGGTTGTTCACGACTTACTGAAGAAGACCCAGATCAAAACCGGCGCGCAGGACGTTTTCTGGGCCGAGAAGGGCGCCTTCACGGGCAGCGTGAGCGCCAGCATGCTAGCCGATGCCGGCGTTTCCTTCTGCATCGTCGGCCACAGCGAAACGCGCGGCCGATTTGGAAAGCTAGAAGTTCCTGCCGAAACCACGGGCTACTTCGCAGAAACGGACCTGACGGTCAACCTGAAAACAAAAGCCCTCCTTGAGCGTGGCATCTCTCCAATTCTCTGTGTCGGCGAAACGCTGTCGGAGCGCGAGGGCCTCCAAACCGACAACGTTATCCAGGCTCAGCTCAAGGCTGGTCTAGACGGGATCGATGGAGCGGAATTCACCGAAGGCGTCATCGCGTACGAACCGGTTTGGGCAATCGGTACGGGCATGACCTGTGACTCTCCCGAGGCAAGCCGAGTTTGCGGCATGATTCGCGCCACGTTGGCCGAGATTTGGGACGAGGATGCCGCTAGCCGCGTTAGGATCCTGTACGGTGGCAGCGTGAAGGGCGCAAACGCTCACGAGCTGTTCGCGCAACCAGACATTGATGGCGGGCTCGTCGGTGGCGCTAGCCTCGTGGCAGACGAGTTTCATCGCATTGTCGCCGCGGCAAAGTAATGCCGGCCGGCTTGAATTCGTCTAACCTGATACCGTGTTAAGTATCGCCGTCGTATTAACCGCCGTCATGTCAATCCAAGATCCGAGCCAAGCTCAGGGGCTCAGTGGCAAGTCCGACACCGCCATCGTGCGCCAGCCGTTTGATCCGAAGAAGTGGAAGCTGGCCTGGAACGACGAATTCGATGTTCCGGGACTTCCTAATTCCAGCCGCTGGGACTACGAGGAAGGGTACATCCGCAACAACGAGGCGCAGTACTACACCAAGGGACGAAAAGAAAACGCGCGCGTAGAGGGCGGAAAGCTCATCATCAATGCGCTGAAGGACAACTGGAACGGAAAGCCCATCACCTCCGCTAGTTTGGTCACGAAGGGTAAGCGGGAGTTCCTCTATGGCCGCATTGAAGCCAAGGCAAAGATTCCGACCGGAAAAGGCACTTGGCCCGCGATTTGGACACTCGGAACCAACATCGGACAAGTTGGCTGGCCGACTTGCGGTGAGCTAGACATCCTCGAGAACGTCGGCTTCGACCCAGATCGCGTCCACGCGAACATTCACGTGAAGACCTTCAATCACACGAAGGGCACCGGAAAAGGGAACAACATGCTGGTTGAGAAGCCGTATGAGGGCTTCCACGTTTACGCGCTGGAGTGGTACCCAGACCGGATTGACTTCTTCTTTGACGACAAGAAGTACTTCACCTTCCGAAAAGAAGCGAGCTACACGAACGCAGAATGGCCGTTCGACAAGCCGCAGTACCTAATCCTGAACCTCGCCATTGGCGGCGCGTGGGGTGGAGCGCAGGGGATTGACGATTCGAAGTTCCCTCACCAATACGAAATTGAATACGTTCGATACTACGAACCCGTGAAATAATGGAAGCCGTAACTGCCGCCTCGACCCGCACCGTCATGAGCCAGATCATGACGCCAGACGACGCCAACTTCTTAGGCAAGGTTTTTGGCGGCAAGTTACTCTCCCTGATCGACCTTTGCGCCTACACCACGGCTGCTCGGTTCAGCGGGGAAGTCTGCGTCACCGCCAGCTTTGATCGCGTCGACTTTCTCGAGCCGATCGAAGTGGGTGACGTGGTGACAATGGCAGGAGAAGTCTCTTTTGTCGGTCGCACGTCGGTGGAAGTAACCATCGAGGTGTACGCGGAGAACATCCTCAAGCGAACCAAGCGCCATACGAACACGGCCCGGGTTACTATGGTTGCCATTCGGGACGGAAAGCCGGTTGCAGTGCCGAAGCTGATTTGCGAGGATCGCGATGAGAAAATCCGCTTTCTCGCCGGTCGTTACCGCCGAGAACTCCGACCTAAGTACACCGAAGAACGAGAGAGATACGCAGAGAGTCTTGCGAAGCTGAGCGATGCTGAGCTTGACGAACTCCTGAAGTAGGACCAACCGCACAAATAGTTTCCCCTTTTTGCGCCTTCCGTCGTACAATTCCCTAATGGGGATAAGGATTCCGGCGGGACCAGCGTTGGCGGTAGGGATAGCACTCGTAGCGTTCGGCTATATGTACTATCAGTTAAAGGGATCTGGCGGTGAGACCGCAAATTACGCCATCTCCTACGATGAGCCAAAAGGCTGGGACCCGGTACCGCACGGTCCGCAGACTCTTTTCCTGTACAAGCACCCCAAGACGGGCCTATTGCTTCGAGGTGCCCAGAATCAAGTCGTCTCCGATGTGAATCCCACCCCTGAGCTCGATAGCCGCGGGATGGCTCAATACTACATCGACCGAACCAAAGAGAACCTTCCGGACTGGAAAGCTGAACTGGCAGGAGAAGTCGCCGCGGATGGCGTGAAGTTCAATCTCATCCGCCGATCACGAAACGGCAAGACCGTCGTGACCGCATTTGGCGTCCGTGGGAACACGACGTTGATTGTCAGCTTGAGTGGCGCGGACGATGAACAGAAGAGCATCGATAGTGGCGGTATGGAATTCCTGCGCGACTATGTCGGTCAAGTCTCGTTCGCCAAAGCAGACCCGCTGAAACGATCTCCGACTGCATCAATTCCGGCGATCATGCGATAAAAAAAGGCGGCTGGACTTTGCAGTCCAGCCGCCCGTTTCAACCGTGCTCTTAGTTCTTAAGCGCTTCGGCGCCACCGACGATTTCGAGAATCTGGGTGGTGATGCTCGCTTGGCGAACGCGGTTCGCTTCGAGCGTGAGGCTCTTGATCATCTTTCCGGCGTTGTCGGTTGCACCGGTCATTGCCGTCATTCGGGCACCGAACTCAGATGCCGTACCTTCCAACAGCGACTGCCAAACCAAGGTCTGGAAGTATCGAGGAAGCAAGGTGTCCAGTAGCGTGTCGGCATCTGGCTCAAACTGCACATCGCCGGCGCTCTTGGTTTCCGTGGCCGTTGGAGGCTCAATCGGAAGCAACTGCGTAATCTGCGGTACCTGCCGAATGGCGGAATAGAACTTGGCGTAGCAGACGAAAACGGCGTCAACTTCGCCCGATTCGTACAAGTTTCGCGCGGTTCGAGTTACTTCAATCGCGTTAGCGAGCGTTGCTCCGCTGCTTGGCACCGATAGGTTGTGCACCACGTCGTATCCACGGCGGGAGAAGAACTGATTGCCCTTCTTACCGACCGTAAGGAGGGTTACCGGAACCGATTCCTCACGAATAAACTCTGCGGTTTTTCGGATCAGAGATGTGTTGTACGCACCAGCAAGACCTCGGTCGGAGGTGATGATGATGAGGCAGATCTTCTTGACCTCTCGCTTCTCCATCAGCGGGTGTGGAGGAAGCTCGCCACTTGAGCTTAGGCTTTCCATGACGTCTTTCAGCTTGTCGGCATAAGGCCGGGCTTCGAGTACTCGGTCGGTAGCGCGTTTCAAACGCGCAGCGGCGACCAGCTTCATCGCTTTCGTGATTTGCTGGATATTCTTTGCCGCTTTGATCCGGCTGCGAATCTGCTTTAAGGTTGCCATCTACAGATAATCAGGGTAGTTGCCCCGGCGTTGCCGGGGCGAAACGGTTACTTGAAGGAAGCCTTGAACTCGAGAACGGCTTTCTTGAGAGTTTCTTCGGTGTCCTTTCCGAGTGCCTTAGTGGTTCGAACAGTTTCGATCACGTCGGGGTACTTGTCGTGGACGAAAGCCTGGAGGCCCGCTTCGAACGACTTAACCTGCTCGTTCGAGAGATCGTCGAGCACACCCAAACTTCCGGAGAAGATCGAGATGATCTGATCGATAACCGCCATCGGCGAAGCCAGGTCCTGCTTCAGCAACTCGGTGAGTCGCTGACCGCGGATAAGCTGCTGCTGGGTGGCTTTATCCAAGTCCGAAGCGAACTGCGCGAAGGCAGCAACGTCTCGGTACTGGGCCATTTCAAGCTTCAACTTACCGGCGACGGACTTCATCGCCTTGATCTGAGCGTTTCCACCAACTCGGCTAACCGAGATACCGACGTTAACGGCAGGTCGGATACCGGCAAAGAAGAGGTCGGGTTCGAGATAGATCTGACCGTCCGTGATCGAAATTACGTTGGTCGGAATGTAAGCCGAAACGTCTCCCTGCTGGGTTTCGATGATCGGAAGCGCGGTGAGCGATCCTCCGCCATTCTCGTCGGACATCTTTGCCGCTCGCTCCAGAAGTCGCGAGTGCAGGTAGAAGACGTCTCCCGGATAGGCTTCTCGTCCTGGCGGACGTCGAAGAAGAAGGGAAAGGGCACGGTAGGCCTGAGCGTGCTTACTCAAGTCATCGTAGATGACCAAAGCGTGCATGCCGTTATCTCGGTAGTACTCACCAATCGTGGCACCCGCGAACGGAGCAAGGTACTGCATCGCGTTCGATTCGGCAGCGGAGGCAACAACAACCGTGGTGTATTCCATGGCGCCGAACTCGGTGAGAGTCTGGACAACACGGGCAACGTTTGCCATCTTCTGTCCACAGGCGACATAGATGCAGTAGACCGGCGAGCCACCTGGCTCGTGGGTCTGCTTCTGGTTGAGAATCGTATCGACGCAGATCGAAGTCTTTCCGGTCTGTCGGTCTCCAATAACGAGTTCTCGCTGACCGCGACCGATCGGAATCATGGCGTCGATGGCCTTGATACCGGTCTGAAGTGGTTCGGTAACGGGCTGTCGCTCGATAACGCCAGGAGCGAGGGTTTCGATCAGTCGGAAACTGTCGGAAGCGATTTCGCCCTTGTTGTCGATTGGCTGGCCGAGCGAGTTGACAACTCGTCCGAGCAGGCCCTTACCGACGGGAATTTCGATAATTCGGCCGGTCTCTCGAACGGGGTCGCCTTCCTTGATTTGCGTGTCGTCGCCGATGATAACGGCGCCGATGGACTGCTCTTCAAGGTTGAGGGCGAGGCCCATAATGCCGTCGGGGAACTCAAGGAGTTCTCCCATCTGACAGTTTGGCAAGCCGTAAACACGTGCGATGCCGTCGCCAACTTGGATGACGGTACCAACGTGTTCGGTATCGACTTTCTTCTCAAACTTTTCAAGTTCGGCACGAAGAATGCCTGTAATCTCTTCGGGTCTAATGCTGGCCATTGAGTTTCTCTGATTAGCTCTGCTTCAAAAGCTCATAGCGCAATTTCTCGCGCAACTTGCCGATGGATCCGCGGACGGTGCCATCTAAAACGTAGTTGTCGTAAGCGACCTTTACTCCGCCAATAACGCGGACATCGGTCACAAACTCGGGTTCGATCTTCTTCTTGATCCGCAACTCCACCTTTTCGACCAGGGCAACTTTCTGCTCTGGCGTAAGGGGCTCGCGGGAAGTGACGGTGGCAAAGACGATGCCGTCTTCGCTTCGTCGAAGCTTGACGAACTCGGCGTGTACAGATTCGAGGTCGGCTTCTCGTCCTCGCTCGATCATGAGTCGAAGGACTTGCATGGTCAAGCTAGTGACTTTGTCGCCGAACACGTTCTGGAAAATCGTGGTTTTGTCATCCCGTCCGACAAGCGGGGTCATGGTGAAATGTCGGAATTCCGGGTTGCTTCGAAGCGCATCGACGACGGAACCGAGGTCGGTTTCGACCGCTCGGACCATTTCGCCTGCTCGGGCCGCTTGGAAAAGCGCACCGGCATATCTTCGGGCAACGCGAGAATCGATCACGGTTAGGCGACCACCTCGACGGAATTGATGTAGTCGTCAACGAGACGTCGGTTTCGCTCGCTGTCCATGTTCTCGCCAACAACCTTTTCGGCTGCGGCAAGCGCCAAGTCGACAACATGGGTTCGAAGTTCGACAAGCACTTTCTGCTTCTCGGCTTCTATTTCGGCAGTTGCTTGCTGCACGAGCGCATCGGCTCGGGTCGCAGCTTCCGCCATCAGGCTGCTTCGCAGATTCTGAGCTTCGCGAATCTGGCTCTGGATCTGTTCTCGAGCGTTAGCTTCGCTTTCGGCGAGCCGACGGTCGTAGTCAGATTTCATTCGTTCCATTTCGGTTCGAAGGTTCTCTGCTTCCGTGAAGGTTCGCTCCAAGTCGCTGTTTCGCTCTTGGATGGCATCCTGCAGCGGCTTAATGAAGAACGACTTGATGACCGGGAAAAGGATCAAGAACACGCCGATGGTGCCGATGGTCTTTCCGAAGTCAAGCGGAATTCCTTGGCCTTCGAGGGTTTCCTGAATGCCGCCTACTCCAAGTGCTTTCGCATTCAAGGAGAGGTAGGTGCCGCCCACCATGAGTACTGCACCAATGATGATGCCGACTATGGGTGATCCCGATGATTTTTGTTCGTTACTCATGAACCGCTTTCGTGATTAAGGGTTTTGGGGCCGGTTGCCCGGCCCAAAGTGATTGTTTTGCCTGATCGTGTTGGCTTATTCTGCCGCAGTCGTCGCAGCTGCACCCTCGACCTTGGTGGTCGTGATGCTCTCCTTGAAGGAGCTTGGCGCGATGAAGACGGTGAGCAAGAATACGAGTTCGACGAACGCAAGCGCGATCAACATCGCGGTCTGCAGTTTGCCAATCGCTTCTGGCTGTCGTGCCATGCCCTGCATTGCACTGTATCCAATCATTCCGAGGCCGATAGCGACGCCAAGCGCCGCGAGTCCGAGTCCTAGTCCTAGCATTTTCCTTGTTTCTCCCTTTGTTTCCTTTTTTGTAGATGGATAAAAATCTTTAGTGCGCGGCCGCCGCTTCGACGTGATCGTCGTGGTGAGCAGTAACCAGCGAGATATAGACGCAGGTGAGCAAGCAGAAGATGAGCGCTTGCACCACGCAGGTCAGAACTTTGATCGGCAATAGGAAAGCACCGACCGGAATGAAGACCGGGTCGCCAATTTTGTTCATGGCAAGAACGGCCTGGTGACCACCTTCGATGTTTCCGAAGAGTCGCAAGCTGAGCGACACGTTCTTCATCACTTCGGAGATCAACTCAATCACGAAGATCATGATGCTGATCGGAATCAAGGCGACTGGAAGCTTCGGACCGGCGAAGTGGCTGAAGTGCCCTATAACTCCGTTGGCGCGAATTCCCTCGTACTGGACATATCCGACGGCGATCAACGCCATTCCAAGATTAAAGCTGAGGTCGGCCGTTGGTGCCGTTGGCATGAACAGCGCGATAACGTTCGAGACGAAGATCACGAGCCAGAAGACCATGATCATCGGAATGTATCGGCGACCGTGGCTGCCAATGATCCCAACGCACATGTTTTCGAGGAACAAGTAAAGCTGTTCAAAAATCGAAGTGAAAGGATTCTTGAAAACTCGCTGGTTAAGCCCAGACTTGGCCTTCGACATCATGACGAACAAAATGACAACCGTGAGCAATACGTAGACAGCCAAGCCAATAAAGCTAGGGCCGTGATGCCCCTCCGCCTTGTGTGCTTCGCCCGCATGCTCTTCCACCCCTGCGATCAGATGAAACCCAGTTGTCAACAAGTTGCCCATACAGCATTAAGGGCACTTCACGATGAAGTGAGCACCCTTCCAACGAGGACGGAGTATACCAACAACATTCCAAGCAGGAAGCATGTAGTCGCGGCAGATCCGTGCCTTTGTGCGAACGTTCCGGCGATGTAGAACAGGGGAATCTTGGCGAAGAACGCCGCGACGATGCCGGTGGTTTGCCAGACCGGCGATTCTTGGTCCGCCATCATTCGGCTGAAGTGGCGAACCGCGAGCCAAAGCGCGACCAAATTGAACGTCGATGCCCCTAATCCGTACGCCATTCCGATGAGCCCAGAGGTTCCGTATCGAAAATGGGCGAAGGTGAGCCCGACGACAATCACTCCAAGACAGATCAGCAAGAACTTCATCGCCGTTACCGTGTGTTCGTGCGATTCATCATCATCACTGCTGCCGCGACGCCGATGAAGGCGCCGATCAAAGTTCCAAAGTTCCGGCCGGTCTGTACAACGCTGTTGCCATCGATGGCCCAGCCAATCAGGTACCCGGCGACCGGCATGCCAAGAATCGTGTAAGCGATCGAGAGTCCAACGCCGAGCCCCTTCGCGCTCTCGCGATCACTCTTTTCTTTCGTCGCCTGGGTTTTAACCGCCGCCGCTCGTTTTTCCTGGATCACCTTGGCGCGATTCGAAATTTCTTCATACCGCTGGCGAAATTCGGCATCGTCGAAGGGATCGACCCGAACCTCCGGAATGACGACTTCCGGAGCGTCGTCCAGCATTTCCGCCGCAATCTTTGCCCGTGCGTCTTTCAGGCGAAGCTCAATCTCGTCTTTCGTGGGCAGCTCTGGTCGCGGTTCCAGTTCGTCCGACATGGCTTCATCGTACCGCCCGCGTCCATTTCTGGTACAGCTACGTCTACATAAGATGATGCCGAGCCGATCACTCGACATGGATGTCCAATTCCTGAAGGGAATCGGGCCTCGCCTCGCCGCCGGGTTAAAAAAGGCCGGCCTCAACACCGTCGGAGATGTCCTCTGGCGGTTCCCGCGTCGTTACGAGGACCGGACCAATCTACCGCCCATTTCGCAGACCACGCCCGGGCACGTTGCGACCATCCGTGGTGCCATCGCCCGCGTGGAATCGCGCACCGTCAGAGGTGGGCGCACCATTCTCACCGCCACGGTGAAAGACCCCACTGGCCAAATCACCCTGGTGTGGTTCAACCAGCCTTGGATCAAGCGGCAACTGGAAAACGCCACCGGCGAGATCATCGCCTTCGGGAGCGTCAAGGACGCGGGCCGTCATTACGAGATGTCGAACCCAGAGTGGGAGATCGTAGACGAAGAGGATGAGAGCGAAGACTTCGCCCGCATCTTCCCGGTCTATCCATTAACCGACGGCCTTCAGCAGCGCACGGCACGCAAAGCCGCCGAAAGTTCGCTGATGTTTGCCGACGTTGCCGCGGAAACGCTTCCCGCCAGCTTTCGACGAAAATTCCAAATGCCAGATCTGCAGATGGCACTGGAACAAATGCACCGTCCAGAATCCGAACCGATGCGCCGGCGCGCACGAGAACGCTTTGTCTTCGAGGAGTTCCTTGTTCTCCAACTCGGCCTCGCCATGCGCCGAGCAGAAACGGAACTCGAAATCGGCATCGCTTTTCCGATAACGCAACTTATTCGGGGCGAGGAGGCATCGCCCGAATCGACCCACTTGTTCGGATCTCAAGAAGCCTCCGCCCGCGAGGGGGAACCGCTATGGGAGCAAATTCGGCGCATGATGCCATTCGAATTGACGGGAGCCCAGAAGCGCGTGGTCGAAGAAATTTGGAGCGACATGGCCCGCCCGCATCCGATGAACCGCCTGGTTCAAGGCGATGTCGGATCAGGAAAAACCGCCGTCGCCGCCTGCGCGATCCTGGCCGCTATCCGAAGCGGATACCAGGCCGCCCTCATGGCCCCAACCGAAATCCTCGCCGAGCAGCACGCCCGGAACCTTACCAAGCTCTTTGCGCCCTTAAACATTCGCGTTGACCTGCTGGTAGGAAAGCACGCGGCCAAGGAAAAGAAGGAAGCGATGCGTCGACTAGCTTCGGGCGAAAGCCACCTCGCCGTCGGCACGCATGCCCTGATTCAAGAAGGCGTGCAGTTCCACAAACTCGGCCTTGCCGTGGTGGACGAGCAGCACCGATTTGGCGTGCTGCAACGGAAGGCCCTCCGCGACAAGAGCGACACAAACCCCGACGTACTGGTCATGACCGCCACCCCGATCCCGCGCACCCTCACGATGACGGTGTACGGCGACCTCGACCTCAGTGTCATCGACGAACTTCCTCCCGGACGGAAACCGATCAAGACCCACTGGAAGCGCCCCTCCGAACGCGAGTCGGTATATGAAGGCGTTCGAAAGATGATTGAGCAAGGCCGCCAAGCCTTCTTCGTTTGCCCGCTCGTTGGCGAAAGTGAGAAGCTCAATGTCCAGGCCGCGGAGGACCTTTACTACCGGCTCAGCACCGAAGTCTATGCGGATCTTAAGGTTGGCCTGCTACACGGCCAGATGAAGCCGAAAGAGAAGGACACCGTTATGGACCAGTTTCGCTCTGGAGACTTTGATATTTTGGTCAGTACGACCGTCATCGAAGTCGGTGTGGACGTTCCCAACGCCAGCGTAATGGTGATCGAAGACGCCAATCGCTTCGGCCTCGCTCAACTTCACCAGCTGCGCGGCCGCGTTGGACGAGGCGCAAACCAGAGCTTCTGCATCCTCATTGCCGACGCGACGAATGAGGACAGCCGCAAGCGCATGGAAGTCATGGTCGAAACCACCGATGGCTTCCGGATTGCCGAAGAAGATCTCCGCCTTCGCGGCCCGGGCGTGATAGCTGGCACCCAGCAGAGCGGCAATAGCGACTTCAAGATTGCCGACATTCTTCAAGATGGTCGCCAGCTCGAAATCGCCCGGCAAGCCGCCATGCAGGTCATTGAGCAGGATCCTAGGCTGGAGAATCCAGAATGGGCGATCATCCGCGAGAAGGTCCTCGCTCGGCGCTCCGACATGGCGGTGATTGCGGTTTCGTAATGGCACCGATCTACTTTCTGACTGGCGCACCGGGAGCAGGCAAGTCCACTCTAGCCGTCGCGCTGCTACGCCACTTCGAACTCGGAATTCATATCCCGGTCGATGATCTACGTGAGTGGGTGGTTTCAGGAATATCTCATCCTCTGCCCTGGACCGACGAAACATCACGGCAGTTCATCCTCGCCGAGAACGCAGCTTGCGATCTAGCCATCCGCTATCAGGACGCCGGATTCGCCGTTGTGATCGATCATTGCCACAATCTCGGATCGTTCGACCCGCTGGTCAACACTCGACTCGCGGGCAGACGGGTGCATTGCGTTCTGGTCGATTGCACGCTCGAAACAAATCTAAATCGCAACGACACGCGACAGCACAAACCTTTTGATCCGGAGATGTTGCACCCGACCATCCATGACCTGAACTTGAGACTGCGGAAAGAGGCAGAGACCTTCTCCGGTTGGCTGGTGTTTGACAACAACTCGCCAGATGTCGACGCGGCGGCGACTCGCCTTTTCGAACTCACCGAGGGCCGGGCAGGTAATTTGAATCCATGAAAGAAGTCACCGGACCCGAACTCGCAGCAGAACTTGCCGCTGGCAAGTCGCCATTGCTCCTAGATGTGCGGGAACCGCACGAGCTTGAGATTTCTAAACTCCCGGGAGTCCTCGCTATCCCGATGGGCGAAGTTCCGGCCCGTTTGGCGGAAGTGCCGAAGGATGCTGACATCGTCGTCATCTGCCGCAGCGGCGGCCGCAGCGGACAAATCACCCAGTTTCTGACCGATCAAGGTTACGGACTGGTTCGGAACCTAATCGGCGGAATGAACGGCTGGGCCGACCAGGTCGACCCAACAACTACAAAGTACTGAGCCTTAGCCCAAAGCTTTCGTGATCGCTGCCTTCAACGTTGGGCTCTCAGGCTTTTCCTGAGGGCCGAAGCGCTTGATGAGCTTTCCGTCCTTGCCAACGAGGAACTTGGCAAAGTTCCATTCGATCTCGTCGTTCGGTCGATCGCTGCTGGAAACGAGCCAGTTATACAGCTCGGCTCGATCCGATCCCTTGACCGAGATCTTGCTGAACATCGGGAAGCTGACGCCGTAATTTCGAGCGCAGAACTCGGAAATTTCTTCGTTCGAACCCGGCTCTTGTCCGCCGAAGTTGTTCGCCGGGAATCCTAGAACGACGAGGCCCTTGGCCTTGTTTTCCTTGTAGAGCTCTTCGAGCCCCTTGTACTGGGGTGTCAGGCCGCACTTGCTGGCGACGTTCACGATGAGCACCACCTTGCCCTTGTACTTGTCCAGCTTCAACGATTTGCCTTCGATCGTGGCCATCGTGAAGTCGTAGAGGGACTTAGGTGCAGGCTCGGGGGAAGTCATCATGGTCGTCGAAGTAAGGGCGAGAATTGCGGCGATGCTCATACTGAAACTCTACTACGTTCCTAACCCTGTTCTATAGCAACCTGAGCCAACCGATAAAAAATGTGCGCATAAATTCGGCTCATTTTGAACAAGTGCTCCACTTTGAGGCGTTCGTCGGTCTCGTGCGCTTTGCCATCTCCAACCCATCCTGTGCCGATACTCACCGTGTTCGGAACGGCTCGGGCGTACGTGCCGCCACCCATCGTTCCGGGTGCCAACCGCTCGCCGGTTTCAGCTTCGTGCACATCCACAATCGTCTTTACCAGTGGGTGTTCGAGAGGGAAGTAAAGCGGCGGGCTATCGCGGGAAACCTCCAGATGTGGCTTCGAGGAAAGCTCGCTGAGGAACTTCGTCGCCCGGGCCCGGAGACTCTCGCTCGAGTGCGTGACCGGATACCGAATGTTGATGAGAAGGTGGATGTTCTCCCCGCGAGTGTCGAGCACTCCCAGGTTAGAAGTCAGGTCTCGGCTCGGCTCATCCGTTCCCGAAATGCCGATGCCAACGCCGCCGGGATGGGTCATCTCAAGCAACTCCTGGTAATAAACTTCATCTCGTACTGGAGAGATTTCGAACAGGAATCGGAACAACCGGGTAGCTGCCGAATCGCCCATGAACGGGGTCGATCCATGGGCTGCCTTTCCGGTCGTGAAGATTCCGAGCACATCGCCTTCCCAAGCGAACGTCACGTTTCGATCCCAAGCGTCGGCCAGCTTCGACTCGACTTCCGCCCGAACCTCGCTGGAAACCCGAACCTTGGCAGAGCAGGAATCGATGACGATATTCGGTCGCTGCCCGCCGGAAACTTCGATGACTTCTAGCCCGCCTTTCTGGATCGGAACATCAATTTCAAAGTTGATGATCCCCTTCTCAGCGTGATACAGCGGCCAGCCGCTATCTGGCGCAACTCCAAAAGTCGGAATCTCCTCGGTCTGCACGTATCGCTCCACGCAGCCAAAGCCGGACTCTTCATTACAGCCAAACGCCTGTCGGAAGCGAACGCCCAAGTCTGGAGCGACCGCTTGGATGGCCTTCATGGCATAGAACGACGCCATCGTCGGACCCTTGTCATCCGTTGTTCCTCGAGCGTAGATGTAGCCGTCCTCAATCTCTGCACCAAAAGGATCGTGCTTCCATCCCGGACCGGTTGGCACGACATCCAGGTGTCCCAAGGAAAGAATCATCTTGTCCCCGGACCCAAACTCGGCGTACCCCAGGTGACCTTCAAGGTCCGTGATCCGCATCCCCGCTTGTTCTGAAAGCGACAAAGCCAGATCCAACGCAGCTCGGTTTTCCTTGCCGTAAGGCGCATTTGGCATCGCTTCGGATTCGAGTGATGGAATTTGCAACATAGCGACGGTGTCGCGGAGCAGATCATCTTCGTGGGCGCGGAGCCAGTTTTGAATCTCGATTAACTTGGGGTCAGACATGCCATGAAGGTTACCGGTACGATTCTCATTCATGGCGCTGCAGGCAGTCAGTAATCTTTTCCACGACCAGTTCGGAACCGATCCGTCCGTCGTGTCGGTCGCTCCCGGGCGGGTCAATCTCATTGGCGAGCACACCGACTACAACGAGGGGTTCGTCTTTCCCGCCGCCATTGATCGTGAAACTTGGGTAGCGGCCAGCCTAACCGAGGGTGAAACCTCCGTCGTTTCGTTGCAAACCGGTCCCGGACATTCCTTTTTTGCGGATCGAGTGGAGCCGGGAAATGTTCACGGCTGGGCGCGCTACATCGCAGGAATGGCTTGGGCTTTTCGAGAGATCGGGATTCCCGTGCCAGACGCGCAGTTCGCGGTCTCCAGCAATATCCCCATGGGCAGCGGCGTGAGCTCGAGTGCAGCGCTTGAAATGGCCATTGGCACCGCTTGGCTCGCCCTGATGCGCCGAACCCTGACCCCGAGCGAACTCGCCATCCGCGGTCAGCGTTGCGAAAATGGCTTCGTCGGTGTCCAAAGCGGAATCATGGACCAGATGGCCAGCGCCAATGGCCGCGCCGGGCAAGCCATGTTCCTTGACACGCGTTCGCTCGAAATCACGTACGCGCCAATCCCATCGGAGTGGAAGATCGTTTTGCTGGAGACGGGGAAGGCCCGGGCACTCACGAAATCGGCATACAACGAGCGCCGCTCCGCATGCGAAGCCGTCGCCGCGAAACTTGGTGCCGGCAGTCTACGGGATGTTTCGCTTGAAGACCTTGAAGCCAATCGCGATGCTGTTGGTGCGAACTACCCGCGTGCCAAGCATGTGGTCACCGAGAATATCCGGACGCTAGAGTTCGTCGATGCTTTACGAACGTCCGATACGGAACTCGTTGGGAGCCTGATGCGCGAAAGCCACGAGAGCCTTCGCGACGACTACGAAGTGAGCTGCCCAGAACTTGACGCGATGGTAGAAGCGGCCTGGATTACCGAAGGTGGCATCGGCGCGCGACTCACCGGCGCTGGCTTTGGTGGCGCTTGTGTTGCCTTGGTCCACCAAGACCATGCAGATCAGTTTTCGGAAACGGTGATCCGGCGATACCAAGAGGCTATTGGGGATACCAACGGATATAAGGGTAACGCGCTCGTTTGTGGTACGGTTGAAGGTGCCCGAATCACACTTTCGCGTGACGCTGAATAGTGCTCCATAGTTCGCAAATTTGAACTTGTGTGCGAAATACCGGTAAATTCGCTGTAAGATTCTGACGTTCAGTGATTTCGTATTTTGGAACTCACTTTAGGTGCGCTTGAGCACCGAGAGTTCACTTACTTAAAGAAAGGTTCTTACGCATGGTAGAAGCAACGTCGCCAACGCCGGTCTCACGTCCGGTTCGCTTAACAAAACGTGAAGTCGAAGTCCTCGGACTTATTGCCGCTGGCCACAGTAGCAAGGAAGCCGCAGACTCCCTTTACGTCAGTAAGCGAACGGTAGATTTCCATCTCGCAAACATCTACGACAAACTCCAGGTCAACAACCGGGTGCAGGCTTTCCGAGCGGCAACTCGACTCGGCCTCATTCCTTTCGAACCTACGATGAGCATGATGCGATTCGCCTCGGATAACTGAACCTTCATCCACTCGAGTTCTTGTTCCCGCGCAAGTGCGCTCTTTGCCATGCAGTTGGGGAAGATTCTCCCTGTGGCGAGTGTCGCGCCGAGATGGTGGCCCCTGGACCCATCATCATTGAGTTGGGGGAGTTGGACGCGGCGCATGCTGCTTATGGCTACGAAGGCCGGGCAGGGCAGGCGGTTCGTAAGCTGAAATTTAACCGGTCAACGAGCCTTGCTCCGTTCATGGCATGCGAGATTGCGAGGATCGCAGGCGGGCTGACCTACGACTTTGTATGTCCGGTCCCCATCCATCTCTTGCGATGGTGCTCCCGCGGATTCAATCAAGCGGAGCTACTGTGTGCTGAGTTTCCAAGGTCCGAACGACAAGATCTCCTGCGCCGTATCCGATTCACTCGTACCCAAGTCGGACTATCCGCGCAAGATCGACGAACCAATTTGGTCGGTGCTTTTCAATCCCAATTGAATTTGGCCGGCAAACATGTGCTCGTCATTGACGACGTCGTTACCACCGGCGGAACGGCCCGTGAGTGCGCAAAGGTCCTGAAGTCAGCTGGGGCAGCGCGAGTTGAACTGGTCGTGTTCGCGTCGCAAAACTAAGCTTCGCGCAAGGTCGCCACTGCCCATGCGGCAATGCCTTCCTCTCGTCCGATCGCTCCCATCCCTTCGTTCGTCGTGGCCTTGATGGAGATTTGCGAATCGGCAACGCCAAGAGCACGGGCAATTGTCTGACGCATCTCTTCGGCCTTCGGCATGATCTTCGGCTTCTCAGCAACCACCGCAATGTCTAAGTTGACGAGCGTGTACCCTGCCGATTTCGCTCGTTCGTACGCGAACTCAAGGAACTTGATCGAGGGTGCGCCGTGCCAGCGAGGATCGGTGTTGGAAAAATGCACGCCTATATCGCCGTCTGCACGAGCCCCGAGGATCGCGTCCGTGGCAGCGTGGAGAAGGACATCCGCATCCGAGTGGCCATCAAGCGCGGTTGCTCCGGGAAAGGCAACTCCTCCGAGCATCAAAGTGCGGTCCGGATCGGTACTGAATCGATGAACGTCGTAGCCAAATCCGGTGCGAGTGAGCGGCCCACCAAACTTGGCCCGTGCCCGCAGCACATCGGAAGCATGCGTGACCTTGAAGTTGTCTGGGCTCCCGTCGACCAGTTGCACCGGATGCCCAAGCGACTGCACCATCGAGAGTTCATCGGTGTACTCCGTGGCGGCCTTCGCGAGTGCTTCGCGGAGCCAGTCGACCCGTACCCCTTGAGGCGTCTGCATGGCTCTTAGGGTGGTGCGGTCCAACGAAGTCACCGATCCATCGGCGACGGATGTGATGCTGTCGACCACCGGTACACACGCCGCCGCCGCCCCGCAGTTCCGCGCCGTCGCAACCACCCGCGAAATGGTTTCCTCATCCACAAACGGCCGAGCTCCATCGTGGACCAAAAGAATCTCCGTCTCCTCCGGACAGGCCTCCACTGCCGCGAAGGTCGAGTCTTGTCGTCGATCCCCTCCGAGCACATGAGCAATAGCCGGAACCTGTCGCAGCATCTCAAGGTTGTCCGGTCGACCGACCAAAATCACGCCATCAATCTCAGGGTGATTGGCGAAGGCATCGTATGACCAACGCCACACTGGACGATCTCCAACGGAAACGGCCAACTTATCTCGGCCAAAGCGGGTTCCGCGTCCAGCGGCGAGAATGGCCGCAATCACTTTCATCAGGAGGCTCTACGAGCCCGGCGTCGACTTGGTATCTCTTCCGCGCCATCAACTTCAGCAAAAATCATCTTTCCACGCTCGGTCTGGATGACCTGGGTGACCA